>CAZVIY010000001.1:0-231935 GCA_964627425.1 uncultured Gemmatimonadota bacterium
GGCAGGTGTACGGCGGGCAACCGCCTGAGCCGAGCCGTACTAATCGGCCGTGCGGTTCGATCCCGCATTCCTACGGACGACCTCCGCCTCCGGCCGCCGTCGTGTTCCTTTCGCTCACGCCTCTTTCCCATTCACGAGATGCCGGTGGCACGAGCGAGGGGGCCACACCTGGACCCATCCCGAACCCAGAAGTTAAGCCCCTCAGCGCCGATGGTACTGCGGCGGAGACGCCGTGGAAGAGTAGGTCGCCGCCGGCCTCTCTCTTTATTCAATATGCTGTACGTGGTAGCTCGGAACGAACGATGACGCCCCGCCGGTCGCGGCGGGGCGTCTCTTTTTCGGGGAACATCGGGCGGCCCCGTCACGTTGACAGAATGCGACGGGCAGGAACCTTGCAACGAGGTAGGAGTGTCGACGCCCTCCGCGCGTTCGGAGGGCGATTCCTCACGATACATTCAGGCCAGGTAGAGAATACAACCGATGGTTACCACGGCAGCGCCAGGAGACACCCGGCGGGCGAGCCGCGAGGAGTTGTCGGAGCTCACCGACGAGGAGCTGGTGATCCGACACCTCGAGGGTCATCCCCGTGCGTTCCAGTTGATCATGGACCGCTATAGGGAGCGTCTGATCCGGTTCATCAACCGGACGGTGGGCGACCGCGATCGGGCCGAGGACCTCGTCCAGGAGACCTTCCTCCGGGTGCATCGTCACCTGCACCGGTTCGACACGAGCCGGAAGTTCTCGACGTGGATCTACACCATCGCCGGAAACCTGGCCAAGAACGAGCTGCGCAACCGGTCCCGGAACCCCCTGATCCTCTTCCAGACCATCACCAAGAACCGGGAGGAGGACGATCGCCCGCTCCAGTGGGAGGACACCTCCTACTCTCCCGACGACATGGCCCACAAGCGGAACCTCCAGGAGACCGTCGAGGAGGCGGTGAAGGAGCTCCCGGAGCACCACCGGGAGGTCTTCGAGCTCCGTGAGATGCAGGGCAAGTCGTACGAGGAGATCTCCGAGATCACCGGGGTCAAACTCGGGACCGTGAAGTCCCGCCTCAACCGGGCCAGGAACAAGTTCGCGGAGATCATCTCCGGGATGCTCGAGGATCGGGACAGCTCGGATCGCAGGGGGCAGGAAGCGGCCTGACGACCGGGCGGGTCCTTCTCACCCAGCTTCCTGCTTCCTCCCGGCTTCCACCGTCGGACCGTAGCGCCCGATCTCCCGGCGTTTCCACCAGCGGCCCGTCCGCCGCCTCTCCTCGCGGCTCGTGAAGCGGTATCTGAAGAGCCGGGCGCGGAGGTAGCGGGGCGGCTCCTCTGCCGTGAAGGGAGCCCGCTCGAAGAGGGCCATCACCGGCTCCGATCCCTCCAGGAGCCTGGCCTGGAGCCGCTGGAACCAGGGGGTCGTGCGATAGCTCCCCAGGGCGGCGAACCACATCTGCCAGTCCAGCCGGGGCTGGTGCGGCTGCACCACCGGGGGCCGCCGGGACGGATCGCCGGGCTTCCACCGGAACTCGTAGGCCTCCCAGCTCTCCCCGTCCCGGCTCCCCTCCAGGACGATCTCGGGCCGCTCCTTCGTCATGACGCGGAAGAGGCCGTAGCTGTTGATGGTACGGAAGGGAGCGGCGAGGCCGACCGGGGAGGCGAGCCATCCGGGGAGACGGGTGCCGGGCCGGATGCTGCGCAGGACCTGGGGCACGCTCACCAGGAGCCACCACGCCGCCGCCGCGGCCGTGAGCCCCAGCCGGAGGGCGCCGGTCCCGGCGGTTCCACTCCCACCCGCCAGCGGCGGCGCCCCCGCCGCCGTCAGCGCCCCCGGGATCTCCGGAGGGAGGAGCGACCCCCAGGTCGCATCGCTCACCAGCAGGAGGCAGAGCCCCGCGGTGAGGAGGTTGAAGAAGTTGTAGTTTCCCGTGAGGGCGATGAGGAGCTGGAAGCCGACGAGAAGCGCGGCGGCGACCCAGCGTACCTCGGCGGGTCCGAAGATCAGGAAGGGCACGCCGATCTCGATCACGTGGGTCGCCGCGGTGGCGGCCCGCTGCCAACCGTCCGGGAGCTTCGACGCGTACCAGGCCGCCGGGGTGGGCAGGGGCTGGGTGAACCAGTGATACCGGATGGCGCTCAGGTCGCGCCACGCGGCGTCCCCGCTGCTCAGCTTGCCGACGCCGGATTGGAAGATCAGCCGGAACAGCAGCCACCAGAGGAGGAGCAGGCCGAGGTCGGGAGGCGGAGGCGTCGCCCCTCCGGCCTGCAGGCCCCAGGGACAGACGAGCAGGGCGAGGAACCCGGCCTCCAGGAGGAGCACGTCCCACTGGTAGGAGAGGAAGACCTGCCCCGTGGCGGCGAAGGACAGGTAGAGGACCCACAGGGCGAGCAGGGCGACGGGCGTCCCGACGCCGGCGACGAGGCACAGGCTCGCCGCCACGCCCGCGGCGCAGGCGCCGTGGAGGGCCCCGTCGGAGGAGCGGAGCCAGAACAGGGAGGGTACCTGCAGGGGGCGCGGTCCGCCCTCCGGGCCGGCCGCCCGGCGGAGGAACGCTCGGACGGGGAGGACGCCCCGGCGCCCCAGGAGCCCCTCCACCTGGCTCCAGAGGGACAGGAAGGCCAGCAGATAGACCACCCCGAGGACCCGGAGGAACAGCCAGATGGACAGGCCGTGGGAGGCAGCGAGATCAGAGCCCGTGAGCAGGCCGCCGATCCCGGCGAGGGCGTCGGGCACGGGCTCAGTCGCCCGCCTCGCGGCGACGCTCCTGGCGCTGGGCCTCCTGGCCGGAGGGAACGTCCCGGCCGTGGCCCAGCCCACCGGGGGTGGACCCGGGGAAGGATTCCACGGCTATCCCTGGGGCACCTCCCCGGAGACGATCCCGCTGCTCGCGGCGGCGGATTCGGCCGACCGGCCCGGCGGGGGAGTCCACGCCTACGGGGCCACCCTCCGGTTCCTCGGCATGCCGACCCGGGCGGTCTTCTACTTCGATTCCGCCGACGGTGGGCTCGTGGGTGGGAAGTACCTCTCGGAGCCGCCGGATCTCTCCTGTGTCGCCCAGTTCCGGACGGTCCGTCTCCTGGTGGGGTCGGACCTGGGCGAGGCGAGCCTGGAGCTGGGCGAGGGAGCCGGGTCCGGGGCTCCGTCGGCCCGGCAGGCCTGCCGGCGGTTCCTCGAGGCCCCGACGGCCGAACCGTGGGAGGCGTCCTTCGTCGGTCCGGCCCGGTCCGACACCGTGGCCCGGGTCCGGCTGCTCCGCCGGGACGGCGAGCCCGGGCTCGTGGCGTGCGTCCGGATCCTCTCCGACTGCCGGTGGCCCGATGACGCCGGGATCCCGGAGGGACCCGAGCTCGGACCGGCCCGGCGGGACACCGCCGGAGCTCAGTCGGAATAGCTCAGGGCGTTCTCCGGCTTCCACTTGATGTTGCATCCCACCGACGGGGCCTGGTCCTCGGGTACCGGCTCCCCGGCCAGGACCCGGTCGGTGGCCCCGCGCAGGTCCTCGCCCGTCACCGGCACGTCGTTGCCGGGTCGGCTCCCGTCGAACTGGCCGCGGTAGACCAGCCGACGGTCCCCGTCGAAGAGGAAGAAGTCGGGGGTGCAGGCGGCCCCGTAGGCCCGTGCGACCTCCTGGGTCTCGTCGACCAGGTAGGGAAAGGGATAGCCCACCCTCCGCTCCTCCCGGGCCATGGCCTCGGGCCGGTCCTCGGGGTACCGGTCCCAGTCGTTCGAGTTGATGCCGACCACCGCGAGCCCCCGCTCCAGGTACTCCGAGGCGAAAGCGGCGAGCTCGTCCTGGATGTGCTTCACGTAGGGGCAGTGGTTGCACATGAAGACCACCAGGAGGGCCGGGGCGTCGGCGAAGTCGTCGAGTGAATACCGTTCGCCCTCGGGATCGGGGAGGTCGAACTCCGGAGCCTCCATTCCCAGCGGGGCCATGGTCGAGGGTGTGACGGTCATGATAGGTTCCTCCTGGAGCGGTCGTAGGGCGTGGCTCTCCCGACTCCTGCCTCCGGCTGGAGCCTTCCGGGCTCCGCGCGACGCGGTGCCTCCCGGCGTCCGGTCCATCGCGTTCATGGACCGTGCCGCCGAGGAGGTGCCGCCCCACGCTTTCACGCGGCTTGCAGCGCACCACTCGGCGGCGCGAGACGACCTACCATCGAGGTACCATCATGCTCACTCCCTGGGTGACCCGGCTGCTGGCCGCCAACGTGGTGGTCTTCGTCCTTCAGGTCGCGGTCCCGCAACTCACCCCTGCGCTCTGGCTCGTCCCCGCGGAGCTCCTGGGGCGGCCGTGGACCGCCGTGACGTACATGTTCCTCCACGGCGGCTTCATGCACCTGTTCTTCAACATGCTCATCCTCTTCTTCTTCGGACCGCGTCTGGAGGTCTGGCTCGGCGTCCGGCGGTTCCTGGGGCTGTACGTCGTCTCGGGGCTGGCGGCGGCCCTGGTCTCCCTGGTCTTCACCCCCCAGGCCCGGATCGTGGGGGCCTCGGGGGCCATCTTCGGTCTCCTCTTGGGCTTCGCCCGGTACTGGCCCCGCGAGAAGCTCCTGATCTACGGGATCGTTCCCATGGAGGCCCGGTGGCTGGTGGCCCTCGCCGCCGGCTTCTCCCTCTGGGCCGGGTTCTCCGGCGCCCAGTCGGGGGTGGCCCATTTCGCCCACCTCGGCGGGTTCGCGGGAGGATGGGCGTACCTGGCCGTCGCAGATCGGCGGAGGGGCGCGGGCGGGGACGGCGGGGGGATCACCGACAAGGTCGCCGGCGCCATCAAGAGGCGGGCGTCGGCGGGAGACGCGGTGGAGCGGTGGGAGGCCGTGGACCCCGGAGCGCTCCACGAGGTGAACCGGGACTACTGGCGGGAGCTGATGGAGCGCGTCCGCCGGGACGGCCCCGGCGACCTCTCGGAACGGGAGCGGACGTTCCTGGACAGGATGGCGGAACGGGCGGATCCTGAGGAGGAACGGCCCGACGCGCGAACGTGAGCGTCCCGGCCTCCGGATGAGCTAACCCACCAGGAGCACCGGACAGTCGGCACGGGCGAGGAGCTCCTGGATCCGACCCGCGCCCTCTCCGAGGGCAGGGGGCGGAGAGACCAGGACCCCGCATCCGCCGGCTCTCAGGAACTCCTCCAGGTCGGCGGCCCGCCGCCGGGTCAGCTCGCGGATGGCTCCGCCCACCCGTTCCTCTTCCAGGATCTCCTCGGCCTCCCGGGCCCTCTCCTCGAGGCTCCCGGAGTCCGGCTCCCCCACGACCAGCACGGTGACGCGGGCGTCCTCGCGCCGGGCCAGGAGGGCCGCCAGCCGGATGGCGCTCCGGCCGTTCTCCGTCCCGTCGTGGACGGCGAACGGGCAGGTCCCCAGCCGGAGCCCCTCCCGGATCACGAGGATGGGCGGGGTGTCGGGCTCCTCCATGAAGGTGCGCACCGTGGAGCCCGGTCGGAGCCCGGGGGTCCAGCCGCGCGTCCCCAGGGTCACCATGTCCGCGTCCCGGGCCGCCTCCAGGAGCCGCCGGGCCACCTGTCCCCGGGCGGTCCGAAAGGAGACCGACCGGACCCCGGCTTCCTGGCTCACCCTGTGGATGAGCTCCCGGGCCCGGGCGGCCATCTGGCTGAACATCTGCTCCACGGAGCGTCGATCCAGGCGCTGTCGCTCGGCCGAGTAGAGGCTCACCTCCCGGGAGCGTGTCAGCTCCGAGAAACGGAGGAGATTCTCGTCCTCGACGAACACCGCCAGCATCTCGGCGTCCAGGCTCCCGGCCAGCTCGGCCGCGGCCTCCAGTGCCGAGTAGCTGTGCGAGGAGCCGTCGACCGCCACCAGGATACGGCGGATCGTGCGCCGCCCGGACGAGCTCGTCACGCTTCACCCGCCGTTCCGTGTCCGCCGCTGGCGAACGCGCGTCGCTGCTCGGCCATCTCGGCGAGGGCCTCCCGGACCATGGCGTTCACCGTTCCCCGGGGATAGCGTCCCTCCTCGTCCGGCTCTCCCATCTCGATGCCGGACAGGATCGCCATCCCCTGATCCACGGTCTCCACGGGCCAGATGTGGAAGTCGCCGGCCGCCGCCGCGTCCACCACCTCGTCCCGGAGCATGAGGTGCTTCACGTTCGCCGCGGGGACGAGCACCCCCTGGTCCCCGGTGAGCCCTCGCTGGCGACAGATGTCGAAGAATCCCTCGATCTTCGGGTTGACGCCTCCGATGGGCTGGATCTCGCCGTGCTGGTTCACCGAGCCCGTCACGGCCACGGACTGTTTCAGGGGCAGGTCGGCGATGGCCGAGAGCAGGGCGTACAGCTCGGCGGACGAGGCGCTGTCTCCCTCGATCCCTCCGTAGGATTGCTCGAAGACCAGGGTGGCCGACAGGGAGAGGGGCAGGTCGCTGGCGTAGCGGGCACCGAGGAAGCCCGAGAGGATCATCACGCCCTTGGAGTGGATCGGTCCCCCGAGCTCCACCTCGCGCTCGATGTCCACGACCTCCCCCTCGCCGAGCCGGACACGGGCGGTGATGCGGTTGGGGCGACCGAACCGGAACCCTCCCACCTCCAGGACCGAGAGGCCGTTCACCTGGCCGAGCTGACGACCCTCGGTGTCGATGTATACCGTATCACGGAGGATCTGCTCCTGGGTCCGCTCCCGGAGGCGATCGGAGCGGAAGGTCCACTGGTCGATGGCCGTGCGGACGTGCCCGTCCCGGACCACCTCGGCTCCTTCCTCCCGGGCCCAGTGATCGGCTTCCCTCAGGAGGTTCTGGACCTTCTCGGTGCGGACGGTGAGCTTCGCCGCGTCACCGGTGTGGCGCGCGCTCCGCTCCACCACCCGGGCCACGGCGTCCCGGTGGAAGGGAAGGAGGTCCTCCCGCCGGACCAGCTCGGCCACCATCCGGGCGTATCGACGCTCGGTCTCCTCGTCCCGGTCCATCTCGTCGGCGAAGTCGGCGGCGACCTTGAACAGACGGGGGAAGTCCGGATCCAGCTCCGAGAGGAGGTAGTAGAGCATGCGGTCGCCCAGGAGGATCACCTTCACGTCGAGCTCGACCGGCTCGGGCTCCAGGGAGACCGTGCGCACCAGGCCCAGGGCCTGACGGGGCGACTCGATCCTGAGCTCTCCGGACTCCAGCACCCGCTTGAGCTCCTCGTAGGCCAGGGGCTGGAGCAGGAGCTGGCGGGCGTCCAGGATCAGGTATCCGCCGTTCGCCCGGTGCAGGGCGCCGCCCTTGATCAGGTTGAAGTCGGTGATCAGCGCTCCCATGAGAGCCTGGTATTCCACCCTGCCCACCAGGTTCTGGTAGGTGGGATGGTCCTCGTAGATCACGGGAGCCGTCTCCGAGTCGCCGTGGTCCACCACCACGTTGACGCGGTACCGTCGGAGCTGGGGACCCTCCAGCGGCCCGCCGTCCCCGCCGGACGTCGCCGGGCCTCCGGCGCCTCCTCCGCCGGCCCCCTGCCCCCGGTTCCCGTCCTGCTCCATCAGCTCCTCGACGTTGTCGACGACGTCCTCCTCGATGGCGTCGAGGTGGTCCTGGACCGCCGGATAGTCGTCGTAGGACGTGCGCAGGCCCTGGATGAGATCCTGGACCGCCCAGCGCGCGACCTCGCGGTTCAGGTCCCGGAGGCGCTCCCGGACCTCCCGCCGGTGCTGGGGGACCTGTCGCATGATCCCCTGGAGCTCCTCCTCCAGCTCCTCCGTCTTCTCGTCCATCGCCTCCCGCTCCTCCTCGGAGAGCTCGTCCCATTCCTCCGGGGAGAGGACCTCACCGTCCTTGATGGGGGAGAAGGCGAATCCGGCGGGGGTGCGGATCAGGGCGAGCCCCTGCTCCCGGGCCTTCTCCCGCAGGCGCTCGAAGGCCTCTCCCTGCTCCTCGCTCACCTCCTGCTGGATGGCCTGGCGCCGGGTCTGGTAGTCCTCGCTCTCGAAGGCCCCGCGGAGGGCCGGCCGCAGGTCCCTGAGGAACGCGTCCACGTCCTCGGCGAGCTCCCGGCCCACGCCGGGAGGGAGACGGAGGGAGCGGGGCTGGTGGGAGGCCTGGAAGTTGTGGACGTAGCACAGGTCCCGGGGCGTCTCTTCCTGGCCCGCCTGGCGTTCCACGAAGTGCCGTGCCACCCGGCGCTTGTCCAGGTCTTCCGGGCCGAGGGCGAAGACGTTGTAGCCCTGTCCCTCGATCCGAACGCCGAACTCCAGCGCCGCCGATGCCCTGGGCTGGCCCAGGACCTCGTCCAGGGCCTCCAGGTCCCGGGTGGTCTCGAAGTCGAATCGCTCGGGATCACAGCGGTGGCACAGCCGGTCGCGATCCAGGGCTCCCACGACCTCGTCGGCGTCCACGGTCTCCATGGGGCGGTCGTCCACGGGCTTCCTCTCGTCGGTTGGGAATCGGGAGCGAGGCGGCCGGGGGGCTCCGTTCCCCGCCCGGCCGTCCTTGTCGTGTGGCCGGAGACCGAAAGATGCGTTCCGGAGGCCCGTGGGGTGGCCCGGGGTGGCGGCGCGGGGAGGGAGATCGGATATATTCGTCCTGCTCGAGACACCTCCGCCCGCCACCGACGAGGATCCCCATGAACGCTCTCTCCTCCCGCGTCGACGACTCCTTCGGTCGGACCCCGGCCGGACGGGGGACGGCCGTCCCCGTCCTGGCAGCCTTCCTCGTGGCCCTCACCCTGGTGGGGTGCGGAGATGCCGGTCAGGAGCCGGCCGAGCTGGTGATCTTCGGTCAGGTCTGGACGGGGGTCGACGACGCCCCCCGGGCCGAGGCCCTCGCCGTATCGGACGGGGTGATCCGGGCGGTGGGCTCCCGGAGCGAGATGGAGCCGTACGTGGGCCCCGACACGCGGCGCATCGACGTCGATTCCGCCTTCGTGGCCCCCGGGTTCATCGACAACCACACACACTTCGATCGGGCGGGGCAGCTGCTGGTGGGCGTGAACCTCCTGGACGTCTCCTCGGCCGGGTCCCTGGTCGACAGCGTCCGGGCGGCCCGGGACCGCCTGCCCGAGGGTTCCTGGATCGTGGGAGGCTCGTGGGGGGCGTACGAGGAGTGGGACCGGGGCTCCACCGGCCGGGGCGGCGCCGGGGCCGGGGAGGGGAGAGGAGAGGACGGGAGCCCGTTCCGGCCCCACCGGACCATGATCGATTCGGTGACCCCGGGCACCCCGGTGCTCCTGTCCCGGTGGGACCGCTCCGTCCACCTGGCCAACGGGAGGGCACTGGAGGCCGCCGGGGCCACCTGCGACTGGCAGGGGGTGGAATGCGAGGGCGGCGAGCCGACGGGGCGGCTGGCGCCGTCGGCGGCCGAGCGGATCCGGACGGTGATCCCCCCCAGGACCATGGAGCGACGGCTGGTGGAGGCCCGGGCGGCGCTGCGGCGCCTCGCCGAGTCCGGTGTCACCACCTTCCACGACATCACGCCGCCGGAGCAGATGAAGGTCTTCCAGCTCCTGGCCCGACGGGACGAGCTCACCAGCCGGGTCTACGCCCGGACCTACCTGGACCGCTGGGACGAGCTCCAGGCCACCGGACTCGAGCACGGCTTCGGGAGCGACCGCCTCACGCTGGGGGGTCTGAAGGGATTCGTGGACGGGATCATGGGGAACTCTAGCGCGCGCTTCTACGAGCCCTACCTCACCACCGGTCGGCGTGGCGATTGGCGACAGATGATGCTCGACGGTCCGGGGATGCAGGAGCTCCTGATCGGAGCCGATACGGCCGGGCACTGGCCCCAGGTGCACGCCATCGGCGACCAGGCCATCGACACCCTCCTGACCATGTTCGAGACGGCCATGGAGGCGAACGGCGATCGCGGGGGCGTCCGTCTACGCGACGGGGAGCGGGAACGACGCTGGCGGGTGATCCACGCCCAGGTCCTGCGGGGACCCGAGGTGGCGGAGCGCATGGCCCGGCTGGGGGTGATCGCCGAAGTGCAGCCGTATCACGCCATCGACGACATGCGGTGGATGGAGGAGCGGATCGGGACGGAACGATCCCGCTGGGCCTACGCCTTCCGGACCCTCCAGGAGGCCGGGGTCCGGCTCTCCTTCGGGAGCGACTGGCCCGGGACCAACGCGGCGTGGTATCCCACGAGCCCCGTCCTGGGGATGTACGCGGCCGTGACCCGGCAGACCCTCGACGGCGAGCCGGAGGGGGGATGGTTCCCAGAGGAGCGGGTGTCTCCGGAGACGGCGCTCCGGGCCTACACGGTGAACAACGCCTACGCCGAGGGCGCGGAGCACGAGAAGGGGCGAATCCGACCCGGGTATCTGGCCGATCTCGTGGTCCTCGACCGGAGTCCGCTGGAGGTGCCGCCGTCGGACATCAAGGACCTCCGGGTCCTGTACACGGTGGTGGGAGGCGACGTGATCTATCGTGCCGGGGGGGACGATGGGGACGATGCCGGCCCGGGATGAACCTTCACCGGGACCGGGTGTACGTCGGGCCGGTGCCGGTCCGACGAGCGGCGGCCAGGTCGGGCCGGACCGCAGGACCGAAACGAGACCAGGGACAGATTCGGGAGAACATGTCGCGCATCGGACCGAGAAAGAAGATCGTCCGCAGGCTGGGGACTCCTCTGCCGGGACTCACCGGGAAGGACGCCGAGCGGAAGCCCTATCCTCCGGGCGAGCACGGGTTCCACCGGAGTCACCGGAGGAAGTCGGAGTATCGCCTCCGTCTCGAGGAGAAGCAGAAGATCCGGCACAACTACGTCCTTCGGGAGGGCCAGCTGAGGAAGTACTTCGAGCGGGCCAAGGGGACGGGAGAGAAGACCGGTGAGGCGCTCCTCGAGCTGCTCGAGCGCCGGCTGGACAACGTGGTGTTCCGGCTGGGGTTCGCCCGCACCATCCCCGCCGCCCGGCAGCTCGTCACTCACGGCCACGTCAGGGTGAACGGCCAGAAGGTCGACCGTCCCGGCTTCGAGGTGTCCGCCGGACAGACGATCTCGCTGGCTCCCGGGGCACGGAAGAATCCCCACGTGGAGGAGTCGGTGGAGCGGGGACCGGCGGTGGCCATCCCCAGCTACCTGGACCTGGACCCGGACGATCCGTACGAGGGGAGGGTCATGGGCAGGCCGGCCCGGACCGACGTTCCCGTCGTGGTGGACGAAGCGTCGGTGGTGGAGTTCTACGCCCGCTGATCTCGGGTCCGGGCTCCGGCCGGCCCGACGGGACGGCCGATCACGGGTGGATCGGACCCCGGAGGAGTCGCCTCCGGACAAGAAAAATGGCGCGGGACCTTAGGTGTCATCCCGGCGGAGGTGGCCGTTTCGAGCCTTTCGGGTCTCTCTCACCCTAGTCCCGCACCCAAATCTTCCTATCATCCTAACTATACACACCACTCGTATAATTGCTTCCCTCGCGCTGCTGATCCGCCGAATCCCGGGGCGACTCCGGTCGTATGAGTGATTCAGGTCAACGCCCGTGAACGAAGCTCCTCCCTCCGGCCCCGACGGTTCGCCCACGAGACCCTGGTACCATTCCGCCCACGACTCCGTCCAGGGTCCCATCTCCCGGGAGGAGCTCCTCCGCCTCCTGGCCCGCGGTACGATCCCCCGCTCCGCCCTCGTCTGGCGACCCGGGATGGCGGACTGGACTCCCGCTCGACGGGTGTCCGAGCTCGCCGGGCTCCTGCCTCCGCGGGTCGAGGAGGACGAAGACGACGCGATGCCCACCCCTGAGTCTACCGCCTCGGGGGACGAGCCGCGAGCGGGAGCGGGGCTTTCGGCCTGGGGGCCGGTGGCTGCAGCCGCGACGGTGGTGCTGGCCGCGGGTCTCGGTATCTGGACCCTCGGTTCGGAGGGCGGCCGGGCCGCGGGCACGGCGGCCCCCGACGGGGCTTCCGGAGGGGACCCGGCGGTGGAGCTCGGCGACCTCTCCGGAGCGCACGCCCGGGTCGGCCAGAACCACGTGGCGGCCCTGGCGGATTCTCTCGACCGCCTGCAGGTGGGCGACTCCCTGGAGAGCCTCCTCCGGCAGGCCGGGGGACTCGAGTGGACGCGCCGCGTGGGCTTCGCCGGACTCCACCGGCTCCCCGACCGGCCCGTCGTGGAACACGCGGAGCTCATGGGGAAGGCGCTGAGGGCGGCACCCGAGGAGCTGTGCTCGGCGGTGGCCCGGTGGCGTGCGTCGTCGGGCCAGTACTGGACCCTGCTCTCCGGCCTGTCGGCCGAGGAGATGCGACGTCTCCTGGAGATCCTCCGTGCCGGCGTGATGGCGGAGCTCCGGGACCGGAGCCCCCTGCCCGAACCCGGGCCCGGGGAGGTGAGCGAGGCCTTCTCCATGCTCGGGGACCGTATGCCCGAGACCTCCCGGGATTCCCTCCTCCGCGTCCTGTCGCCGGCGGCCTCGCCGACGGCGTCCGAATCCTGCTGGGCGGAGCGGACCCTCTACGGCGGTGTCCTCCGGATCCCCGATCCCTGGCGGGCCGTCCTGGCCCGGGCGGCGGTGACCGGATGACCCGGCTCCTCGGTCCGGGGGTCCGGGCGGTCGGGAGGGCCGCGCTCTGCCTCGTCGGGGCCGTGGCGATCCTGGCGATCCCCTCGGGCCTGGGAGGTTCCGACCCGACCGCCGTCCCGCCGGCCTCGTGTACGGCCTCGCCCGGTGACACCCTGGCCCCTCGGATCGCCATGGGAGGGCTCGCCAGGGAACCGCTGGAGGCCACGGGCCGGGCTCCGGGCGCCGGGGGGACCCTGGAGATCTCCTTCGCCTCGTCCCCGTACGGCCTGGCCGTGGGTGCCGACGGCCATCCCCGGTACAGCCTCACCCTGGAGACCCGGGGGCTGCGCCCGCCGCCGGATCGACGCCCGGTGGCCTGGGCGGCCACCCCGGAACTGGATCGGGTCCGGAGGCTGGGCCCGCTGGACGCCGGGGGATCGCTCACGGGGGCGGGGGTGGAGTGGTCGCGGTTCCTGGTCTTCGTGACGGCCGAGCCCGTCGGAGCCGGCGAGGATGCCTCGGATCGGACCGCCGCGTGGGAGGGCCCGATCCTCCTGGTGGGCCGGGCACCCAGCAGCCGGATGCACACCATGCGGGGCCACGGGATCTTCGAGGCTCACGGGATCGGATGTTGAGGAGGGCACCCGCCCGGGCCCTGGTCCTCGGCACCGCGGCATGCGGGCTCGTGCTCGCCGTGGACCTCCCCGCCCAGGAGATGGCGGACCACGGCGCCGGCGGCGACACCGTCCAGGCGAAGGGGGAGGGATGGCGCATGCCCCCGGTCCCCATGAGCATGCCCATGCTGCCCGGCATGCGGTCCCTCACGCCGCCGGCCGAGCCCTACCTGCCCGGCCGGAACGTGGGTAGGGACTCGCTCCCTCCCTCCGAGCCCCGCCGGGTCGTCCCCCTCTCCGACGGCGACACCCTCTCCCTCGAGGCCACGCTGGTCCGGCACCGGGTGGGCGACCGGACGTTCGTCATGTACGGGTACAACCGGCAGATCCCGGGGCCGCTCGTCCGTACGGACCAGGGCGCCACCGTCGTGGTGGAGTTCCGCAACCGGATCGGTCTGCCCAGCACCATCCACTGGCACGGGGTCCGGCTGGACAACCGGTTCGACGGCGTCCCCGGGGTGACCCAGGAGGCCGTGGCCTCGGGAGAGGACTTCACCTACCGGGTCCACCTGCCGGATGCCGGGCTCTACTGGTACCACCCCCATGTCCGGTCGGACATCCAGCAGGACCTGGGTCTCTACGGGAACCTGCTGGTGGCGCCCCGGGATTCCACGTATTACGGTCCGGCGAACCGGGAGGAGGTGCTGGTCCTCGACGATCTCCTGGCGGGAGAGGAGGGGCTCTACCCGTACGGAGAGGAGGCGTCCACCCACGCCCTCATGGGGAGGTTCGGGAACCTGCTCCTGGTGAACGGCGAGCCCGGCTGGGAGCTGGAGGTGGACCGGGGCTCGGTGGTCCGCCTCTTCCTCACGAACGTGAGCAACACGCGGACGTTCAACCTCTCCCTCCCGGGAGCCCGGATGAAGGTGGTGGCGGCGGACATCGGACGCTTCCAGCGGGAGATGTGGACGGAGAGCGTCGTCCTGGGTCCGGCCCAGCGGTACACCGTGGACGTCCGCTTCCCGGAGGAGGGCCGGGTGCCGCTGGTGCACCGGGTCCAGGCCATCGATCACTTCGCCGGGGTCTTCGATCCCCGGACCGACACCCTGGGGACGGTCCGGGTGGGGTCCGGCCCGGCCCGTCCGGATCACGGCGCGGCGTTCGACACGCTCCGGCGGGGCGGGCCGGACCCGTCCATGCTCCGGCGCCTCCGCGCCCGGGCCGCCGACCCTCCCGACCGGGAGCTCGTCCTGACCCTGAGGCAGCGGGGCCTCCCCCAGTCGTTCCTGAGCATCATGGCCCTGGACACCCTCTACCGCCCGCCCATGGAGTGGAACGACGCCATGCCCATGATGAACTGGGTCTCCTCCTCGCGGACCGTGGAGTGGATCCTCCGGGAGCCGGCCACCGGGCGCGAGAACATGGAGATCGACTGGCGCTTCTCCCGGGGGGACCTGGTGAAGATCCGCATCCACAACTCCGTGCAGTCGCTCCATCCCATGCAGCACCCCATCCACCTGCATGGTCAGCGCTTCGTGGTCCTGGAGCAGGACGGCGTGCCCAACGACAACCTGGCGTGGCGGGACACGGCCATCATTCCCGCCGGCTCCACCGTGGACCTCCTGGTGGAGATGTCGAACCCGGGCGACTGGCTCCTGCACTGCCACATCTCGGAGCACATCGAGGCCGGGATGTCGACGCGGTTCACGGTGACGGCCGCGGAGTGACCCGAGAGGGGTTCGGCAACCGGCCCGAGGATCGCTAGGTTCTACCGGGTCGCCGCTGCGGCGGCCCGTGGACCGCATTCACGTACTCGAACACCGAACCGGAGACGCCCGCATGAGCATCCCCACATCCCGCAGACGACTCGCAGCGTTCCTCCTGGCCGGCCTCGTGGCGGCGCCCGTCCTCACGGCGACCCGGGCGCCGGCCCAGGTGGTGGACGGGGCGGAGGACCCGCAGGAGTACACTCCCAGGGGCACGCCCAACATCCAGGTGGTGAGCCACCTCCCCCTGGGCCCCAGGCTGAGCGTGGCGGACATCGAGCTGGAGCAGGAGATGGACCGGCCCTACGCCTACGTGGCCCGGATGCAGTTCGGCGAGGCCGGCCCCAAGGGGATGGACGTCGTCGATCTCCAGGTGCCGAGCCAGCCGGAGGTCATCTACGAGTGGCGCATCGAGAACCAGGAGCTCCACGCCCGCACCGGCGGGATGGACGTGAAGTACTTCAAGTGGAACGGCCGCTACTACGTGGTCCAGTCGCTCCAGTTCGGGGGGGGCGGCCCGAACCACGACCTGGGGGCCGTGGTGCTGGACGTCACCGGCCTCCCCGATGCCTCCGGGGTGGAAGAGGTGGCCCGGATCCACGCACCCGAGACCCCCGGCGGCTTCCACAACATCTTCGTCTACAAGCACTCGAACGACCGCGTCTACCTGTTCGCCACCGTATCCGGACCCCACGCCAACGTCTACGACCTGGGGACGGTGGTGGAGGACGGGCCGGAGGACGCGCTGGCCGGACAGGTGCCCATCCCCGAGACCAGCGAGGGCACCGGCGGGAGCCGGGGCTACCACGACTTCTACGTGGGCTACCACCCCGCCTCCGGGCAGGACCGGTTCTACGGCGGCGGCACCGGCGGGTACTTCGTCTACGACGTCTCGGACCTGGATTCGCCGGAGCTGCTCACCTCCATCACGGGCGTGGTGGGGGTCCGGTGGGGTCACACCTTCACCCCCAGTCCGGACGGACGCTACGCGGTGGGAGAGTCGGAATACCAGTACCAGCCGCTACGGATCTTCGACCTGCAGCCGGGGCTGGACGGTGACGTTCCCACCATCCGGCGGCCGGTGGGGGCCTGGACCGCCAACTGGCGGCACCTGTCCCACAACCACGAGGTGCGCTGGCCCTACGTCTTCGTGTCGGCCTACGAGGACGGCATGCAGGTCTTCAACATGCAGGACCCCGAGAACCCGATCACCGTGGGATATTACGACACCTACATCGGACCCCACGCCACCGGCGGCTGCAGCGACGACCTCTGCAACGGCGCCTTCGGGGTGGACGTCCGGAACGCGGACGGGCTCATCGTCACCTCGGACATGGTCACGGGCTTCTGGGCCTTCCGGATGGAGGGATTCCAGGGATGGGACGGCCGCGGCTGGGGGATGCCGAACATCTCCAGCGCCCAGGATTGGGAGGACGGTCCCACCGGCGGGCAGTGACCGCAGCGGGCCGGGCCGCCGGGGACGATCGGCTGCTGGAGACCCTCCGGCGGCTGATCTCCATCGAGTCGGTGAATCCCGACCTGGACCCGGAGGGCAGCGGCGAGGGTGAGATCGCCGACTTCGTGGCGGGCCGCCTGGAGGTGGCGGGGCTGGAGGTCTCGGTCCTGGAGGCCACCGCCGGCCGACCGAGCGTGGTGGGCAGGCTCGAGGCCGGGGGGGACGGGCGCTCCCTGACCCTGAACGCCCACCTGGACACGGTGGGCGTCGGAGGGATGGAGGATCCGTTCGAGCCCGTGAGGGACGGCGACCTCCTGTTCGGGCGGGGCGCCTACGACATGAAGGGAGCGCTGGCCGCCTGCATGGCCGCCCTCGAACGGCTGGCGGACGTCCGGGAGGAGCTCGCGGGAGACGTGGTGCTGGCCGCCGTGGCCGACGAGGAGCACGGGAGCCTGGGCACCCGGGAGGTGCTCCGGGAGTTCCGGACCGACGGGGCGGTGATCACCGAGCCCACCGGTCTGGACGTCTGTGTGGCCCACAAGGGGTTCGCGTGGATCGAGCTCGCCGTCTCGGGCCGGGCGGCCCACGGGAGCCGTCCCGACCTGGGGATCGACGCGAACCTGGCCATGGGCCGGGCCCTGGGAGCCCTGGAGGAGCTGGCCCGGGACCTGGCGGCCCGGGATCCCCACCCTCTCCTCGGCCCCCCGTCCCTCCACGTGGGTCGGCTCTCGGGCGGGACGGCTCCCAGCGTCTACGCCGCCCGCTCCCGGGCCGTGGTCGAGCGGCGTCTCCTGCCCGGCGAGGGGAGGGAGGACGTGGCCCGGGAGATCGGGGCGGTGCGGGACCGGTACCGGCGCGCCACGGATGCGGCCGGCCAGGGAGACGACGGCGACGACGGCGCGATCCCGGGGCTGGAGACCCGCATCGATCTCCTCCGGCCGGCCTTCGAGGGCCGGCGGGACGGCGAGATCGTGCGCTCCCTCCGTCGCGCCGCGGCAGGCGCACTGGGCCGCTCCCCGCCCCTGGTGGGGGAGAGCCCGTGGACCGACGCGGCCCTCTACGCGGAGGCGGGGGTGGAGGCCGTGGTCATGGGACCGGCCGGCGGCGGGGCCCACGCCGATCGGGAGTGGGTGGAGGTCTCCTCCCTCGAGTCCCTGACGACCATCCTCGTGGAGCTGGCCCTGGACTACTGCGGCTGATCGCCGGCGGGGCCCTCCGGGCGGTCCTCCGCCCGGAGGCTCCGGTTCGCCGCCGCCAGGGCGGCGTCGGGGGTCACGTCGGCCCCCTCCTCGAGGAGCACCTCGCCCAGGCCCTGGAGGAGGCGGAGCACGTTGCCGGGTCGGGCGGAGTGTCCCATGCACCCGATCCGCAGGGCCCGCCCCGCCAGGTCGCCGAGTCCCCCGGCGATCTCGATGCCGTGCTCGCCGAGGAGGCGCCGGGTCACGGCGCTCCCGTCGACGCCCTCCGGGATCCGGACGACCTGGAGGCTGGGCAGCCATGCCTCGGGGGTCCCGTGGCCCTCCAGGCCCAGGGCGTCCAGGCCGTCCCGCAGGGCGCCGCACACACGCCGGTGGCGTGCCCAGCGCTCCTCGATCCCCTCCTCGGCCACCAGGCGGAGGGCCTCGCGCAGGGCGTAGACGTTGGAGATCGGAGCGGTGTGGTGATAGGAGCGCTCCTCGCCCCAGTAGCTCTCCAGCAGCGACAGGTCCAGGTACCAGGAGCGGACCGGCCGGGAGCGGTTCCTCACCTTCTCCATGGCCCTCTCGCCCACGGTGAGGGGGCTGGCCCCCGGGGGGCAGGAGAGGCACTTCTGATCGCCGGAATAGGCCACGTCCACGCCCCACCCGTCCACCTCCAGCTCCACGCCGCCCAGCGACGTCACGGCGTCCACCACGGTCAGGGCGCCGTGCTCCCGGGCGGTCTCGCAGAGCGTGGCCATCTCGGGCTGCAGGACGCCGGTGGAGGTCTCGGCGTGGACGAAGCCCAGCACGTCGGGATCCTCCCGCCGGAGCGCTTCGCGCACGTCGTCGGGATCCAGGGGTCGGCCCCACGGGGCGTGGACCCGGACCACCTCCGCGCCCGCCCGCCGGGCCATCTCCGCCATCCGGTCGCCGAAGTAGCCGTTGTCGGCCACCAGGGCCGTGTCACCCGGCTCCAGGACGTTCGCCACCGCCGCCTCCATGGCGGCCGAGCCCGTGCCGCTCACGGGGATGGTCCATTCGTTCTCCGTCCGGAAGGCGTACCGGAGCAGCCGCTGGACGTCGTCCATGAGGTCCAGGAACGCGGGGTCCAGGTGGCCCACCAGGGGCGTGCTCATGGCCCGGAGCACCCGGGGATGGACGTCGCTGGGCCCGGGGCCCATGAGGAGCCGATCCGGCGGGGACAGCTCGCCCACTCCGGGTACGGTCCCGCTGCCGCGGTCCCCCGACCCCGTCCCGACGCCGCCTCGACTCGCCGTGTCCGTCATGGTCCTCCTCAGGTGAAACGCGTGTCCTCTGTCGTCCCGGACGGTCCTTCCACTCCGCCGATCAGGGGCCGCAAGGCGAAGGCCAGGACGAGGGCCAGGGCGAAGACGCAGACCACCGTGGGACCCGTGGGGAGGTCCGTACGGTAGGAGGCCAGCAGTCCCGCCACGGTGGCCAGGGTGCCGCTGCCCCAGGCCAGGACCAGGAGGAGCCAGGGACGGACGGTGTAGAGGAAGGCGATGACCGCGGGGATGACCAGGAACGTGAACACCAGGAGCACCCCGGCGATGGCCACCGAGGAGGTCACCACCACGCCGAACAGGGCGTAGAAGAGGAAGTCCCAGCCGGCCACCGACCAGCCCGCCTCCCGAGCCTTCTCCGGCTCCAGGGACAGGACGAGGAAGCGCTCCCGGAAGATCCAGTGGATCAGACCGATGACGGCGTAGATGGCGCCGGTCTTGGCGATCTCCGGCCAGGTGACCCAGAGGAGGCTTCCCGTGAGGAGCTCGGAGACGTGCTCGGAGCCCCGTGGCGCCTGGGCCGCCAGGAGGATGGTCGCCGCCGAGGCCACCACGTAGACGATCCCGATGATGGCCTCCTGGGGGACCACCTCCTCTTCCAGGCGGCTCAGGCTGAACAGGCCGGCGGCCACCAGGGTGGCCACCAGGCCCACGAGGTAGGACGCCGTCCCGGTGGCCACTCCCAGCAGGCCGGCCACCTGTGCTCCGAGACCCAGGCTGGCCGCCGCCCAGCCCAGGGCGGCGACCTGGGCCAGGGCCAGGTCCACGAAGATGACCTCCCGGGCGATGATGTGGATCCCCAGATAGCCGTGGATCCCCACGAGGATGAGGGCGGCCACCAGGGCGGGGAGCATGATCTCGATCACGGCTGTGCCTCCCGGTCGGTGAATCCTTCCGCTCCGTCGCGCCCGGGGTCGGCGGAACCGGTCATCGGTCGCCGAAGGCCCGGGCCAGCTCCTCGACCCACAGGTCGACGAGCTGGAAGTAGTCTCCTGCGCCGGGGCCGCCGTCCACGTGCTCCGGGACCCGGACGGCGACCGCTCCGGTGCGGCCGGCGATCCGTCGGACCTGCTCGGCGCTGTAGTAGTTGACGGCCAGCAGCACCTGGATCCCCTGGTCCTGGATGAACGAGATCACCTTCCGCACGTGGCCGGGGGAGGGGGGGATGCCCGGCTTCCGCTCGATGTATTCGGCGCACTCCACCTGGAACCGCTGGCTGAAGTACGCCCAGTTCTTGTGGTAGCATACCATGCGCTCGCCGCGGAACGCGGCGCCGCGCTCGAGCCATCCGCCGAGGTAGTCGGTGAGGGGGCGGCCCTGGTAGCTCTGCTCCCGGGCGAAACTCCAGAAACGGTGGCTCCGGGCCAGGTCCATCAGGGTCTCGGACCCCAGCATGTCCACCAGTTGCTGGCCGAAGGTCCGTCGGAGGACCTCCTCCTGGAAGGCCGCCGTGTTGCGCTCCCACACGTCGGAGCGGCCCGGAGCCACCCGCGTCAGACCGTCCCGGATGTTCCGGGCGATGAGGATGCCGTTCACCGGATCGGTGTGGACGTGCGGGTTTCCGAACACGTGGACGTCGCCCTCCGAGCGGGAGGCGCTCTCGGGGACCTGCAGGAGCTCGATCCCGGAGTAGGCGGCCACGTGTCCGTCGGCGTCCTCCATGACCCTGGCGTTGCCGGCCCGGTCCAGGAGCCCGGGGACCCAGAGCTCCAGGTCCAGCCCCGTGGTCACGAAGAGGTCGGCCCCCTGGATCATGGCGGCGAAGCTGGGGCGGGGGTTCACGAAGTGGGGGTCCTCGTCGCCGCGGGCGATGGCGCGGACCCGGGCGTGCTCGCCCGCGACCTCCCGGGCGATGGACGCGTAGGTGGGGAGGGTGGTCACCACCTCCAGCTGCTGTCCCTCCTGGGCCCGGGCGGGCTCGGGGCCCGGCCCCGAACCCAGGAGGGCCACGCCCAGGAACAGGAGCGCGCATCGGCGCATCAGGGGTTCGGCGTGCTTCCTGTCCGCGGCGGGATGGTGCATGGTCGACCTCCTGGTCGGTTCACGGGTGTGGATCTCCGGGCTCCGGGGGCACTCCCCTCCTCGGGGTCGGGCGGACGAGGGCCGGCGTGGCGGACCCATCAGTACGTCTCGTGCTTGTGGGGCCCCACGGCCCAGACGGACTGCAGGGTCAGGGTGTGGTTGCCCTCCCCGTGGCCCCGGACGTGGTTGTACTGCAGGCGTAGCCGGACCCATTCGCTCTGCCACCAGGTGACGCTCGGCACCAGCTGGACGATCTCCTCCCGGCCGTCGCCGAAGGGCTCCAGGTAGTCCGCCCGGGCCCCCACCGTCCAGCGCCGGTCGAGCTTGTAGTTCAGCTGGAGATAACCGCCGCGGGCCGTCTCGGCGCGTCCCGCCTCCTCCTTCTCCACCGCGTACCACTCGGTCTTCGCCATGAGAGCGCGGTACATCCCCTCGCCGGAGGGCTGCCACCGGAAGTAGGCGTCGAACTCCAGGAGGCGGGTCACGAGGGAGGCGCCCTCGTTCTCTCCGTAGACACCGGTGGCGCCGAACTGGAGGAAAGCGCTGGGCGAGAGGTCCCAGAAGCTCTGGAGTCGGCCCAGGTAGCTGAGCTCGTTCCCGCCCTCGAAGACGGTCTCGTTGGAGCCCGTGGCCACTTCCAGATAGGCGCTCTGGGTGCCGGCGCCGGTGGTCACCGAGGGGAAGCTCAGGCCCAGGCCGGTCTGGGTGAGGCCGTCTTCACCCAGGAAGGCCAGCAGGGGCAGGGGCTTCTGGACCTCCAGGAGGGCGTGGTTGTGCCACCGGTTGTACAGGCCCACCTCCTGCCGGAACTTCCCGAACTTCGCTCCGAGTCCGCCGGGGAGACCCACCCACTCGATGTAGCCCTCCTCGATCTCGATGCTCCCGTGGGCCTCCTCTTCCGCCGGATCACCCTCCTCCTCGTGACCCGCCTCGCCCTCCTCCTCGTGCCCGTGGTCGGCGTGCCCGTGGCCGAAGGCGGGGAGCCCGGCGATCTCCACGTCCTCGTGCCGCGCGAGGAATACCTTCGCCCGGCTGTACGGGTCCAGGGCCGACTGGATGCTCAGCTCGAACTCCCGGGGCACGGCGGCCAGGTTGCCCTCGCCTTCGGCCGGAGAGGTGAGGGAGGCCAGGATGTCGCCGGTGAGGCTGATCTCCGGGTTCAGGCGGTTCAGGTTCCGGGTACGGCTCCCGCCGGCGCGGCCCGCGGTGTCGGCGGAGGCGTCCCCGGCGGCCTGACGGGCGGCGGCCCGGAGGGCGTCGAGCTCGTCGGCCTCCCCCCGGGCCGGCGTCGCGGGGCCGGCGGAGTCGAGCTGCCGCGACAGGCTGTCCAGCCGGGCCTCCAGGGCCTTCAGCCGGGCCTGGAGGGAGTCCACGACGGCACGGTCGACCGTGTCCGAAGCCGGTGGAGGCGGCGCGTCGGCCTCCTGTGCGCCGGCGGGGGAGGGGAGGAGCGCGCCCGCCGTCACGGCCAGCAGGGCGGCCACGAGGACCGGCCTCCGGCGACGGCAGTCGGGTCGACCGTGAGGTCGCGAAGGACTGACGTGGATCATGGGATCTCTCTCGGCTGCGCCCGCCGCCCGGTGGGGGAGCCGCCGTGGCGGCGCTCCCGTCGGACGGAGGGCGGATCATCAGCTCGCGGAGGTCGGCCGGGCCGAGCCGTCCGCCTGGAGGAAGGGGCCGGGGAGACCTCCCCGGAGGTCAGCCGAGAGAGGGAGGAGCCCGGGGGCGAGGGAGGAGGGAGGTCGAACGGGACGCCGCCGGCGAGTCCGGGAGCGGGTCCAGCCGCCGGACCTGGAGCGGGTCGGCCAGAGGGTCGTCGCCGAAGGGCTCCGTCAGCGGCGCCGAGCTGGCGTGCTGGACGCAGACCATGTGGTCGTGGGCCAGGTGGCACCGTTCCGGCCGGTGCTCGGCCTCCACGGACGGATGCCCCGTCGCGGCCCCGGCGTCGGCCAGCGGGAGGGCCACGCCGGACGCCAGCACGGCGACGGCGGCGAAGCTCGCCGTCAGACGTCGGATATGGCGGTTCCAGCCCATCTGGTCTCCGATTCGAGGTCCCGGATGCCTCCAGCGGCCGTCCCCTTCTACTCCCCACCGGTCCTGGCGCTCCACCCGACCGGGGGGCTCAGGAGGAGTCGGACCGTGTCCGAACGCCCTCCAGGGTGTAGTCCCGGGCCAGCGCGCGGAACGAGCGGACCTGGTCCTCACGCCAGGACTCGTCCCGTCCCAGCTCCTCGGCCAGGATCCGGGCCACCTCGGGCGCGACGTCGGCGGCCGCCCGTGCGTCCAGCACCAGCGCTCGGGTCCGACGGGAGAGGACGTCCTCCACCGTACGGGCGAGCTCCTGGCGCGCCGCCCAGACGACCTGGACCATCCGATAGGGGAGCCGCGGGTGGAGGCGTTCGTCCAGCTCCGGCCGGTGGGAAGCCAGCCGCCAGAGGGCCGGCGCGTCGGCACCGTAGGTGCGCCACGGCTCGTCGGGATCCGGAGCGTCGGTATAGCCGTGCAACGGCAGATCGGCGGTCACCGAGGGATGGGCCGGGAGGTCGGTGGCCTCCACGAGCCGGTCCACGGTACTCTCCCCCATCTCCCGGTAGGTGGTCCACTTGCCCCCCACCACGGTGACCAGGCCCGAAGGAGAGACGATCTCCCGGTCGTCACGGGAGATCTCCGCCGTCCGGCCCGCCCCTTCCTCCTGGACCAGGGGGCGGAGCCCGGCGAACACGGACCGGACGTCCTCCTCCCGCGGGGGGCGGGTGAGCCAGTCGCCCAGGTGGTCCATGAGGTAGGACACCTCCTCCATGGTGGCCCGGGGCTCCAGGGAAACGTCTTCGGTGGCCACGTCGGTGGTCCCCACCAGGACACGATCGTGCCAGGGGATGGCGAACAGGACCCGGCCGTCGCGGGTCCGGGGGACCAGGAGGGCGTGGTCCTCGGGGAGGTAGTGGCCCTCCAGCACCAGGTGGGTGCCCCGGCTGGGACGGAGCAGGGGCTCGGCCCGTGGATCGTCCATCCGACGGATCCGGTCGGCGAAGACGCCGGTGGCGTTGACCACGGTGCGGGCCTCGATCTCGAAGCTCCGTCCGGTCTCCTCGTCGCGGGCCTCCACGCCGGCGATCCGCCCCCCCTCCTTCCGGAGGCCGGTGACCCGGCAGTAGTTCAGCGCCACGCCGCCCTCGTCAAGGAACGTCCTCAGCAGGGCCACGGCGAAGCGGGCGTCGTCGAACTGGGCGTCGTGGAAGAGGACGCCTCCCCAGAGGGATTCCCGGTGGAGATGGGGAATGCGCAGGAGGACCTCCTTCTCGCCGAGCCAGCGGGAGGACGGGAGCTCCCTGCGTCCTCCCAGGAGGTCGTAGAATTTCAGCCCGACCCCGAAGTACGGGCCCTCCCACCATCGGTAGGCCGGAATCACGAAGGGGAGGGATCGGACCAGATGGGGCGCGTTGGCCAGGAGGCGTCGGCGTTCCCTGAGGGCTTCGAAGACCAGGGGCACGTCGCCCTCCCGGAGGTACCGGACCCCTCCGTGGACCAGCTTGGTGCTGCGGCTGGAGGTCCCCTTGGCGAAGTCGTGGGCTTCCAGGAGGAGGGTCCGGAATCCCCGGGTGGCGGCCTCCACGGCCACGCCCAGGCCGGTGGCGCCTCCTCCGATGACGAGGACCTCCCACGGCTCGACGGCCCCGACGGCCTGACGGCGGAGGTCTTCCCGGCGTACGGTCACGGGGGGTTCCCCGGCTCTACGGTGGAGAGGCTGGGCCGGCCGCCGGCGTGGTGGCCGGAGCCGGCCCCGAGCCCATCAAGATGGAGGGCCGGGGCCGGGCTGTCGAGCGACGGGCCCCGGCGTCAGATGATGAGCTTCCCGTCCCCGGGAGCTCCCCGGAGCGTGGGCGCCAGTTCCATGGAGCGCAGCGGGACCTCGATCCCCTCCAGCGCCGCCCGTATCCGGGGACCGATCCGGTGGAGCTGGTGCCTCACCTCGTCCATGCCCGGGACTCCGGAGACTCCGTCCGCCTCGTCCTCCGGGACGGCGACCGGGACGGTTCGCCGCTCACCCCGGCGGAGGATCTCCACGTCCACGCTCCGTCCGGCGGCACGGCGGATCCGGCGGGCGACGTCTCCGGGGTCCTCCACGCCCTCCCCGTCCACCGACACGATGACGTCGCCGGCCCGGAGACCCGAGGAGTCGGCGGGGGAGTCGTCCTCCACGCGTACCACCAGCGCGCCGTCGCCGCCGTCCAGGCCGAAGTATCCGCCGAGCTGGTCGGTGAGCGAGGAGAGCCGAACGCCGATCCGGGGGCCCGACCGGTGGGTCGCCCTGAGGGCCCGCATCCGGACGTCCCTCGCCCGTTCCCGGCCCTCACGGGCCCGCTGTCGGGCCTCCTCGGCCTGCTGTCGAGCCTCCTCCAGCCGGAGCCGGATCTCCTCCCGCTCCTCGTCGTCCAGGGCCCGGAGCGTCGCCGAACGGCCCGGTCGCTCCCCGACGGTGACCTCCGTCTCCAGGCGCTCGCCGTCCCGGAACAGGACAAGCGGGACGCTCCGCTCGGGCGGAGTCTCCCGGACCAGTCGCCTCAGGTGGAGGGCTCCCTCCACCGACTCGCCGTTCCAGGAGAGGACCACGTCGCCCTCGCGGACGCCGCCCCCGGCGGCCGGTCCGTCGTCCACGACGTCGACGACTCGGGCACCCCGGGCCCGCTCGAGGCCCAGCGCCGTAGCGGTCTCCGGGCTCACGTCCTCGATGACGAGGCCCACGAATCCGGCCTCCTGAACGGGGGCCGCCGGCGCCGGAGCCGGCGCGGCCATGGCCGGCGCCGCGGCGGGCGGGGCGGGCGAGGAGGCCGGCACCTGCGCGGCGACCTCCGCGGGCGCCGTCCCCAGGAGCAGGGCCGCCACGGTCGCCGCCACGGGGGGAAGGGGCGAGAAGCGCTTCGGGTCCTGCCGTCGTCGTGGGTCCATGATCGGTTTCCTCCGGTCTGTCGTCCGTTCCGTGCCCCGGCCGGTCGGGCGGGGCGTCTCCTCGCTCATGAGACGCCGGGATCCCCGGGACCGTTGCCTCGGGACCCGGGGGCGCGGAGCCGGGTTACGCCAGACGGGGTGCCAGGTAGTCGGCGGCCCGCCCCTCCACCCAGGTGGCGGGGCGGAGGCCGTCCCAGCGGACGAATCCCACGTGGCCTCCCCGGTTCGGATAGCAGGCCTCCACCGGCGCGTCGGGGGGAAGGTGACCGGGATCGGGCACGGCGGCGGCGGGAACGAAGGGATCGTCCAGCGCGTGGATCAGCAGCGTGGGGACCCGGATCTGCGGCACCCGGGGGCCCGAGCTGGCCCGGCGGTAGTAGTCGTCGGCGTCCCGGAATCCGTGGACCGGGGCGGTGACCGCGTCGTCGAACTCCCGGAGCGTCGAGGCCTCCAGGGCCCCCGGGAGGTCGTAGACGCCCGGAAAGCGCTGCGCCTTGATCCGGACCTTCCGGCGGAGGGACCGGAGGAAGAAGGAGGAGTAGAAGCGGCCCGCTCCCCGGGCCATGTGGTCCGCGGAGGAGGCGAGGTCGAAGGGGACGGAGACGGCGACGGCGGCATCGGGGACCGCGTCGCCGGGCCCCGCCTCGGCCAGGTGCTTGAGCAGGACGTTGCCGCCCAGGGAGTAGCCGAGGGCGCCGAGCGGCTCGACGCCCCGGGACCGGAGATGGCGCAGCACGTGGGCCAGGTCGCCCGTCTCACCGGAGTGATAGAATCGAGGGGTCCGATTCGGCTCACCGCTGCAGCCACGGAAGTTGAGCACCACGCTCCGGAGCCCCCGGCCGTGCAGCTCCGCACACGTGGCCTCCACGTAGCCCGATCGCGAAGATCCCTCGAGGCCGTGGAGGACGAGGACGGCCGGGCCCGCGTCGCCGTCGGCACCGGGGGGGTGATGGTCCAGGTCGACGAAGTCGCCGTCCGGGGTGGTCAGGCGTTCCCGCCGGTAGGTCGGGGAGGAGGCGAGGGACCGGAGGAGGCGGGCGCCCAGGGTCTGGACGTGCGGCCCCGAGAGCAGGGGAGGAGGGGTGAATCGGCCGACCCTCCGGGCGGGACGCCGCGGGGGATCGCCCCCCCGCGGGCCCGCCCCCTCCATCAGGCGCTCGCCTTCCAGAAGTTGGCCAGAGCCTCTCCGTGGTCGGACTCCCGGAGCTTGTTGAACGCCCGATTCCGGATCTGGCGGATCCGCTCCCGGGTGACCCCCAGGAGCTCGCCCACCTCCTCCAGGGTCATCTCTTCCCCGTCGTCCAGGCCGTAGTAGAGGACCAGGATCTTGCGCTCCCGCTCGGTGAGGTACCTGTCGAACATCTCCTCCAGGAACTCACGGCGGGCCTGGGACTCGATGTCGTCCTCGATGTCCTCCTCGTCGCTCCCGGCGAACCGGTCGCCGAAGGAGGCGCTGTCCCGGTCGTTCTCGTCGAGGGGGGCGTCCAGGCTCAGCTCCGCCGAGGCCACCCGACGGAGCGTCCGGATCGTGTCCACCGACTCGTCCATCTCGTCGGCCAGCTCCCGGTCGGTGGGCGAGCGCCCCAGCTCCTGGGTGAGCTTCGTCCGGGTCCGGGAGAGCTTCACCAGGTTGGAGTTCTGGTTCAGCGGGATGCGGACCGAGCGGGTCTCCTCGGCCAGGGCCTGGAGGACGGTCTGCCGGATCCACCAGACGGCGTAGGAGATGAACTTCACCCCCCGGTCCGGATCGAACTTCTTCACCGCTTTCAGCAATCCGTTGTTGCCGATGGACACGAGCTCGGGAAGGGAGAGGCCCCGTCCCTGGTACTTCTTCACGTAGGAGATGACGAATCGGAGGTTGGCCGTCACCAGCCGCTCGGCGGCTTCCCGGTCGCCTTCCCTCGCCCGGCGGGCGATCTCGCGCTCCTTCTCCCGATCCTCGATGAGCGGGTACTTCTCTACGTCCTGCAGATACTGATCGAAGGAGCCCAGATCGGAGGAGTCGAAATAGGAACCCATGGGCATCCGAGGTTGGGGAGATCGAGAACCTGCTCACCGACGTTGGGGGCATACAGGCCGGGTGTGGGGATGTTCCGGGTCATCGCCGGTTCGACCCGGTGGGGTCCTGCATCCACGGGATCCGGACGCGGCGGGGTCGCGCTCCTCGGCGGACCGATCCGGGTTCCGGCGGGCTCCGGGCGGCCCGGGGGCCGGAACAAGCGGCGCCCGAGAGGATAGCAGACTGCCGGATCCGTGCCGGATCTCTCCCGGGCCCTCGCCCGCGGTCGAACGCGCTCACGACGAAAGCCAGGGTACAATGAATCGTTCCACGACGATGCTCGGTGTTACGAAGTCATCCTCCGGGACCGCCCGCTTCCTGGCGGTGGCGCTGGCGTTCCTCGCCGTGCCCGTGCTGGCCGCCTGCGGCGGCGAGGGCGAGGGGGGTGACACCCAGGAGACGGCCGGCTCGGAGACGACCCCCGGCTCCCAGGTCCAGGGCTCGGCGGCCATGCAGGAATACCGCCAGCTCGCCCAGGAGCTGGACAGCATCCGTCAGCAGGCGATGGAGGACCCGGATCTGCAGGCCGAGGAGACCCGCCTCCGGGAGGCCATCCAGGCCAAGATGGAGGAGGATCCCCAGACCCAGGCGCTGGTCGAGCGCTTCGACAGCACCCGTCAGGCGTTCCAGGAGGCCCAGTCCAGCGGCGACAGCGCGGCCATGCAGGAGCTCATGCCGCAGCTCCAGCAGATGCAGATGCAGCTCCAGCAGGCCCAGGGCCAGGTGACGGAGGACCCCGAGATCGCCGGGCAGATCGAGGACTTCCGGAACAATCTCCAGGCGGAGATGGAGGCCATCGAGCCGGAGGCGCCCGAGATGATGGAGCGGGCCGACTCCCTGGTGGAGCAGATCCGGCAGGACATGTCCTCGGCGGCCGGGAGCGCCTCGGCGGGGACCGGGGCCGCCGCCGACACGGGGAGCGGGGGACGGTAGCGGATCCCGGGGGGCGGGGGCTTCAGAACGCCCCGCCGCCCCCTCCTCCCACGCCCCCGCCCACGCTGCCTCCACCGCCGGAGAACCCGGACCCCCCGGAGCTCCGGGGGCTGGAGGTCATGGCGCTGGCGGCGGTGGTGTTGAGCCGGCCCAGGTCCGAGGCCAGGCCGCCGGGATGGAAGCTCCCGCTCTCGGCCCCGGAGTACCACTCCGGGGGCTCGATGGCCATGTCCTCGAAGGCCGCCGCCCATTTCTTCTCCACGCCCAGGGCCATGGCGTAGGGCAGCAGCTCCTCGAACATCTCCGGCCCGGTGATCATCCGCCGGTACCGGTCGGTCTCCACCCGGGAGAGGAACTCCTCGAACCCCAGCAGGCTCGTGAGGGCCCGGGTTCCGGACGCCGTGCGGACCGGCATGAGCCGGCCGAACAGCGCCACCACCACGGCGGTGGCCAGGCCTCCCAGGAGGAGGCTGAGGGGAGACGCGCCCAGGCTCCAGCCCAGGAACCCCGCGGCCACCCCGCCGGCCCCGGCCACGAGCACCGCGATGCCGGTCCAGAACTTCTTGACCTCGTCGGGCCTCCGGTTGAAGAAGCCGCGGGTCACCAGGAGGTCCATCATGGCGTCCCGGATGTCAGGGAGCTCCTTGTAGAATTCGTCTTCCAGATCGGACATGCGGACGTAGCGCTCGCGTCCGGCGAAGAGGCCCTCCAGGAGGACGAGCTCGTGGGGCCTGAGGTCGTCCCACCCCTCACGGTCCCGGAGCAGCTCGAAGACGTAGTCCCGCTCGCTGGTCAGGCCGAAGAACTTCTCCTCTTCCTCCTCCTCGATCCGGATGTATCCCTTCACGGCCAGGTCCACGATGGTGGCCGTGACGTCCCGCATGTCGGGGGAGTGATCGATGAGCACGCCCACCCCGCCGGGGGTGAGTCCTTCCGGCGGCTCGTACCTGGCGCTCACGGCGCCGGTCTCCGGATCCCGGCCGTGCCGGTACCAGAGCGGAAACATGAGGGCCAGGGCGAGGAGGGGGAGTCCCAGCGGCCAGTTGTCCCGGACGAAGTACCCGGCCCTCCGGACGAGGCCCGGCGGGGACACCACGCCGGGGTCCCAGGCCACGGCCACGGTCAGGCCCTCGCCGTAGCCCAGCGATCGGGTGCTCCGCACGGCGATCCGCCGGCCGTCGCGCTCGGTCTCGGCGAACTCCTCCTGGGTGCCGGCCTCGCCCGCGTAGGCCCGGACGCGGGTGCCCGTCACGCCCTCGGGCAGGAGGATGTCGGCCCGGGCTTCGTGGATGGGGACCGGCCATTCGGTCCCCGTCACGTTCCAGTACAGCTCCTGGTAGTCCTCGAAGAACTTCAGGGCGTTGTGGGACCGGTACCGGATCTCCACCGTCTTCACGGTGTCCTCGGCTCCGGGGATCCAGACCTTGACCTGTCGGTAGTCGCCGGGCCGGCTGAGCTCGTACCGGAGCGGCTCGCCGTCGCCGTCGGTCACCCGGAGCACCTCGAGCCGCAGCTCGTGGCTGAATCCGGAGGGGGTCCTGTACTCCACGGGGATCCGACGATAGATCCCGTTGAAGCTGCCCCGGAACCGCGGACGGATGGTCTCGGTGACCTCCACCACGGCGTCGGGTCGGACCACGATCTCCGAACGGAAGCTCTCGATGTCCCAGGAGCGCTCCTGTGCCGCGGCCGTCCCGGCCCCGGCCGCGCCGCCCGGGAAGGTTCCGATGGCGGCGGTCGCCGGCCTCGCGGCCCCGGTCCCGGAAACGGCGCCGGGCCAGAGGAGGAGCGCCAGGAGGGCGCCCCCGACGGCCAGGACCCGGCGATGGAACGGGCCCGGCCTTCGCTGCGCGGCGTCCATCCTCACGCCCCTCCTTCTCCCGAGCCCGTGCCCCGACGCCCCCTCGTGCTCCCGAACTCCACCTCGGGGGCTTCGCGCTCCTCGGGCGCCGCCAGCTCGAAGAACTCGCGCTGTCTGAAGTCGAAGGCCCCGGCCACCAGGTTCACCGGGAACTGCTGGATCCGGGTGTTGAGGTCCCGGACCACGGCGTTGTAGTAGCGCCGGGCGTTCTGGATCGCCTCCTCGATCTCCTCCAGGCTCTCCTGCAGGTCGGTGAAGCTCTCCACCGCCCGCAGCTCGGGGTAGTCCTCGGACAGGGCGAAGAGCTGCCGGAGGGCGCCGGTCAGCATGTTCTCGGCCTCGGCCTGCTCGGCGGGGCTCTCGGCCTCGACGGCTCGCGTCCGGGCCTCCACCACCGATTCCAGGGTCTCCCGCTCGTGCTCCACGTAGCCCTTCACCGTCTCCACCAGGTTCGGGATCAGGTCGTGGCGCCGCTTGAGCTGCACGTCGATGTCCGCCCAGGCGTTCTCGGCCCTCACCCGGAGCTGCACCAGCTGGTTGTAGACGACGATGACCGCCACCACGAGGACGGCCAGGACGATCAGTACGATCCAGGTCATCTGCTACCTCTCGACGATTGGAGTGAGGCTGTGCCCCCGGTTCTCAGTCCGTGCGAGCTCCCGGCCCTCCGCCGTCCGCCGGCGACCCGTAGGCCGGGGACCCACGGTAGGCGTCGACGGCCCGTACGGCGAGCAGCTTGATGAAGACGGCGGCGGGGACCGCCACGAGCAGGCCCACGAACCCGAAGAAGAAGCTGAACAGCGCCAGGGCCAGGAGGACCCACACCGGATGCAGCCCTACCGACTCCCCGACGATCCGTGGACCGAGGATCTGCTCCACGAGCTGTTGGGCGCCCAGGACCGCGGCCACCTTCAGGAGGGAGCCGAGTACGGCCCCGCTGAAGAGCGCGATGATCGACGCCGCCACCGCGGTGCCGATGAAGCCCAGGTAGGGGACGATGTTCAGCACGCCGGCCAGCAGGCCCAGCAGGAGGGCATAGGGGAAGCCCAGGACCCAGAAGCCCCCGCCCACCGTGATGCCCACCACGGCGGCCAGGAGGAGCTGACCGCGCAGGTAGCGCGCCAGGAGGTGATCGAACTCGTCGGCGAAGCGGACGATCCCCTCCCGCCGCCGGGGCGGGATCAGCTCCGCCAGCCGCTCCTGGAGGGTCGGCCAGTCCCGGAGGAGGAAGTAGAGGAGGATGGGCGTCAGGACCCCGTAGCCCAGGATCGTGAGGGCGGTGCCCAGGCCCCGGCCGACGCCCAGGACCGCACCCGCCGAGGCCGAGGTGATCTCCGCCTGCCAGCGTTCCAGGTAGCGGGCCACCGTCTCGGCGTCCAGCGTCACCGCCTCGGGCAGGGTGCGCTCGTCGAGGCCGGCGATCCCCAGACCCACGAACCAGCTCCTCAGGTCACCGAGCATGCCTTCCACCACGTCCACGTACTCGGGGACGTCGGCGATGAACTGCGAGACCTGAGCCCCGACCGCGGGTGCCAGGACGAAGCTCCCCAGGGCCAGGAGACCGAGCAGGGGGAGGGCGAGGACGGCGATGCCCCCGGGCCTCGGGAGGCCCCTCGCCTGGAGCCATCCCAGGGCGGGATCCAGGATGTAGGCGAGGATCAGGGCCAGGATGAAGGGCGCCAGGAGCAGTCCCGTGACCTCCAGGACCCAGAGGAGGAGGAGGACGCCCGCGGCCACCAGGAGCCGGGTCCGCAGCTCCCGATCGGGGAGGGGCCAGATCAGGTACCCGAACAGGAGGGCCAGGACGAAGGGGGACAGGACGGACCGGACCGAGTAGAGGAGGGCGCCCAGCGCGGCCAGGGCGGCGGCCCCGTAGATCCACCGCCCGGCGGCGGGCGTCCATCCCGTGGGGCTCTCCGGGTCGTCGCTCAAGGCGTCTTCCCGTCACCGCCGGCCCCGGGCCGAGGCCGGCCATGGGGTGAGGCGGGCCCGGCGCCGGCGTCGGTCTCGGGCCGGGTGGGGGAGAGGGCGTCCCGGCGGCGGGTCAGATCCGCTTTCACCGCCGCCTTGAAGCCCGACGGGCCGGCCTCGGCCAGACGTTCCTCGCGATAGGCCTCGACCTCCTCCAGCTGAAGGCAGAGACGGACGGTACGAAAGAGGCGGGGGAACGGATCCCCGGGGGCGTGGACGTGGTGGAGGCCGCCGCTGTAGGCCAGCAGCATCCGGCCGCCGGGAATGGCACGGATGATGTCGGCGATCCCGCCGCGCACGGTCATGGGCTCGCCCCGGGAATCCAGGCCCGTTCTCCGCTTCATCCGTCCCTCCGGGAGGATCACCACCATGGAGCGCTCCGTGTGGATCCGATCCAGCAGCCGCTCCCAGCTCCCGTCCCGCTCCCGCGTCACCGGCACCACGTTCCGGGCCACGTGTCGGTAGAAGAGCCCCACGAGGGAGCGCTCCACCGTCTTCCGGGCCACCGGGACCACGCCCCGACGGGCCACGTCCCGAAGGAACCGCCGCGGCACCGCGCCGGCGAAGATCGGTTCCATCAGGCTCGTGTGGTTCAGGATCACCACCAGGCGGAGACCGCTCCAGGGATCGGGGGGCGGATCGCCGACCCACCGGACGTCGTGGCGATAGAAGACCTGACTCAGTCCCTTCACGAGCAGGAGGATGACGTACGTCAGCGTCTCACGCACCGCTCGGTCGCCCCCGGGCTTGTGGAACCAGGTCGGATCCTGGAGTGTGGCGCCGATCCCCTGCCCGGTCAAGGGAGTCGCCGGGACGCTCTAGGCGTCGACGACGTTCAGGCAGATCGTGTCCCCTGCCGGCCAGCAGCTGCAGCCCCGGACCGCCGGCTCGCGGACGATCGATCCGGCGGGGGGAGCGGTTCCCCCCCGGCGCGCCGCCAGGACGGCCAGGTCCGCCAGCACCTCGATGAAGGCCGGGTCGTCGTGGGGGACCGGAACGCGGTGGAACCCGCGACCGGCGTCCTCGGCCACCTCCCGCAGCTCCAGGTCCAGCTCCGAGAGCGTCTCGGACTGCTCGTGCATGAAGCTCATGGCGTCCACCACCACCGTCGCGGCGTCGGCCTCCTCCACCACCCGCTCCACCTCCGGCTGGGTCCACTCCACCGGTCGATTGCCATGGTTCTGGAAACCCAGCTCCCACGCGGGGCCGCCGAGTCGCTCCGCCACCTCGAGGCAATACTCCCGGACGTATTCGTCATAGCGGTTCGCGCCCTCCAGGTACCGGATCGGGGTCCCGTGGGCGGAAAAGACCAGGAGGACCGAGGGGTCCATGAGGTCGACGCCGCGATCCCGGCAGTGGCGCCGGATCGACGCTGCCCGGAGGTCCAGGTAGTCGGGATGCCGGTGCCAGCCGCTGACGTGACTCGTGGGCACCTCCCAGCCCGTCTCCTCCAGCGCCCGGGCCAGCGAGTCCAGGGCGGCGACGGTGGTGGACCGGCCGCAGAGCGGGTAGACGGGGAGTCCCACCAGGAGGTCCACGTCGTCGTCCCGGGCGGCGGCTACGGCGTCCTCGATGAAGGGTCGGGTGAACTGCATCCCGGGGTACGTCGTGGCGTCGAGGCCGCGGGCCTCGAGCTCCCGCTCCAGGGCCCGCGTCTGGGCCTCGGCCTGCTCGTTCAGGGGCGACCCGCCGATCTCCCGGTACTCCACCAGGAGCCCGTCCAGCCGCCGGTCCGCCAGCTCCCGGCTCCGCCGGCGGAGCGCCCCCTCCGACGCGCCGGGCTCCAGCTCGGCGTTGGCCAGGAAGATCCGCTCCAGGTACGCCCGGACCTCCTCCCGGTCGGCCTCCCCTGGCTCGCCGAAGTTCAGGGTCACGACGCCGACGGTCACGGCTCGTCTCCGTGGCCGGGCGAGGAGGACGGTCCATCGGCCAGCGGGAGGACCCGCCCGGGGCGGTCCGGGTCCCGTCCGTCCCGGAGGGCGGCCAGGGCCCGCGGGGTCAGCCAGATCACGAAGACCCGGGCCACGTGATTCCAGGCCGCGTAATACCGCAGGTCGCCGGGCGATTCGGCCAGCACCTGAGGGGTCATCTCCACCTGCCGGGCGACGGTCTCCCGTTCGTCCTCGTCGGCGTCGATGCCACCGCGAACCACGTCCACCTCGACGTACACCGACGCCTGGCCGGGGCCCGCGACCCGCAGGCGGTAGTCGGCCAGGCGGGCCCGGTCCTCCGGGGGAACGGGGAAGTCCGGCGTCTCCAGGATCCGGCGCCGTACCGTCTCCAGCGCCTGGCGACCCTCTTCGTCCAGTTCCATGGTCCTCGATCCCGCTGGAGGTCGTGGTTCGTCGGGGGTGAGGGGGCCCGGGCTCCGGAGCCCGTGGCACCGGGAGCTCCTCGTTGCTCGCCCGGTCGAGGACGGACATTCTGGGGCATGTCCTCCCTCCAATTCAAGCCTCGGATCCCGGCCCGATGACTCCCGACGTCGTGATCGTCGGAGGGGGCATCACGGGGCTGGCCCTGTGCCACGAGCTCCGGCGCCGCGGAGCCAGCGTGCTGGTGCTCGAGGCCCGGGAGAGGCCCGGCGGGGTCATCGGTTCGGTGGAGCGGGAGGGGCGGATCCTGGATCTGGGGCCCCAGCGTACCCGGCTGACCCCCGCCGTCCGACGTCTCGTGGAGGAGCTCGCGCTGGAAGACGAGATCCTGGAGGCACCGCCGGGTCTCCCCCTCTACGTGCTCCGGGACGGCCGCCTCCGCCGGGTGCCGACCGGCATGAGGGATCTCGTGCGCACGGATCTCCTGAGCCCGAGGGGGAAGCTTCGCCTCCTCCTGGAGCCGTTCACCGGCGGGACGGGGCGGGAGGAGAGCGTGGCGGACTTCCTCCGACGGACCGTGGGGGAGGAGGCCTACCTCCATCTCCTCGGTCCGCTGTACGGGGGGATCTACGCGTCGGATCTCCGCCATATGCCGATGGAGCATTCCCTGGGCCGGGCCCTCCGGGAGCACGACATGGAGCGGAGCCTGCTGGTCGGCCTGGGACGGCGTCTCCTCCGGCGCGAGGAGGTCCCTCCCCCGGTCAGCTTCCGTCGCGGGATGCGGGAGCTCCCGGAGCGGCTGACCCGTCGGCATGCCGATGTCGTGCGCCTCGGGGTGGAGGCCACGGAGGTGGAGGAGGCCCGGGGCGGGCTCCGCGTGCGGACCGCCGGGGGCGAGGCCTTTCCGGCGAAGGCCGTGGTCCTCGCCGTGCCCGCGCCCGCGGCGGCCTCCCTCCTGCGGGCAGCCGCCCCCCGTACGGCCCGGGCCCTGGCCTCGCTCCGTTACAATCCCCTGGCCGTGGTGCACCTCCTCTCCCGTCTCGACCGGCCGGGCTACGGCTTTCAGGTGTCGCTGGCGGACCGGGACCTGGCCCTCCGGGGAGCGACCTGGAACTACAGCCTGTTCGGCCGGGACGATCTGTCCACGGTCTACCTGGGCGGCGCCCTCCGGCCGGACGTGGCCGGCGCCGACGACGAACCCATCGCCCGACGGGCCGCCCGGGAGTTCACCCGGATCACTGGAGCCCCCGCCAGGCCCGTCCACGTGCACCGTACCCGGATGCCCGCCTTCGACGAGAGCTGGAGGGCGCTGCGACGGGTGAGCGAGGAAGGGGACCTGCCCCGTGACCTCCATCTGTGCGCCAGCTATCAGGTCCGGCCGGGGATCCCCGGCCGGCTCCGTCACGCCGCGCGGACGGCCGGTCGGCTCACGGCCGGGGCGTCGTCGATACCGGAGGGGGAATGAGACGCCGCGGAGTACGGAGTTCCCGTCATCCCGCACCGTGGCCGTGGACGGCGTCCACCACCGCCGCCAGGACGTCGGGATCGGTGTCGGGGAGGATCCCGTGCCCCAGGTTGAAGACGTGCCCCGGCCGCCCGCCCACCCTGTCCATCACCTCCCGGGCCGCGTCCACGGCGACCTCACGCCCGGCCAGCAGGGTCACCGGGTCCAGGTTCCCCTGGATGGCCCGGTCCGTCCCGACGGCGTCCCAGGCCTCGTCGATGGGCTGTCGCCAGTCCACCCCCACGGCGGTCCCGCCCGCCTCGGCCACGTGGGGGAGGAGGGAAGGGTTGCCCGTGGTGAAATGGACGCTGGGGACGCCCTCGCGCTCCAGGCGGGAGAGGAGGGTCCGGGAGTGGGGAGCCACGTACTCCACGTAGTCGGCAGGGGTGAGCGACCCGGCCCAGGAGTCGAAGACCTGGATGGCGGCGGCGCCGGCCTCGTACTGGGCGATGGCGTAGTCGGCCAGGTGTCGCGCCCAGTAATCCAGGAGCCGGTGCCAGGCTTCCGGCTCCCGCCACATGAAGACCTTGGTCTGCTGCAGGCGGCGGGCTCGCGGCCCCAGGACGAGATAGGAGCACAGCGTGAACGGCGCGCCCACGAACCCGAGGACGGGCACGTCGAGGCGACGGTGAAGGAGCCGCACCGCCTCCATGGTGAAGGCGAGCTCCTCCCGCGGATCGAAGTCCGGGAGACGGTCCACGTCCGCCGCTGTCCGGATGGGCCGGTCGACCACGGGGCCGACACCCGATCTGAGCTCCACGTCCAGACCGGCGCCGAAGAACGGCGTGGAGAGATCGTTGTACAGGACGGCGGCGTCCACCGGGAAGTAGTCCAGGGGGAGGGCGGTGATGCGGGCCGCGGACGGGGGGTCGCGGAGGATCTCGAACATGCCCCGCTCGCTCCGGAGCTCCCTGTAGCGGGGGAGGCACCGGCCCGCCTGGCGCATGAACCACACCGGGGTCCGGTCCACGGGTTCGCGCCGGAGGGCCTGCAGGAACCGTTCGTTCATGGTCGTCCCTCTCCGTCGCGTGGGTTCGTGGTCAGGGCCTGCATCCTGCAGGCTCGAGTCCGGGCGAGGCAAGCGGTCGCGACCATCGGGAAGGGAGGCGCGGAGATCGATCAACGGGCAGACGAGTCGGTAGAGGCCATGCTCCGGGCCGCCGTGGACGGCGTCCTGGACCAGAACGACGCGGCGCGGGAGGCCTACCGTGCGCTCCTGGACCGGGGCCTGGATCGGGAGGAGGCCCGGGAGGAGATCGCCAGGGTGCTCATGGCGGTGACGTCCCACGTCCAGCGCCAGACAGACCGCCTGGGAGGCGCCGGCGGAGGTGCGGAGCTCCGGCGCGAGGCGTTTCGCCGCATCGCGGGCGGCGAGCGGGCCGCCGACGTCTTCGAGTGATTCGGGTGAGGGGGATCGGTTGACGGGATCGGATCCCGACGGGAGCCCCGGCCGGGCTCGACTGGACGAGGCCCGGGGGTCCGATCCCCTGGCGCCGGAGCTCCTGAACCTGCTCTCCTTCTTCGCCCCGGCGCCGCTGCCCCCGGAGGCCCTCTACGGCCACGCCGACCGGGTCCCGGGACGGCTCTCGAGCGACGGGACCTCGCCGGAGCGGATTCGGGAGGTCCTCCGGGGACTCGCTGCCGCCGGCGTGCTCCGGGAGGAGGAGGGCGGCCTCTACCTGCCCTCCGAGCTCCGGCGTATCGTCCGCGGGGACCTGGTGAGACCTCAGGCGGCAGGGTACGCCGACGCGGCTCTCCGGATCCTGGAGGCCCTGGACGAGGAAGCCGACGCACCGGCGTCCGGGTCGGACGCGGGGATCCGTCACCGGGCCATCCTCCCCCACGCCCCGGAGGTGGCCGGGGCGCTGGCTTCCCTCGGGCGGGCGCCGGATCGGGCCCTCGTCCTGACCGCCCGGGCGGTGGAGGCGGAGGGGAGCCCTTCGGACGACGCGCTCCGGGCGGCCGAGCGGGGCGTGGCCATCGCCCGGGAGGGCCGCCGGCTCCGGGACCCCTTCCTCCTGGCCGCCCTCCTGGATCAGCTGGCGGAGCTCCGGGCGGGCCGTGGACGGCGGGAGGAGGCACTGGCCGCCATGCGCGAGTCGGTGGAGATGGTGCGGAAGGTCTGCCCACCCGACGACCCGAGGCGGGCGGTGGTGCTGCACAACGCCGGAGATCTCGCCCGGCGGCTCGAGGAGCCCGCCGAGGCGGCGGACCTCCTCCGGGAGTGCCTGGACCTGCTGGAGGCGGACTCCGGGGAGTCCGGGGGACTCCGGGCCCGGACGGAGCTGGACCTGGCCGAAGCGCTCCTGGCGACGGAGGAGGCCTCCGGGGCGGCCTCCGCCGCGGCCGGGGCCGTGGCCACGTGCACCCGGCGGCTCGGCGCCCGTCATCCCGAGACCGCCGCGGCGTGGAGCCTGTGGGGGAGATCGCTGCGCGAGCTGGGCGGGACTCCCGCCGCGGCGGCGTGCTTCCGGCGGGCGCTGGAGGCACTGGAGGCCACGTACGGGCCGGAGCATCCCGCCCTGGGACCCGACCTGGGGAACCTGGCCGACGTCCTGGAATCCCTGGGCCAGGCCGAGCGTGCCCGGGATCTCCACGGGCGGGCCCGGGGGATCTTCCGGGAGGCCTACGGCCGGGAGCATCGGCTCACCCGGGCGGCCCGGCGAAGGATGGAAGCGCTCTGAAGGCCTCCGAGCTCCCGGCTCCGAGGTGGAGCTTGCGGCGGAGGTCGGGGCCCGCCGAGATTCGGACCGTCCCCCGCGGACCGGGGGAGCACCGTCGCCCATCGGAACCGGATTCGCCTCCATCCCGCCACGATCCGCCATGAGACTTCCCCACGCCCCTTCCGATCGTGCCCCCGCTTCCCCCCGCCGCACGCCCGCCGCCGGCGGACCGACCGCCCCGATCCGGCGCCGGGTCGGAGGCCTCCTCCTGGCCGCGGCGATGGCCGCGGCCCCGGCGGCGGAGGCGGCGGTGGTCCAGGCCGGCGCGGGCGAGGCCCGGGTCGGCCCGGACACGACGCAGGCGCTCCCGTCGGTGGAAGAGAAGGTCCGGGACATGGAAGCCATGGAGGGCTTCGTCGACGCCTACTGGGACGAGGAGGAGGGACGCATCTTCCTGGCCTTCGAGCGCTGGGAGGAGCCCTTCCTCTACCAGATCTCCCTGGCCAGCGGGCTGGGGAGCAACCCGGTGGGGCTGGATCGGGGCCAGCTGGGAGCCACGCACCTGGTGGTGGCCCGACGGGTCGGTCCCAGGGTCCTCCTGGTGGAGGAGAACCTGAAGTACCGGGCCCGGGGAGGGACGCCGGCCGAACGGGAGGCGGTCCGCGAGGCCTTCGCCCCGTCGACGATCTGGGGCTTCGAGATGGTGGCCCGGACGGGGGACCGGGTCCTGGTGGACGCTACCGACTTCTTCCTCCGCGACGCCCACGGCGTGGCCCGGCAGCTGGCCGATCGGGGGCAGGGGAGCTACGGGTTGGATCGGGACCGGAGCACCATCCACCTGCCGGCCACCCGGTCCTTCCCCCGGAACCTGGAGGTCGAGGGGTGGCTCACCTTCACCTCGGACGATCCCGGGCCCCTGGTACGCCGTGCCGCCGCCTCCGGGGAGGCCGTGAGCCTCCGGCAGCATCACTCCTTCGTGCGGCTCCCCGAGGCCGAGGGCTATCGGCCCCGACCCGTGGATCCCCGGGTCGGGGCGTTCAGCATTTCCTTCCGGGATTACGCCACGCCCATCGACCAGGAGCTGGAGATCCGCTGGGCCACCCGGCACCGCCTGCGGGCCCGGGAGCCGGGGGCAGAGGGGTCGCCTCCCGTGGAACCCCTGGTCTACCACGTGGATCCGGGGATACCCGAGCCCATCCGGAGCGCGGTGATCGAGGGGGCGTCCTGGTGGGAGGAGGCCTTCGAGTCCGCGGGGTTCGAGGACGCCTTCCGGGTGGAGGTCCTCCCCGAGGACGCCGACCCCATGGACCTCCGATACAACGTCATCCACTGGACCCACCGACGGACCCGGGGCTGGTCCTACGGCTCCTCGGTGGTGGACCCGCGGACGGGCGAGATCCTGAAGGGCAACGTGAACCTGGGGAGCCTCCGGCTCCGGCAGGACTGGCTGCTGGCCTCCGGGCTCCGACCCCTGGAGGAGGGTGGTCCCGAGGCGGGACGTCGGGACGGGTCCGGCGCCTACTTCGAGTCGGGGACCTATCTGTGTGAGCTGTCGGCCGGCCCCGGGTTCGGGTACCTGGGGGCGGTCGCCCAGGAGACCAGCCCCACCGAGATGGCCCTGGCCCGGATCCGGCAGCTCGCGGCCCACGAGGTGGGCCACACCCTGGGGCTGGCCCACAACTTCATCGCCAGCACCTACGGCCGGGCCAGCGTCATGGACTATCCCGCGCCCCTGGTTCGGATTCGGGACGACGGGGGCCTGGATCTCTCCGACGCCTACGACACGGGGATCGGGGAGTACGACCGCTTCGCCGTGAACTGGCTCTATCGCGACGTGCCCGACGGAGCCGACGAGGACGAGGTCCTGGAGGCGATCGTCAGGGACGGTCTGGACCGGGGGTACCGGTTCATCAGCGACGCCGACGCGCGGCCCGCGGGCGCCGCCCATCCGCTGGCGGCGCTGTGGGACAACGGGTCGGATCCCGTCCGGGCCCTCCGACACGAGATGGAGGTGCGGGAACGGGGGCTCGCGGCCTTCGGTCCGGGCTCCATCCGGGAGGGGGAGCCGCTGGCGTCGCTGGAAGAGGTCCTGGTGCCTCTCTACCTCCATCATCGCTACCAGGTGGAGGCCGCGGCACACACCCTCGGAGGGGTGGACTACAGCTACGCCCTCCGGGGGGACGGCCAGACGCCGAGACGCCGGGTGGCACCGGAGGCCCAGAGGGACGCCCTGGACGCCCTCCTGGCCACCCTTGATCCCGAGTTCCTGGAGGTGCCCGAGCGGATCCTGGAGACCATCCCGCCCCGGGCCTTCGGGATGGCCGATGGCGAGGCCTTCGGGAAGCGGACCTCCCCGGTCTTCGATCCGATGGGAGTGGCCGCCTCCTCGGCCCGATTCACCCTCCGGTTCCTCCTGCAGCCCGAGCGCCTGGCCCGTCTCGTGGAGCATCACGCCCGCGACCGGCGGAGCCCGGGTCCCGGCGAGGTGGCCCGACGGCTGGTGGAGGGCACCTGGGAGGCGCCCGACCCGGAGGAGGGGAGCCGGCGGGCCGTCCTGGAGACCGTCCGTCAGGTGGTGCTGGACGAGCTCCTGGCCGCCACGGAGGACGCGCGTCAGGTCGAGCTGGCACGGGCGGAGATCGCCGCCGAGATCCGCTCCCTGGCCGGGTGGCTCGAGGCTCGCGGGGAGGACCGCTCGGCCCCGGAGGACGCGGCGCTCCGCCGGATCCGGGCATGGGAGGAGCGGGGCCCGGAGGCTCGTTCGCCCGCGCGGGTGCCCGAGCTGCCTCCGGGCAGCCCCATCGGGGGCGGAGGCTGAGGCTCCCCCGACGGGCCGCCGGCGGGGACGGGCCGCGGCGCCGCGTCAGCGCCGCCGGGCCTCGACGATGAGTCGTCGCGAGTCCTCCGGGGACCAGGGGGTCCTCCAGAAATCGCCCCATCGGTGACGGATCTCCAGCCCGGCGTCGCGAAACCGACGGGAGAGCTCGGCCGGGTCCCAGAGGCGGGCCTCGAACTCGGCCCGGAGGCGCGGCGGCCCGCCCCGGGGGCCGTAGGCGAAGCGGGCCCGGCAGATCCGTGAACGGGGGTCGCACCGCCAGACCTCCCTCACCTCCTCCAGCCGTCCAGGCTCGGGATCGGAGAGCGGCCGGGTCCGGCTCCATCCGCTCCCGGTGGCCCGGCGGAAGAGGGAAGGGGGGAACCACATCCCCTCGAGGACGAACCGGCCCGACGGCCGCAGGACCCGGGAGATCTCCTCCAGCGCGAGGCGCCGATCGGCGTCGTCGAGGAGGTGGCCGAAGAGGCCGTCGGCGGCGACGGCCAGATCCCATCCCCCGTCCACGGGCAGGCGGCGGACGTCTCCGCGGGCCAGGCTCACGGGAGCGACGTCCGCCGGTGGCCCGGCGTCCGCCGTTCGCCCCCGGGCCCGGCGGAGCATGTCCGGAGACAGGTCGATCCCCAGGACCCGACGGGCCGCCGATGCGAGGGCCAGGGTGATGCGTCCGCTCCCGCAGCCCAGGTCCAGCACCGCAGCGGAGGGTTCCTCCCCGGCCACCCGGCGCCAGAAGCGGAGCTCCCCCGGCTCCCGGGGCTCCCGGTGGATGACCGGAGCCACCGTCCGGTAGTAACGGACGACGGGGCTCCGCGGGTCGCCGTCCCGATCCCCCTCGCGGCCCTTCCGATCCGTGGGGCTCATGGCGATGCGGCGGGAGGGGACCTCCGGTGGCGAGGTCCGCCGCCGCCGCCTACCTTCCGGTCCGCGTTCGAGTCCCCGGCACCCTCCGCCCGAACTCCCGACCAGCACGCATGACTCCCGAGAGCTCGCCCGCAGGTGACGTGCGTCCGTCCCGCGGGACCCTGTGGAGGAGGCTGTCGTCGGTGGCCCTCGCCGTCACCTTCGTCCTGGTGGTCCTCGGGGCGGTGGTCCGGATCACCGAGAGCGGCATGGGCTGTGGGGACGACTGGCCCCTGTGCAACGGCCAGCTCATCCCCACCGGCGACCTGGCCACCTTCCTGGAGTGGAGCCACCGGCTCATGGCGGTCGTGGTCTCCCTCCTGATCGCCGCCCTGGCCGCCGTGTCGTGGAAGCCGGGCCGGGACCCCTCCTGGGGACCGAGGAGGCGACTCACGGCCTGGGCCGTGGGGCTGCTGGTGGTCCAGGTCCTCCTGGGCGCGGTGACGGTCCGGCTGGAGCTCCCCCCGGCGTCGGTGATCCTCCACCTGGGGACGGCCATGGCGCTCCTGGCGGTGCTGGTGGTGGTGGCCCTCCGGGCCTATCGGTCGTCCGAGAGGTCCCACCGGGTGACCGACGGGGCGACGCGGATCGGCTGGCTTGTGGCCGCCGGGGCCTACCTGGTGGTGCTGGCCGGCGCCCTGGTGGCGAACCTCGACGCCACCGCGGCCTGCCAGGGGTTCCCCCTGTGCGGGGGGCAGTGGTGGCCGGCGGAAAGCGGCCCGGCACGGATCCAGTGGGCACATCGCCTGCTGGCCTATACGTTCACCGTGGCCGTCCTGTTCGTGCCCGGCATGGTGGGAACCCGACGTTCGGGGGACGGGGCCGCCCGGGGCACGGCGTTCGCGCTCGTCGCGGTGGTGCTCTCCCAGATCGTGGTGGGAGCGGCCCTGGTCACCGGTCCGCTCGCCCTGTCCGTACGGGCCCTCCACATGGCCCTGGGAACGGCCGTCTTCGGCGTGGCGGTGGCCCTGGCCTGGATGATTCACCGACCCGCGGGGTACGGTACCCGGAGCGTCCCGGAGCCCGGTCGCGGGGAGGGGAGGGGGACGGCGAAAGCGGTCGAACCGTGAACTTTCAGCAATGACGAGGGGACCATGAAGATTCGACGATCTCTCGCTGGCCTGAGCATCATCGCGGTGGCGCTGATGCTCCTGTCCTCGGCGGCGGACGCCCAGGTCATCGATCGCGGGATCCAGATCACGGCCTGGGGCGGACCCTACAGCGCGCTGGGAACCCTGGGAGGAGGCAATCCGGCCGCCGGTGACGTGACCCAGACCCAGATGAAGGACGGTGCCGGGCTCGGAGGGAGCCTGGAGGTTCCCATCCCGGTCGACCGCCTCTCGGTACGGGGGGAGCTCGCGGTGGTGCCGTCGGCCACGATGGAGACGAACCACCCCATCTGTCCGGTGGGCGGGAGTAGTCGACCCGAGCACTGCATCGCCCAGAGCGAAGGCACCCTCCTCATGGGGGTCGCCGACCTGGTCTACCGGACCATGCAGGACTACACCCGGCCCCACGCGCTCTTCATCATCGGCTTCGGGCTCAAGAATTATTCGTTCGAGGACGACATCAGGATGCGAGGTGTCTCGGAGGAATCGTCCGAGACTACGGTGGCGCCCGGGAACTGCACTGTGGGCGACATCGTCTGCCAGGCCCACGACCGGTTCACGGGATCGACCACCGATCCCACGCTCCATCTCGGCGCCGGGCTCTCGGTGAACGCCGGGCCGGTGAACCTCATCGGTGAGGTGGGCGACTACCTGAGCGTCTACAGCCACCAGTCGGGGGGACGGGAGCTGCAGGAGCTGGTCCACGACGTCTTCCTCAAGGTGTCGGCGGGCGTCCGGGTCTTCTGAGGAGACCCTCTCCCGGCTCTCTCCGGGCGGATCGCGGGGCCTCAGACCGCTTCCAGGAGCGCCACGTGGCCCAGACCGCCCGCGGCGCAGATGCTGACCAGCCCCCGGGTGCCGGCCTCGCGCCGGTCCATCTCCAGGGCCGCCTGGGAGAGGATTCGGGCGCCCGTGGCCGCGAAAGGGTGACCGAGGGCCAGGCTCCCTCCCCGGGGATTCACCCGTCCCCGGGGGATGTCCCCGAGGTCGGTCTCCACCCCCGCCCGCTCCCGGACCCACTCGGGATCGTCCAGGGCGGCGTAGGTGGAGAGGACCTGGGCGGCGAAGGCCTCGTGGATCTCCCAGAGGTCCACGTCCTCGTACCGGAGCCCGTGGCGGTCCAGGAGACGGGGAATGGCCAGCGTGGGGGCCATGAGGAGACCCTCGTTCCGGGGGTCGATGGCGGCCTGCTCCCAGTCCACCAGCCGGACGCGGGGCGCGTCGTCGGCGAGACGATCCAGTCCCCGTCGGCTGGCCACCCACACGGACGCGGCGCCGTCGGTGAGCGGCGTGGAGTTCCCGGCGGTGAGGGTGCCCCGGGAGCGGAACGCCGGCCGGAGGGCGGCGAGCTTCTCCAGGGAGGTGTCGGGCCGTACCAGGGTGTCCCGGTCCACGGGGAAGGTGCCGGGAGCCGTGAGGAGCCGGCGGAAGAACCCCTCGTCCCGGGCGGCGGTGGCCTTCCGGTGGCTCTCCAGGGCGTACCGGTCCTGGTCCTCCCGACCGATCTCCCAGTCGCGGGCCATCTCCTCGCAGTGCTCCCCCATGCTCATGCCCGTGGTCCGCTCTTCCACCTCCGGCACCTGGAGCCCCAGGTCCGACGGGCGGAGCTCGCCGAGCGTCCGGAAGAGCTCGCCCGGGCCGCCGGCCGTTCCCGCGCGGCGCAGGGTCCGGCTCAGCCCGCGGCTGAGACCCACGGGCGCCTGGCTCAGCGACTCCACGCCGCCGCACAGGACCAGGTCGGCGCCGCCGGCCCGTACCTGTCCCGCGGCGTGGGTGGCGGCTGCCAGGCTCGTCCCGCACGCCTGGACCAGGCCCTGGGCCGGCACGTGGGCGTCGAGCCCGGTCTCGAGCCAGACCTCCCGACCCCAGTTGCTGACCTGCAGGTCAGGGACGACGGCTCCCCAGATGACCAGGTCCACCGCCGTCTCGCTCCCGTGCCCCGGGCCGTGGTCCCCCAGGACGGTCTGCTGGACCACGGGAACGGAGAGCTCGATACCGGTCCGCCCGGCGAGCTCCCGGTCGGACCGGGAGAAGGGACTCCGCAGCCCGGGGACGACGTACGCCTCGCCTGGTCCGTTCTCCATCTCCTGCCCTCCCGTGTGCGCCTCGAGGTGGTGCCGGGCTCGGCCAGGCTGGCACGCAGCTTCCAGGATCCTGAGGTCGAGCCCGAGCACCGGCGGCCCGCCATCGATACACCCGCCGTGCACGATCCGTTCGAGCCGACCCGGCACGCCGGGGGGGACGGCCACCCATCACCGACCACGCGGCAGATCCGATGACCCGACCACGCGTCCGATTCGCGCCGAGCCCCACCGGACACCTCCACGTGGGAGGGGCCCGGACGGCGCTGTTCAACTTCCTCTTCGCCCGGAGCCAGGAGGGAGCGTTCCTCCTGCGGATCGAGGACACCGACCGCGAGCGGTCCAGCGAGGAGATGACCCGGTCGATCCTGGAGGCCCTGGAGTGGCTGGGCCTCGAGCACGACGGGCCGGTGGTCCACCAGGCGGACCGGATGGGCCGGCACCGGGAGCTGGTGGATCACCTGGTGGAGGCGGAGGCCGCCTACCGGTGCTTCTGTTCCGGGTCCGAACTCGAGGATCGGGGGCGGGAGGAGTGTCCGTGCCGGAGTCTCGACCCCCGGGAGGCCCGTCGCCGTGCGGAGGAGGGCGAGGAGTTCGCCGTGCGCTTCCGGTCGCCCCGGACCGGCCGCACCGAGTGGGACGACGTGGTCCACGGGGCCAGCGGCGTGGACAACGAGTCGGTGGAGGATTTCGTCCTCCTCCGCTCCGACGGCCGGCCCGTCTACAACATGGCGTGCGTCGCCGACGACCTGGCCATGGAGATCACCCACGTCATCCGCGGGGACGACCACCTGTCGAACACGCCGAAGCAGCTCCTCGTGTACCGTGCCATGGACCGGGAGCCGCCGGCCTTCGCCCACGTCCCCATGATCCTGGGGCCCGACGGAAAGCGCCTGTCGAAGCGCCACGGCGCGGCCTCGGTGGAGGCGTACCGGGAGAAGGGCGTGGTCCCCGAAGCCCTGGTGAACTTCCTCGCGCTGCTGGGCTGGTCGCCCGGCGACGAGCGCGAGATCATGGAGATGCCGGAGCTCGTGGAAGCCTTCAGCCTGGACCGCATCCTGCGGAAGAGCGCCGTCTTCGACGTGGAGAAGCTGGAGTGGCTGAACGGCCAGTACCTGTCCCGGCTCCCCCTGTCCCGGGTGGAGGAACTGGTCGTCCCCCGGCTGGCGGACGATCCCTCCGTCGATGCGGACCTCCTGGACCGGGAGTCGGACCGGCTCCGGGAGGTGCTGGAGCTGGTCAGGCCCCGGCCCCGGACGGTGGAGGACCTGGTGGAGCAGGCCCGGCCGTTCTTCGCCCGGGAGGTGGTCTACCAGGAGGAGGCGGTGGAGCGGTTCTGGTCGGAGCCCGGGGAGGCGGCCCGTGCCCTGGAGGCCATGAAGGAGGTGCTCGCGGAGGTGGAGCCCTGGGCGCCCGGGGCCCTGGAGGAGGCGCTCCGCGAGCGGGCCGACGAGCTCGGGGTGGGCGCCGGCGCCCTGATCCACCCCCTGCGGGTGGCGCTCACGGGACTGGCGGTGAGCCCCGGCATCTTCCGGGTGATCCATCTCATGGGCCGTCGCCGGTGCCTGGACCGGGTGGAGGACGCACTGGCCCGGCTGTCAGCGGAGGGGAACGGAGCGTGAGGACGGCCGGTGGAGGCCGGAGATGACCGGCCGGAGCGACGGGGAGTGGATGGAGCTCGCCCTGGCGCAGGCCCGGCGGGCGGCCGATCGGGAGGAGGTCCCCGTGGGGGCCGTGCTGGTGACGGCCGGGGGGGACGCCTTCGAGGACCACAACCGGACCCGCGAGCGGGACGATCCCACGGCCCACGCCGAGACCCTGGTGATCCGGGCCGCCGCCCGGGCCGTCGGAGACTGGCGGCTGGTGGGCTCGACCCTCTACGCCACCCTCGAGCCGTGCGCCATGTGCGCGGGGGCGGCCGTCCTGGCCCGGGTCGACCGGCTCGTGTTCGGGGCTCCCGACCCCCGGGGCGGGATGTGCGGCAGCCTGGAGAACCTGGTCCAGGACGAGCGGCTGAACCACCGCATGGAGGTCCGCCGGGGTCCCGGGGCCGAGGAGTCCGGGCGTCTGCTCCGGAGCTTCTTCCGCGAGCGTCGGGAGGAGGCGGGATGAGCGGAGCGGCGCCCCTGGTGCTGGTGGCCCGGGAGGTCCGCCCCCTGCTGGAGGAGGAGCCCGGGTGGCCGCGGGGCGCCGGGACCCGGTGGATCCCCCGGGAGGAGCCGTTGCCCGCCGAGGACCGGGCGGTGGCGCTGGTCCCCCTCCTCTCGCGGGAGATCGGCTCCGACGAGCTGGACCGCCTCCCCGCGCTGGAGGTGGTGGCCAACTACGCGGTGGGCCACGACAACATCGATCTGGACGCCGCCGCCGAGCGGGGCGTCACGGTGACCAACACCCCCGACGTCCTCACCGAGGCGACGGCCGACCTGACCTGGGCCCTCCTGCTGGCCGCCGCCCGACGGCTCCGGGAGGGCCTGGACCTGGCGGCCTCGGGCCGCTGGCCCGGCTGGGCGCCGGATCAGCTCCTGGGGATGGGGCTCCGGGGCCGGACGCTGGGGATCCTGGGAGCCGGCCGCATCGGTACCGCCGTGGCCCGGCGCGCGCCGCCCTTCGGCCTCGAGCTGGCGTACTGGAGCCGGAGCTCCTCGCCGGAGATCGAGGCGGCGGGCGGCCGCCGGGCCGGGACCCCGGAGGAGCTCCTCCAGGGGTGCGAGCTGGTCTCGGTGCACCTGCCCCTGACGGAGGAGACGCGGGGACTCCTGGGCTCCGAGGAGCTGTCCCGCATGGCCGACGGTTCGGTCCTGGTGAACACCGCCCGGGGGGAGATCGTGGACCCCGAGGCCCTGGCACGGGCGCTCCGGGAGGGTCCGCTGGCGGCCGCCGGCCTGGACGTCTACCCGGAGGAGCCGGAGATCCCCCCGGCGCTCCGGGAGCTCCCCAACGCCTTCGTCCTGCCCCACGTGGGCAGCGCCACCTGGCAGGCCCGGCGTGACATGTGGCGGGTGGCGTCGGAGAACGTCCGGCGCGTGCTGGAGGGACGGGCGCCCCTCACCCCCGTCCCTCCGACCACTGGGGAGAGGCGGGATCCGGCCGACCCAGGACCCAGATGACGCCGAAGATGATGGCGGCGCCCAGGAGATGGGAGGCCCAGGGCGAGAGGAGACCGTAGGCCGTGGGGATGTCGCCCACCGCCATGCCCACCAGCGCCACGGTGACGGCGTACGGCAGCTGGGTCCGGACGTGGTCCACGTGGTCGCAGCCCGACGCCATGGAGCTGAGCACGGTGGTGTCGGAGATGGGCGAGCAGTGGTCCCCGAAGATGGCCCCGGCCAGCACCGAGCTTATGCTCCCGAGCAGCACCGAGTAGCGGGCCCCTCCGTCGAAGTCCACTCCGCCGCCCATGGCCACCACCAGGGGGATGACCAGGGGCAGGAGGATCCCCATGGTGCCCCACGACGTCCCGGTGGCGAAGGCGATGCACGCCGCCGTCAGGAAGGTGAGCACGGGGATCAGCTCCAGGGGCAGCCCCTCGCTCAGGACGCCGGAGAGGTAGGCGGCGGTGCCCAGCGCCTCGGTGACGGCGCTCAGCGACCAGGCCAGCACGAGGATCACCGCCGCCAGCATCATGGCCTTCAGGCCGCCGAGCCAGGCGTCCACGGCCTCCTGCGGGTCCAGGATCCGCTGCGCCACGGCCAGGCCCATGGCCACCACACATCCCGCCAGGGAGCCCCAGAGGAGGGCGTCGAAGGGGTTGGCGGCTCCGAAGACGTCCCAGAGGCTCGCACCGGGCCCCGCCGCCCCCCGTCCCTGGAAGTAGAGCCCGAGGAGCACCACGAAGATCACGGTGAGCACGGGGAGGGCGGCGTTGTACCATCGCCGGGGGGCCCCCTCCTTGGGCGAGATCTCCTCGCTGGAGGTGTCGGACATGAGCTGCGCGCCCTCCCGATACAGGCCGTCGCCCCGGCTCGCCCGGTTCTCGGCCTCCCACATGGGCCCGAAGTCCCGCTGGGTGGTCACCACCAGGAGGACCATGACCAGCGCCAGGATGGGATAGAAGAGATAGGGAATGCTGTGGATGAAGACGGTGAACGGGTTGGCCTCGGTGAGCTGGCGGACGACCTCCGCCGGGACGTCGGCCTGGCGGGCGGCGATCTGCAGCCCCTCGCCGATGAGCCCGATCTCGAAGCCCACCCAGGTGGAGACGAACACGATGGCGGCCACCGGCGCGGCGGTGGAGTCCACCACGTAGGCCAGCTTCTCCCGGGACACCTTCAGCCGGTCCGTGATGGGCCTCATCGTGTTGCCCACGATGAGGGTGTTGGCGTAATCGTCGAAGAACACGGAGAGGCCGGCCAGGTAGGTGGCGAACTGGGCCCGCCGCGGCGTCGTGGCCAGGGGCCGTACGGCGTCCACGATCCCCATGGTGCCCCCGCTCCGGCTGATGACGCCCACCATCCCCCCCAGCAGGAGGGAGAAGATCACGATGGAGGCGTGATCCGGGCTGGCAAGCGCCGGCATGACGAACCGGTCCACCGCCCGCCAGGTGGCCGCCACGGGGTCCAGGCCCGCGTAGAAGAAGGCACCGAGCCAGACGCCGAAGAAGAGGGAGATCACCACCTCCCTGAAGATCAGCGCCAGGACGATGGCCAGCAGGGGCGGGAGGAGGCTGAACCACCCCGGGACCGTCGGGGCCTCGAACTCGCCGGCTCGCCCGTCCCCGACCTCCAGGTGGACCGGCAGGTCACCGGCGCCGGAGAGCTCCACGTCCTCCACGGTCCGGCTCTCGCCGGGCGCCAGGGTGTCCGTCGCCAGCACCCTCCCGTCGGCGGTGACCAGCCGGACGGGAGCGGGGCTCGCCCCCTCGCCGGCCCGGACGGTGAGGCTCACGGGCACGCCCTCCAGCACGATGCCCGGACCGTCCAGCTCCACGGCCGGGAGCTCCCCGGCGGGGGCGGGCTCCTGGGCGTGGAGGGCATGGTCCTGCGTGCCGTGGACGGCCAGGGGGAGGAGGGCCACGAGGGCCACGCCGATCCTGCCGGCCCTGCTGGAATTCATCCGCCCCTCTCCCGATCGATCCCACCGTGCGCCCGGACGATCCGACGGATCGCCGGGGGTGCGAGCCGGCGGGAAGCTAGAGCCCTTCCCGGGTGGTGTAAAGCAGGGTCCTCCCGAGGGGTCCTCGCCGGGCTGCCGGGGCCGGAGCCCGGCGTTGATCGGTCCGATCCCCGCCCCTATACTCGACCCGACATCAGATGACGACGAACCGAAGCGACGCGACCACGGAGGAGGGAGGCGGCGACGCGGACCGGACCCGGATCATGGACCGGGACGACGTGGACGCCGCCCTGTCCTCCCTCGCCACGGAGATCGCGGGCCAGGATGCCGGCCCCGCGGGCGGCGGGCCCGAGGATCTCGTGCTGGTGGGCATCCGACGAAGGGGCGTCCAGCTCGCCCGGCGCCTCGCCCTGGCGCTCCGCGACGAGCTCGATCGGGAGGTCCCCACCGGCTCCCTGGACATCACGCTCTACCGCGACGATTTCGCCCAGGTAGGCCCGAGGCCGGTCATCGGCCCCACGGAGATCCCGGGAGAGATCACCGGCCGTCGCGTGGTGGTCGTCGACGACGTGCTCCACACGGGACGGACCGTCCGGGCGGCGCTGGACGAGCTCGCCGACTTCGGACGTCCGCGCAGGATCGAGCTCTGTGTGCTCGTGGACCGGGGTGGGAGGGAGCTCCCCATCCAGCCGGACTTCGTGGGCCGGACGGTCCGGGTGCCCGCCGGTCGCGAGGTCGCGGTCTCGGTTCCGGAGCTCGACGGGGAACTGGCCGTGCACACGGTGCCGGTGGGAGAAGGAGACGACGGGGAGGCATGACGGGACCACACGAGGAGAGGCCGCTCGGGAAGGACCTGGTGGCTCTGGAGTCCCTCTCGGGAGAGCAGATCCTCACCGTCCTGGACACCGCCGAGCCGTTCAAGGAGATCAGCGAGCGGCGGATCAAGAAGGTCCCGGTCCTCCGGGGTCAGACCATCGTGAACCTCTTCTTCGAGCCGTCCACCCGGACCCGCATCTCCTTCGAGTTCGCGGAGAAGCGTCTCAGCGCGGACACCGTGAACGTCTCGGCCACCGGTTCCTCGGTCCAGAAGGGCGAGACCCTGGTGGACACGGCCCGGAACCTGGAGGCCATGCGCATCAACATGGTGGTGATTCGGCACGGCTCCTCGGGCGCGGCCCGCTTCCTGGCCGAGCGGATCCCGTCGAACGTCATCAACGCCGGCGACGGTCCCCACGAGCATCCCACCCAGGCCCTGCTGGACCTCCTGACCCTCCGCGACGAGTTCGGATACCTGGAGGGGCTGAACGTCTGCATCGTGGGGGATATCCTCCACTCCCGGGTGGCCCGGTCCAACATATGGGGGCTCCTGAAGGTGGGGGCGAACGTGGCGGTCTGCGGCCCGCACACGCTCCTCCCCCGGGGGATCGAGGAGCTGGGGGTCGACGTCCTCCCCCGGGTGGAGGACGCCCTCCAGTGGTGCGACGCTCTCTACGTGCTCCGGCTCCAGCTCGAGCGGATGCAGGGTGGGTTCGTTCCCTCCCTCCGGGAGTACAACCGCTACTTCGGGGTGAACCGCGAGCGGCTCGACGCGGCGGGTCGGGAGATCGTGATCCTCCACCCCGGCCCCATGAACCGCGGGGTCGAGATCGATTCCGACGTGGCCGACGGCCCCCACAGCCTCATCCTCCCCCAGGTCACCAACGGGGTGGCCGTCCGAATGGCCGTGCTCTATCTGCTGGCTGGCGGCCAGCCCGAGCTGGCAGAGGCGGCCAAGGAGGGGGCCTGATGGACGGAGCCGGATCCCACCGCCCGGTCCTGGTGACGGGTGGGCGAATCGTCGATCCCTCCCGGGACCTGGACCAGGTGGGAGACCTGCTCCTCGCCGACGGCCGGATCCAGGCCTGCGGAGGCCAGGTGACGGGGCCCGAGGGCGCCCAGGTGGTGGAAGCCGGGGGGCTGGTGGTGGCGCCGGCCTTCACCGACCTCCACGTCCACCTGCGGGAGCCGGGGGGGGAGCACAAGGAGACCATCCGCTCCGGCGCCCGGGCGGCGGCGGCCGGCGGGTTCGCCGAGGTGTGGGCGATGCCGAACACGGACCCTCCGGTGGACGACCCCGCCGCCGTCGGCTTCGTCGCGGCGGAGGGGGAGCGGGCCGAGGGCGCGCGGGTCCGGCCGGTGGGGGCGGCCACGCGGGGGCAGGAAGGCGAGCGGATGACCGAGATCGGCGAGCTGGTGGCCGCCGGGGCGGTGGCGGTCTCCGACGACGGCCGGCCCGTGTCGAGCTCCCGGCTCATGCGCCGGCTCCTGGAGTACACCCGGTCGTTCGGGATCCCGGTCCTCCAGCACGCCGAGGACCTTGACCTGGCCGCCGACGGGGTGATGAACGAGGGGACCGTGGCCACCTCCCTCGGGCTCCGGGGCATCCCCGGAGTGGCCGAGTCGGCCATGGTGGCCCGGGACGTCCAGCTGGCGGAGCTCACACGGGGACACCTCCACGTCTGTCACGTCTCCACGCGGGAATCGGTGGAGCAGATCCGCAGGGCCAGGGAGCGGGGCGTACGGGTCACCGCCGAGGTGACGCCCCACCATCTGGCGCTCACCGACGAGATGTGTCGGGGATACCGGACCGACGCGAAGGTGAATCCGCCGCTCCGGAGCGCCGAGGATCGCGACGCGCTCAGGGAGGGGCTGGCCGACGGCACCCTGGACGTGGTGGCCACCGATCACGCGCCCCATCACTACGAGGAGAAGGAGCGGGAGTTCGACGACGCGCCGTTCGGGCTCGTGGGCCTGGAGACGGCCTTCGCCGTGTGCATGACGGAGCTCGTGGTCCCCGGGATCCTGGACCTGGCGGAGCTCGTGGAGCGCATGGCCACGGCTCCGGCCCGGATCATGGGCCTGCCCGGAGGCACGCTCCGACCGGGGTCGCCGGCCGACGTGGTGATCTTCGACCCCGAGGAGCGCTGGAGGGTGGATCCCGACGAGTTCCTCTCGCTGGGTCGGAACACCCCCTTCGCGGGACGCGAGCTCCAGGGACGGATTCACCGTACCTTCGTCGACGGCTCCTCCACGTACCCGAGCGACCACGAGACCGGCGAGTCAGGCGACTGAGACTCCAGCAAGGGACAGAGAACCAGTGACCGATCCCATCCCCCCCCAGATCGACGAGCTCCTGGAGCGCCGGGCCACCTATTCCCAGTGGCTGGACCGGCTGGAGGAGGCGACCGAGGAGGCCCGGCCCGAAGTGGTCCGGCGGATCCGGTCCGACTACCAGGAGCGGCTGGAGGAGGTGCGGTCCGAGCTCGCCGAGCACCGGCAGGACCTGGCGGAGGAGCTGGATCGGCGGTCCGGCCGGGTGGAGGGCCTGGAGGCCGACCGCGAGGAGGCCCTGGCCCGTCGTGAGGAGGCGGAGATCCGCCACCGGGTGGGCGAGTACGACGACGAGCGCTGGGAGAGGGAGCGCGGAGAGCTGGACGCGACGATCCGGGAGCTGGAAGAGGACCTGGAGTCCGAGCGCGGCGCCATCGACCAGCTACGCTCCGCCCTGGAGATCATCGATTCGGCTCCCGCGCCCCGGGACGAGGCGGCCGAGGAGTCCGGGCAGACCGCCGACGGAGAGGCGGTGGAGGCCGCCGACGAGGGAGGCGAGGGAGGAGCCCTGGCAGCTTCCGACGGAGAGCCCGGAGAGGATACGCCCCGGGCCGGGGAGCCGGACGGCGGGGAGCGGCCTCCCCTCCGACTGGTGGACGAGGGCGAGGAGGGGGCCGCCGAGGAGGGGGCCGCCGAAGAGTCGGCCGCCGAAGAGTCGGCCCCCGGTCCCTGCGGAGACGGTCCGAGCGGCGAGGCTCCGGAGGGCCGGGAGGAGCCGCCGTCGGAGGTGGGGGACGGGCCCGCCGACGGAGAGGCCGACGCCGAGACCCGCGCCTACGACGAGCTGGAGTTCCTCGAGTCCCTGTCGCTGGACGACGCCGATCAGTTCGACGCCGTCTCCGCCATGCTGGACGCAGCCGACGAAGGGGAGGAGGAGAACGACGCCGAGGATTCCCCGAGCGAGGGGTCCGGCGACGGACGGCGGGAGCCCTCCGGCGGGGGTGAGGGCTGACCGCCCGGGTCGGCCCCCGTCAGTCCGAGAGGCTCTCCACGTGCTTGGCGACCCGGGACTTCCGGCGAGCTGCCTTGTTCTCGTGGATCACGCCCTTGGCGGCAGCCCGGTCCAGGGCGGCGTAGAGCTCGTCCCTGACCTCCCGAGCCTCCCCGGCGGACTCCGCCTCCAGGACCTTGCGTTCCAGGGTCCGGATGGCGGATTTGGTGGAGCGATTCCTGGTCCGGCGCTTCTCCTCCTGGCGCAGACGCTTCTTGGCACTCTGGGTGGTCGGCATGGACGTATCTCCCTCTCGATCGGAGTGTGACAGGCATGGATGAGGTGTCCGGATCCAGCGGCCGCGGAGCCACGCCCCCGGCCGGTCCAGTCCTATCCCCCGGCGAGCGTGCGGTTCCCCCCGCCCCGGCCGCCGGGCGCCCCCGCCGGATCGTTCGTCGACGACCGTGATCGCACCCACCCGCACCCGTCCCCCCGAGGATCGATGGAGGGACGAGCCCCTGGAGGGACTCAGGGAGCCCTTCGTGGTGGAGCTCGACCGGTTCCACGGTCCGCTGGACCTCCTCCTCCACCTGATCCGGTCGCAGGACATCGAGATCTTCGACATCCCCATCGCCCACATCACGCGACAGTTCCAGGAGGCCCTGGACCGGGGCCTGGATCGACTGGAGCTGGACCGGGCCGGCGAGTTCGTGGAGATGGCCTCCACGCTGGTCCGGATCAAGTCCCGCATGCTCCTGCCCCGGAACCGGGACGTGGAGTGGGACCAGGACCCGCGCTCGGACCTGGTCCGGCGTCTCCTGGAGTACGAACATTTCCAGGAAGTGGCGGGGGTCCTCTCCCGGGCGGAGGCCGACCGCTCGCGGCACTTCCCCAAGGGATACGTGCCCCCGAGACCGGAGCCGTCCCGCCGTCCCGAAGAGCTGGAGGCGGGCCCGGAGGACTTCCTGGACGCGGCGCTCTCCGTGCCCGAGATGGAGCCCGAGCCCTCCCACCGGGCGCCGACCCGCCAGATCACCGTCCGGGAGAAGATCGGGGAGGTGCGGGACCTCCTGGTCAGGACCGCTCGCTTCGTGTACCGGCGCCTCTTCGAGAGCGAGGACGGGGCCCGGATGCACGCCGTCACGGCGCTGCTGGCCTGCCTCGAGATGGCGCGGCAGCAGGTGATCAGGATCCGGCAGGTGGAAGCCTTCGGGGAGGTCTGGATCAAGCGGGGCCCCGGCTACGGATCCGGCACGGAGGACCCGGAGGACGACCCGGAGGACGACGCCCCCGGCGACGTCCCCGGTTCCGACCGGAGGGAGGGGACGGACCGGTGAAGCGGACGCAGATCGTCGAGGCCACCCTCTTCGCCAGTGACGCTCCGCTCCACTCCTCGGAGATCGCCCGGGCCGATCACGACCTCACCCCCTCCCAGGTGGAGGAGGCCATCGGGACGCTCCGGCGGGAGTACGAGGAGAGCGAGCGCTCCTTCCAGATCTATCAGCTCGGCGACGGCTACCAGATCCTGACCCGACCGGAGTTCGCCCCCTATCTGGAGCGGTTCGATTCCGTCCCCAAGTCGCCGACCCTCTCGGAGGCCGCGCTGGAGACCCTGGCCATCGTGGCCTACCGTCAGCCCATCGACCGGATCGAGATCGAGGAGATCCGTGGGGTCGGGAGCAGCTCGGTCCTGCGCACCCTGCAGGAGTGGGAGCTCATCGACGTGGTGGGCAGGGGAGAGGGACTGGGCCGTCCCCTCCTGTACGGGACCACCGATCACTTCCTCCAGCACTTCGGGTTCCAGACCCTCGAGGACCTGCCCCGGCCGGAGGAGCTCCCGGTGACCCTCCGGGAGGAGCTCGCCGAGGGGGAGGACGGGGCCGACGGGACGGCGGACGGCGACGGCGAGGAGGCCGACGGCGACCGGGAGGAGGCGGACCCGTCCGAGGCGGAGGCGGCGGAGGAGGACCCAGGACGCGGGGACGGAGGAGAGGAGTGAACCGGGGGATGCGACTGCCCAAGTTCCTCTCCCGGGCCGGGATCGCCTCCCGCCGGGCCTCCGAGGAGATCATCGCCGAGGGGCGGGTCCGGGTGGACGGGGAGGTCGCGGAGCGTCCGTCGCTGCGGGTGGACCCGGAAGCCTCGGTGGTGAAGGTGGACGGCCGTCGGGTGGAGCTCTCCCCACCCCTCTGGATCGCCCTGAACAAACCCGTGGAGACGGTGGTGAGCCGCGGCGACCCCCGCGGCCGACGGACCGTCTACGACCTCCTGCCCGACGGGCCGCCCCAGGAGCTGTTCCACGTCGGACGGCTGGACTACATGAGCGAGGGCCTCCTGCTCCTGACGAACCAGGGCGACGTGGCCCACCGGCTCATGCACCCCCGCTGGGAGGTGGAGAAGCGGTACGAGGTGGGCGTGGATCCGGCGGCGGACCGGGGACTGGCGCAGCGCCTGCTGGACGGGGTGGAGCTGGACGACGGCCCGGCCCGGGCCGATGCGGCCAGCCTCCTCCCGCCGGCGGGCTCCGGGCCGGCGATCCTGCTGCTGACCCTCCACGAGGGTCGGAACCGGGAGATCCGTCGGATGCTGGGGACCCTGGGCGTCACCGTCCATTACCTGCGGCGTCTGGCCTTCGGGCCGGTGGAGCTCGGGGACCTGGCCGGCGGCGGGTGGAGGGAGCTGAGCGGGGACGAGACGCGGTCCCTTCGACGGCGCGTGGATCTCGCCGGAAGGTCTCGGGAAGCGGAGGAGTAGGCGATGGACATTCGAGGAAGGAGCGTTCTGTTGCTGGGAGGGACGGGGCTGGTGGGTACGGCCGTGGCCCGCCGCCTCCTGGAGGCCGCGCCCTCCCGCATCGTCGTGGGGGGGCTCCACCGCGAGGAGGCCGAGGAGACCGTGCGGGAGCTTTCCCGGGAGCCGGGCGCCGACGACGTGGAGCTGGTGCCCGAATGGGGAGACGTCTTCCTCCCCGAGAGCCGCCGCGGCGAGTCGCGGCGCGAGCTCCTGTCCGACGAGGACGGCCGGTCCGAGCTCCTGGATCAGATCTTCGGCCGTCTGGGGGAAGGGGACTACTCGGACTCGGCCCTCGTCTCCCTGCTGGAGCGTCACCAGCCCGACATCATCGTGGACGGGATCAACACCGCCACCGCCATCGCCTACCAGGACCTCTTCGCTTCGGCCGAGGAGCTCCGCCGCACGGCCCGCCGGGAGGGCGGTGCCACCACGGCCCAGGTCGAGGCGCACCTGTCCACGCTGTACCTGCCCCAGCTCATCCGACACGTGCAGCTCCTCCTGGAGGGCCTCCGGAGGGCCGGCACGTCGGTCTACGTCAAGGTCGGCACCTCGGGCACCGGGGGCATGGGGCTGAACATCCCCTTCACCCATTCCGAGGAGCGGCCGTCGTGGACCCTCCTGGCCAAGGCGAGCATCGCCGGGGCCCATTCGCTCCTCCTCTACCTCATGGCGCGCACCCCCGACGCACCCACGGTGAAGGAGGTGAAGCCCACCGCGGCCATCGGTTGGAAGGAGATCACCTACGGCACGGTGGATCGGGGCGGGGAGCCCATGGCACGGTTCGACAGCACCGCGCCCCTGCCGCTGGACGAAGCCCTCGCCGGCGGGGACGACGACGCCTGGCAGCGCACGGACGATCCCGTGCGCTCGGTCTACCTGGACGCAGGGGAGAACGGCCTGTTCAGCCTCGGCGAGTTCGAGGCCATCAGCTCCCTCGGGATGATGGAGCTGGTGACCCCCGAGGAGATCGCCGAGGTGGTGGTGGACGAGATCGAGGGTCGGCCGACGGGGAAGGAGGTGGTGGCGAGCCTGGACGCCGCCGGCATCGGCCCCAGCTACCGGGGCGGGAGCATGCGGGAGGCCGCGCTCCAGCGTATGGAGGAGCTGGAGCGGCGCCACGACGTCCATTCCGTGGCCTTCGAGATGCTGGGTCCTCCGAGGCTCAGCAAGCTCCTGTTCGAGGCCCACATCCTCGGCCGCCTCCATCGCGACGTCGAGGAGGCGTCGGAGCTGGACGAGACCGCAGCGGCTCGGGAGGCGAGGGAGCTCGTCGAGGCGGACGCGAGGCTCCGATCGGACATCCTCTCCATCGGGATCCCCATCCTCTTTCCCGACGGCCGCCGGATGCTCCGGGGACCCGAGCTGAAGGTCCGCCCCCCCGACGGGACCGATCCCACCGATGGACGCTGGGCCGCCCAGGGGTGGGTCGATCTGCGCTCGGAGAACTGGGTCCGATGGCGGGAAAGGTGCCGCCGGTTCCTCCACCGGGTCGTGGACCCGCCGGGGGCCGAGGTCGGCTCCCGGCACGATCTCGACGTGCGGGCCCGGAGCGGGGAGATCCGTCCGGGGGTCCTGGCGGCGTGGGTGTTCCGGGTGGAGGACGAGGGCGCCCGGGAGAAGCGCTGACGGGAGGGCGGGGAGGCGCCCTCACCGGGGCCCACCGGCGGCGCCCGGGGGGCGCCCCCCCTCCACGTCCGAGATCAGGGGCACGAACCGGGCGGCGTCGTGGTCCTCGGTCCTCAGGCCTCCGTCCGTCCTCCGGTAGGTGCGGAGCACCTGGGTGAACCGACCTCCCACGGGGGCCACGGCGATCCCTCCCTCCGCCAGCTGCTCCTCGAGGGGTGGGGGGAGGAGGTCCGCCGCCGCCGTGACCAGGATCCCCTCGAAGGGGGCCTCCTCGGGCCATCCGTGGCTCCCGTCGCCGGAGCGGAGGCGGATCCGGTCGGCGAACCCGGCCTCCTCGAGCCCTCGACGGGCTCGCTCCAGGAGGGAGGGGATCCGCTCCACGGAGAAGACCTCCAGCCCGCAGGCAGCGAGCACCGCCGCCTGGTAGCCCGAGCCGGTCCCCACCTCCAGGACGCGGGCTCCCTCCCGGGGCTCCAGGAGGGCGGTCATCCGGGCCACGATATAGGGCTGGGAGATGGTCTGCCCCTGGCCGATGGGGAGGGCCCGGTCGGCATACGCCTGGCCCCGCTCATCCTCCGGGACGAAGAGATGTCTCGGGACCTCCCGCATGGCGTCGAGAACCAGGGGATCCTCCACTCCTCGCGCACGGATCTGCTGGTCCACCATCCGGCGGCGGAGCTCCCCGTACGACGGCTGGTCTCCCGAGTCTCCGAAGCCGGAGAACAGGCCCATGGATCTCTCCCGGGTCATGGGGTCCGACGGGCGCGTCCGCTCCCAGGTTGCCGCAAGGCCTACGCCGGGGATAGCTTCGCGGGACGACCGGGGCGCCGAGCCGTACGGCCCCGGGAGCGATCCCACCGAGCACACATACTCCGAGGAAGGAAGACCCATGGCCGAGCCCGATCGGGCACCGCGCCTCACCCGCTACTCCCACGGGGCCGGGTGAGCATGCAAACTGGGTCCGGAGGACCTGGAAACCGTACTGGATTCGCTTCCTTACATGCACGACGAGCGGGTGATCGTCGGCCTCGACGCTCCCGACGACGCCGCGGTCTACCGGCTGGGCGACGGTCGCGTCGTGGCGGCCACCGTGGACTATTTCACTCCCCTGGTGGACGGCCCGGAGGACTTCGGCGCCATCGCCGCGGCCAACGCCTTCAGCGACCTCTACGCCATGGGCATCCACCCGGCGTTCGCGCTGAGCATCCTGGGGATCCCGGCGGGTGAGTTCGGACCCGCCGTCCTGCAGGGGATCTTTCGCGGGGCGACGGAGGTCTGCCGCGAGGCGGGGGTGGTCATCGCGGGGGGGCACTCCATCGACGACCCCGAGCCGAAGTTCGGGCTCGTGGCCCTGGGCCTGGGTCGGGAGGAGGCCGTCCTCCGGAAATCCGGGGCCCGTCCGGGCGACGCCCTGGTGCTCGGCAAGGCACTGGGCATCGGCGTGATCACCACCGGGATCAAGACCGACCGATCGGCCGACGACGAGTCGGCCGCCGCCATCGATTCCATGCGACAGCTGAATCGGGAGGCGATGGTCCGGATGGAGCGGTTCGACGTCCACGCGGCCACCGACGTCACGGGCTTCGGGCTCCTGGGTCACCTCCTGGAGGTGTGCCGCGCGTCCGGGGTCTCGGCCCGTGTGGACGCCGGGGCGCCCGAGCTCCTCCCCGGTGCGGCCCGGCTCGCCGCGGACGGCTGTGTGCCCGGAGGCACCGGTCGGAACCGGGAGGCGGTGGAGCCTCACGTGACGTGGGAGGAGGGCGTGGGCGAGACCCTGCGGATCCTCCTGTGCGACGCCCAGACGTCGGGCGGACTCCTGGCGGCCGTGCCGGCCTCCCAGGCCGACGAGCTGGTGCAGGCGTGGCGCGGGGCCGGCTACGCCGCGGCCCGGGTGGGCGAGGTGCGGGAGGGTGCGGGGGAGCCTCGCATCGAGGTCTCGGGAGGCGAGCCGTCGTGAGCGACGAGGGGGCAGCCCTGCGGATCGGCGAGGAGGGCCACGGATTCTCGAACCTGGTGGTGGTGGATCATCCGCTCCTCCTCCACAAGGTCTCGCTGCTCCGGGAGCGGGAGACGTCCCGGAAGCGCTTCAGCGAGCTGGTGGACGAGATCGCGGGCCTCCTGGCGTACGAGGTCCTGGGGGACCTGGAGACGGTGGAGTGCAGGATCGAGACGCCCCTCGAGCCCACGGTGGGCGAGCGGGTGGAAGGGGACAGGATCACCCTGGTACCCATCCTCCGGGCCGGCCTCGGGATGGTGCAGGGGTTCCGGAACCTCCTGCCGACCCTCCGGGTGGGTCACATCGGACTGGAGCGGGAGCACGACACGCTCCGGCCGGTGGATTACTACTTCAAGATCCCGCCCAGCCCCGAGCAGCAGTGGTTCCTCGTCACCGACCCGATGCTGGCCACGGGGGGCTCCGCTTCGGCGGCCCTCTCCTTCCTGAAGGAGTCGGGAGCGCGCTCGCTCCGGATGGCCGCCATCGTGGCAGCTCCCGAAGGGGTGCGTCGGCTGGAGCGGGAACACCCCGACGTCCAGGTCTTCACCGCCGCCCTGGACCGGGAGCTCGATGAGAACGGATACATACTCCCCGGGCTGGGCGACGCCGGAGACCGGCTCTTCGGGACCTGACCCGGACGGCCGTCGCGGGGAGGACGCCTCCCACGGGGAAAACACAGCCCCATCCCACTGCGGGCCCGTAGCTCAGCGGTTCAGAGCAGGGGACTCATAATCCCAAGGTCCTGGGTTCGAATCCCAGCGGGCCCATTCGGCGGACGGCCTCGCCGCCCGTCAGGACGTCTCCAGGGCGTCGGCCACCTCGTCCACGTAATCGTCCACGCTCGTGAGGACGGTGATGAGGTCGGCCTTGTCCTCGGCGGCGGCCACGTCCTTCGCGAAGCGCAGGAGACCTTCCCGGATGGCCTGGCGGCCGTCCTCTCCGGCGGTGGCGCCACCCCGCGAGGCCGAGGAACTCTTCTTCTTCCCCCCGCGTCCGGAGCTCCGCCCGCCGGACTTCTTCTTCGCTTTCTTCTGTTCCTTTTTCTTCTTCGCCGAGGAGAGCTTCCGCTTCACCTGGAGGGGGTAGCGGGCGTGGAACTGTCGGAGGGAGAGTTCCTCCAGGGACGAATCCATGTCCCGGGCCTTCTCGAAGAGGGCCGCCGTCTCCACGTCCGGGTCCTTCTCGATCGCCTTCCTGACCATCTTCATCACATCGGGATTCTTCTGGGCGGGCATGGGTCGTCCTTCGTTGGGGGGACATTCCAGCGGGGATCCGTCGAGCGTGACCGTATATAGCCCGTCTATTCCGTAAAGTTCCAGCCGACTATGGATGGACTTTCTGGCTCTTTGAGCCCGGAGACCGCCGAGAGGCAGCTATATCCACCGTACGTATGGGTACATTCGGCGGTCCCCCCACGAGTCGCGAGGCAGGGAGATAAAGTCACGGAGCGTGACTTTGGAAAGTCGGCGACGAACTATGACGCGGCGAGGATAGAATCGGTTCTCCGGCGGCGGTCTCCGGCCCTCCCCCGATGGCCGTCTCCCGGGAGGAGGACGGGACCTCCGGAGGCGGACCGCCCGTGGGACCCTTTCGCGGCACCACGAGCTCGCGGTAGCTTGGCCACCTTCGAGGGGCCGACCGGCCCCGGATCTCGAGCGCAGTCGCCCGGTCCCCCCGCCCTCGCGCGGCGGGACGAGGGGCGCACCTCACGGCCGGTCCGGGGTACAGCGCTTTCGTTCGGCCAGCAAATCGGTCACGCACTCCACCAGCGGATCACATGTTCAAGAGCCTGAAGGGGCGTATCGCCGTCATCGTCGGAGTCATCGCGCTCTGCGCGTGGGCCCTCGTGCCGAAAGAGGGGCCCCAGGGCCGGACGATCTCCCCCCTGAACCTGGGCCTGGACCTGCAGGGCGGGATGCACCTGGCCATCGAGATCTCCGACAGCACCATCACCGGCCAGGACCGGGCCGACGCCGTGGAGCGGGTGCTGACCACCATCCGGAACCGGATCAACGAGTTCGGCGTCCGGGAGCCCATCATCCAGCAGGTGGGCGACGACCGCGTCATCGTGGAGCTGGCGGGGATCGACGATCCCGAGCGGGCCAAGGAGATCGTGGCCCGGACCGCCTTCCTGGAGTTCAAGCTGGTGCGCGACGGCGAGCGCTTCCGGCAGCTCCTGCCCCGCCTGGACCGGACCATCGTGCGTGTCGTGGAAGGGGATACGGCCGCCGGTGAAGCCGTGGCCGCGGCCGAGGGCGAGGCGGCCGGGGCCGAGACCGGCGACGAGGCCGCGGGCGAGGGGGAGCTGGACCAGATCTTCGGCGACCAGGAGGGCCAGGACACGGCCGGGGCCGCTGCCGAGACGGAATCGGGCCAGGAGGAGGGAGGCATCCCGGGGCTCGGAGACGAAGGACAGGATCGTCCGCTCACCAGCCTGCTCCTGGAGAGCGGGACCCACGGCGGGATCTTCCTCGTGGCCGAACAGGACTTCCCCACGGTGGAGCGCTACCTGGAGATGGACAGCGTGCAGGCCCTGCTCCCCCGGAACACCGAGCTCCGGTGGAGCGCCAACGCCGTGGGCCAGGGCGGGCAGTCCTACCGGCGGCTCTACGTCCTCGAGGAAGAGCCGATGATCACCGGGGAGTACCTGGACGACGCCGGGCCCGCCACCCGCGATCCCACCTACAACATGCCCATCGTCCCCTTCGAGTTCGACCGTCAGGGCGGCCGGATCTTCCAGCGGGTCACGGGCCAGAACGTCGGCCAGTACATGGCCATCGTCCTGGACGGCCGGGTCCAGAGCGCTCCGGAGATCCGAAGCACCATCGGCCAGCGGGGACAGATCGAGATGGGGCAGGGATCCTCGCTGCAGGAGGCCCAGGACCTGGCCCTGGTGCTCCGGGCCGGCGCGCTCCCCGTTCCCATCGAGATCGTCGAGGAGCGGACCGTGGGGCCCTCCCTGGGGGCCGACTCCATCTCCCAGGGGCAGATCGCCTTCATCATCGGGCTCGCCCTGGTGGTGCTCATGATCATCGCCTACTACAAGGTCTCGGGACTCCTGGCGGTGGGGGCCCTCACCGTCTACGTGATCATCATGCTGGGCGGGCTGGCGGGCCTCGGGGCCACCCTGACGCTGCCGGGAATCGCCGGCATCATCCTGTCCATCGGGATGGCCGTGGACGCCAACGTCCTCATCTTCGAGCGCATCCGCGAGGAGCTGGACGTGGGGAAGACCTCACGCACGGCCGTGGAGGAGGGCTTCGACCACGCCCTGTCGGCCATCGTGGACGCCAACCTCACCACGCTGATCACGGCCATCATCCTCTACCAGGTGGGGACCGGACCGGTGAAGGGCTTCGCCGTGACGCTCTCCATCGGTATCGTGGCATCGTTCTTCTCGGCGCTGTACGTGACGAAGACCTTCTACCGCATCTACCTGGATCGCCGCTCGCCCGCCGAGTCGGTGAGCATCTGAGCGTCTGAGGCGGCCCTCCCGGGGGAGGGGGCTCCGGTGACCTCCGACCTCCGCCCCGGCAGCGTCCCGGCCCCACACGAGCACGAGTTTCCCAGCGACGGAACCGACCCTTCTGCGAGACGGAAGAGATGAGATTCTTCAAGGACGCGAGCTTCAAGATCCTGGAGTCCCGGCGCCGGGCCTACGTGGCCTCGGCCCTGCTGCTGGCCGTGGGCCTGGTCTCCCTGTTCGCACACCGGGGACTGAGCTACGGGGTGGACTTCACCGGAGGGACCCTCCTCCAGGTGGAGTTCGACACCACCACCACCGTGGGCGAGCTGCGTGACATCCTCACCGCCGGCGGCATCGCCAACGCCCAGATCCAGGGCTTCGGCGACGTGGACGAGTTCCTGATCCGCATCCAGGGCTTCGAAGGGGAGATGGACGGAGGGGCCGCCGGCGGGGAGCCGGCCCCGGTCGCCGCGGGGGAGGATACCGGGAGCGCCGCGGACACGGCCGACAGCCAGCTCGCCGCCGGGGCCACCTCCGTGAGCGAGCGGGTGGTGGCGTCCCTGGAGGAGGCCTTCGGCGAGGGAGGCGTCACCGTGCTCCGCACCGAAGCCGTGGGACCCCAGGTCGGTCAGGAGCTCCAGGAGAAGGCCCTCATCGCCATCCTCCTCTCCTTCCTCCTGACGCTGATCTACCTGGCGTTCCGATTCGAGTGGCGCTTCGGCGTGGCGGCGGTCATCGCCACCGTCCACGACATCACCCTGACCTTCGGGTTCATCTCCGTGCTGGACGTGGAGATCACCCTGGCCACGGTGGCGGCCATCCTCACCATCGTGGGGTACTCCCTGAACGACACCATCGTGGTCTTCGACCGGGTCCGGGAGAACCTGAAGGGCCGGCGGAAGGAGAGCTACATCGAGATCCTGAACCGGAGCATCAACGAGACCCTGCCCCGTACGGCCATGACCAGCCTCACGACGCTGGGCGCGCTGCTCGCCCTCTTCCTGTTCGGTGGGCCGGTGATCCGCCCCTTCGCCCTGGTGCTCATCCTGGGAGTGCTGGTGGGGACCTACTCCTCCATCTTCGTCGCCTCGCCCGCCCTGCTCGAGATCGACGAGTACATGGAGGAGCGGGCGCGGGGCCAGCAGGGGGCGTCGGCGTAGGCGCTCGCTGGCGGTGATCTCCCCACGTGCCCCCCGGATCGTCCGCCGCCGGCCCCTGAGCCCGTGTCCGAGCGCGTGACCGCGGACGGCCCGTACTTCGACTCCCACCTCCATCTCACCGACGAGCGGTTCGACGGGGATCGTCGGGAGGTGATCCGTCGGGCGCGGGAGGCGGGCGTGCGGGAGATGGTGAGCGTCGGGAGCTCGCCCGGGGACGCCGCCGCGGCCCTGGAGCTGGCCCGCCGGGAGGAGGGGATCTGGGCCTCGGCCGGCCTCCACCCCCACGGGGCGCGGGCGTGGAGCCCGGAGGTGCTGGACCGCCTCCGGGACCTGGTCCAGGACCCGGACGTCCTGGCGGTGGGCGAGACCGGCTTCGACTTCCACTACGAGAACAGCCCCCGGGACGAGCAGGCTCGTGCCTTCCGGGCCCACCTGGAGCTGTCGGCCGATACGGGCCTCCCCCTCATCGTCCACACCCGGGAGGCCGACGCCGAGACGGCGGAGCTGGTCCGGGCCTTCGGCGACGCGGTCCGGGGGGTCCTCCACTGCTTCACCGCCGGCGACGCCCTGCTGGAGGTGGCCCTGCAGGAGGACTGGTACGTCTCCTTCTCCGGTATCGCCACCTTCTCGGGCTTCGACGGGCTGGAGCGCCTCCGCCGGGTACCCGAGGACCGTCTCCTGGTGGAGACCGACAGCCCGTATCTCTCCCCCGAGCCGGTACGGGGACGGCGCAACGAGCCCGCCCACCTGCCCCACACGGTGGAGCGCCTCGCCGGGGAGCGCGGGGTGACCGCCGGGGAGCTGGCCGCCCTGACCCGTCGCAACGCCCGCCGGTTCTACGGCCTGGACGGGGAGTAGGGGGATGAGCGCCCGGGTCCAGATCCTCCCGGACCGCGTGGCCGACAAGATCGCGGCCGGGGAGGTCGTGGAGCGTCCCGCCTCGGTGGTGAAGGAGCTGGTGGAGAACGCGGTGGACGCCGGGGCCTCACGGATCGAGGTCGAGCTCCGGAACGGCGGGAAGACCGAGATCCGTGTGGCCGACGACGGCACCGGGATGGCACGGCAGGACGCGCTGCTGGCCCTGGACCGGCACGCCACGAGCAAGATCCGGAGCGCCGAGGACCTGGACTCGGTGAGCTCCTTCGGGTTCCGTGGGGAGGCGCTCCCCTCCATCGCCGCGGTGAGCCGCTTCGAGCTGGAGACGGCCACCCGGGAAGAGGAGACCGGGACCCGGATCAGGGTCCGCGGCGGGGAGATCCAGTCGGTGGACGAGATCGCCCGCCGGCCCGGCACCACCGTCCGGGTCCGCTCGCTGTTCCACAACGTCCCGGCCCGGGCCAAGTTCCTGCGGTCGGCGGGCGTGGAGACCCGGGCGGTGAGCGAGACGATCATTCGCGTGGCGCTCTCCAAGCTGCGGATCCACTTCCGCCTGGTCTCCAACGGACGGGAGCTCCTCGACCTCCCGCCGGCCGAGGCGGTCCGGCGACGGGTGGCCGACCTGTGGGGGGGCGAGGAGGCCGAGCCCCTCCTGGAGCTGGAGGCCGGGGAGGAGGACCTCCGGATCGGGGGCCTGGTGGAGCGGCCCGACGCGGCCCGCGGCGGCGGGCGCCGCCGCCAGATCTTCGTCAACGGCCGCCCGGTGGACGACGACGGGCTGGTGACGGCGGTGGACGACGCCTACCGGACCACGGTGGCCCCGGACGTCCGTCCCACCTTCTTCCTCTACGTGAGCCTCCCGCCCGACGGGGTGGACGTGAACGTCCATCCCCAGAAATCGGAGGTGAAGTTCCGGGACCGGCCGGACGTGGAGGCCGCCGCCCGCGCCGCGGTCCGGGATGCCCTCTCGGAGCTGCGGAGCACCCCGGAGCTGGGGGGTGACGGATCGACCGCCGGAGAGGACGCGGCGGTCGAGACGGCGCCGTCCGGGAAGGGGCCGCCCGGAGACCGCGGTGAGGGGAGGGCCGCGGCGGAGGCGAGCACAGCCCGGACGAACCAGGTGAGGGAGCCCCGCTCCCAGCTGGCCCTGTTCGTCTCGGGCCACCCGGAGGACGCCGGGGAGGACCGCGAGGAGACGGCCCTCCGGGGAGGGGAGAGGGTGCGGCCCCCGGAGCTCTGGCAGCTCCACGAGACCTACATCCTGGCCAGCAGCCGGGAGGGCCTGCTGATCATCGACCAGCACGCCGCCCACGAGCGGGTGCTCTACGAGGAGCTCATGGACCGCTTCGCCGGGGCGTCCTCCGGGACCTCCCAGCGTCTCCTCTTCCCCCTCACCCTCCGGCTCTCTCCGGCCGAGTACTCGGTGGTGGAGGAGCTGGAGGCCCTCTTCGAGAAAGTGGGCTACGACGTGGAGCCGTTCGGCGACCGCACGGTGATCGTCCACGGCGCGCCGAACCCCCATCCGTACTTCGATGCCGAGCGCTGCTTCCGGGACATGGTGCAGGAGCTCGCCGAGGGATCGGAGCTGGTCAACTCCGCCCGGAACCAGCACGAGCGGATCGCCAAGAGCATGGCCTGCCAGGGAGCCATCAAGGCGGGACGGCCCCTCTCCCGGGAGGAGATGTCCGAGCTCTTCGATCGGCTCTTCGCCACCGAGCTGCCCGGACACGACGTCCACGGCCGACCCACCATCGTCCGGCTCACCCTGGACGAGCTGCACCGACGCTTCCGGCGATCTTGACGGCGGACGTGAGGGGAGGGCGAACCGACGGGTCTCCGGCGGCCGGAGGCGACGGCCCGGCGGGGCTGGCCGTCATGGGGCCCACGGCCACGGGGAAGTCGGACCTCGCCGTACGGGTGGCGGAACGGCTGGACGGCGAGGTCGTCTCGGTGGACAGCCGTCAGGCCTACCGGGGGATGGAGGTGGGTACGGCGGCGCCGCCGGAGGAGCTCCGGGAGCGCGTCCCGCACCACGGCCTGCTCTTCCTGGATCCCGGCGAGCGCTACGGGGCCGGACGCTTCGCCGGGCTCGCCCGGGACTGGATCCGGGCCATCCGGAGCCGGGGGCGGGTCCCCGTCCTGGCCGGGGGCACCGGTTTCTTCCTGTCGGCCCTGGTGGATCCCGTCTTCCGGGAACCGCCCATGGACGAGGGCCGGCGGGAGGCGCTCCGGGAGTGGTTCGGGGGGCGGGAGCCCGAGACCCTCAGGCGCTGGGCCCGGCGGCTGGATCCGGTCCTCACCGATCGTCAGGGGCCGCTGGACCCCCAGCGCGCGGGTCGGACCCTCGAGCTGGCGCTCCTCTCGGGGCGACCCCTCTCCTGGTGGCACGACCACGGCGAGCCGGAGGCCCCGCCGGTGCCGATCCTGACGTTCGTGCTCACCCTGGACGCCGACCGTCTCAGGGCACGGATCCGACGTCGGGCCGAGGCCATGCTGGAGGGTGGCTGGCTCGAGGAAGTGGAGCGGCTCCGAGAGCAGGGCCACGGCCCCGAGTCGCCGGCCTGGAACGCCCTCGGTTACCGGACGGTGGCGCGCGCCGCCGACGGCGAGATCTCACGCCAAGAGGCGGCCGATCGGATCGCATCGGCCACCTGGCAGTACGCCCGCCGGCAGCGGACCTGGTTCCGGCACCAGCCGTCGGAGGACGCCGTCCGGCTGGACGCCGCCCGCCCGACGGGCGAGCTTGCGGGCCGGATCGTCGAGGAGTGGCGCCGTGCCTGCACCGCGCCCGGCTCCCACCGCTGAAGCTCGGGAGGACGCGAGGACATGCGGATCGGTATCACCTGCTATCCCACCTACGGAGGTTCCGGGGCGGTGGCCACGGAGCTGGGCCTGGCCCTGGCCGAACGGGGCCACGAGGTGCACTTCATCTCCTACGCCCAGCCCTTCCGACTCACCCGGTTCCGGGAGGGGATCTACTTCCACGAGGTGGAGGTCAACCAGTACCCCCTCTTCGAATATCCTCCCTATTCGCTGGCGCTGGCCGTCACCATGCACCAGGTGGCCACGGAGCGCGAGCTGGACCTGCTCCACGTCCACTACGCCGTGCCCCACGCCACCTGCGCCTGGATCGCCCGGGAGATGCTCCAGGCCGAAGGACGGGACGTGCGGATCGTGACCACGCTCCACGGGACGGACATCACCCTGGTGGGCCAGGACCCGAGCTTCTGGTCCATCACGAAGTTCTCGGTGGAGCGGTCCCACGGGCTCACCGCCGTGTCCGAGTATCTCAGGGAGGAGACCGAGGAGGCGTTCTGTCCCGAGACGTGCGGGATCCGCGTCATCCCGAACTTCATCGATCCGGAGACCTACCGGCCGGACCGGGAGGGCTGCCACCGCTCCAGCCTGGCGGGGGAGGGGGAGAAGATCCTCATGCACATCTCCAACTTCCGCCCGGTGAAGCGGGTTCGGGACGTCGTGCGGATCTTCGCCGGAGTGCGTGAGCGGATCCCCGCGCGGCTGGTCATGATCGGCGACGGCCCTGATCGGGAGGACGCGAGGCGGGCGGCCCGCGAGCTCGGCGTCTCCGCACACGTGGAATTCCTCGGGAAGCTGGAGAGCGTGGCCGAGCTCCTGGCGTGCGCGGACCTCTTCCTCCTCCCCAGCGAGGAGGAGTCGTTCGGGCTGGTGGCCCTGGAGGCCCACGCCTGCGGCGTGCCGGTGGTGGGCACCGCAGGGAGCGGGCTGGCCGAGGTGGTGGAGGACGGCGAGACCGGCCGGCTGCATCCGGTGGGAGACGTGGAGGCCATGACCGAGAGCGCCGCCCGTCTCCTGGGGGAACCCGACCTGTGGGACGCCTACGCTCGACGGGCGCGGGAGCGGGCGATGGAGCGGTTCTCCGCCGAGCGCGTCGTGCCCATGTACGAGGAGTACTACCGTGAGGTCCTGACGGGGGACGGGTCCCGGACCGGGGGACTGAAAGCCGACCTGGCGGCCCCGGGCTCGTGAGCTGGTGGGAAGGGGCGCTCCTGGGCCTGGTCCAGGGGCTCACCGAGTTCCTCCCGGTCTCGAGCAGCGGTCACCTGGTGCTGGGTGACGCCCTCCTGGGCCTCCAGCTCCCGGGCGTCCTCTTCGAGGCGGCGGTCCACCTGGCGACCCTCTTCGCCGTCTTCTGGGTCTACCGGGAGCGGATCGCCGAGCTCGTCTCCGGCGCGTTCCGCGGCGAGGCCGCCACCTGGCGGTACATCGGCCTCCTGGCCGTCGCCTCCGTCCCCACGGCGGTGATGGGGCTGGCCGGAGAGTCGTACCTGGCCGCCACCTACGAGGAGCCCCTGGTGGCGGCCTCGCTCCTGCTGGTCACGGGCGGGCTGGTGCTGAGCCTGCGGTGGACGGGTCGGACCGACGGGCGTCCGGAGCCGAGCCCCGCCGCCGCGCTCCTCGTCGGCCTGGCCCAGGGAGTGGCGATCCTCCCCGGCATCTCCCGCTCGGGCTCGACGGTGGCCATGGGCGCCTGGCGAGGGGTGGAGGTGACGCGGATGGCCGAATTCTCCTTCCTCCTCTCGGTGCCGGCCATCGGGGGTGCCGCGCTCCTGCAGGTGGACGAGGTCGCCGCGGGGATCGAGCCCGCGCTGGCTCCGGGGCTCGTAGCCGGGGTCGTCGCGGCGGCCGCGAGCGGCGTGGTGGCCATCCGTCTCTTCGTGGGACTCCTGCAGCGCGGCCGGTTCCACCTGTTCGCGTACTACTGCTGGGCCGTGGGCCTCCTCTACCTGGGAGCCGCCTGGGCCTGGCCCGGTCTCCGTGGCTGACGGCAGCGGGACGCCGGCCGCCCCCGCGGTCCGGGACCTGGTCCGGATCGCGCTGGAGGAGGACGTCGGGACCGGCGATCTCACCACCCGCTGGACGGTGCCCGCCTCCACGCGGGCCGTGGCCCGGATCCGAACCCGCGAGCACGGCGTCGTCGCCGGGATGGAACCCGCCGGGGAGGTCTTCCGTCTGGCCGAGCCGGAGCTGGAGGTGGAGGCGAGGGTCGACGACGGCAGGGCGGTGGAGGAGGGGGACGTCCTCCTGGAGCTCCGGGGCCCCCTGCGTGGCATCCTCACCGCCGAGCGGACCGCCCTGAATTTCCTGGGGCGCCTGTCGGGGATCGCCACCCTGACCCGCCGCTTCGTCCGGGAGCTGGCGGGCACGGACGCCCGGGTCACCGACACCCGGAAGACCACGCCGGGATGGCGGCGGCTCGAGAAGGCGGCGACCCGGGCGGGCGGCGCCGTGAACCACCGGCTGGGCCTCCACGACATGGTGCTCATCAAGGAGAACCACCTCCGGGCCGCCGGGGGCGTGGCGGAGGCGCTGGCCCGGGCCGTGCCCCGGGCGCGGGAGCAGGGCGTACCGGTGGCGGTGGAGGTGGCCGACCTGGACCAGCTCGAGGACGCCCTCCGGGGAGACCCGGACCGGATCCTGCTGGACAACATGTCACCGGAGGTGCTGGAGCGGGCCGTGGAGCGCGTCCGCCGGCGGGGAGAGGACCGACCGGCGCTGGAGGCTTCGGGCGGCATCACCCTGGAGGACGTGCGCCGGATCGCCGAGACGGGCGTGGACCTGATCTCGGTGGGGGCGCTCACGCACTCGGCGCCCGCCCTCGATCTGACCCTTCTCGTGGACCGGACGGGAGAGAGATGAGTCGAACGGAGCTGGAAGAGTGGGCCGGAGCGGACCGTCGGGACCTGGCCGACCGCTGGGATCGGGATCCGGACACGGTGCGCATCTTCGACCGCGTGGAATCCACCAGCGACACGGCCGAGGAGCTGGCGGAGGAGGGCGCGCCGGAGGGGACCGTGGTGCTGGCCCGGGAGCAGACGTCGGGACGTGGGCGCCAGGGCCGGACCTGGTACTCGCCCCGCGACCGGGGCCTCTACCTGAGCCTGGTGCTCCGTCCCGACCGGGTGGAGAACGCGAGCCTGCTGCCGATCCTGGCCGGCCTGGGCATCGTCCGGCGACTGGACGGGGTCCTGGAGTCCCTGGAGCCCGCCGTCAAGTGGCCCAACGACCTCATGGCGGGCGACGCGAAGTTCGGCGGAGTCCTGAGCGAGGCCTCGTGGGAGGGCGAGCGGGTCCGTCATCTGGTGGTGGGGGCGGGACTCAACGTCCGGCCCCTGGGAGACGACGCGCCGGCGGACGTGCGATCGGGAGGGACCTCCCTGGACGAGGCCACGGGAGAGGAGACGTCCTTCCTGACCGTGGCGGACGCCGTGGTGGAGGGGCTCGAGGAACGGGTGTCCCGCCCCCCCGGTGCGCTGGATCCCGCCACCCTCGACGCCCTGGACCGCTACGACTGGCTCCAGGATCGCCGCGTCGAGATCACGACGCCCTCGGACGAGGAATGGGTGATCGGCAACTGCGTGGGGATCGCCCCGGACGGGGCCCTCCTGTTCCGTCCCGACCGGGGCGCCCTGCGACGGCTCCGAAGCGTGGAGATCCGCCTCCCGTGATCCTGGCCGTCGACGTCGGGAACACGGAAACCGTCCTGGGGGTCTTCCGGGACCTGGACGCTCGCTCGGTGTGGAGGATCCGAACCGATCGGCGGCGTACCCCCGACGAGCACCTCCTCCTGGTCCGGGGCCTGATGGCCGAGCTCCCGTCCCGGGTGACGTCGGCGGTGGATCGGATGACGGTGGCCTCGGTGGTCCCGGCCATGGACCGGATCTGGAAGGAGGTGGCAGGATCCCTGGGCTGGGCCCATGCAGCCGTGGACGCCGCCTCTCCGCTCCCCGTGACCCTCGACGTGGACGAGCCCGCCAGCGTGGGGCCGGACCGGATCGTGAACACGCTGGCGGCACACGTCCTCTACGGCAGGGACACGATCGTGGTGGACCTGGGGACGGCCACCACCTTCGACTGCATCAGCTCCGAGGGGGTGTTTCGCGGTGGCGTCATCGCCCCGGGCCCCAGGGCGGGAATGGAGCGGCTCGGACAGACGGCCTCGCGCCTCCCTCAGGCGGAGATCAGCGTCCCGGACCGTGTGGTGGGAACGAACACGAGGGACTGTCTCACCTCGGGGATCTTCTATTCCATCGTGGATTCCATCGACGGTGCAGTGGAGAGGATCCTGGCGGAGTGGGATCCCACGGATCCGGTGGTGGTCGCCACCGGAGGGCTCGCCGCGCGGCTCGTGCCCCACTGCCGGAGGGTGGAGGTCACCGAGCCGCACCTCACCCTCATCGGCCTGGCAGCGGCGGATCCGCACCTCCGCTGACCCGTCACCTCCTGCATCGGAGCGGGCTTGTCAGCCTGACAGCTCCCGGTCACGGCCGTTCTGACAGGTCCGTGTCGGGGTGACAGGTCGGGGGCGGGAGGAGTGTCCGGGCAGGGAGGGATCGGGCCCGAAAGCCGGGGATCACCGGCAGCTTCGGGTGGCACACCTCCTGCACTCGTCCTTGGGTAGCTCGTGGCACGGGAACGTCACTTCGTTTCCCCGCCGGGCGTTCCGAGCCCGGCCCAGCCGACGACAGAGAGCGACGACGGCGTACGACGCCCCCGGCTCGGCGATCCCTTCTCGGGACGGAGCCGGGGACGCACTGACAACCTGCAGAAGGAGGAGAACCGATGGCCACAGCATCCAAGACGCAGCTCGAGGTGAAGCCGCTCGCCGACCGGGTCGTGGTGGAGCCCATCGAGGAGACCGAGGAGATGCGCGGCGGGCTCTACATCCCCGACACCGCCCAGGAGAAGCCCCAGCAGGGCAAGGTCGTCGCGGTCGGCCCCGGTCGGCGTGCCGAGGACGGCTCCCGCATGGAGATGGAAGTCTCCGAGGGTGACCGGGTCCTGTACGGCAAGTACGCCGGCACCGAGGTCACCGTGGACGGCCAGGAGCTCCTGATCGTGAAGGAGAGCGACGTCCTGGCGATCCTCGGCTGACCCCATCGACCACGGGTCGGACCCGTGGCCACCTGAACGACAACCCGAACGAACACAACTGACGGGAGAAGACAACCATGGCTAAGGATCTCGAATTCAACACCCGGGCGCGGACGCGCCTCAAGGCCGGCGTGGACAAGCTGGCCGAGGCCGTGAAGGTGACCCTGGGCCCCAAGGGCCGGAACGTGGTCCTGGAGAAGAGCTTCGGCAGCCCGACGATCACCAAGGACGGCGTCACCGTCGCCAAGGAGATCGAGCTGGAGGACCGCGTGGAGGACCTGGGTGCCAAGATGGTCAAGGAGGTGGCCACCAAGACCTCCGACGAGGCCGGTGACGGCACGACGACGGCGACCGTCCTGGCCCAGGCCATCTTCCGGGAGGGCCTGAAGAGCGTCACGGCGGGCGTGAACCCCATGGCCCTGAAGCGGGGCATCGACAAGGCCGTCGAGCGGGTGGTCGAGGAGCTCCGGAACGTCTCCGTGGAGACCACCGGCAAGAAGGAGATCGCCCAGGTCGCCACCGTCTCGGCGAACAACGACCCGGAGATCGGGAACCTCATCGCCGACGCCATGGAGAAGGTCGGCAAGGACGGAGTGATCACGGTCGAGGAGGCCAAGGGCCTGGAGACCGAGCTGGAGACGGTGGAGGGGATGCAGTTCGATCGCGGCTATCTCTCGCCGTACTTCGTCACCGACTCCGAGAGCATGGAGGCGGAGCTCGAGGATCCGCTGATCCTCATCCACGACGACAAGATCTCCAACATGAACGACCTGCTGCCCGTGCTGGAGAAGGTGGCGCAGCAGGGTCGTCCCCTCCTGATCATCGCCGAGGACGTGGAGAGCGAAGCCCTGGCCACGCTGGTGGTGAACAAGCTCCGGGGCACCCTGAAGGTCTGCGCGGTGAAGGCGCCCGGCTTCGGCGACCGCCGCAAGCAGATGCTGAAGGACATCGCGGTCCTCACCGGCGGACAGGTGATCTCCGAGGAGCTCGGCTTCAAGCTCGAGAACGCGGTGATCAGCGATCTCGGTGAGGCCAAGCGGGTCACCGTCGACAAGGACACCACCACGCTGGTGGACGGCGCCGGCTCCGACGAGGAGATCAAGGGACGGATCAAGGAGATTCGCGTCTCCATCGAGAAGTCCACCTCGGACTACGACCGCGAGAAGCTCGAGGAGCGGCTGGCGAAGCTCGCCGGCGGCGTGGCGGTCGTGAAGGTGGGGGCGGCCACCGAGACCGAGATGAAGGAGAAGAAGGCCCGGGTGGAGGACGCCCTCCACGCGACCCGCGCGGCCGTCGAGGAGGGTATCGTCCCCGGAGGCGGCGTGGCGCTGCTCTGGGCCAAGAACGCCCTCGAGGCCTTCGACCTGGAGGACGGCGACGAGGCCATCGGCGCCCAGATCGTCCTGAGGGCTCTCGAGGAGCCGGTCCGGCAGATCTCCAAGAACGCCGGCGCGGAGGGCTCCATCGTGGTGGAGCGGATCCGCGAGAAGAACAAGCTGAACTGGGGCTACAACGCCGCGACCGGCGAGTACGAGGACCTGGTCAAGGCCGGTGTGATCGACCCCACCAAGGTCACCCGCACCGCGCTCCAGAACGCCGGTTCCATCGCCGGCCTCCTGCTCACCACCGAGTGCGTGGTGGTGGAGCATCCGGATGACGACGACGCCGCCGGCGGCGGTGGCGGCGGCGGTGGCGGCATGGGCGGCATGGGAGGCATGGGCGGCATGATGTAAGGTCGTCCGACCTCCGGCTGCTCCGGGTCGGACGGTCCTGCCGCCGACCCGAGGAGAGAGCCCGGCTCCGTGCCGGGCTCTTTCTTTGTATGTACGGGTACGGCGTAGGGCGCCGGGGGAGGAGTCCCGGAGCCGACCGTAGGGAGGAGACACGAACTCGCCACCCGCATGACCCGGACGACGATGCCCAGGGACGCTCGAGGCGCCGGTCGCGGCGCCACACGCCTCGTGACGATGGCCCTCCTGGCCGCCGCCGGCCTCTGGGGGTGCGGCGACGGCGGCGGCGAGCGCCCGGCGGCCCTCGAGCTCGTCTCGCCGGAGCGGGACACGGTGGAGGCCGGCGCGGCCCTGGAGCCGCCCCTCCAGGTGAGGGTCACCGACGGACGGGGGAGTCCCGTGGCCGGCGTGGACGTCCGGTTCGCCGTCACCGTCGGCCCGGGGGAGATCTCCGATCCACGGGTGGAGACCGGGACCGACGGACGGGCGAGCACCGTCTACCGGAACGCCGAACGGGTCGGCATCGCCCGGGTGGAAGCCGACCTTCCCGGGGCTCCCGACGTCGGCAAGGTCGCCGTCAGCATCCGGGTCCTCCCCCCCACCAGGACAGAGATCCGGTCCATCGGAGGCGATGGCCAGGAGGCCGAGACGGGGAGCCAGCTCCCCCGACGGCTCGAGGTCGAGGTCCTGTCACCCTCCGGGACCCCGGTGGGCGGGACCCCGGTGGCCTGGCGGGTCGTCGGGAGCCCGTCGGCCGGCGGAGGGTCCGGAGGGCTCGTGGTGGACACCACCTACAGCGACGGAGACGGTCGGGCCTGGAACCTCCTGACGCTGGGAGAGGCCACCGGCGAATACCGTGTGAGCGCCCTCTCGGAAGGCGCCGAGGAGCCGGCGATCTTCACGGCGACGGCGGTGGAGTCCCTGCCGGGCGACGTGGTCCTGGATTCCGTCGCCCCCCGTCCCCTGCGGGCCGGCGAGGAAGCCATCGCCTACGGCTCGGGGCTCCCGACGTCCGCCGCGGACGCCGGGGTCCGGGTCGAGGGCGTCGGGGCGGAGGTGCTCTCGGCGTCGTCCGGGAGCCTCCGGTTCAGGGTGCCGGAGTTCGCCGATCGCTGCCTGCCGGCCCGGCCGGTGGGGGTGAGGGTGGAGTCGGACGACCTGCTGAGCGAGGGGCTCCTGGTGGAGCTCCGCCCGGCGGGCGAGATCCTGTCCCTGGAGGTGGGGGAGAGCGTCACCACCTCGCCCCCCACCGATCCCGGTTGCATCCAGCTGGACTCCGCCGCTGCCGGCCGTACCTACAGGGTGGTGGCCCAGAGCGCGAGCATGGTCTCGGGGGCCACCACCCCCATGCGCCTGGTGGTCCGGAGCGGGGCGGACGTGGGCGCCTCGGCCGCGGATCCGGCGGCCACGCCGGTGGCCCCCCGGCAGGTACCGTACTGGAGGGTGGGGCCCGAAGATCGGGGCCTCCACCTCCGGACCCGGCTCGAGCAGGCGGCCCGTGAGGAGCTCCTCGGACGGCCGGGAGGGAAGGGGGGAGAGCGTCCTCCTCCGTCGGCCCGGAGGCCCCCGTCGGCGGCCGCCACCGTCCCGGCGACGGGAGACACCCTCGAGTTCGTGGTCCCCGTCGGACCGAATCTCACGGTGAGCTGCACGGATACCAGCACGGTGGTGTCGGCCGTGGTGCGGGAGGTGGGAGAGCGAGTCGCGCTGGTGGAGGACACCCTCTCCCCCGCGGACGGCTTCACCGACGGGGACTGGGAGGAGCTGGCCCGGGAGATGGACGAAGTGATCTTTCCCACCGACACGGCCTACTTCGGACCGCCGGCCGACATCAACGGGGACGGTCGGGTCCTCGTCCTCTTCACGCCCGAGGTGAACCGCCTCACGCCCGCCGGATCGGAGGCGTTCGTCGGGGGCTTCTTCCTCTCCACCGATCTGGTGGATTCCGGCGACGAGGAAGGAGGGGGCGTTCGGGGGCCGGAGGGCGAGATCTGCCCGGCCAGCAACGAATCCGAGCTCGTCTACCTGGCGGTCGCCGATCCCCGGGGGAACTTCGGGATCGAGGTGAGCCGCGACCGGGCGATACGGAACGCCCGGAGCGTCAGCGCCCACGAGATCGAGCACCTCCTGAGCGCCCAGCAGCGGATGATCCACCGGGACGGATGGGTCGACGACCTTGAGTCGGCCTGGCTCGGCGAGGCGCTGGCGCACGTGGCCGAGGAGGCGGCCGGACTGGCGGTCCGGGATCTGGCGACCCGGGAGAATCTGGACCACGCACGCGTCACGGCCGACGAGGAGGCGTACGAGGCGTTCTTCCTCAACAACCTGGCCCGGGGGGCCTTCTTCCTCCAGGAACCGGGGAACACCCTCACCATCGTCTCCCGGGATCCCGGGGGCGTGGAATCGCTGAAGATGCGCGGGTTCGGCTGGCTCCTGGCCCGGTGGCTGGGCGATCACTTCGGTCCCGACGGCTCCGGCGGGCCGGTGGAGGGCAGCCGGGAGGAGGCGCTGTTCCGGGAGCTCTCCTCCGGGGGACCGGACGCCGCCCGGGGCATCGACAACGTCCTCCGGGCCCTGGCGGCGGTCGACGGCTCCGTCCCGTCCTGGGCCGGGCTCCTGACCGACTTCGGGACCACCCTCGCCGTGGACGACGACGCCGACGGGCTCCGGGACCGCCTGACGCTCCCCACCTGGGACCTCCGTGACGTCTACCGGGGCATCCACGAGGGTCCTCGCGGGGGGAGCGAGCCGTTCACCGAGGCATATCCCCTGCAGAACGTCACGTCGGGCGCCTCCACGGCCGCCTTCGTCTTCGACGTGAACGCCTCGGGAGGCGTATACTTCGAGATCGGGGAGGGGTCGTCCACGCCGGCGCTCTCGCTGGCGCTTCGTTCCCAGGGCGGCGACGAGGTCCCCCCCGGCGCCGGCGCCCGCTTCACCGTGATCCGAGTCCGATGACAGGGAGAGACCCATGAACCTCAGGATTCCCGTGACCCTCGCCGTGGCCACGACGCTCATCGGGTGCGCCCACCAGGGAGGCGCCGGCGAGGGAGCGCCCACCCCGCCTCCCGACACGGTCACGGGCACGGTCCAGCAGGTGGGGAGCGTCCCGTTCCTGATCACGGTGATCCGTGGGGAGGAGGACACGGCCGCCGTGAGCGGGGATCTGGAGGAGGAGATCGCTCGTCTGGTGGGGGCCCGGGTCCAGGTCACGGGCGTCCGATCCGAGGGGACGTTCCCGGGACCGACGGTGGAGGCCTCGGCGTACCGGATCCTGTCCATCGACGGCGAGGAGCCGACCACGGGGACCCTCCGGGTCGACGGGGACGGCTACTTCCTGGAGACCGCCGGCGACGACCGGGAGCGACGGGAGCTCAGCTCCGTGCCCGAGGGACTCCGGGACCGCGTGGGGGCGAAGGTCTGGGTGATCGTCGCCGAAGGGGGAGGGACCGTCCTGCGTTACGGCGTGTTGCGGCCGGAACCGGAGGGCGAGGGGCGGTAGCGGGCCCGGCCGGTCCACCCGGGATCGCCGGGACGGGCCATGGAGGGTTCACCACCGAAACGTACATCATCGACGGGTATGCCGATGGGACTGGATCAGATCAGCGTGACACTTCCGGATGGATCGAAGGTCGAGCTCGACGCCGGTGCCAGCGCACGGGACCTGGCGTCGGCCATCGGACCGGGTCTGGCCCGGGACGCGGTGGGCGCCCGGGTGGACGGGGCGCGCCGGGACCTGGACCGGGCCCTCCCGGACGGAGCCTCGGTGGAGATCCTGACCCGGGACGACGATTCGGAGGACGCCCTCTGGATGCTCCGGCACTCGGCGGCCCACGTCCTGGCCACGGCGGTGCGGGAGCTCCGTCCCGGGGCGGGGATCGGGTTCGGCCCTCCCATCGAGGAAGGGTTCTACTACGACTTCGACGTCGAGGAGCCCTTCACCCCGGAGGACCTGGAGCGCATCGAGGAGGAGATGCGCGCGGTGGTGGCCGAAGGGTACGAGTTCCGGCGCGAGGTGGTGTCCCGAGCGGAGGCACGGGAGCTCTTCGCCGACGATCCCCTGAAGCTGGAACGGCTCGAGGAGATCCCCGAGGACGAGACCATCACCGTCTACCGGGACGGTCCGTTCCTGGACCTGTGCCGGGGACCGCACGTGCCCGATACCGGCGAGGTGCGCCACTTCGAACTCCTCAACGCCGCCGGCGCCTACTGGCGCGGCGACGAGTCCCGTCAGATGCTGCAGAGGATCTACGGGACGGCCTTCTTCAGCGAGGATTCGCTCCAGGAGTACCTGGACCGCCGGGAGGAGGCGAAGCGGCGTGACCACCGGAAGATCGGCCAGGAGCTCGATCTCTTCAGCGTCCAGGACGAGATCGGTCCGGGTCTGGTGGTCTGGCATCCCAGGGGCGCCACCATCCAGAAGGAGCTCCGGCGCTGGATCGAAGACCAGCTCGAGGAGCGGGGCTACGAGTTCGTCTACACCCCCCACATCACCAGCGAGGAGCTCTTCGAGAAGTCCGGGCACCTCGAGGCGTACCGGGACCTGATGTATCCGGCCATGGAGGTGGAGGGCGAGCGGGAGCCGTACCGGGTGAAGCCCATGAACTGCCCCATGCACACCCTGATCTACGCCTCGGACCAGCGGAGCTATCGGGACCTCCCCATGCGGCTCTCGGAGATCGCCAACGTCTACCGCCACGAGCGTTCCGGCACCCTCCACGGCATGCTGCGGGTCCGGATGCTCACCATGGACGACGCCCACGTCTTCTGCACGCCGGAGCAGATCGAGGACGAGATCTTCGAGATGCTGGACATGGTGGACGAGGTCATGGGGACCTTCGGCTTCCAGTACCGCTACGACCTCTCCACCCGTCCCGAGAAGCGGATCGGCGACGAGACGGTCTGGGACCGGGCCGAGGAGGGCCTGGAGGCGGCCCTGGACCGGACCGGGGCCGACTACGACGTCGACGAGGGCGGGGGGGCGTTCTACGGTCCGAAGATCGACATCAAGTTCCGGGACGCCATCGGCCGGGAGTGGCAGGGTGCCACGATCCAGCTCGACTTCGTCCTCCCGGAGCGCTTCGACCTGGAGTACGTGGGACGGGACAACGAAGCTCACCGGCCGGTCATGATCCACCGGGCGATCGTGGGGACCATGGAGCGGTTCGTGGGCGGCCTGATCGAACACTTCGCCGGGGCCTTCCCGGTCTGGCTCGCTCCGGAGCAGGTCCGGGTCCTCCCGGTCACCGACGACGAAGCCGACGGGGCCGGGGAGGTGGCCGATCGCCTGCGCCGGGCCGGCGTCCGTGCCGAGGTGGACGTCCGTTCCGACACGCTGAGCTACAGGATCAGGGACGCCGAGCTCCAGAAGGTCCCGTACGTCCTGGTGGTCGGCTCCCGCGAGCTGGAGGAGGGGACCGTGGCGGTCCGGGCTCGAGGAGCCGAGGAGAAGCAAGTGCCGATGGAGCTGGAGTCCTTCCTCGACCGGATCACCGGCGAGATCGAGGATCGGGCCCTGGCGCCCTGACGAAACACCACCCCCCCGTCGGCTGTATCATGATCATCGGGCGAGGCCGGCGGGACCGGCGTGTTCCGGGCCGCCCCGAGACGACGAGTCGAAATCAGCCGACGAGGCGGGAGGCACCCATGCCCAAGATGAAGACCAATCGCTCGGCCGCGAAGCGGTTCAAGAAGACGGCGAGCGGCGAGTACAAGCGGTACAAGGCCGGCAAGACCCACATCCTCACCAAGAAGAGCACGAAGCGGAAGCGGAAGCTCCGGAAGCCGACCACGGTGTCCAGCGCGGACAAGAAACGGGTGGAGCGACTGCTGGCCGGCGGCTGATCCGCCGGGGCGGGAGACAGAAACCGAACGATCATCAGTCCGGAGGGGCCGGGCCGCGGCGGCGAGGAGCCGGCGGCCGCCGCGGCCCGCCGGGTACAGTCCAGGAGGAGCGCACAGATGCCACGGGTGACGAGCGCGGTCGCACGCAGGAAGCGCAAGAAGAAGATCATGGACGAGGCCAAGGGCTACTTCGGTGGCCGGTCCAAGCTCTACCGTCCCGCGAAGAATCAGGTGGAGAAGGCGTGGGCGAACGCCTACCGGGATCGCCGGCGCAAGAAGCGCGACTTCCGCAAGCTGTGGATCCAGCGGATCAACGCGGCCGCCCGGCAGCACGAGCTGTCCTACTCCCGCTTCATGGACGGGCTGAACAAGGCCGACGTCGACCTGAACCGTAAGATGCTGGCCGACCTGGCCGTCCGGGAGCCCCAGGCGTTCGAGGAGCTGGCCCGGGTCGCGAGAAGCCACGCCGGCTGAGCCTCCGGCCCCGAATGCCGGACGGAGACAACGGGGTGAGCGACGCCGGACGGGAGCTCCTGGACCGGCTGGAGACCCTGGAGGCCGAAGGGGTGCGTGCCCTCCAGGAGGCTTCGGACCTTGAGGAGTTGGAGGAGGCCCGGGTGGCCTACCTGGGTCGCAGCGGCGAGCTCGCCGCCATCACCGGGAACATCGGGGAGCTGGCTCCCGGGGACCGTCCCGCCGTGGGCCGGAAGACCAACCAGGTGAAGGAGGCCCTCCAGGCCGCGCACGGGGAGCGGGAGACCGAGCTCACCCGTCGGCGCCGGGCGGCCGAGGCGGCCGACCGGGATCTCAGCCTTCCGGGTCGCCGGGACTGGACCGGGGCCGCTCACCCGGTGGCCCAGGTGGTGGACGAGATCTGCGGGATCTTCGAGAACATGGGGTTCACCCGGGTCCGGGGCCCCGAGGTGGAGACCGAGTGGTACAACTTCACCGCCCTGAACATCCCCCTGGACCATCCGGCGGCCGACGAGCACGACACCTTCTACCTGGACGACGGCGTGGTGCTCCGGACCCACACCTCGCCGGTCCAGGTCCGCACCATGGAGGCCCACGAGCCGCCCATCCGGGTGCTGACCCCGGGTGCCGTCTACCGCCGGGACCCCTTCGATCCCTCCCACGCCCCGGCCTTCGAGCAGATCGAGGGGCTGGCCGTGGACGAGGGCGTCGACTTCGTGGAGTTCCGGTCGGCCATCGACCACTTCGTCCACCGCTTCTTCGGCGCCGAGACCGAGACCCGTCTCCGCCCGGGCTTCTTCCCCTTCACGGAACCCTCGGCCGAGGTGGACGTGACCTGCGGGATGTGCGGGGGAGGGGGGTGCTCCACCTGCAAGGGCACCGGATGGCTGGAGATCATGGGTGCCGGCATGGTGGACCCGGCGGTCTTCGAAGCGGCGGGATACGATCCCGAGCGATACACGGGCTACGCCTTCGGCATGGGGCCCGCCCGCATCGCCATGGCCCGGCACCGGATCCCCGACATCCGGCTCCTCTACCACGGGGACGTCCGGTTCCTCCGCCAGTTCGCCGACTGAGCCCTCCGGCCGCTTCGATCCTCACACCCGTCACGCGCACCGCAGATCCAGGAGCAGGCCCTTGGACGTATCCGTGAACTGGCTCCGGGCGCTCGTGCCCGCCCTCGGCGACGAGACGCCGGAGGTTCTCGCCGACCGTCTCACCCGTACCGCCGTCGCCGTCGAGAAGGTGACACCGGTGGGCCGGTCCCTGGACGACCTCCGGGTCGCAAAGGTGCTCTCCGTGGAGGAGCACCCCGACGCCGACCGGCTCACGCTGTGCAGGGTGGAGACGGGATCGGGGGAACCCGTCCCGGTGGTCTGCGGGGCGCCCAACGTGCGGAGCGGTGGACTCTACCCCTACGTCCCTCCCGGCGGCCGTCTCCCGGACGGCACGGAGGTCGACGCCCGGGAGATCCGGGGAGTCGCCAGCCAGGGGATGCTCTGCTCCGAGCGCGAGCTGGGCCTGGGACCCGACCACGGCGGGATCCTCAGCCTCCCGCCCGACCTCGAGGCAGGGGAGGAGCTCTCCCGGGCGCTGGACCTGCCGGACCATCGCCTGGAGCTGGACCTGACCCCGAACCGGCCGGACCTGGCCTGCCACGTCGGGGTGGCCCGGGAGCTCGCCCCGGGGGGCGTCTCGGGCGTCCTCCTCCCGGAGTTCGGAGGACCGACGTGGGATCCCGGTTGGCACGACGGTGCCGAGCGGGCGGAGATCGACGGGATGAGCGTCTCGGTGGAGGACCCGGAGCGCTGCAGCCGGTACCTGGGAGCCGTCGTCCGGGGAGTGGAGGTGGGGCCGTCGCCCTCCTGGCTCGCCTCCCGCCTGCGATCGGCGGGCGTCCGGCCGGTGAACAACGTGGTGGACGCCACCAACTACGTGCTCCACGAGCTGAATCAGCCGCTCCACGCCTTCGACCTCGACCGGATCGCCGGAGGGGAGATCCGGGTGCGCCCGGCCGCGGCCGGCGAGGAGCTCCGGACCCTCGACGGGGTGGAGCGGACCCTGGATCCCGTGCAGACGGTCATCGCCGACGCCCGGGGACCGGTGGCCCTGGCGGGCATCATGGGCGGCGAAGACACCGAGGTGACCGACCGGACCTCCGGGGTGTTCCTGGAATGCGCCATCTTCGATCCCTCGGCCACCCGGAGCGGTGCCCGTCACACCGGGCTCTCCACCGAGGCGTCGTATCGGTTCGAGCGCGGGGTCGATCCCACGGCCTGCGAGGAGGCCCTGGCCCGGTGCGTCGACCTGATCCTCGCCGTGGCCGGGGGGCGTCCGGAGCCCGCCGGCCTGCGGCTCGGCGGTCCTCCCGGGCCGGCGCCCGAGCTGACGCTGCGACCCTCGCGGGTGGAGCAGGTCCTGGGGCGGGCGTTCTCTCGCGGGGAGCTGGCCGATCTCCTCCAGCCGCTGGGATTCCGGTGCGAGATCCCGGAGGCCTCCGGGGGGGAGGAGGGGACCCTCCGGGTGGCCGTCCCGGGCTGGCGTCGCGGCGACGTGGCCCGGGAGATCGACCTGGTCGAGGAGGTGGCGCGTCGGGAGGGGTTCGACGCCTTCCCGGCCCGTCAGCCCTCGTTCCGACCCAGCGCCGTGCCGGCGGACCCGGCGTGGAGCCGGGCGGCCCGGGCCCGTCGACGGCTGACGGCGCGGGGACTGCTGGAGACCCGGAGCATCCCGTTCGTGGCGGCCGGCTCGGCAGGCGACGGTGGGGTCCGCCTCCGGAATCCCCTGGCGGAGGATCGGGGGACCCTGCGGAGCTCCCTCCTCCCCGTCCTCCTGCGCGCCGTGGAGCGGAACTTCTCCCACGGGGAGCGCTCCGTGCGCCTCTTCGAGATCGGATCCGTCTTCCGCGCGGACCCGGACGGGCCGTTGCCCGTCGAGGAGCTGCGGATCGGTGCGGTCCTCACCGGCCTGAGGCGTCCGGAGCACTGGAGCCGGGAGGCCCGCCCGGTGGACTTCTGGGACCTGAAGGGCCTGGCGTCGGAGATCGCCACGGAGTGGTGCGGCGGCCGGCTGGCCGCCGCGTCGGATCCTCCCGGCGTCGACGGGGGCGACGTGCCCCTGGAGGCAGAGGTCCTGGGCCCCGAGCGATTCTGGATCCTCCAGGAGGACCGGAGGGTGGGGGTGGCCGGGCGCGTCCGCCCGAACGCCGTGGAGGCGCCGGACTGGGCCGATCCGGCCTGGGGACTGGAGCTCCGGCTGGCGGCGGTGGGCGAGCGGTCCCGGACCACGTACCGTGAGGTGTCGAGCTTCCCCCCTCTCTCGCGGGACCTGGCCGTGGTGGCCGGACGGGAGGTCGCCGCGGAGACCATGGAGGAGACCATTCGGCGCGCCGCACCCGGGACGCTGGAATCGCTCCGACTCTTCGACGTCTTCGAGGGGGAGAAGGTGGGCCCCGACCGCCGGAGCCTGGCGTGGCGCTTTACTTTCAGGGCGCCGGATCGCACCCTTCGTGATCAGGAGATCGACGAGGCCATGTCCCGCATCGCCGGAGCCCTGGAGGACGAGCTCGATGCCAGCATCCGAACCGACTGACCCAGGCCCGGCTCCGGCGGGAGGCGAGGAGCCCGGGGAAGACGCCGGGCTCCCCGAATCGGAGCTCCGCCAGCTGGAGGAGACCATCGATAGGCTGCTGGACCGGCTCGAGGCCCTGGCCGAGCGGGCCCGGGACGCCGAGGAGGCCCACGCCGAGCTCCGCCGTGCCCTGTCCCGGGCCGAGGACGGAGACGAGGAGGGTGACGAGCCCATCGACGAGCGTCTGCGGAGGCTGTCCCGGGAGAACGAACGACTGCGCGGGCTGCTGGACAGGGGTCGGGAGCGGGCCGAGCGGATCCGACAGCGCCTCGTGCTGCTGGAGGACGAGGCGTGAGCCGGCGGGAGGAGGACACCCCGGCGGACGAGGCCACACAGAGCGTCCGGGTGGAGATCTTCGGCGAAGAGTACCTCATCCGGACGGACATGGACGAGGACTATACCCGACGCTGCGCGGAGTTCGTGGACGAGGCCATCCGGGACGCCCACCTGGACCTCCACGTTTCCGAGCCCCACAAGGCCGCCATCCTGGCGGCCCTCCACATCACGGACCGCTACTTTCGACTCCGAAAGGAACGGGAGAGGGAGCAGGACTCTATCTCGTTGCGGATAAGTGAGTTACGTAGGCGCATCTCCAGCGCTGTCGAGGCCTCCTCTCCCGAACCCGAGAGCGACTGACCGGCCCTCGATCCGTCTTGCGGGCGCTCCCCCGCGGGCCCACTATGGACCCTGGCGGATCCCGCCGCCGCGTGGCTCGTCGGTCGAGCCCGGCGGTCGGGACCGCGACTCGGGAACCCATCCGCGAGCCCGGGCGGCACGGATTCGGACCGGCGGGGGAGGGACCGCCGGCTCCGGGAGGCCCGCTTCCCTCCGTCCCGACCGACGCACCGGGCCATCCACGTCGCTCCGGAGCCGTGATCCCATAGATCGGAGTCGGAGCGAATGAGTGGCGTCCCCCTGGAGGTCGTACTCGCCGGGGTCGTGCTGGCCGTGGCGGCCTTTTTCATCGGACAGGCTGTGGGCAGCCGGCGCGGTGCCCGTCGACGGGACGAGGCGGAGGGCACCGCCCGGGAGGTCGTGCGCTCCGCCGAGGAGGAGGCGACCCGCATCAGGCGGGAAGCCGAGCGCGAGGCCCAGCAGCGCGTCGAGGACCTGAAGGCCCGGACCGAAGAGGAGCTGGCCGCCCGTCGCGAGGAGCTCGAGTCTACGGAGGACCGTCTCGCCGAGCGGGAGGAGCTCCTGGAGCGGAAGCTCGCCCTCCTGGAAGAGCGGCAGGAGCGACTCGACGTCCGGAGCGAGAGCCTGGACGAACGTCGGGACGCCCTGGAGGAGCGGATCGCCGAGCTCGACGAGCGGGAGCGGGAGCTCCGCGAGGGGATGGAGCGCCTCGCCGGGATCACCGCCGAGGAGGCCAGGGAACGCCTGATCGCCGAGGTCGAGGACGAGGCCCGGGCCGAGGCCTCCCGGACCATCCGACGCCTGAAGGAGGAGGCGCGGAGGGAGGCGGAGCGGGAGTCGAAGAAGATCATCACCATGGCCATCGAGAAGATGGCGGTGGACCACTCCTCCGACGTGCTCGTGTCGCTGGTCGCCCTCCCGAGCGACGACATGAAGGGTCGGATCATCGGCCGTGAGGGCCGGAACATCCGGGCCTTCGAATCGGCCACGGGCGTGGACGTGGTGGTGGACGACACCCCCGAGGCCGTCCTCCTCTCCTGCTTCGATCCCATCCGGCGGGAGATCGCCCGCATCGCCATGGAGCGCCTGGTGGCCGACGGCAGGATCCACCCGGGGCGTATCGAGGAGATGGTGGAGAAGGCCCGGGAGGAGATCGAGGAGGGGATGCGGGAGACCGCCGAGGAGGTGGCCTACGACCTCGGCATCCACGACCTCCACCCCCAGCTCCTCGAGCTCCTGGGACGTCTGAAATTCCGTACGAGCTACGGACAGAACCAGCTGCAGCACGCCCGGGAAGTGGCGCTGCTGGCGGGGAACATGGCCGGCGAGATGGGCCTGGACGTGGAGATGGCCCGGCGCATGGGACTGCTCCACGACATCGGCAAGGCGCTGACCCACGAGCGCGAGGGGAGCCACGTGGAGCTGGGGCACGAGGTTGCCCGACGATACGACGAGCCGGAGCAGGTCCTGAACGCCATCCGGGCCCATCACGACGAGGAGCCGGCCCGGTTCCCGGAGACGTTCCTGGTCACGGCCGCCGACGCCATCTCCGGATCCCGGCCGGGCGCCCGGAGGGAGTCCTTCGAGCACTACGTCGAGAGGCTGGAGAAGCTGGAGGAGATCGCCTCCTCCTACAGCGGGGTCGAGAAGGTGTTCGCCATCCAGGCCGGCCGTGAGATCCGGATCATGGTGGCGCCGCAGGAGGTGAGCGACGAGGAGATGAACGAGCTGAGCGAGAGGACGGCGCGTCGCATCGAGGAGGAGCTCCAGTATCCCGGCCAGATCAAGGTCGTGGTGGTCCGGGAGAGCCGCGCCGTGGACTTCGCCCGATGAGGCCACGATGACGGGGCGGCTCATCGACGGGAAGGCCGTGGCCGCCCGGGTCCGGGAGGAGGTGACTCGCCGGGTCGAGGAGCTGGCGGAGGAAGGGATCCGACCCTGCCTGGCGGTGGTCCTGGTGGGCGACGATCCGGCCTCGGCCGTCTACGTCCGGATGAAGGGTCGGGACTGCCGGGAGGTGGGGATCGAGACCCGGGACGACCACCTGCCGGCCGATACCTCCCAGGAGGAGCTGATGGCGCTGGTGGAGGAGCTGAACCGTGACCCGGACGTTCACGGGATCCTCGTGCAGCTGCCCCTCCCGGAGGGGCTGGACGAGACCGCCGTCGTGGGGGGCATCCGCCCGGAGAAGGACGTGGACGGACTCCATCCGGTGAACGCGGGGCTCCTGGCCCAGGGAGATCCCAGGGCGTTCCGCCCCTGCACGCCGGCGGGGATCCAGGAGCTCCTCCGGCACGTGGGCTTCGATCCGGAGGGTCGTCGGGCGGTGATCCTGGGCCGGTCGAACCTGGTGGGTCGCCCCCTGGCGTCGATCCTCCTGCAGAAGGAGCGCTGGGCCAACGCCACGGTGACGGTGGCTCACAGCCGGACACGGGACCTGGGTGCGGTGACCCGGGAGGCCGATCTCCTGGTGGCGGCCGTGGGTCGGCCGGAGCTCGTCGGAGCCGACATGGTCTCGGAGGGAGCCGTGGTCATCGACGTGGGCATCAATCGGGTGGACGATCCCGAGACCGAGAAGGGTTACCGTCTGGTGGGCGACGTGGCCTTCGAGGACGTTCGGGAGAAGGCGTCGTGGATCACCCCGGTGCCCGGGGGCGTGGGGCCCATGACCCGGGCCATGCTCCTACGGAACGTGGTCAGGGCCGCCGAAGCGTGAGCGGGCACGGGCAGATCTCCCTGTTCACCCCCGGGGAAGATCCCGAGGCGGCGGCGCCGGGGAGCGGGCCGGAGCGGGCGCTCACGGTCGCGGAGCTGAACGCCGCCGCCCGGGAGCTGCTGGAAGCCCGGTTCCCCGAACTGTGGGTGAGCGGCGAGATCGCCAACTGGCGGCGGGTGAGCTCCGGCCACTGCTACTTCACCCTCCGGGACGACTCCGCCCAGGTCTCCTGCGTCATGTGGCGGAGGGACGCCCGGCGGCTCCCCACCGAGCCCGAAGGAGGGATGGAGGTGGCGGCCCGGGGCCAGGTCTCCCTCTACGAGGTTCGGGGAACCTATCAGGTCCAGGTCAGGGAGCTGCAGGCCAGGGGGGAGGGACTCTGGCGTCTCGCCTTCGAGCGCCTCAGGGCGAAGCTCGCGGCCGAGGGTCTCCTGGACGAGGCCCGGAAGCGGCCGGTGCCGGAGATCCCGGATACGGTGGGGGTCGTGACCTCCCGGACGGGGGCCGCGCTCCGGGACGTCCTCAGCGTGATCCGGAGGCGCGCGCCGTGGACCCGGGTGGTGGTCTCCCACTGCCGGGTCCAGGGGGAGGAGGCCGCGGGAGAGATCGTCCGGGCCCTGGAGAGACTGGAGCGGTGGGGCGAGGCCGACGTCATCGTCATCACCCGGGGCGGGGGCTCCGTCGAGGACCTCTGGGCCTTCAACGAGGAGCCGGTGGCCCGGGCCGTGGCCCGGTGCGGGATCCCCGTGATCTCCGCGGTGGGGCACGAGGTGGACGTGACCATCGCGGACCTGGTCGCCGACGTGCGGGCCCCCACGCCCTCGGCCGCCGGCGAGGTGGCGGTCCCCGACGCCCGTGCCCTCGAGGGCCGGCTGCAGGCGATGGCGGAGGGTCTCGTGTCCGGACTCCGGCGCCGGACCCGTCGAGGTCGTGAGCGGGCCGGACGGGCCGCCGAGCGCCTCGTGGCGGCGGTGGAGAGACGGGTGGAGCGAGCCCGAGGCCGCCTCGACCGGCTGGGAGCTCGCCTGGACGCCCTGAGCCCGCTGTCGACCCTCGAGCGAGGGTACGGCGTGGCCCGTGGTCCCGGCGGACGGGTCCTCAGCCGGGCGGCGGATTTCCATCCGGGGGACACGTTCCGCCTCAGGGTGGTCGACGCGGAGGTCCGATGCCGGGTGGAGGACGTGACCGGGGCGGAGGTCCCTGCGAGGGGACCGCACCAGGCGCGGGACGGGACCCGCGCGGACGTCGAGGGAGGCGACGGCGATGAGCGGTAACGGGACCGGGGAGGAGGCCTCCCCCGATTTCGAGGAGACGCTGGCGGAGCTGGAGGAGATCGTCCGGGCCCTGGATCGTCGGGAGATGGACCTGGACGAGGCCCTCGCCCTGTTCGAGCGAGGGGTCGATCGCCTCCGGACGGCGACCCAGCGCCTGGACGAGGCCGAGGGCAGGGTGGAGGAGCTCATCGAGGACGCATCGGGGACCCTGCGGGAGATCGATCTCGATCCCGGAGCCGACGAGCCCGACGGCGAGGGCGGATGAGGCGGGGGGCCGCACCGGGTCGTGAGCTCCTGGAGCCCGCCCGGCGGCGGGTGGAGGAGGAGCTTCGCTCTCTCCTGGAGGAAGCCCTGGAGGGCGCGCCCGCGGAGGTGATCGAACCCTGCCGCTATGCCGCCCTCGGTCCCGGGAAGCGGATCCGCCCTCTCCTGTTCCTCCATGCCCGGGAGGCGGCGGGCGCCCCGATCTCGCCGGGTGCGGTGAGGATGGCGTGCAGCGTGGAGCTCATCCACGCCTATTCGCTGATCCACGACGACCTGCCCTGCATGGACGACGACGTGCTGCGTCGGGGGCGACCGGCCCACCACGTGCGCTACGGCACCGAGGTGGCGGTCGTGGCCGGGGCCCTCCTGATGCCCGTGGCGGTGGAGGCGCTGGATCGTGGTGGACGGGACCTGGGCCTCTCCGAGGATCGCCGCCGCCGGGTGGCCTCCGTCCTCCTCCGGGCGGCCGGAGCGAGGGGGATGGTGGGGGGGCAGCTGCGGGATCTGGAGGCCGAGGGGACCCGCCCGGATCCCGGAGGCGTGGAGGAGATCTACCGGGGGAAGACCGCGGCCCTCATCGCCGCGGCCACCAGGACCGGAGCGCTGTCCACCGACGCCGGAGCCGGGACCGTCGATCGGCTGGGACGCGTGGGCTGGCACCTGGGCCTGGCGTTCCAGGTGGTGGACGATCTCCTGGACCTGACCGGCACGGACCGGGAGCTGGGCAAGGAGAGCGGGAGGGACGCGGCGCTCGCCAAGGCCACCTACCCGGCCGTCGCGGGCCGGGCGGCGGCGGAGCGGAGGTCCCGGGAGTTGGTGGCGAAGGCCCGGGAGGAGCTCGGGGCGATGGGAGAGGCGGCCGAGCCGCTGCGGACCATCGCTCGATTCGTGGTGGAGCGGAGGAGATGAGATGCGGATAGGGGTCGTGGCGAACGTCGGCTACGAGGGTCTGGGACGGAGTCTCCGCCAGCTGAGGGAGACGGCGGACGCGCTGGGGGTCGAGCTCTCGTTCGACTCGGAGGTGCGGTCCCGGCCGGATCTGGGCGAGGCGATGGCTCCGCTGGAGGAGCGGCAGGACGAGGTGGACGCGATCCTCACGCTGGGGGGAGACGGGACCCTGCTCCGGGGCGCTCGGATCGCGGGACCTCGGGGTGTCCCCCTCCTGGGATGCAACATGGGTCGCCTCGGCTTCCTCACCGCGGCGCCCGGGAGCGACCTGCCCGAGGCCATGGAGCGCCTCGTGGCCGGCAGCTACCAGGTACAGGAGCGCATGGCGCTCCGTGTCGGGGTGCTCGGGTCCGACGAGGCGGGGGAGGAGAAGCCGTCGTATTACGCGGTGAACGACGCGGTGGTGCACAAGAGCGGATACGCCCGGTTGATCACCCTCCGCATATGGATCGATGGGGACGAGGTCGGCCAGTACAGCGCCGACGGGATCGTCCTCGCCACGGCCACCGGATCCACGGCCTACAGCCTCTCGGCCGGAGGACCGATCCTGGCGCCGGACCTGGACGCCCTCGTGGCCACGCCCATCTGCCCCCACACCCTGGCGGCCCGGTCGCTGGTCCTGTCCGGCGACTGCCGGATCCGGGTCCAGGCCCTGTCGGGCGGCGAGGAGACGGTGGTCACCGTGGACGGCCAGAAGGGGAGCCGACTGAGCGAGGGAGACCTGGTGGAGGTCCGTCGGGACGCCTCGCCGCTGCGGCTGGTGCGGTTCCCGGAGCGGAAGTTCTACACGGTCCTCCGCCACAAGCTGGGGTGGGGGGACGTCCGCCCCAGGGAGGATGGGGGCGACCGGTGACCTCGGCCCGCGTCCTCACCGAGCTCCGGGTCCGGGGCTATGCCGTCATCGACGACGTACGGCTGGAGCTGGGCCCCGGACTCAACGTCCTCACCGGCGAGACGGGCGCCGGCAAGTCCATCCTCGTGGGTGCGCTCTCCCTCCTCCTGGGCGAGCGGGCCTCCTCGGACGTGGTGCGAGCCGGTGAGGAGCGATCCGTGGTGGAAGGGGTCTTCGACCTGGCAGGCCGGGAGGAGACCGTCGAGCGAGCCCGGGAGGCCGGACACCCCCCCGAGGACGGCCTGCTCATCCTGCGGCGGGAGGTGCAGAGGGAGGGACGTAACCGTGTATGGATCAACGGCTCCCGGGCCACCGTGGGCCTGGCCGGCGAGCTGGGGGCCCTCCTGGTGGACCTCCACGGACAGCACGAGCACCAGGCGCTCCTCCGCCCCTCGAACCAGCGTCGCATCCTGGACGCCTTCGCCGGAGCCCGCGACCGGTCCCGCCGGGTCCGGCGCCTCTTCCGGCGATGGAAGGAGACGCGGACCGAGGCCGCCGACCTCCGGGAGCGGGGACGGGAGCTGGCCGGGGAGGAGGAATTCCTCCGGCACAAGCTGCAGGAGATCGAGGGCGCCGACCTGGAGGAGGGGGAGGTCGAGGAGCTGAAAGCCGAGGAGAACCGCCTGGCCAACTCGGAGGAACTCGTCTCCCTGGCGTCGGGCCTGTACCGATCCCTCTACGAGGCCGAGGATTCGGTCGTCGACCGTCTGGCCGGCGCCGGACGCGCCCTCGGCGACCTGGCGCGCATCGATCCGGAGGCGGAGGAGATGGCCGGGATGCTGGAGGAGAGCCGGCAGCTCCTCCAGGAGCTGGGCCGACGGCTGGGGAGCTACCGGGAGGCGGTGGACCACGACCCGGCCCGCCTGGAGCGGGTCCGGGCCCGCCTGGACGAGATCTACCGGCTGGAGCGGAAGTACGGGGGATCCGTGGAGGCCGTCCTCGTCGAGGGGGAGGAGGCCCGGGAGGCCCTGGCCCGCCTGGAGCGGGTCGACGAGGAGGCGGCGGAGCTCGAGGAGGAGGCCGACCGGCTGCGGGAGGAATGGGACGAGGCGGCAGGGGCCCTCAGCGCCCGCCGCAGGGAGGCGGCCGAGCGGCTGGAGGAGGCGGTCACCGAGCTCCTGCCCGCACTGGGGATGGAGGACGGCCGGTTCCGGGTCGAGCTTCGGCCGCGGGACGCTCCCTCACCGGAAGGGGCGGAGACCGTCGAGTTCATGGTGAGCCTCAACGTGGGATTCGAGCCCGGCCCGCTGGACCGCGTCGCTTCCGGCGGGGAGCTGAGCCGCGTGATGCTGGCGCTGAAGACCGTCCTCGCCGAAGTGGACGAGGTGCCCTGCCTGGTCTTCGACGAGATCGACGCGGGCGTGGGCGGCGAGGTGGCCCATCAGGTGGCCCGGCGTCTCCAGGAGGTGGCGGAGCGCCACCAGGTCTTCGTCATCACCCATCTCCCCCAGATCGCGGCTCGCGCCGACGTGCACTACCGGGTGGAGAAATCGCGGGCCGGGGGCCGGGCGTCCACCGACGTGGAACGCCTCGACGGCGAGGATCGGGTGGAGGAGGTGGCCCGGATGCTGGGCGGAGATCCCGGGAGCCGGGTCTCCCGCGAGCACGCACGCGAGCTCCTGGAGGCTGCCCGGGACGAGTCCCCCTCCAGGGCGGGGTCGGCCAGCTGATGGAGGAGGCGCTCAGAAGAGCCCCAGGGACACGGGGATCCGTATCCGAACGTCCATGAGGTTGGAGGCCGGGGTCTGTCCCCCCGAGCCCAGGGCGGAGATCCGGTAGGTGAAGGAGGCCTGCAGTCCGCCTCCGGCCGCGCCGGCGGCGTGGTAGGAGACGCCGACCCCCACGGAATGGCGACGTGCCAGGGTCTCCGCTTCGAGGTCCGCGGGATCGACGGCGGGCGTCCCGCCGTCCCCGTCCTCGCCCTCCTCCGGGGCGAGGGCGATGAAGCCGCTCCGTCCCTGGCGCCAGAAGGCGTACTCGGCTCCCATGGAGAGGTGCCGGTTCACGGCCATGGCGGGAGCGACCCGGAGCCAGAGGTAATCCCCCGGCTCGCGTCGAAGCTCCCGTCGGGCGGCGGCGAGGGCGAAGGGCCGCTCCGGATCGTGGACCCGGATCGTCACCTCGTCGGCGAGGCGCCGTCCGTATCCCGCAGCGGCGGAGAGCCGGAGCGCCCGGTAGGCCACGTCCTGGTAGAGGCTCGCCTCCACCACCCGGGCGCCGGTCCCTGCCGGGGTGTCCATGAACCGGTCCGGGGTGAGGAAGGGGGCGGCGTCGGGCTCGCCGAGGGGCCAGCGAACGCGGAGCCCCGCCGTGGTCCTGAGGGCCATCCCCGCCGGAGGGCCGGGCCCGGCGGCGGTGGAGTCGTCGTCCGGACCGAAGGTGTCCAGGAGGCCCACCCGGACGCCGAGGTCCAGCTCCGTGGGCTGGAGTCCCGGATCCTCGCCGTCGAGGGGTTCGCCCTCCACCAGGGGACCGGTGAGGAACCCCGACAGGGCCCCCGGCCCCGGAGACGAGGCCAGGCCGAGGGCGGGAGCCTCGATGTCGAAGGACTGGAAGGAGGACTGGAGTTCGGAGGCCAGCACGCTCATCTCGTCGCCCGGACGGGAGCCCGCCAGCGGCAGGAGCCTCCCGGAGGACAGCCTGCGCTCGAGCACCGTGGCGAACGCCCCGGAGCGCTCGAGGAGCTCCTGGGCCGCCGCCTCCTCTTCCGGCGAGAGCTCCCCGCTCTGAAGGCGGCTCTCCAGGCTCGACCGGGCCGACGCCAGCCCGTCCAGGAAGCTCGATCCGTCCTCCAGGGCCAGCGAGGCCGGGGCGGCGGTGGCCCCGGTGGAGTCGTACCGGAACGACAGGTCGGTCCGGACCTTGGTGAAGGAGATCCCTGCGTCGACGGCGATGCGCCCGGTCACTCCCAGCATGGCCCGGACGGGAAGCCGTGTACGGTGGACGGTGAAGTCGCTGAACTCCAGGCTCCCGAGGGAGAGCTCCCCCGGCTCCATCGGCGCGAAACCGAGGGAATCCGCCCCCCGGTTGAGGCTCGCCACCACGAGCTCCGGTCCCGGATAGAGGCGCTCCACCAGCGGCCCTCCGTAATCGGCGTGGAGCGGTTCGCGGTCGCCCCCCGGGATCGAGTCGCCGGCGGCGGCAAACTGCTGACTCCAGCTCTCGAAGCGGGGAGACAGTTCGAGCACGAGCTCCCCGGGGGGCGGGAGCTCCCCTCCCAGCGACCCTCGGGTCTGGGCCCGGGCCGGAGCCGGATCCAGGCCGACGATGGTGAGGCCGGCGACGACGGCAGCGAGCATCGGCTGGGAGACGGACCGTGGAAACTCGATGATCGCCTCCGGGAGCGACGAGGAGCCAGTGGCAGGACCTGACGGGAGAGCCGGCGCGTCCACCGTCACGGACGCCCCGACCGGGGACGCGGCCAGTATAGGCCGGGGGACAGGACGGTACAAGCAACGCCCCTACGGCAGCCGCCACCCCCGGCGCGCCCGTCCCCGAGCTGCCCGTGTGGGCCGGGCCAGGGGGGCGGAACGGTATGAGCCGCCGGGGGTTGAGAATGCCCGCCCGTGCACCGGGCTGAGCGCGCCGAGCCGGAGGATCCAATGGAGCAGGAGCATCCCCTGAACAGACCACAAGCCTCCCCCCAGCGTCCGACGGGCGAGCGTTCGGCCCGGGAACGTCGGGCCATCAAGAAACGGGGCATCCTCCTGGCCACGGCGGGCCTCGCCCTCACCCTGGGCATCCTCCTGGCCCTGGACTGGCTCGGCATCGCGGACGTCCCGACCCGTAGCTGGATCGGTGCGGGGATCGTCACCGCCCTCGTCCAGCTGGCGCTGTGGCTCCTCCCGCACTGGGGGATCTCCGAGCGGATCGGCTGGGACCGTCACTATCTGCTCATCCCCATGACCGCCGCGGCTCTCCTGCTCGGGTTCTATACCTACCTGGTCCCCGAGGCACGGAGCCTCCTGCTCATCGGGTGGTTCGTGGCCCTCCTGTTCATGGCCGGGCTGGCCAGCTTCAACGAGGTGGTGGCCCTCGGCCTGGTCATGACCCTCTCGTGGCTGGGGGCCCTCAACCTGGGCCCTGGCGCCTCCGTCGGCGTGTCCACGGAATACCAGATCATCGAGGCCTCCGTCTTCCTCTCCATCCACATCTACGCCGGCTTCCTCTTCCAGCGCCTCCGGAGCGAACGCAGGGAGATGGCCGAGCTCCGGGAGCGCCTCGCCGAGCAGGCCATCACCGATCCCCTCACCGGTCTGGCCAACCGCCGCTACTTCACCGAGTTCCTGGGGTCGGAGATCGCCCGGGTCGACCGGTACGGAGGTAGCTGCGCCGTGGCCATGGTGGACGTGGACCGTTTCAAGAACTACAACGACACCCTGGGCCACCCGGCGGGGGACGTGATCCTCCGCCAGCTCGCCGATTTCCTGGAGGAGTTCTCCCGGGACGCGGACCTGGTGTGCCGGTACGGAGGCGAGGAGTTCGCCATCGTCCTGCCCGCCACCGAGCGGGAGGAGGCACTGGACAGTGCCGATCGCCTTCGTCAGCTGGTCCAGGAGAAGGAGTTCCCCGACGAGGAGATCCAGCCGGGCGGGGAGCTCACCGTGAGCATCGGGGTGGCGGCGTATCCCGCGGACGCGCCTTCCCTGGACGCCCTGGTGAGTCAGGCCGACCGGGCTCTCTATCGGGCGAAGGAGGAGGGCAGGAACTGCGTGCGCCCCGCCACCGACCTCCGGGAGGCGAGTTGACGCCGCGGTGACGGGAGGGACCAGCCTGTCCGGTCCACGTATGCTCCCCGGTGACGGGGAGATCCGGAGGCACCGGCGCCCTCACCGGAGGTCCCATGCTCCGCCCTCATGCCGTGCTCTTGCTGATCGCTGCCGGGATCGTCCCGGTCGCCGGCTGTAGCGACCGCCCCGCCGCCGAGTCCACCCCGGCCCGCGACTCCGCCGGCATCCGGATCGTCGGCGGGGGCGGAGACACGCGCCGAGGCACCGGCCTCGCCCTGCAGCCGGTACTCCCTTCCCCCGGGCGGGATCTCGCCGCCCGGGGGGAGTTCAGCAGGATCTCGGCGGTCGACGGGGACAGCTCGGGGAACCTGTACGTCCTGGACGGCGCCGAAGGCGCCGTGACCGTGCTGGAGACCCGCACCGGGCGGGTGATCCGGCGGTTCGGACGTCGGGGCGCCGGCCCGGGGGAGTTCCGGGCGCCGGCGGACCTCCAGGTCCGGGCCGACGGAACCATCCTGGTGGGCGAGCGGGTCCCGCCGCTGGTCCACCGGTTCACCCGCGGCGGGCGGCACCTGGAAACCCTCCGCCCGACCCTCGGCCCGAGGCCCGGGGAGGGCGAGCTCAGGCCGGCGGGCGTGTCGGCCCTCGCCGGGTGGCACGCGGCGCCGGGAGGTGGGCTCATCGCACGGATCATCACCCTCGGGGCGGACCCGACCCGGCCGGCCTCGAACAGGATCCTGCGGATCGGCCCCGACGGATCGGCCGGAACGGTGCTCCTGGAGTGGAGCGAAGAGGGGACTCTGGCCGCCCCGCCGCCGATCTTCTCTCCCCGCTGGTGGTGGGCCGTCGACCCCGCCGGACGGGTGTACTACAGCCGGGGGAGCGACTACGAGGTCCGGGTGCTGGGGCCCGACGGGAGGGTCGAGCGGATCATCCGGCGGCCTTCCCCCGGACGACCGGTGCCGCGGGCGGCGGGAGACCGGGCGATCGAGGCCTTCCGGCAGTCCATGCTCGACGGGGGCGCCCCGGCCCACGTCGTCCAGTCCGTGGTCGGGAAGCTGGAGGTGGCCTCCCGGCTCCCGTCGATCCACGGCCTCTGGATCGACCCGGCCCGCCGGGAGCTCTGGGTCGGGATCCCCGAGGTGCTGGAGGGCCGGGGGGAGCTGGCGGCGGGCGAGTACCATCTCTTCGACCTGGACGGCCGTTTCCTGGGCCGGGTGCCGTCGCCGCAGGGCTTCCGCCTCCACGCGGTGAGGGATCGTCGCCTCCTGGGAGCGGAGACGGACCGGCTCGACGTACCCCGTCCCCGGGTCTACCGGCTGGTGAGCTCGGAGGTGCGGGGAGCGTCGGCCCCCTGAGGGACGTTGCGCCGGATCGGTTCCGGCGTACCTTCTCCGGTCCGCGCCGGGGTGGCGGAACTGGCAGACGCGCGCGACTCAAAATCGCGTGGGCTCACGCCCTTGTGGGTTCGAATCCCACCCCCGGCATGATCGCGCCCCCGAGGGTCGGGGACTCCAGCCCATCGCCACCCGCCGCCATGAGCCACGAACTCCTGTCGTCCTACCCGGTGACCACCACGATCCCCGTGCAGTGGGGAGAGATGGACGCCTACGGCCACCTGAACAACGTGGTGTATTTCCGGTACTTCGAGTCGGTCCGGATCCTCTATCTCCGGGAGTGCGGGCTCACCCGCAGTTACGAGGAGGAGCGCGTCGGCGCGATCCTCCACTCCACGAACGCCCGGTTCCGCCGGGCGGTCCGCTATCCCGATACCGTGGCCGTGGGGACCCGGGTCCCCGAGGTCTCGGACGACCGCTTCGTCATGGACTACAGCGTGGTGTCCATGGAGCAGGGAGCGGTGGCGGCGGAGGGCCGGGGGACGGTGGTGTCCTACGACTACGAGGCAGGGCGGAAGGTGGAGATCCCCGACGACATCGGCCGGCGGATCCGGGAGATCGAGGCCCGGGTCGAGGGGACGACGTGAGGGGAGCCGGCGGGGTCGGCGGCGCCGGGGTGGAGCACGGGAGGGCGACCCCCGGGCACGTGGGGCGGGGTCTCGCCATCGCGGCGCTCCTCTCCTGCGCGGCCCTCCTGCCCGGCGCCGTGGATGCGGCGACGGGGGAGGGCCCGGGGGAGCTGCAGGACCGGGAGCGGTCGTCGGCCGGGATCGTCACGGGGCCCGACGGGGCGACGGCCGACACCACGGAATCGCGGCCCCGGGTCCGGGAGGCGGGGATCGCCGTCGGCCGGCTGGCCCCGGGCCCGCTGAACGCAGTCACCGACGTGCCCGGGGTCCTGGTGGGCCACGCCACGCTCCGGGAGGGACGCTCGATCAACACCGGCGTCACGGCGGTGCTCCCCCACGGGGGCAACCTCTTCCGCGAGCCGGTCCGGGGTGCCATCGCGGTGGGCAACGGCTTCGGGAAGCTCATCGGCGTGACCCAGGTGAACGAGCTCGGGGAGATCGAGACCCCGATCCTCCTCACCGGGACGCTGAACGTGTGGCGGGCGGCCGACGCCCTGGTGGACACCATGCTCGCCATCCCCGAGAACCGGGAGGTTCGGTCTATCAATCCGGTGGTGGGCGAGACCAACGACGGGTTCCTGAGCGACATCCGTCGCCGGCCGGTGGGAGGGGAGGAGGTCCGGGCCGCCCTCCGGTCGGCCTCGGCGGGACCGGTGGAGGAGGGGAGCGTGGGCGCCGGAACGGGCACCACGGCCCTCGGATGGAAGGGGGGGATCGGAACCTCCTCCCGTAGGATCGCCAGCTCCCGTACCGGGGACAGCGTCACCGTCGGTGTCCTGGTCCAGACCAACTACGGAGGAGATCTCCGGGTGGCGGGCGTACCGGTGGGGCGGGCCCTGGGGGAGGACGGCTACCGGACCCGGGACGAGGCCGGGGGCGACCGGGACGAGTCGGGGGACGGCCGGGGCGAGGGATCGGTGATGGTCGTGGTGGCCACAGACGCCCCCCTCGCTCACCGGGAGCTCCAGCGTCTCGCCCGGCGGGCCTTCCTGGGCGTGGCCCGGACCGGATCCACCATGTCCCACGGGTCGGGCGACTACGCCATCGCCTTCTCCACCGACCGGACCTCGCGTCGGGGTCGGGACCCGGGGCTCCTGTCGACCCTGTTCGCCGGTGTCGTCGAGGCCACCGAGGAAGCGGTACTGAACAGCCTCTTCCGGGCCACGACTGTCCGGGGGCACCGGGGAACGGCCCGGGCGCTGCCCCTGGAGCGGACCCTGCGGATCCTCGGGGAGCACGGCCGGTGACCACCTCGCGGCACCGACGCCCCGGTCCGGATCACCTCGTCCACGATCCCCGCGATGAGAGGACTCCGAGCCCATGAGTGACGCTCCGACACCTCCTCCCGGCCCCTCCGGGGAAGACCCTTCCGGCGGAACCTTCCGTCCCGCGGACGTGCAGCCTCCCCTCCCCACGGAGCGGCTGATCGTGGAGGAGCCGCCCGGCGACGACGCCGTACCCCTGGACGTCCTCTTCGTGGGCGGCGGGCCGGCCGGCCTGGCCGGTGCCATCGAGCTCGCCCGCCTGGCCCGCAGGGACGCCGAGGCCGGGGGATCGGTGGGAGAGCTGGAGATCGGAGTCCTGGAGAAATCGGAGCGCCTGGGAGACCACTGCCTGTCCGGAGCCGTCGTGGTCCCCGGGCCGTTCCGGGAGCTGTTCCCCGAGGTCCCCGAGGCCGAGCTCCCGTTCCGCTCTCCCGCCCCCGAGGACCGGGTCTACTGGCTCACGGGACCGGAGTCCCGGCTGAGGGTGCCCACCCCCCCGAGCATGCGGAACGAGGGGAACTGGGTGGCCTCGATCTGCGAGATCGTGCGGTGGATGGGCGCCCGTGCCGAGGAGCTCGGAATCAACGTCTTCACCGGTTTCCCGGCCGACGCTCTCCTGGTGGACGGGGGCGGCGTGGCCGGTGTCCGCACCACCCCGGCGGGTCTGGACCGCGACGGCGAGCCCGGACCGGGTTACATGCCCCCCACCGACGTGGCGGCCCGGGCCACGGTCCTGGCCGAGGGGACCCGCGGGGCCCTGACCCAGGCGTTCCTGGAGCGGGAGGGCATCGGCTCGGAGAATCCCCAGATCTACGCCCTGGGGGTGAAGGAGCTGTGGCGGGTTCGCGAGCCCCTGGAGTCGGTGGTCCATACCATGGGATGGCCGCTTCCCAACGACGTCTTCGGCGGGAGCTGGATCTATCCCATGGGCGAGGACCTCGTGTCGCTGGGCATCGTGGCGGGGCTGGACTACCGGGAGAGCACCTTCGACGTCCACGAGATGCTCCAGCGGCTGAAGGAGCATCCCCTGGTGCACGACCTCCTCGACGGAGGAGAGGTCCTGGAATGGGGCGGCAAGACGATCCCCGAAGGCGGGTACTGGTCGATCCCGGACCGGCTCCACGGAGACGGGCTCCTGGTGACGGGCGATGCCGCCGGGTTCGTGAACGTCCCCGCCCTCAAGGGGATCCATTACGCCGTCCAGTCGGGGATGCTGGCGGCACGTTCCGTCTTCGAGGCCCTGGAGACGGAGGGGGGCTCGGAGGGGGAGGGGGGCGCACCCCTGGCGGCCGGGGCCCTGGCGGGATACGAGCGCCGGCTCCGGGAGAGCTCCATCCACCGGGACCTCTACCGGACCCGGAACATGCGGCTGGCCTTCCGGGACGGCTTCTATCTCGGCGGCGCCAAGGCGGCCCTCATGCAGCTCACCGGCGGCCGGTTCCCCGGCGGCAGGATCGAGGCCCCCGCCGACGCCCGCGTGCCGCGGCGGGTGACGCCGGAAGAGGGAGGGCCCGGGGGTGAGCACGTCCTGGACAAGACCCAGGGGGTCTTCAACTCTGGCAACACCACGCGGGACGACATCCCCAGCCATCTGGTGATCGGGGAGGACGTGAGCCCCGCGGTGGCCCGGTTCTACTCCCACATGTGTCCCGCCGGCGTCTATGAAGTGGAGGACGGCCAGCTCGTGGTGAACGCGCCCAACTGCATCGACTGCAAGGCCACCGACGTCCTCGGCCCCCGCTGGACCCCCCGGGAGGGTGGGAGCGGCCCGAGCTACGAGCGGATGTGACGTCGGATCTACTCTAGCGGCCCTCCGCCGCCTCCGACCCACCGTCCTCTCCGCCCCGCAGGAGCTCCTCCAGGAGGCCGTCGGCCCCGTAGACCGATCGGAGCGCCTCGGTGATCCCCGCCGAGTGGACGCCGACGGTCCGGGCCCGCTCCGCGCGGTAGAGGAACTCGTTCGGGAGCTGCTCGCCGTTGCCGCCGATGGCCACGCCCACCACCCGGCCGTCGCGGTCGATCATCGGGCTCCCGCCGTTTCCGCCGGTGATGTCGCTGGTGGTGACGAAGTCGAGCGGCGTGGTGAGATCGATCCGATCCCGGGCCCCGCGAAAGGAGGAGGGAAGGGTCCACGGCATCTCCCCGCCGAAGGCGGCGGCCCGTCCGTACATCCCGTGGTACGTGGTCCGCGGCGGCACGAGGGTGCCATCGGTCTCGTAGCGGCGCATCTCGCCGTCGCTGATGCGCAGGGTGGAGGTGGCGTCCGGCGGCACGTCGGTGCCGAAGACGGCCAGGCGGGCCCTGGCCAGGCGTACCGCCTGACGCTCCTCCCGTGCCTCGAGCTCGCGGCGGCGGGGCTCCAGCGCCCGTAGCCTGTCGACCATCGCGTCGGCCAGACGGAGCAGGGGATCCGACGTCGTGTCCAGGACGGCGGGCCCGGCGTTCAGGACCGCCCGTCGGACGCCCACCCGATCCAGGCCCGTCTCCCGGGCGATGCGGTTCGCCGCCGTCTCGGAGCTCTCCCCCTCGGCGAGGGCGTCCTCGAGGAACGGGGCCCCGGGAGCGAGCCACCGCCGGGCCAGTCGGAGGCGTATGGCCAGGAGGGCGCCCTCCCGGGCCCGGCTGGAGGGGAGCTGGGAGCGGAGCCGCTCCTCCATCCGGCGGAGCTGGCCGGGCGTCACGTCCTCCGGGAGGTCCCGAGCCGGGAGGTCGCCGTAGCGGAGGACGGTGGCCAGCTCCGCGGCGATGCCCAGGAGGGGTTCATCCAGGAGCGCCGGATCGTTCACCCGAACCCTGGGCATGACCTCCAGGAGGCTGGCCTGGATCTCCCCCATGCGGGACCAGGCGTCGCCGTAGTCCCGGGTCAGGACCGAATCCTCCCGGATCCGCGCCTGGAGATCCCGCTGCCACCGGATCTTGCGCCCCATCAGCCCGGGGTCCTCCAGGCCGCGCAGCTGGCCCCGGAGCGCCTCGACCCTGTTCTCCAGGCGGAAGATCCGCTCCCGGACCCCCCGTCTGGCCTCCGGTCCCATGGCGGCGATCCGTCGGAGGTAGTCGAGCTGCTCGCCCAGGAGATCCAGGAGGAACGGGTGGCGGAACGCCTTCTCGTACTGGAGCTCGGAGACGGCCCGCCCGCGGCTGGTGGACCCCGGAGTCCCGGAGACGAACACGAGGTCTCCCTCCTCGGCCCCTTCGGGGTCCCATCTCAGCCAGGCGTCGGGCTCCAGGGGCCGGAGCGAGTCCGGCCGGTAGGCGCGGAGGAAGGCCACGTCGAGGGCGTGCCGCGGATAGGTGGAGGCGTCCGGACCGCCGCCGTAGTAGCCGGCCTGTCGCTCGGGGGCGAACACAAGCTTCACCGGGGAGATGCGGCGGTACCGGTAGAGGCGGTACCGACCTCCGTCGTAGAGGGGGACCACCTGACAGCGGAGGTCTCCCGACGCCTCGCAGGCCTCCACCAGGTCCCGGCGCGCCGAGTCCCGGGCCCTGGCCTCGACGCGGGCCGCGACGCCCTCCGGCACCCGTCCGCGTACGGCGTCGGTCACGTCCTCGACCCCCACGAGCCGGTCCAGGGAGAGGTCGGGACAGACCCGCTCCTCGTCGCGGGCCCCGGCGTAGAAGCCCTCCTCCAGGTGATCGGTCCCGTCGTGGGAGACCGCCTCCACGCACTCCCGGGCACAACCATGGTTCGTCATCACCAGGCCACGGGGGGAGACGAACGAGGCCGAGCACGTATCGCCGTACCGGAGCGACGCCAGCCGCAGGTGCGAGAGCCAGGTGGAATCTGCGTGAAATCCGTAGCGCTCCTCCCAGTACTCCCGGGGAGGGTCCTCGAAGGTCCACATGGTTCCCAGCTCGAGCCCCGTGAGCTCCGCCTCCCCGACTGCCCTCACCGCCTCCTCCGACGGCCGGACGGAGGCCGGGACGTCCCGGAATCCCGGCGGTCCGGCGTCGGGTTCTCCGGCGGAGGGAGACGGCTCGCCCCCGACCGGTTCGTCGGGGGAGCCGGATCCTCCGGCCCAGGGCACGCAGGCGCCCGCTCCCAGGAGGGCGAGACCCAGCAGGGCGAGAGGTACCACCGGCGCCGGAGTCGAGGAGGCTCGGCATCCCCTCGATGGGGCGGGGCGGACATCCGCGGGAGGGACCATGGCTTCTCCTGACGGGTGAGAGCTCCGGGAGGACCACCATCCTACCGGCCTCGTTCGCCTGCGGAAAGATCGGCGGCGGGGCGGGCCCCGTCGCCGATGTTGCGAGGAGGGTGAAGGGGGAGGACCTTGTCGGCTCGCGCCCCTGCAGCCGTCGACCCGTGGAGGCCGTGTCGGATGAGCGAGGGATACGAGGCGGAGCACCGTGGTCGGGTCTTCAACTTCTTCTGGCCCTTCACCCGATGGCTCGTGACGAACCTCACGGCCTTCCTGGGGGTGATCCTCTTCTTCGTCCTCAACCGCACGGTGGTCGTCGGCCGGGACCGGGTACCCGAGGGCCGGAACGTCCTCCTCCTCTCCAACCACCAGTCCATGATCGACAGCTGGCTGCTGGGGATCTGCGCCTATTACCCCCAGTCCTGGTGGAAGCCGTACCTCCTCCCGTGGAACCCGGCCGCCGAGGAGAATTTCTTCGACAACCCGGTCCTTGCCTGGTTCAGCGACCAGTGGAAGTGCATCCCCGTCCGCGAAGGACGTCGCGACTACCGGGCCCTGTTCCGGATGAGCCGGGCACTGGAGGACGGGGTCATGATCCTGTTCCCCGAGGGCACACGGACCCGGGACGGTCGAATCGGACGCGGGAGGCCGGGAGCCGGTCTCGTGGCCCTGGCGACCCACCCCACCGTCGTTCCTGTGACCATCGACGGGATGCACCGGGTGCTCCCGGTGGGGGCGGTCCTCCCGCGGATCGGCCACAGGATCCACGTGCGCTTCGGGGATCCCCTGGAGTACGACGACCTGATGGACCGGCCCAGGGACAAGGAGACCGCGCAGGAGCTGGTGGACCGGGCCATGGAGCGCCTTCGCCACGGGCTCCGGCGGATCCGGGGGCGGGAAGGAACCGGGGAGGCCGGGGAGGGGGAACCGTCCGGACCGGCGGGCCGGCCCGGGCAGGAGTGAGGCGCCCCGGCGGCCCGTCAGCCCGACGGGTCGTCAGCCCAGCTCGACCCCATCCCCGTGGACCACGGGGGCGATCTCCTCGAAGGCCTCCTCCAGGACGGCTCGCTCGATGGTCAGCGGAGGAGCGAATCGGATGACCTGCCCGTGGGTCTCCTTCGCCAGGATCCCCCGCTCCATGAGCGCCTCGCAGAACGGCCGCGCCGTCCCTGACTCGCGCCGGATCTCCACGCCGATCATCAGGCCCCGTCCCCGGACCTCCTCCACGTGGGGCGAGGCCAGGGAGCGGAGCTCGTCCATGAACCAGCGGCCCAGCTCGTCGGCCCGCCGGGGGAGCTCCTCCTCCAGGATCACGTCCAGGGCGGCCCGGCCCACCGCCGCCCCCAGGGGATTGCCGCCGAAGGTGGAGCCGTGGTCCCCGGGGGTGAACACCTGCATGACCTCCTCGTCGGCCAGGATCGCCGAGACGGGATAGACCCCTCCGCCGAGGGCCTTGCCCACGATGAGGACGTCGCCCCGCACGCCGTCCCAGTCGCCGCAGAAGAGCCGGCCGGTCCGGCCCAGCCCGGTCTGGATCTCGTCGTTCAGGAGCAGGACGTCGTGGTCCCGGCAGATCTCCCGGCACCTGGCCAGATAGCCGTCGGGCGGGACGACCACGCCTCCTTCCCCCTGGATGGGTTCCACCAGGAACCCGACGGTCCGGCCCGTGATCGCGGCCTCCAGGGCGTCGGCGTCACCGTAGGGAATGGTCCGGAAGCCCGGGGTGAAGGGGCCGAAGCCATGCCGATACTGATCCTCGGTGGAGAACCCGACGATGGTGGTGGTCCGCCCGTGAAAATTGTTCTCGCACGCGATGATCTCCGCCTCGCCCTCGGGAATCCCACCGTGGAGGTATCCCCATTTGCGCGCGGCCTTGATGGCCGTCTCCACCGCCTCGGCCCCCGTGTTCATCGGGAGGGCTTTCTCGAATCCCGTGGCCTGGCACAGGTCCCGGAGGAAGGCCCCCATCTGGTCGTTGTGGAACGCCCGGGAGGTCAGGGTCACACGGCCGGCCTGCTCCTGCAGGGCCTCGAGGATCCGGGGGTGGCGGTGCCCCTGGTTCAGGGCCGAGTAGGCGCTGAGCATGTCCAGGTACCGGTTCCCCTCGACGTCGAAGACCCACGGGCCCTCCGCCCGGGAGATGACCACCGGAAGAGGCTCGTAGTTGTGAGCGCTCCACCGTCGCGCCTCGCGAAGAAATCGTTCGGTCTCGGCCATGTGCTCCGTCGCTCCCACCGTCGGTGTTCCCTCGACCTCCCTCGCGGGAAGCACGTTCGGAGGAGAGGGTAGAGCGGGCCACCGGATGGCGCAACTGGACGCCGCCGGTGGATCGACGGCGGGTCCGATCCTGGACAGGATCCTCCCGGTGACCCATCCTTCGGGAGAGGGAACGCCGCCGTCGCCGGGAGCCTCTCGGGTGGCGGGACGGAGGTCGCAGACCGTACATCCACCGGGGGTCGAAACGATGTTCTACGCCTTTCTCACTCTGCTCGTCGGGGTCCTCGTGGCCGCCATCGCCGCCGGCTTCGCCTTCGGCTGTCGGATGCCCGATCGGAGCGACTGAGGCCCCTCGCCGATCGTGGACAGCACCGGCGCCGTATGGTATGTTGTAGGCCGCTGTCGTTGCGTATCCCGTCGGCTCAGCTTCGCGTTCTCAACCACGCAGAGGAGTCCATGACGAAGCACTTCCGTGATGACGAGGGCAGGCGCTGGAAGGCGTGGAGGGCGTCGAGGGACGTGTTCTGGCCGGAAGCCGCCGGAGACGACCGGGGAGGCGGTGACGCTTCGGACCCGGCGGAAAGCAAGGAGGCGGTGATCTTCGTGTGCTTCTCCGATCCGAGCCAGCCGCAGCGGCGGGCACACCTCCCGTCCGGAGCCTTCGAATCGTTGAGCTCCGAGGATCTCAAGAGCGAGTTCGCCTCGGCGAGGCCCGATCCCGCGCTGTCCTGACGGGAGGCGAGCCCGCTGAGCGTCAGGGCGCCCTCCACCGGGGGCGCCTTTTTTTTACTTGGCCCGGCGACGGGGGAGGACTCCTGCCTCGACGGGGCCGCCCTCGACGCCGACGGGTCGCCGCCTCCGGGCGCGCGGGATGTCACGGATCTTGCACCGCCGAGCCGGCGAGGATCGGGTACGCTCCGGCGCCTGCCGCTGGTCGATCGTGGCGGGTCAACATAGACGTGAAAGGCAGAAGAGACATGGCTGATCAGATCATGGCGAAAGGGCTCGAGGGGGTCGTCGTTTCCCAGACGAGCCTGAGTTATATCGACGGCGAGGCGGGTACGCTCCTCTACCGGGGGTACAACATCCACGACCTCGCCGAACACGCCACCTACCCGGAGGCGCTCTACCTGCTGTGGAATGGGGAGCTCCCGACGGCCGCCGAGCTCCGGGACTTCGAGGAGGAGCTGGCGTCCCAGCGCGCCCTCGACGGAGGGGTCCTGGAGGGCCTCCGGCAGCTGCCGGAGGAGGCGAATCCCATGGCGGCGCTGCGGACGGCGGTCTCCGCCATGGGCGCCCACGACCCCGAGGGCGACGACGTCTCGGTGGAGGCCGACCGCAGGAAGGCCGCCCGGCTGGTGGCGAAGATCCCCACGGCGCTGGCGGCGTTCCACCGCATGCGGGAGGGCCGGGATCCGGTGCCCCCCCGCCAGGACCTGGGTCACGCCGCCAATTTCCTCTACATGCTCCACGGCGAGGAGCCGGGAGAGGTGGCCGTGGACGCCCTGGACACGTCACTCCTCCTCTACCTGGACCACGGGTTCAACGCCTCCACCTTCACCTGCCGGGTCATCGCCTCGACCCTCTCGGACCTCCATTCCGCGGTCTCCGGCGGCATCGGTGCGCTGAAGGGGGAGCTCCACGGGGGCGCCAACGAGGCGGCCATGCGGATGCTCCTGGAGATCGGGGAACCCGAGCGGGCCATCCCCTGGCTCGAGGAGACCCTCGAGAGCGGGGCGAAGATCATGGGCTTCGGGCACCGGGTGTACCGCACCGAGGATCCGCGAGCCACCCATCTCCGGGAAATGTCCCGGGAGCTGACCCGTGAGGCGGGAATGGAGGAATGGTTCGAGATCTCCCGGACGCTGGAGCAGGAGATGCTGGACCGCAAGGGCATCAACTGCAACGTGGACTACTACTGCGCCACCGTCTACTACGCCCTGGACCTCCCCCTGGATCTCTACACGCCGCTCTTCGCCATGGGACGGGTCGGCGGGTGGAGCGCTCACGTCATGGAGCAGCACGGGGACAATCGACTCATCCGACCGCGGGCGGAGTACGCCGGCCCGGAGGAGCGGGCCTGGGTCGAGGTGGAGCGACGCTGACGCCCCTTTCCCGTCGGGGGGCACCGATCCCTTCGGCGATCCGCGCCGGCCACCGATGACGGAGCAGCCCCGAGGAGACCGATGACGACACATCACGACTACGAGCACGCCTCCGTCCCCCCGTCCGGCGAGCCGATCCGGGTGGGAGAGGAGGGCCTGGACGTCCCCGATCGCCCCATCGTTCCCTTCATCGAGGGCGACGGCATCGGGCCCGACATCTGGGTGGCGGCGGTCGGGGTCTTCGACGCCGCCGTGGAGGTGGCCTACGGTGGAGAGCGGGAGATCGCCTGGATGGAGGTCTTCGCCGGGGAGAAGGGTCGGGAGGTCACCGGCGACTGGTTGCCGGAGGAGACCCTGCAGGCCGTCCGGGACTTCCGGGTGGGCATCAAGGGACCGCTCACCACCCCGGTGGGAGGCGGGATCCGATCCCTGAACGTCTCCATCCGGCAGGAGCTGGACCTCTACGCGTGCGTCCGGCCGGCCCGCTGGCTGCCCGGCACCCCGTCCCCCGTCCGCGAGCCCGAGAAGATGGACGTGGTGGTCTACAGGGAGAACACCGAGGACGTCTACTCCGGGATCGAGTGGGAAGCCGGGAGCGACGAGGCCCGAAAGGTCGCGAGCTTTCTCTCCAGGGAGATGGGAGCGGAGATCCGGGAGGGGAGCGGCATCGGGATCAAGCCGATCTCGGAGTTCGCCACCAAGCGCCTCGTGGCCATGGCCATCCGGGACGCCCTGCTGCACGGACGGGCCTCGGTGACCCTCGTCCACAAGGGCAACATCATGAAGTACACGGAGGGAGCGTTCCGGGAGTGGGGCTACGAGGTGGCACGGGAGCGGTTCGGGGATCGGACGATCACCGAGGACGAGCTCTGGGAGGACCACGGCGGCGAGCGGCCCGACGGAAAGGTGGTCATCAACGACCGGATCGCCGACCAGATGTTCCAGCAGGTGCTGCTGCGGCCGGACGAGTACGACTACATCGCCCTCCCGAACCTCAACGGGGACTATCTCTCCGACGCCACCGCCGCCCAGGTGGGCGGGCTGGGGATGGCTCCGGGGGGCAACATCGGCGACGACATCGCCGTCTTCGAGGCCACCCACGGCACCGCGCCCAAGTACGCCGGAATGGACAAGGTGAACCCCACGTCGCTGATCCTCTCCGGCGTGATGATGCTCCGGTACCTGGGATGGGAGGAGGCGGCCGATCTCACCGTGGACTCCATCGTGTCCACGATCCGGGACGGCACCGTCACCTACGACCTCGAGCGCCAGATGGAGGGGGCCACCAAGGTCAGCACGTCGGAGTTCGGATCCCGGATCGTGGAGCACGTCCGCGACGGAAGCTGACGTGCGAAGGAGCGTCGAGTTCCGGGCCACGCCGCCGGAGTCCCTCGATACGGCAGCCGTGGCGATCCCTCTCACCGAGGGGAGTTCGGCGGCGGATCCGGCCGTCCGGCCGTTCGACGCCTGGGTGAGCGGCGGACTGGGCAGGAGGCTGGCCGAGGGCGGGTTCCGGGGCACGGCCGACGAGACCGCGTTCTTCCCGGGATCGGACGGAGGCCGTCCCCACCTGGTGGCCGTGGGCCTGGGGGAGCCGGACGGGGTGGATCCGGACGCCGTCAGGGCGGCGGCCGGCCGGGCCGTGGAGGCCGTCCGGCGGGAGCGGCTGGATTCGCTGGCCTTCGTCCTCCCCGGCACCCGTGCCGTGGACGGTCCCGCCGCGGCCCGGGCGGCCGCCGAAGGCCTGATCCTGGGCGACTGGAGCTACGACGATCTCCGGACCGCGGCCGCGTCCGGCGAGCCGCGTCCGGATCCCCCGGCCCGGGCCGTCGTGGCGTCGCCCCCGGGGATCCGTCCGGCCGAGGGCGGGGAGGAGGCCGCCGTCGGCCGGGGCGCCGTCCTGGCGACGTCCCAGAACTGGACCCGGGAGCTGGTGGCCCGACCGCCGAACGTGGCCACCCCCACCTACCTGGCCCGCCGCGCCCGGGAGCTCGCCGGGGTGCACGATCGTCTGGAGGTGGAGGTCCGTGGCCGGGATCGGCTCCGGGACGAAGGGTTCGGCGCCCTGCTGGCCGTCTCCAGGGGCTCGGCACAGGAGCCGTGCTTCATCACCCTCGACTACCGGGGCTCGGAGGCCGGGAGCCCCACGGTGCTCCTGGGGAAGGGGATCACCTTCGACAGCGGCGGGATCTCCCTGAAGCCGTCGGAGGGAATGGAGGAGATGAAGTACGACATGGCCGGCGCGGCGGCCGTGATGGGGTGCATCAGGGCGGTGGCCACCCTCGGGCTCCCGGTCCGGGTCGTGGGGCTCGTCCCCAGCGCCGAGAACCTGCCCTCCGGCACCGCGCTGAAGCCGTCCGACGTGGTGCGCGGGCTGTCCGGCCGGTCCATCGAGGTGGTGAACACCGACGCGGAGGGCCGACTCCTGCTGTCCGACGCCCTGGAGTTCGGGCGACGGCTCGCGCCGGAGACGATGGTGGACGTGGCCACGCTCACCGGCGGCTGCGTGGTCGCCCTCGGGTCCCACGCCATCGGCCTCATGGCCAACGACGACGAGCTGGCCGACGGCCTGGCCGCGTCGGGGCGGCGCACCGGAGAGAGGGCCTGGCGCCTCCCCCTCCATCCGGAGTATCGGGAGCAGCTCGATTCCGATATCGCCGACATCAAGAACTCCGGCGGCCGGGAGGCCAGCGCCATCACCGCGGGGTGGTTCCTGAAGGAGTTCGTCGGCGACGTCCCCTGGGCCCACCTGGACATCGCCGGCACGGCCTGGAGGGACGAACGCAGGGGGTACCAGCCCGAGGGAGCCACGGGCGTGGGGGTTCGTCTGCTGACGGACTGGCTCATGTCAGGGCTTTGAGGAGCGCGCATCTCCCCCTCATCTCCGGCCTCCTGGTCGGGCTAGCTGCGCCGCTCCTCCTTCCGGCAGCCGCTACCTCCGCCGTCGCCCGTCCGGGCGGCCTCGACGTGGTCCAGGAGGCGGATACCGTGGTGCCGCCGGCGGACACCGTGGAGGCGGACACCGTGGAGGCGGATACCGCAGGCGCGACCGCGTCCGACACCGCCGCGACCTACCGCTCCATGCCGGATCTCCCGAGGCCCGAGGCGTCGTTCGCCGTCCGGCGCTTCACCTGCGATCGGTCGTGTCTGCTGGACCACAACGCCATCGTGCTGATGGACGTCCTGGAACGGGAGATGCCGGGCCTCACCATGCTCCGGGGGAGCTACTTCGGTGGCCCCCACCAGCTCAGGAGCGGCCTGCTGGGGCCGGGATTCACCGAGGTCCGCCTGGACGGCCGGCCGGTCTCTCCCCTCGGGGGCGGTCAGGTGGATCTGAGCCGCATCCCGGTGGGCCACCTGGACGAGCTCACCGTCACGGAGACCCCCCTCGGGGTGACCGTGGAGGGGTCCCCGGCGAGGCGGGAGGAGACCGGGGCGTATTCGCGCATCACCGCCGGGACCGGTACCCCGGGGGTGGAGACCATCGGCGCCGTCTTCACTAACGGTCTCGGACGACACCTCGAGATCAGCACCGGGATCGACGTCCTCAACGCCGGCGGGGAGGGCGGAGGAGGCGACCGCTTCGACTTCTGGGGACAGGTCGCCTGGCTCCCCGGGGAGGACGGCGGGGGCGTGGAGCTCCAGTGGCGGAACCAGTCCGTGGACCGCACCGGACTGGATGCGGCCTCGCTGCAGCTCCGTGACCTCCGGATCGTCGGCAGGGGGCGGCTGGGAGACGACGTCTGGATCAACGTCTCCGCCGGCAACTCCCGCCGCGAGACGTCCGGCGCAGGGGCTCCCATCGAGGAGGGAACCGAAGGCGACGGGACCAGAGCGGCGGACTCGTCGACCGTCGAGGTCGACGGGGTCTCCGCGGAGCTTCGCCTCGGGGACGGGCTCGAGTTCCTGAGCGCCCGGCTGGAGGCCCGGGACGGGCCGGGTCAGCTCCGGACACGTGTGGACCTGGCCGGAGGCCTGGAGCCCGTCGAGGGACTCAGCCTCACCGGAGCGGTCAGCGGCTCACGGTGGGACCGGTTCGACGGATGGACGGTGGAGGGAGGGGCGGCCTACCGCCCGGACCTCGGCGTGGACCTGGAGGTGGGGGTGGGGGGCGCCCTGGGGGTCCGGGGCGCTCCCCGCCCGCTGGCCGACCGGGCGGACTCGGTGACCTTCCGACAGGGACAGGCCCGGGCCTCGGCGACGTGGGGCCCCCTCTCGGCTACCGTGCGGGGCATCTATCAGGACGTGAGCCGCCAGCTCCCATTCGGGGGATCCTTCGATCCGGGACTCCCCGAGGCCGGCCCCGGCGTCCGGGTCGGCGGGGTGGAGGGCACCCTGCAGGCCCCCATCCTTCCCCTGGGCTGGCTGCTGGGCGGAGAGGTCGAGCCGATCCGTCTCTCGGGGACCTGGCGGCACCAGGAGATCCTCGACGGCCCGGACCCGGGGACCGGCGGGGACGGCGGATCCTCCGGTGATCCTCGCGTCCTCTACCTCCCGGCCGACCAGGCTCGGGTGGGTGCGTACTTCCACGACTCCTTCTTCCAGGGAGACCTGAGGGTCCGGGCCGAGGTGGCCGTGCGACACCGCTCTCCCATGATCACCGTGGACCCGGCCGGCGGGTCGGGGGCGGTGGCGGGATGGACGACCCTGGACTGGAACCTGATGCTGAACATCAAGGACGTCCGCATCTGGTGGCGGGTCGACAACACCAGGAGCGCTCCGTGGGAGGACGTGGTCGGCCTGGTCCGACCGGCGAGACGAAACGTGTTCGGGGTGAAGTGGGAGTTCTTCAATTGAACCGTACAATCGACGTTATGACAATAGGTTATATGATATCATCTCATCCGACAGATGACCTGCGGTTCGTTGGTTCCGCCGCTCACCTGGACCTATGCTCCCCGCTCCCATGATCCGAAGCATGACGGGGTACGGCACGGCGAGGGTGGAGCACGAGGGCCATGTCCTCGAGGTCGAGGTCCGATCGGTGAACGGCAAGCACCTGACGACGCGCTGCCGCCTTCCTCCCGGAGCCGGGGAGCTGGAGCCCGAGGTGAAGGACCGGGTGAGCGAGCGGCTCTCGCGGGGGAGCGTGACCGTCTCCGTGGAGGTCGAGGACGGGGGCGGGGGGACCGCGCTGGAGCTGGACACGGACCGGGTGGAGGCCTACCTGGAAGCGTTCCGTGAGCTCCGGGATCGGTACTCGCTCCCGGGTCAGGTGGATCTCCCACTGCTGGTCCAGGCCGGAGGTCTCCTCCGCGAGGCGCGCGAGACCCGTCTCCCGTGGCTCACCTCCGAGCTCCTGGCCCGGGCGGTGTCGGAGGCCCTGGACCAGCTCGTGGCCATGCGAGAGGAGGAGGGGCGGAAGCTCGCGGAGGACCTCCGGGCCCACCTCGCCGCCATCGAGGAGGGGCTCGATGCGGTGGAGGATCGGGCACCGCGGCGGCTGGAGCGGGAGCGCGCCCGCCTCGTGGAGGCGGTGGAGGAGCTGATCGACGGCAGGGTGGACGCGGACGACGAGGGCGTGGCCCGGGAGATCGCCCTCCTGGCCGACAAGTGGGATCTCGGCGAAGAGGTCTCCAGGGCCCGGGCCCACGTGGAGGCCTTCAGGGACTTCCTCTCCCGGCCGGCCGCCGAGCCGGTGGGCCGGCGACTCACGTTCCTCTCCCAGGAGCTCCACCGGGAGCTCAACACGACGGGAGCCAAGGCCAACGACGCCGAGATCTCGAGGATCGCCGTGGAGATGAAGAACGAGCTCGAAGGGATTCGGGAGCAGGTGGAGAACGTAGAGTGAGCAGCGGTCACGAGGGGCCGTCCGACGGCGAGGGTCGCGGATCCGCGCCGTCGACGTGGTCCCTGGCGCCCTTCCCGGTGGTCCTGGCCGGACCGTCGGGAGGCGGGAAGACGACGGTGGCCCGACGCCTCCTGGACCTCCGGGACGACGTGACGTTCTCCGTCTCGGCCACCACCCGCCCCCGCCGCCCCGGCGAGCGGGACGGGCAGGACTACCGGTTCCTGGACCGGGAGGAGTTCATCCGCCTGCGCCAGGGCGACGGGCTCCTGGAGTGGGCCGAGGTCCACGGGCAGCTCTACGGCACGCCGCGGGAGAACCTCGTGGCCGCCCGGGCCGCCGGCGCCCACCTCCTCCTGGATATCGACGTGCAGGGCGCCCGGTCGGTGAAGGCCGCGGTGCCCGAGACCCTGTCCATCTTCCTGATGCCTCCGTCGGGCGCGGAGGTGGTCCGGCGGCTCCGGTCCCGCGGGACCGAGGACCGGTCCCGCATGGAGCGCCGTCTCCGGAACGCCGAGAGCGAGCTGGCCGCGGTGGAGCAGTTCGACTACGCGGTGATCAACGACGATCTGCCGCTGGCCGTACGGACGGTGGACGCCATCATCGCGGCGGAGCGGTGCCGGATCGATCGACTGGGAAACGGAGTAGTACAGCGTGCGGCGGAGCTCACCACGGAAATTCACCAGGCGGCCGGGGATCTCCTCGGCGCCGAAGGCGAGGGAACCGAGCGATGAAAGTCTATCTTCCAGAGGAGCTGTCGGAGGTCGCGGGGGACAAGTATCGGGGGGTCGTGGCGGCGGCGAAGTACGCCAGGGAGCTGAACTCGCTGCCACTCCAGCGCTCCCCCTACGCCGAGCCCAAGCTCACCACCCTCGCCCTGGAGACCCTGGTCTCCGGAGAGATCGACTTCCGCATCACCGACCGGCGTCCGGCGTCCGACGAAGAGTAGGCCGGGACCCGGGTGAGGCCGTTCGACGGGAGGAGGATCCTCCTCGTCGTCTCCGGCGGCATCGCCGCCTACAAGAGCGTCATCCTCGTCCGCCGCCTCATGGAGGCGGGGGCCGGGGTTGACGTCGTCATGACGGAGGGCGCGAAGAAATTCGTGGGAGGTGCGACCTTCGAGGGGATCACGGGCCGGGCCGTCCATTCGGACCTCTGGGAGCGGCCCATGGCCCACCTGGAGCTGGGACTGGACGCGGACGCCGTCGTGGTGGCGCCGGCCACCGCCGATCTGCTGGCCCGCATGGCGGCGGGACGAGCCGACGATCTGGCCTCCACGGCCCTCCTGGCCGCGGACGCCCCGCTCCTGGCCGCCCCGGCCATGAACAGTCGCATGTGGCGCCACCCCGCGACGAAGCGGAACGTGGAGATCCTGGAGGACCGGGGCGTGGTCATGGTGGGGCCCGAGCACGGAGCGCTGGCGGAAGGGGAGGTCGGGCCGGGAAGGATGGCCGAGCCCGGTGCCGTCCTGGCCGAGACGGGCCGCCTCCTGGAGGGCGCCCGCCGTCCCGACTCGCCGCTGGCGGGCGCCACGGTGGTGGTCACCGCGGGCCCCACCCGGGCGCCGATGGATCCCGTGCGCTACCTGGGGAACCGCTCCTCCGGTCGGATGGGGTACGCCGTGGCCGCAGCGGCGTGGCGCCGCGGGGCCAGCGTGGAGCTGGTGACCGGTCCCGGGACCGTGGAGCCCCCCCACGGCCCGCGGGTGCGGCGGGTCGAGCGATCCCGCGAGATGCTGGAGGCCCTCCGGGAGGTGCTCCCCGACAGCAGGGCCCTGATCATGGTGGCGGCGGTGACGGACTTCGAGTTCGCCGAGGAGATGGACCGGAAGATCAAGCGCGGCGGGAGGGAGACGCTGGAGGTGACGCTCCGCCCAGGGCCGGACCTGCTGATGGAGACCCGGGAGCTCCGCCGGGAGGAGGGGATCTACACCGTCGGGTTCGCCCTCGAGACCGAGGACGGCGTCGACAACGCCCGAGAGAAGCTCGAGTCCAAGGCCCTGGACCTGGTGGCGCTCAACGAGGCGGGGCGGCCCGACACCGGCTTCGAGACCTCCACCAACCAGCTCACGATCCTCGGTCCCGCCGGCCGGGAGGAGACCCTCGCCCTCCTGCCGAAGGAGGAGGCGGCCGACGCACTCCTGGATCACGTGGAAGAAGGGCTCGAGGGGTGAGATGGGAGAGGCCACCGACCTCGAGCGGCTCCTCCGCGGCTACCTGCGCACGCGGCGGTCCCTGGAGGACCCCGCGCTCATCCTCCCGGGACGGGACCGCAGGGAGACCATCCGGGCCGTCCGTCGGGCCCTGGACGCCTCCGGAGCCCGCCCTGCCGCCGACGACGGGGAGAGCGACGTGAGCCGCGGGACCACCTCGGACCGCTCGCCGACCTCGGGCCGCTCGACGACCTCGGACCTCCCCCCGGAGCCTCCGGCGCTGGAAGGCACGCCGGAGCTGGACCGGGAGGAGCGGGACCGCCTCTCCAGGGAAGCCACGGCAGGGGAGATCCGGGCCCTCCCGGACCTCCCGACCCTGGAGGACGTCGCCGCCTCCTGCGTGCGGTGCCCCCTACACGAGGAGCGCCAGAACGTGGTCTTCGGCGAGGGGCATCCCGAGGCGCGGGTGGTCTGCGTCGGCGAGGCTCCCGGGCGGACGGAGGATCGAACGGGCCGGCCGTTCGTGGGGCCCGCGGGGAAGCTGCTGGACACGCTCCTGTCCAGCGCCGGCTTCCGGCGGCGGGAGGTCTTCATCTGCAACGTGCTCAAGTGCCGTCCGCCGGGGAACCGGAACCCGCGGACGGAGGAGATCCAGCAGTGCTCCCCGTATCTCCACCGGCAGCTGCAGCTCCTGGAGCCCGAGGTCGTCGTGGCCTTCGGGACCTTCGCCTCGCAGACGCTCCTCGACGCGCGGGAGTCCCTGGGGCGCCTCCGGCGGCAGACCCACCTGTACCGGGACTGGCCCCTGGTGGTGACGTATCACCCGGCGGCCCTCCTCCGGAACCCGAAGTGGACGGTCCCGGCCTGGGAGGACCTGCAGAAGGTCCGGCGAATCCTGGACGGAGCCGACGACGCCCCCCGACCGGCCGACTCGGAGCGACTCCAGGTGGACGTCTTCGATGGCGATGAATGAGCGGGGTCTGGTGACCGAGGGGCCCCGGAGCGGCCCGGCGACGCAGGACGGCCGCCAGGTCCCCTGGTCCGAGGAAGCCGAGATCTCGGTCCTCGGCGGAATGCTCATGGACGCCGACGCCCTGGCGCGGGTCGTCCAGGACATCGAGGAGGACTACTTCTACCGGGAGGCGAACCGCCGGATCTTCCGGGCCATGAGCCGGGTGTACCAGCGTGGCGAGGTCCTGGACGTGGTGACCCTGGCCAACGAGCTCAAGTCGGCCGGGGAGCTGGACGCCGTGGGAGGGATGGCCTACCTGGCACAGCTCGTGGACGCCGTCCCCACGGCGGCCAACATCGAGTACCACTGCCGCATCCTCCGGGAGAAGGCGCTCCTGCGCCGCCTCATCGGCGCCGCCACCGACATAGTCCGGGAGGCGTACGAGGCGCCGGCGGGCGACGTGGAGGAGACCCTGGACCGGGCGGAGCAGCGGATCTTCAAGATCGCCCAGGCCACCGATCGCGCGGGGTTCGTGTGGATCAAGGAGATCCTCTGGCCGACCTTCGAGCGCATCGAGGAGCTCCAGCAGAGCCCCGGGACCATCACCGGGGTCCCCAGCGGGTTCCCCGACCTGGACGAGAAGACCTCCGGGTTCCAGCCTTCGAGCCTGGTCATCGTGGCCGGCCGGCCCTCCATGGGGAAGACGGCCCTGGCACTGAACTTCGCCCAGCACGCCGCCATCGACCACGAGAAGGCGGTGGCCATCTTCTCCCTGGAGATGTCCAAGGAATCGCTGGTCCAGCGACTCCTGTGCGCCGAGGGCCGGGTGGATTCGGGGCGCCTGCGCAGCGGCCGCCTCCGGGACGACGAGTACCAGCGGCTGGCCACCGCGGCGGGCCACCTGAACACGGCGCCGATCTGGATCGACGACACGGCCGCCATCTCCGTCCTGGAGCTGAGGGCGAAGGCCCGGCGCCTGGCCGCCGATCAGGGCCTGGAGCTCATCATCGTGGACTACCTGCAGCTCATGGCCGGCCCCCACGACGCCGAGAACCGGCAGCAGGAGATCAGCCAGATCTCCCGGTCCCTCAAGGCGGTGGCCAAGGAGCTGGACGTGCCGGTCATCGCCCTCTCCCAGCTCTCCCGGGCCCCCGAACAGCGGGCCGACCATCGGCCGGTGCTGGCCGACCTCCGGGAGTCGGGCGCCATCGAGCAGGACGCCGACCTGGTGCTCTTCGTCTTCCGGGAGGAGGTCTACGAGGGGCCCGTGGACCGGGAAGGGAACTCGCTGGAGGGACAGGCGGACCTCATCATCGGAAAGCAGAGGAACGGTCCCACCGGCGAGGTCTCCCTCTACTTCCACAAGCCGTACACCCTCTTCGAATCCCTGGCCGAGCGGGAGGAATAGGAGCGGTGGCCAGGTCCGGCACCCGCTTCTTCTGCACCTCCTGCGGGGGAGAGACGCTGAAGTGGGAGGGCCGGTGTCCCGCCTGCGGCGACTGGAACACCCTGGCCGAAGCCCCTTCGACCGAAGGAAGGGGCGGTCGGCGGGGGAGGGGAGGACCCGGCGGCCCGCCCGGACCCGACGGACCCGGACGGGCCCGGCCCCTCCGGGAGCTCGGGAGGGAGGATGCGCCCCGCCGTGCCGTGGAGCCCCGGGCGTTCCACCGGGTCCTGGGCGGCGGCCTGGTGCCCGGATCCCTGGTGCTCCTGGGGGGAGCCCCCGGAATCGGGAAGTCGACGTTCCTCCTGCAGGTGGCCGGTCGACTGCGCCGGGAGGGAGCCGGCGTCCTGTACGCCTCCGGCGAGGAGTCCCCGGGTCAGGTCCGGCTCCGGGCCGACCGGCTCGGCGACGGGGCGTCGGACGTCCACTTCCTGGCCGCCACCGACGTGGACGGGATCCTGGAGGCGGCCGAAGATCTCGGTCCGGAGCTGCTGGTGGTGGATTCGGTCCAGACCCTGTCCACCGGAGACCTGGACTCGGCGCCGGGGAACGTCTCCCAGGTACGGGAGTGCGCGGCCCGCCTCCAGGCCTTCGCGAAGAGCACCGGCACGGCCACCTTCCTGGTGGGACACGTGACCAAGGACGGAGGCATCGCCGGCCCCCGTACCCTGGAGCACCTGGTGGACGTGGTGCTTCAGTTCGAGGGGCAGCGTTCCTCCCGGCACCGGATCCTCCGGGCCACGAAGAATCGGTTCGGGAGCGCCGACGAGCTGGCCGTATTCCGGATGACCGGCCGGGGCCTGGAGGCGGTGGACGATCCCTCCGCGCTCTTCCTGGAGGACCGTCCGGAGCGGGCCAGCGGCTCGGCGGTGGCGGTGCCCCTCCACGGGAGCCGGCCCCTCCTGGCGGAGGTCCAGACCCTGACGGGCCGGAGCAGCTACGGCCATCCTCAACGGGTCACGACCGGCTTCCCCTCGACCCGGCTGTCCATGCTCCTCACCGTCCTGGAGAGGCGGGCCGGGCTGGACCTCTCCGAGGCCGACGTCTTCGTCAACGTCATCGGCGGCCTCACCCTCACCGATCCCGCGGCGGACCTGGCCGTGGCGGCGGCCCTGATCTCCGTGGAGACGGATCGTCCGCTCCCCGCCGATCTGGCCTTCATCGGTGAGCTCGGCCTGGGAGGCGAGGTGCGGGGCGTGGCCCAGGGAGAGCGTCGGCTCCAGGAGGTGGACCGGGCGGGGCTGTCCTCCGCCGCCGTCCCGTCGAGTCTCACCGGGGAGGAGGGGCGGGACGGCCCGACCCTGCATCCCGTGGGTCACGTCGGTGACCTCCGGTCCCTCCTGGGGCCGGGGGAGGCATCCCGATGAGGTGCGAGGCGGTGGTGGTGGCGGCCGGAGCCGGGCGGCGGTTCGGTGGCGAGGTCCCGAAGCAGTTCCAGCTCCTGGCCGGGAGCCCGGTGGTGATGAGGGCCTGCCGGGCCGTCCTCGGGGCGGACGGGGTGGACCACGTCGTCCTCGTCCTCCCCGGGGCGACCCTGGAGTCGCCTCCCGACTGGCTCCGGCGGCTGTCCTCCCGGGTGCGTCCCGTCGCCGGCGGCTCTTCCCGGACCCGATCCGTCCGGCGCGGCGTGGCGTCCGTCGATACGGAGGCGGACGTGATCCTGGTGCACGACGGAGTCCGACCCCTGGTCCGGCCCGGGACGGTGACCCGGGTGCTCAGGGCCGCCTCCGCCGGTCCGGTGATACCCGCGGCCCGGGTGACGGATACCGTCAAGCGGGTGGACGGGGACGGTCGCGTGGTGGAGACCGTGGACCGGGCCCCCCTCCGGCTGGCACAGACCCCACAGGGCTTCCCGGCGAGCCTGCTGCGGCGGGTGCTGGAGCGAGGAGAGGCGGAGGGTCTCGAGGTCACCGACGAGGCGAGCCTGTGCGAGCGCTTCGGCGAGCCCGTCCGGACCGTCCCCGGAGACCGGGACAACATCAAGATCACCCGGCCGGGCGACCTCCGCCTGGCCGAGCTGCTCCTGCAGGCCCGCGGACCCGGGGCGGGAGGCTGAGGCGGGCGGTGCGGATCGAGGAGGTGGTTCCGGCCCGCGACGATCCTCCCTCCGGGGACGCCCTGGAGCGGGCGGCCGACGTCCTCCGGATGGGCGGGTTCCTGGTCCATCCCACGTCCACCGTCTACGGGATCGGAGCCGCACCCACCCGGGAGCTCGATCGGGCGGTGAACCGCCTGAAGGGCCGGGCGCCGGATCGGCCCATCCTCCGTCTGGCTTCCGGGGTCGAGGAGCTCCGGCGGCGGCGTCCCGCGGTGGAGTGGACCGCCGGGGCGGAGCGGCTGGCCCGACGGTTCTGGCCCGGCGGACTCACCATGGTCCTGGCGGACGGGACCCGTCAGGGGCTGGCGGTCCGGGTGGACGGCCATCCGTTCCCCGGTGCGGTGGTCCGCGCCTGGGGGGAGCTCCTGAGCTCCACGAGCCTGAACCGGCCGGGGGAGACGCCCGCTCGCGATCCGGAGACGGCGCGTGAGATCGTGGACGCCTGGGCCGACCCGGCCACGCCGTGCATCCTGGCCGACGGAGGGGAGCTGCCTCCATCGCCGTCCTCGACCCTGGTGAGCCTCCGGGAGGATCCGCCCCGTCTCCTCCGGGAGGGGGTCGTGAGCCGGGAGGAGATCGAGAGATGCCTGGAGCGGGAGATCGACGGATGAGCGAGCCTCCCGCCGACGCCCCCCGGCTGCTGTTCGTGTGCACCGGCAACACCTGCCGGACCCCCATGGCGGCGGCCCTGGCTCGCCGGGAGGCCCGTCGCCGGGGCCTGGACGTTCGGGTTCGATCGGCCGGGACCTACGCTGCCCGGGGCCAGCCCGCCGCGGGCGGGGCCATGCGGACCGCCGGACGGCGCGGCCTGGACCTCTCGGACCATCGATCCGAGCCCGTGACGGAGGAGCTGCTGGATTGGGCCGATGCCGTGTACGGCATGACCGCCGCCCACGTCCGGGTCGTGAACCGGCTGGCGGGGCGCGAGGGGGCGCAGCTCCTGACGGACGCGCTCCCGCAGGATCACCCCGCCCGGGGCGGTCCGGTCTCCGATCCGGTGGGAGGGCCGGACGCCGTATACGAGGAGGCGTTCGAGCTCATCGAGGAATGCGTCCTCCGCCTCTTCGACCGGCTGGAGGAAGGGGCCGGCGGACCGTGAGCCACCGGGTGCCGCGGGCGGTGGCCCTCCTGGGAGATCCGGTGGACCACTCCCTCTCGCCGGCCATCCACGAGGCCGCCTTCGGGGCCCTCGACCTGAACGCGAGGTACGTGGCGGTGCGTACCCTGGAGCCCGAGCTCCCCGGGCTCCTGCGCGCCTTCGCCCGATCCGGCGGGGGCAACGTGACGGTGCCCCACAAGGTAGCCGCCCGGGAGCTGGTGGACCGGGCGACGGGGGCCGCCCGACGCACCGGCGCCTGCAACTGCTTCTGGACCGACGGAGACGGAGCGATCCACGGCGACAACACCGACGTGGAAGGATTCCGCCTGGCGATGGAGGCGTGGGAGGAGGCCCCGCCCCTGGAGGGCGCCGGTGTCCTCCTGCTCGGAGCGGGGGGAGCCGCCCGGGCGGTGGCCACGGCGTGCGTGGACGCCGGCGTGGAGCGGCTGGAGATCCGGAATCGCACGCATTCCAGGGCCCGGGATCTGGCCGAGCGCCTCGGCGGGCAGGACGCCGGGGTCACGGCCCGGGAGCTGGGCGAGGGGCCGGGGAGGGCCGGCACGGACGGCGGCCCGTACGACCTGGTGGTGAACGCCACCAGCCTGGGTCTCGGGCCCGACGATCCCCTGCCGGTGGACCTGGGCAGGACCGCGGCCCGGGCGGCCTTCGACCTGGTGTACGGCCCGGACGGAACCCCCTGGACCCGCCACGCCCGGGAGGAGGGGGTCCCGTCCGTCGACGGGCTCGAGATGCTGGTCCGTCAGGCGGGACTCTCCCTGCGCCGGTGGTTCGACGTCGAGCCTCCCCTGGAGGTGATGCGATCCGCGGCGCGCCGGAGCCTCGGGGGATGAGGGGCCGGCCACGAGGGAGCCCCTCGGGCTCCCCCTTCGACCGGCTCTTCCCGCCGGCCTGTGTGCTCTGCGCGGCGGCCCTCCCGCCGGGGACCTCGCCCCTGTGCGCGCCGTGTCGGTCCCGGCTGCCGACCATGGCGCCGCCCCGATGTTCGCGGTGCGGCGCCACCGCCGCCGGGAGCGGGGGAGGGACGGGATGCGGCGAATGCCGCGACTGGAGCGAAGCGGTGCCTCCGTGCCGTACCCCCTACCGGATGGAGGGCGGGGCCGCCCGGGTGGTCCGGGCCCTCAAGTACGCCGGATGGACGGCCCTGGCGCAGGCCATGGGGCGGGACATGGTCTCCGCCGCCCGGGAGCTGGCCGGAGGGGAGGGAGCGGTCCTGGTACCGGTACCGCTCGCCCGCGCCCGGCGCCGGGAACGGGGCTTCAACCAGGCCGAGCTGCTGGCACGGGCCCTGGCCGAGCTCACGGGCTGGCCGTGGCGGCCGCTCCTCCGGCGCAGGGAGAGCGGCCGGGGGACCCAGGCGGCGCTGGGTCGGGCCGGACGGCGGGCCAACGTGTCGGCGGCCTTCGAGACGCTCCCCGCCTCCCCGGCACCGCCGCCCGGCGGGACCTCCGGATCCGCCGTCGGCGGGGACGCGGGCATCCGGGTCCTGCTGGTGGACGACGTGGTCACCACGGGAGCGACGGCCGGGGCGTGCGGAGCGGCTCTGGCGGCGGGGGGGCTGCGGCCCGTGGGAACCGTGGCCTATGCACGGACGCTTCCGCCCCTCCACGGCGCGTGAGGCGGGCGCCCGGGCCGGCCCGCGGTGGCACGCCTCTCGCGATTGAAGCGTCGACGGTCCCAGCGCATCGTACCACATGAACGTCCAGGCCGAAGGGGGAGACAGGATGGCGGTTCGCGCAGCGATCAACGGGTTCGGTCGAATCGGCCGCAACATCTTGCGGGCGGCGTGCCAGACCGGCCAGGAGGGGGTCGAGTTCGTGGCGGTGAACGACCTGGCCGACGCCGAGACGATGGCCCACCTCTTCCGGTACGACTCGGTGCACGGGGCCTACTCCGGGGAGGTGCGCCGATCGGGTGACGACCTGGTGGTGGACGGGCGCCGGGTGCGGATCCTCTCGGTGGCCGATCCGGCGGAGCTGCCATGGGACGAGCTGGGCGTGGACGTGGTCCTGGAGGCCACCGGCCGGTTCCGGGCCCGGAAGGACGCGCGGAAGCACCTGGACGCCGGCGCCCGGAAGGTGATCATCTCCGCGCCGGCCACCGACCCCGACGTCACGGTGGTCCTGGGCGTGAACGGCCACGAGTACGACCCCGGGTCCCACCACATCATCTCCAACGCGAGCTGCACCACCAACTGCGTGGCGCCGCTCGCCCGGGTCCTCGTGGACGCCTTCGGGTTCGAGCACGGCCTCATGACCACGGTCCACGCCTACACGACCAGCCAGCAGCTCCTGGACGGCCCCCACGAGGACCTCCGTCGCGCCCGGGCCGCGGCCCTGTCCATCGTTCCCACCTCCACGGGGGCCGCCCGGGCCACGGGCCTGGTGGTGCCCGAGGTGAAGGGGAAGCTCGACGGCATGGCCATGCGCGTCCCCACGCCCGACGTGTCCATCGTGGACCTGGTGGTGAACGTGGAGCGCGACGTGACGGCCGACGAGGTGAACGAGACCTTCCGCGAGAGGGCGGCGGGGGACATGGAGGGGATCCTGGCCGTGAGCGACGAGCCGCTCGTCTCGGTGGATTACACCGGCCACCCGGCGAGCTCCATCGTGGACGCGGACTCCACCGAGGTCATGGGCGATCGCATGGTCAAGGTGATCTCGTGGTACGACAATGAATGGGGCTACTCGAACCGCTGCCTGGACCTGGCCCGCCGGGTGGCCGGGAGCCTCCCGGCGTAGGGCGCCGCCGATCCCCCCGGGAACGCATTCCGCCCCGGCCCGCAGCGCTCCGAGCTCGTGAGCACCGCCCTCTCCGCGTGAAGGCGTCACTCGCGGACCTCGGGCCGGGGGAGCTGGACGGGCGGCGCGCGCTGGTCCGGGTGGACTTCAACGTCCCCCTGGAGAGCGGACGGGTGGCCGATCCACGCCGGATCCGCTCGGCCTATCCCACGCTGGACCACCTCCTGGAGGCGGGAGCCCGGCCGGTGCTGTGCTCCCACCTGGGCCGCCCGGGAGGTCGGCCCGAGGAGGCCCTGTCGCTGGAGCCCGTCGCCCGATTCCTTGCCGACGATCTGGGGGCCCCCGTCGCGTTCCGGGGACCGGCGAACTCGCCGGAGGCCGTCGAGGACAGCCGGACCCTGGAGGACGGGGAGATCCTCGTGGTGGAGAACACCCGCTTCCTCCCCGGCGAGACCACCAACGATCCCGGTCTCTCCGAGGAGCTCGCCCGCCTGGGGGATCTCTTCGTGAACGACGCCTTCGCGGCCTGCCACAGGGCCCACGCCTCGGTGGTCGGGGTCACCGGGTATCTCCGTCCCGCGGTGGCCGGCCTCCTGGTCCGACGGGAGGTGGAGATGCTGGACGCGGTGCGGCGCTCCCCGGGCGTCCCGCTGGTCCTGGTGGTGGGAGGGGCGAAGATCGCCGACAAGCTCCCGGTGCTGGAGGCTTTCCTGGACCGGGCCGACGCCTTCCTCGTCGGTGGCGCCATGGCCAACACGTTCCTCGCCGCCCGGGGCCACGACATGGCCGCCTCCCGTCTCGAGGAGGACCTCCTGGACGTGGCCGCCGGGTTCATGGATCGGGCGGGCGACCGCCTCCACCTCCCCACCGACGTGGTGGTGGCGAGGGAGCTCGAGGCGTCGGAGGGCCGGACGGTACCGGTGGACGGGCTGCCGGACGGGACCGCGGCGCTGGACATCGGTCCGGAGACCCGGGAGGCCTTCGGCCGGCTGGCCGAGGAGTCCCGTACCCTCTTCTGGAACGGCCCCATGGGCGTCTTCGAGCGGGAGCCCTTCGCCGCCGGGACCCGCTCCATGGCCCGGGCCGTGGCCGGGGCCACCCGGCAGGGAGGCCTCACCGTGGTGGGGGGCGGCGATTCGGCCCGGGCCCTCCACGAGCTGGAGGCCGAGGCCGGGGTGACCCACGTCTCCACCGGTGGAGGAGCGGCACTCACGTACCTGGCGGAGGGATCGCTGCCGGGGATCGACGCGCTCGACGGGCCCTGAACCAGAGACGAGGAGGCCTCGGGTGGAGGAGCTGAAGACGCCGGTGATCGCGGCGAACTGGAAGATGTACATGACACCGTCGGAGACCCGGCGGTACGTTCGATCGTTCCTGGAGACCTGGAACGGGGACGGGAGCCGGACGGTGGCCTTCTTCCCCCCGGCGGTGAGCCTCCCGGCCTTCGTGGAGGCGCGGGCCGACCGGAGACGCCCCATCGCCGGGATCCAGGACGTCCACCAGGCACCGGAGGGCGCCCACACCGGCGCCGTGTCCGCCCGAATGGCGGCGGACGCCGGCGCCCGATGGGGCCTGGCCGGCCACTCCGAGCGACGCCACGAGTTCGGCGACGATCCGGCCACGGTGGCCCGAAAGGTCCGCCGGCTGGTGGAGGCCGGGCTCCGTCCGGTCCCGTGCGTCGGAGAGACGCTGGAGGAGCGCCGCGCCGGCCGTCTGGGAGCCGTCCTGGAGCGTCAGGCCGGACCCGTCCTCCGGGAGCTGGAGCCGGGGCCGGCGGAGGAGCTCGTCTTCGCCTACGAGCCGGTGTGGGCCATCGGCACCGGCGAGACCGCGAGCCCCGACGACGCCGGCGAGGCCCACGCCCACCTGCGCTCGATCATCGCGGACCACCTGGGCGAGGAGGCCGCGCGCGGGGCGGCGATCCTCTACGGGGGGAGCGTGAAGCCGCACAACGCCGGGGAGCTCCTGTCGGTCGAGGGCGTCGACGGGGTCCTGGTGGGCAGCGCCAGCCTCGAACCGGAATCCTTCGCCGCGATCTGTGAGGCCGGGGCCTGAGGCTCCCGTGGCTCGGCCGACGGGAGGGGCAGCGGTGGGAACCCCGCCGCCTCGATTCCGTATCTTCAAGCTCGAGGGAGCCGTACCGAGGAACGATCTGCCGTCGCTCTCCGGAGGTCCGCCGGGGAGCCGCCGGCGGGGACCGCGAGACGGTCCCGCCGGGCTCGGCATCACACGATAGCGTGGATTCCATGTACACCTTCCTGGTCGCACTCATCATCCTGGTGGCCATCCTCCTCTCCGTGGTGATCCTCCTCCAATCGGGGAAGGGAGGCGGCCTGGCGTCCACGTTCGGAGGCGCGTCGTCGTCGCAGGACTCCCTGGTGGGAGGACGACAGGCCGCGAGCCTCCTCACCAAGCTCTCGTGGGCGGGGGGCGCCGTGTTCCTGGGGCTCGCCCTCGTCCTGTCGGTCCTCTCGGCTCGGTCCGAGGGTCCCCGGGAATCGATCCTGGGGGGTGAGGGAACCGGCGGGGCGCCCAGCTCCCCCACGTCGGTGCTGGAGTCCGAGGGGTCCGGCGGACCCGGAGGCGGGGACGGTGGGCAGGGCCTGCCCGTGAGCCCGGCGGACACGTCCGGCGGCTGATCCCGTCCCGCCGGGGCGAGGTCCGCGCCGGTAGGGCTCAGGCTGGATCCGGCGGAGGCCGGTCGGGTTCGAACGTCTCCTCCTCCGGGGGCAGGTCCAGGAAGTCCACGAACCGTCCCCGGTCGATCTCACCCTGGACCCACTCGTCGAATCCCGACGTCACCAGGCCCCCCGTTCCCTCCCGCTCCTCGGCCGTCCGGGTCGCCAGCAGGTGGGCGTACTCGTTCTTCGGATGGTCCGCGTGACCGCGCACCCATTCCCACCGGACCCGATGGCGCACGGCGGTCCGGGCCAGACGCTTCCACAGGTCCAGGTTCTCGATGCGCCCTCCCTTGCGCCTCCATCCCCGCTCCGCCCATCCGTGGATCCACTCCTTCATCCCCCGGACCAGGTACTGGCTGTCCGAGGTGAAGACCACGTCGCAGGGCCGGCGGAGCGCACCCAGTCCCTCGATGGCGGACCGGAGGGCCATCCGGTTGTTCGTGGTGTCCGGCTCGAACACCGCGTAGTCGCGACGATGCCAGCCCTCCTTCTCCACGAAGGTCTCCAGCATCCCGGCGGCGGCTCCCGGGTTCCGTCGTCCCTCGAACTGGTTGCCCAGGCAGGACTCGTCGGCGAAAATACGTACGATCTGGTCGCTCACGTCTCACGCTCGCTGGAGGGATCGGGCGGGCCGGACGGTCCGGGACGCCTCCGATAGGGAAAGCCCACGGTGCCCATATCGCAAGCAAGACGCGGCCCCGACGGGGCCCTCATCCTGGAGGACGGCCGGCGCTTCGAGGGTACGCTCGCCGGCCGGGGGGCTCCGTGCGGCGGGGAGGTGGTGTTCACCACCAACCTCACCGGCTACCAGGAGGTCCTCACCGATCCGTCCTTCGCCGGACAGATCGTGGTCATGACGGCGCCGATGATGGGGACCTACGGCGTCCACGACGAGGATCGGCAGTCCCGCCGCCCGTGGATCTCGGGCTTCGTGGTCCGGGAGCTCACGGCGCCCGGGCCGGGGAGGGGAGAGACGAGCCTCTCGGCCTACCTGGAGGAGCACGGGGTCCCCACCCTCGAGGGCGTGGATACGCGCGCCCTCACCCGGCACATCCGGGACGCCGGGGCCATGCGTGCCGTCGTCGTGCCCGCCGGCACGTCGGACCAGGAGGCCCGGGAGATCCTGGACGGGATCAGGCCCATGAAGGGCAGGGACCTGGCCACCGAGGTCACCACCGAGACCCCCTACCACGTGGAAGCCCGGGGCGAGGAGCGGGGCCTGGTGGCCTGCGTCGACTACGGCGTGAAGCAGCGAAGCCTGGACCTCATCGCCGGGGCCGGCTACCGGGTCCGGGTGCATCCGGCCGGTGATCCCCCGGAGAGGCTCCTCGAGGACGACCCCGACGGTTACTTCATCTCCAACGGGCCCGGGGATCCGGACGCCGTGTCCGGGGCCGTGGACCGGGTCCGGACGATGGTGGACTCCGACCGTCCGGTCTTCGGGATCTGTCTGGGCCACCAGCTCATCGCCCGGGCCTTCGGGGGACGGAACTACAAGCTCCTCTACGGCCACCGGGGAGGAAACCATCCCGTGCGGAACCTGGACACGGGTGCCGTGGAGGTGACCTCCCAGAACCACGGGTTCGCGGTGGAGGAGGACGGGGGAGCGGTGGCCGGGGCACCCGAGCTGCGGGTGACCCACCGGAACCTGAACGACGGCACGGTGGAGGGGATCGCCCACCGTGAGGCGCCGGTGTTCGCCGTCCAGTATCATCCGGAGTCGGCGCCGGGGCCCCATGACAGCCGGTACCTGTTCGAGAGGTTCGTGGACACCATGGAGGGGTCGTGACCGACCGCAGGGCGGTGGCAGCCGTCGTCGCCTTCCTGGTCGTCTTCGGCGGGGCCCTGTACCTCGCCCTCCGGGACATCTCGGGCGCGGAAGCGCCGTGGACGGGCGACCGCATCGGCGTGCTCAGGGTGAACGGCGTCATCGGCTCGGGGTCCGAGGAGCTGGCGCGCCTGGAGCGGCTCTCGGACCAGGGATCGGTGAAGGGGATCGTGGTGGAGATCCATTCCCCGGGCGGCACGGTCGGGGGGAGTCAGGCCCTGTACCGGGAGCTGCGGTCCATGCGGGAGGAGGACGAGCGTCCGGTGGTGGCCTGGATCGGCGAGGTGGGTGCCTCCGGCGGATACTACGCGTCGCTGGGAGCCGACAGCGCCCTGGCCCTGCCCGGATCCATCACCGGATCCATCGGCGTCCTCATGCAGTTCCCCGACGTCAGCGGTCTCCTGGAGGACATCGGGATCAGGGTGGAGGTCGTGAAGAGCGGTGAATTCAAGGACGCCGGGTCCGCCGTACGGCGCCTGGAGGAGGAGGACCGCCGCGTCTTCCAGCGGCTGGTGGAGGACGTCTACGATCAGTTCGTCGTGGTCGTCTCGGAGGAGCGAGGGCTGGCCGAGGACAGCGTGCGGAGGCTGGCGGACGGTCGGATCTACTCGGGTCGGAGGGCGGTGGAGCTCGGCCTGCTGGACCGGACGGGGACCCTGTCCGAGGCCATCCGGGTGGCGGGCCTCATGGCCGGGCTCGGCGCCGACCCCGACACCGTTCACGCCCGCAGGTCATCGGAGCGGGGCGTGCTGGACCTGGTCGGACGGGCGGAGGGCGCCCTGGAGCGGGCGGTCCGGGACCTGGTCGGTCTTCCCGCCTCGACCGGAGGTATCGTCTCGCCGCGGCTCATGTATCTTTGGCGGTGAGGGGAGGGCGTCCGGCCCGGCCGGACCCCGCCTCCCGCGGGGAGGGAGCACCGCCGACGAGGCCCGAGGCACGCCATCAGCGCACACCACGAGCAGGGGGAACGCCATGACGAAAGCCGATCTCGTCGATCAGGTCCACGAGGCCATCGGCCCCGGAATCACGAAAAAGGATTGCGCTGCCGTGGTGGACGCCTTCATCAACGCGGTGAAGCGTGCCATGGTCGAGGAGAAGCGCATCGAGCTCCGGGGCTTCGGCACCTTCCAGGTCCAGTACCGGAAGGGCCGTACGGCCCGGAACCCCAGGACCGGCGAGCCCGTGGAAGTTCCGCCCCGGGCCGTCCCCGTGTTCAAGGCGTCCCAGCTCCTCCGGGACGACGTCGAGGTGGCGTCGGACTATCCCGAGGAGGAGGCTCCGTGAGGAGGTCGTCCCGGGCGAGGCGGCCCTGACCGGGGCCCGGGCCGGATCGGGGCCCGGGTCAGCTCCCGAAGAAGTCGCGGAGTCGCTCGACGCCTTCCTCCAGGGTCCCGGGACGAACGGAGAAGTTGAAGCGCACGAACCCTGGGCTCCCGAAGGCCTCACCGGGGACGGCCGCCACGCCGGCCTCCAGCAGCAGCCGCTCCACCACGTCGGTGCACGGTCGGTCGCCCGTCAGTCGGCCGTAGACGTAGATGGCTCCCTCCGGCGGCCTCACCTCCAGGCCCTCCAGCCCCGACAGTCCCTCCACGGCCATCTCCCGGGAGGCCATCAGCCGTTCCCGGAGCTCCTCCAGTGCCCGCTCCCGGCGGGGCGCGTTCCGATAGGCCTCCGCCGCGGCGTACTGCGATGGCGCTGCCGCGCCGGACGTGGTCTGGCTCTGGAGATCACTGGCCCGGGAGAGGAGCTCCGGCGGGCCGAGGGCGAAGCCCACCCTCCAGCCGGGCATGCAGAACGCCTTGGAGGCGCCCATCAGGAGCACCGACCGGTCGGGCCGGTCCCGCACGTCCCAGAGGGAGGGGGCGCTCTCTCCCGTCCAGCACAGCCTCCGGTAGATCTCGTCGGAGAGGAGCCAGATCCCGTGCTCCGAGCACCAGCGACAGATCCGCTCGAGCGTCTCCCGGGGATGGACGGCGCCCGTGGGATTGCAGGGGCTGTTGATGATCAGCCCCCGGGTCCGTGGCGTGCGTCGCTCCTCCAGCCGATCCACGTCCAGGGCGAACCCCTCCTCCCAGCGGGTCGGCACCGGACGTGGCTCCGCACCGGTCAGGCGGACCGCCGCGGGATAGGTGGGCCAGTAGGGGGCCGGGAACAGCACCTCGTCGCCGTCGCCGAAGAGGCAGAACAGGCAGTTGAAGAGCGCCTGCTTCACGCCGGCGCTCACCAGGACCCGGTCGGGACCCGACGAGCCGTGCTCGGTGGTCTCGCTCACGTAGCGCGCCACCGCCTCCCGGAGGGACGGGATCCCCCGGGTGGGGGGATAGCCGGTCCGTCCCTCCTCGATGGCCTGGATGCCGGCCCGAGCGGCGTACTCGGGTGTATCATAGGCTGGCTCTCCGGTGGAGAGATCCACGACGCTCCGACCCTCGGACGCCAGTTTCCGAGCCCGGGCCGCCAGAGCCAGCGTCGCCGACGGCTCGAGAAAGGCGACGTTGTCCGAAAATTGCACCAGATTCCCCCGGCCCATAGTGATGAGGGCGGTGGTCGCGAGCGACGGGACGAATGAATCCATCGGCTCGCTCCGACGTACCGACGAGATCGATGCCGGATGATATCCGATACGGCCGAGGACGGTCAAGCCAGGAGTGCGAGGACCCGAATGATCCGAGAGACGACCACCAGCCTGCCTCCCGCCGACGTGCTGGAGAAGGCGAAGGAGTTCTTCACCAGCGAGCTGTCGGTCCACGCGGCCTGGCTGGAGGAGGAGAGCGACTCCCACGTCACGTTCAGCACCTTCCGCAGCCGCCTGGCGGTCTCGGCCTTCCCCGACCCCGAGGACGAGGCCCCGACCCGGGTCAGGGTCTCGACCCTCCGGGTGGACGAGGCGGTGGGAAAGTTCCTGACCTACATCGAGACCGCCGATTCCCCGAAGCTCGCCACCGCGGATCCCAGCGACTCCACGCCCACCTGAGGCACCCGATCACATGACCTACCTCGAGCGGAGACAGTACCGGCAGATGCGGGAGCGGACCGAGCGACTCCGGGAGACCCTGGAGGAGCGGGAGCCCGACGAGGGGATCACCCGCGACGAGGCCCTGGAGCTCCTGGACCTGGTGGCAGGGACGCTGGAGCGGATGAGTCCGGATCGTTGGGACCACATGCTCGAGGTCGTGGCGGAGGAGGCCTCCCGCCGTGCGGGTCGTCACTCGGCTCCCCATACCGGCTGAGGCGAGCGCCCCCCTTGGCGGAGTCCCGGCGGAGCCGGTAGGTTCCGCGGTGCCGATCGGCGGACGCGTCGGGACTCCCCCCCGCCGATGGGAAACGTCGTGAGTGCCGCCGCCCGGGTCCGTACGGGAGCGGCGGTCGGCGATCCGGCGATGGGGCCCGGCAGGGCGCCCCGACGGACGCCGGTCGAGAGGAGACCACAGAGCAGGAGAGGACGGATACGTGCAGAAGATCACCGTCGTGGGTGCGGGACACGTGGGCGCTACCTCGGCTCAGCGTATCGCCGAGCGGGAGCTCGCCCGCGAGGTCGTGCTCGTGGACATCGTGGAGGGACTGGCCCAGGGAAAGGCCCTGGACCAGTGGGAGTCGGCCCCGGTGGAGGGATTCGACACCCGGATGACCGGCACCACCGAGTACGGCCCGACCGCGGGCTCGGAGATCTACGTGGTCACCGCGGGACTGCCCCGGAAGCCGGGGATGAGCCGCGCCGACCTGGTCTCGAAGAACGCCGAGATCATCTCGGGGATCGGCCGGGAAATCCGGGAGCACAGCCCGGACTCCATCGTCATCATGGTCACCAATCCGTTGGACGTCATGGCCTACGTGGCCCGCGAGGTCACCGGCTTCCCCCGTAGCCGCGTCATGGGGATGGCCGGCATCCTGGACACGGCCCGGTTCCGGAGCTTCGTCGCCCTGGAGCTGGACGTGAGCGTCCAGGACGTCACCGCCCTGGTGCTGGGCGGCCACGGGGACAGTATGGTCCCCCTGGTGAGCACGGTCTCCGTGGGTGGGGTCCCCCTCACCCAGCTCCTCCCGAAGGATCGGATCGAAGGCCTCGTGGAGCGGACCCGCCAGGGAGGGGGAGAGATCGTCGGCCTCCTGAAGGACGGGAGCGCCTACTACGCCCCGTCGGCGGCGGTGGCCCAGATGTGCGAGGCCATCGCCCGGGACCAGAAGCGTATCCTGCCGTGCGCCGCCTGGCTCGAAGGGGAGTACGGCCTGGACGGGCTGTTCGTGGGGGTGCCCTGCAAGCTCGGACGCGGTGGGGCGGAGGAGATCCTCGAGGTCGAGCTCCGGGACGACGAGCAGGAGGCGCTGGAGGCTTCCGCCGCCGACGTGCTGGAGACCATGGCCCAGGTGAGCGTCTGAGCCGGAGAGCGTCGAGGCCGGCCGGGAGAGGAGAGGAGAGGGACGTGGAGACGGACAGGACAGCCCGCAACGTCGGCCCCGGATCCTGGTTCAGTTACCGGGGAGGCCTCGGTATGGTCATGTGGGCCCTCCACCGGGTGACCGGGGTGGGCATCCTGCTGTTCCTGGTCCTTCACATCGTGGACATCTTCCTCATCAGCTTCGGACCGGACCTGTTCAACGAGCTCCTGGTGATCTATCACGCGCCGTGGGCCCGGGTCATGGAGGTCTTCCTCCTCTTCGCGGTCCTCTTCCACGCCCTGAACGGGCTCCGCATCGCCATCCAGGACTTCTGGCCCGGAGCCTGGGCCGCCGAGCGCAAGCTGATCCTCGCGGAGCTCCTGATCTTCGCCATCGTCTTCTTCCCGGCCGCGTGGCTCATGATCCGACCCCTGTTCACGGGATGACCGGCGCCGTCGGGACTCCGGACACCTCGGTCTCGGGGAGGTGAACGGCATGGCCGAACGACGACCTGGAGGCGGGCACCGCCGTCCGCGATCGGCCGGCTTCGAGCGGTACGCGTGGCTCTTCATGCGACTCTCGGGCGTCGTCCTCCTGTTCCTGGCCGTCTTCCACCTCTTCTGGATGCACTTTCACATCGGGGTGGACAACATCGACTTCCAGACGGTGGTGGAACGCTGGAGCAACCCGCTCTGGAGGCTCTACGACTTCGCCCTGCTGGCCTTCGCCCTCACCCACGGGATGAACGGCCTCCGGAGCCTCCTGGACGAATACGTGGCGACGCCCGGGACCCGGCTGACGGCGAAGGCGGCCCTCTTCCTCCTCTACTTCGCCCTCGCCTCGGCGGGCGCCTACGTGATCTTCACCTTCCAAGTCCCCGGAGTCTGATGGACCGGATCCACACGTACGACGCCATCGTGGTGGGAGCCGGCGGGGCGGGGCTCATGGCCGCCACCCAGCTCGCCCGGAGCCCCGACGTCCACACCGCCGTCCTGTCGAAGCTGTATCCCACCCGATCCCACACCGGGGCGGCGCAGGGCGGCATCGGGGCGGCGCTGGGCAACATGGGCCAGGAGGAGGACAATCCCGAGTGGCACATGTTCGACACGGTGAAGGGGAGCGACTACCTGGGAGACCAGGACGCCATCGAGGTCCTCTGCCGCGAGGCCCCCGAGGCGGTCTACGAGCTGGAGCACCTGGGCCTCCCGTTCAGCCGAAACGAGGAGGGCCGGATCGCCCAGCGCCGGTTCGGAGGGCACACGAAGAACTTCGGCGAGGAGCCCGTCCGCCGGTCGTGCTACGCCGCCGACCGGACGGGCCACATGATCATCCAGACCCTCTACCAGCAGTCCATCAAGCACGGGGTGGAGTTCCACGACGAATTCCACGTCATGGACCTGGTGGTGGAGGACGGCGTCTGTCGCGGGGTGGTGGCGCTGGAGCTGGCCACGGGCGAGCTGCACCTGTTCCGCGCCAAGGCGGTGCTCCTGGCCACGGGCGGGTACGGCCAGGTCTTCGAGATCACCTCCAACGCCGTGACCCTGACCGGGGACGGGCTGGCCATGGTCTCCCGGGCCGGCCTCCCCCTGGAGGACATGGAGTTCTACCAGTTCCACCCCACGGGGATCTGGCGGATGGGTATCCTCATCACCGAGGGCGTCCGGGGGGAAGGAGGGATCCTGCGGAACGCCGAGGGCGAGCGTTTCATGGAGCGTTATGCCCCCAGCATGAAGGACCTGGCGAGCCGGGACGTGGTCTCCCGGGCCATCTACAAGGAGGTTCGGGCCGGCCGGGGCATCGACGGCAAGCGGTACGTCCACCTGGACGCCACCCACCTGGGCGGCGAGGTGATCGAGAAGAAGCTCCCGGAGATCGCGGACTTCTGCCGGACCTACCTGGGCCTGGATCCGGTGACCGAGCCCATGCCCGTCCAGCCCACCGCCCACTACGCCATGGGGGGCATCCCCCACAACGTGGACGGGGAGGTCACCTCCGACGCCGAGGGCACGACCGTGCCCGGACTGTACGCGGCGGGGGAGTGCGGGTGCGTCTCCGTCCACGGCGCCAACCGGCTCGGCACCAATTCGCTCATCGACCTGGTGGTCTTCGGACGCCGTGCCGGACAGGCCATGGCGTCCTTCTGCCGCGAGACCGACCTGCAGCCCGCCGACGCCGACGCCGTGGAGCCCACCCGACGCCGGCTGGAGGCCATTCGGACCCGGGAGAGCGGGGAGAGCTCGGCCGAGATCCGGGAGGAGATGAAGAGCATCATGATGGACAACGTCTCGGTGTTCCGGACCGAGGAGCTCCTGGAGGAGGCCCGGGAGAAGCTGGCGGCGCTCGCCGAGCGTGCCGGGAAGATCGCCATCGACGACAAGGGCACCACCTTCAACCTGGACCTCACCGACGCGTGGGAGACCCAGGGCATGGTCCGCCTGGCCCGGATCATCACCGAGTGCGCCCTCAACCGCACGGAGAGCCGGGGGGCCCATTATCGGGAGGACCACCCCGATCGGGACGACGAGAACTGGCTGGAGCACAGCCTCGCCTGGTCCCGCCAGGGGGAGATCGAGATCGGATCATCGCCCGTCGCCATCACCCGGTTCGAGCCGAAGGAGCGGTCCTACTGATGGAGGTCACCTTCACGATCCGCCGGTACCAGCCGGACCTGAGGGACGAGCCCTACTACGAGGAGTTCACCTTCGACGCCGATCCCAGGGATCGGGTCCTGGACGGGCTCAACCACATCAAGTGGCACATCGACGGCACCCTGGCCCTCCGCCGATCGTGCCAGAGCGGGATCTGCGGGTCCGACGCCCTGAGGATCAACGGGGTCAACCGGCTCGCCTGCAAGACGCTGGTGCGGGAGGTGGGCCGGGAGGTGACGGTGGAGCCCCTGATGGGCTACCAGGTCATCAAGGACCTGGTCGTGGACATGGAGCCGTTTTTCGAGCAGTACCGGAACGTGCTCCCGTACATGATCAGCGAGGGGCCCGCGCCGGAGCGGGAACGGATCCAGTCGCCCGAGGAGCGGGAGCGGTACGACGACACCACCAAGTGCATCCTCTGCGCGGCCTGCACGACCTCGTGTCCGGCGTTCTGGGCCAACGAGGACTACGTGGGTCCGGCGGCCATCGTCCAGGCCCACCGGTTCATCTTCGACAGCCGGGACGAGGGCACGGGCGAGAGGCTGGAAGCCCTGGACGACGCCGACGGGGTCTGGCAGTGCCGTACCGTGTTCAACTGCACGAAGGCATGCCCCCGTGACATCGAGGTCACCCGGGCCATCGCCGAGGTGAAGCAGGCCATCCTCTGGGGCCGAGTCTGAGCTACGTCGCCTTCCTCGGGCACTGGCTCAACCTGTTCTTCCTCGGCCTCGGCCTCCTGGGCGCCGGGGCCTGGCTCGAGGGGAGGATCCGGGACCGGGACCGCTTCCTCGTCACCGCGGTCCTGGCGGGCATCTGCGTGGCCGGCCTGACCTTCACCGGCGCCGTCCACGACCTGGGGCTCGGCTCGCCGGCCGAGCACGTCGCGTGGCTCGTGCCCGGAGCCGTGGCGCTCGGCGGGGGCGCGGGCTGGCTCCTCTGGAGGGCCCGCATGCGCTGGTTCCCGCCGGTGAAGGGCGTCCGGATCAATCCCTCCGGCCAGGTGGGGGCCCGGGGACAGGTGGTCAGCGCCACCGTCTCCGGCGAGCCGGGCTCCGGACGGGCCCAGTGGCGGTCGTCCGAGGGGGTGCTGATCGTGGTCCGATGCCACACCGCGGGGAACGAGATCGGCTTCGGAGAGCAGGTCCAGCTGGAGGACTACGACGATGACAGCCGATCCTACCGGGTCGTCGCACGCTGAGTGGATCGCGGTCTCGGGGGCGCTTCTCTGTATGGTCGGGGTGGCCGCCGGGGCCTTCGGAGCCCACCTGCTGAGCGGGCGGCTGGCCACCGACGCCCTGGACACCTTCCGGACCGGGGTCCGCTACCACCTCGTCCACGCCCTGGGGCTCCTGGCCCTGGCCGCGCTCTCCGCCCGCATGCCGTCCACGCTCTGGCCGTGGGCGGCGGGTCTGCTGGTGCTCGGGATCCTGGTGTTCTCCGGGACCCTCTACGGCCTGGCTCTCGGCGGACCCCGGTGGCTGGGCGCCGTGACCCCCCTCGGCGGGACCTGCTTCCTCGCGGGCTGGGCCGTCACGGCCGTGGCGGCGTGGAGGGCGGGCGGGTAGCGTCGATCAGAGGCGGGGCGTGGTCACGCCCTCCTGTCCCTGGTACTTGCCCTTCCGGTCGGCGTAGCTGACCTCGCACGCCTCGTCGGCCTCGAAGAAGACCACCTGGGCGATCCCCTCGTCGGCGTAGACCCGGGCGGGCAGCGGAGTCGTGTTGGAGATCTCCAGGGTGACGTAGCCCTCCCACTCCGGCTCGAAGGGCGTGACGTTGGTGATGATCCCGCAGCGCGCGTAGGTCGACTTCCCCAGCGTGATGGTCAGGATGTTCCGGGGGATCCTGAAGTACTCCACCGACCGGGCCAGGGCGAAGGAGTTCGGTGGAATGATGCACACCTCGCCCCGGTACTCCACGAAGGACCGCTCGTCGAACGCCTTGGGGTCCACCACCGGGGAGAGGGCGTTGTGGAAGATCCGGAACTCGTCGGCCACCCGCATGTCGTACCCGTAGCTGCTCAGGCCGTAGGAGATGACGCCGTCCGCCTGCAGTCCGTCGTGGAACGGCTCGATCATCCCGTGCTCCCGGGCCATCTCCCGGATCCACCGATCGTTCTTGATGCTCATTCCGCCTCCTCTCCTTCGCGCGGGGTGATGTTCTGTCTCGACGCGTCCCGGTCGGGGTCGATCCCGGCGGGGCCCGGGAGCCGGTCCACCGCCTCGGCCACGGCGGACGGACGCTCCAGGGGAACGGCGTGGCCCGCCTCCTCGACGATCCGAAGGCCCGCCTCGAGCCGCCCGGCGAGGCGGGAGGCCTCGGCGAGGGAGATCCGCCGATCCTCGGCGCCGGCCACCACGACGGCCTGCAGCGGCGCGGCGGGAAGGTAGCCCGACAGGCGTGACGGATTCCAGTCGGCCAGGACCCGGACCAGCGTGCGGGCACGGTCGGCGCTCCGGTACGGACGGGCGAACGCCTCCACCGTGGCCCGGTCCGGCCGACCGCGGCCGGTGAAGACACGTCGCTCCAGGATCCACCGGACCGCCGGACCGGAGATCCTGGGAACGACGGCCCCGGCGACCGCCCGCGTCACGGGACCGGAGCCCAGGAGGGAGAGGAGGAGGGGGCGACGGGTCCACGGGGTCACGGGGTTGATCAGCGCCACCCGCCGGATCCGCGGACGGAGGGCGCACAGGAGCAGGGCCAGGGCGGCGCCCTGGGAGTGCCCCACCACGGCGACGGGTGCGAGGTCCAGGGCGTCGAGCAGCGAAGTCAGGCGGTCCGCCTCGTCCACCAGCCGGTACCGGACGTCCTCCCGCGGCGGCGAGCTCCCCCGGCCGGCGAGGTCCGGGAGGACCATCGTGGAGCGCCCCCGGAGCAGGGGAGCGACCCTCCGCCAGACGGCCCGCGACGCCGTGAGGCCGTGGAGCATGAGCACCGGAGGGCCGGTCCCCTCGAGCCGGAGGGAGAGGTCCACGTCGCCGGCCCGGAGGGTGAACGTGGCGGGAGGACTCACGCCCCGGGGGATCCCGCCGTTTGCTTGACTCCGCGCGCCCGCTCGAGATACCTTCCGGCCAGCCAAGTGAAGAATTTCACAAGCACCGTCGGGGGATGAAGGAACCGTACATAGGGATCGTGGTTCTGGGCGTTCTGGGAATCCTCAACGCCCTGCTCATGCTCGGCGTGTCGGCGCTGTTCAGCACGGACCGGCCCACGCCGGCGAAGCTCGCCCCGTACGAGTCGGGGATGGTCCCGCTGGGCGACACCCGGCAGCGGTTCTCCATCGCCTTCTATATCGTGGCGATGCTCTTCATCGTCTTCGACATCGAGACGATCTTCCTCGTTCCCTGGGCGGTCGTCTTCCGGCAGCTGGGCCTCTTCGGGCTCGTGGAGATGACGATCTTCATCGGTGTGCTCGGCGTCGGGCTGGCCTACGCGTGGAAGAGGGGCGCCCTGGAGTGGGAATGAAGACCGAAGGGAAGATCCGATCCGATGCCTCGTGAGCTGAACGTGGTCCGGGAGGAGCTGCCGGAGCAGGGGAGCCGGGTGGACACCGGCGTTCCCCGCAACTGGCTGACCACCCGGCTGGATTACGTGGTGAACTGGGCCCGTCGGAACTCGCTGTGGCCCATGCCCTTCGGGACCGCGTGCTGCGCCATCGAGATGATGGCCTCCGCCGCCTCCAAGTACGACGTGGGCCGGTTCGGCATGGAGCGCATGTCCTTCAGTCCGCGGCAGGCGGATCTCATGATCGTGGCCGGACGGGTCAGCTACAAGCTCGCTCCCGTCCTCCGCAAGGTCTGGGATCAGATGCCCCAGCCCAAGTGGTGCGTCTCCATGGGCGCCTGCGCCAGCTCGGGCGGCATGTTCGACAACTACACCATCGTCCAGGGGATCGACCAGGTGATTCCCGTGGACGTCTACGTGCCCGGATGCCCGCCGCGCCCGGAGGGCCTCATCTACGGCCTGCTCATGGTGCAGGAGAAGATCAAGGGGGAGTCCATCTCGGATCCCGCGGCCCGGGACGAGAGCCCCACCGCCGCCGGTCGGCCCAACCTCCCCCCGGAGGCCATCGAGCTGGTGGCCCAGCCGTTCGGGAACTCCACCCAGCAGAATCGGGTCAGCGGGCTGGAGTCCACGTCGGCGGTGGGACGGCCGGGGGACCGACGGGAGCGTCTCCTGGAGCACCGCGACTGACCGGATGCCCGACGTCGCCGCGCCCACCCGCGAGCTGATCCGCGGGGAGGACCAGCCCTCCGACCCCGAGGATCATCCGAGCGTCCGCGCCCTCCGGCAGCGGTTCCCCGACGCCGTGGAGCGGGTCCGGGCCGACGCCGTGGACACGTCGGTGGTGCACGTGAGCCACGACAGGAACTACGAGGTCCTGGAGTTCCTCCACGCGGATCCGGACCAGGACTACGACCTGCTGGTCGACCTCATGGGCGCCGACCTGGGCGGGGGGCGACCGATCCAGGTCTGGTACCAGCTGTGGTCCATGAGTCAGGGCCGCCAGCTGAGGATCCTGTGCGAGGTGCCCCTCCGGGACCTGGAGATGGACTCGGTCTTCTCCCTCTGGCGCACGGCCAACTGGCTGGAGAGGGAGGTCTACGACATGTACGGCGTCGTCTTCCGGAACCACCCGGATCTCCGGCGAATCCTCATGCCGGAGAACTACGAGGAGGGCCACCCCCTCCGGAAGGACTTCCCCCTCCGGGGGAGGTTCAGCCGCTCCGAGCAGGTACGCCGGTCCCTGACCCGGGGGCTCGACGACTACTACTCGCGCGAGGAGCTGGAGCTGGCGGGCCTGGCGCCGGAGGAGGGTGCCGAAGGGGAGGCGGCCATCCCCTCCCAGTCGGCTCCGGAGGTCCCTCCGGCCCGGGACCCCTCGGAGGCCCGGAGCGCCGCGTCCGGCGAGGTCGACGGGGAACGGATGATCCTGAACCTGGGTCCCCAGCACCCGGCCACCCACGGCGTCCTCCGGCTGGTCCTCCAGCTGGACGGCGAGACGGTCCTCCGGTGCATCCCTCACATCGGATACCTCCACACCGGATTCGAGAAGACCTGCGAATACCGGGAGTGGAACCAGGTGATCCCGTACACGGACCGGATGGACTACCTGGCCCCGATGATCTACAACGTGGGCTACGTGGGGGCGGTGGAGAGCCTCCTGGACGTGGAGATCACGCCCCGCTGCCGGGTGATCCGGGTGATCCTCAACGAGCTCAACCGGATCCTGGGTCACCTGCTGTGGCTCGGCACCACGGCCCTGGACATCGGCGCCTTCAGCGTCTTCCTCTACACCTTCGAGGAGCGGGAGCGCATCTACAACCTCCACGAAGCGTACTGCGGGGCGCGGATGACGACCTCGGTCACCCGCGTCGGCGGGATGATCGCCGACCTCCCGGTGGGATGGACCGACGGCCTCCGGGAGTTCGTGAACACCTTCCCGCGGACCGTCGAGGAGATCGAGGACCTGCTGTCCCAGAACTCCATCTGGCTCGGCCGGACCCAGGACGTGGGGGTCATCGACGCCGAGACGGCCCTGAGCTACGGCCTCACGGGCCCCAACCTCCGGGCCAGCGGGCTGGCCTACGACGTGCGCAAGGCGCGTCCGTACCTCGGCTACGAGGAGTACGACTTCGACGTCCCGGTGGGCAGCCACGGCGACACCTACGATCGGTATCAGGTCCGGCTGGAGGAGATGCGCCAGAGCGTCCGGATCCTCCGGCAGGCGCTGGACCGGTTGCCCGAGGGCCCGGTGAACGTGCAGGACCCGTCGGTGATCCTGCCGCCCAAGAGCGAATCCATGGCGTCCATCGACTCCATGATCGCCCACTTCAAGCTGGTCATGGAGGGGCTCCGGGTCCCCGCCGGGGACGTCTGGTACTCGGTGGAGGGATCGAAGGGCGAGCTGGGCTTCGGGATCATCTCCGACGGGGGGACCAAGCCGGTCCGGTGCCGGTTCCGGGGGCCGTCGTTCGTCAACGTGGCCACGCTCCCGTACCTGGTGGAGGGCGAGATGGTCTCCGACGTCATCGCGATCAACGCCTCGCTGGACATCGTGCTGGGTGAAATTGATCGCTGAACCGAACGGACCGATGGACGAGAGGGAGCCGATGGTGAACGGAGAGGAGGGGATCCACCCGGCGGTGGCGGGGGCCCAGCCCTACATGTCGGCCGAGCGCCAGGGGCCGGGCACCCGGGACGAGCCGCTCTTCCAGGACGACCGTGGACGGGAGAGGCTCCGCAAGGTCCTGAGCCGCTATCCCACCAAGCGGGCGGCCCTGCTCCCGCTGCTCAACTTCGCCCAGGAGCGGAACGGCTGGGTCTCCCCGGACGCCATGCGGGAGATCGGTCAGGCCCTGGAGCTCACGCCGGCCTACGTCCGGTCGGTGGCCACCTTCTACACCATGTACAACCGGGAGCCGGTGGGGACCTACCTGGTGCAGGTCTGCACCAACCTCTCCTGTGACCTCTGCGGGGGCCACGAGGTCCTGGAGCGTTTCCTGGAGGAGACCGGGACGCGCCCGGGCGAGACGTCAGAGGACCGGATGTTCACCGTGATGGAGGTCGAGTGCCTGGGCGCGTGCGGCTTCGCCACGGTGGTGCAGGTGAACGACCGCTACCTGGAGGACGTGGACCCCGACGACGTCCCGGGCATCGTTCGGGAGCTCCGGGAAGGGGCTCCGGCCCCGCCGGACGGGGGGGGGCGCTGAGCCATGGCGTTCCCCCACACCCACGACCGGGAGGAGCGGACCCTGCTCTCCCGTCACATGGGAGACGACACGGCCCGCTCCCTGGACGCCTGGCTGGACCGGGGAGGCTACCGGGCCCTGGAGGCGGCGCTGGAGATGGAGCCCGACGAGATCACGTCGGTGGTGAAGGCCTCGGGCCTCCGGGGACGGGGCGGCGCCGGCTTCCCCACGGGGGTCAAGTGGAGCTTCATGCCCGACAAGGAGGAGGGGTCTCCCCACTACCTGGCATGCAACGCCGACGAGAGCGAGCCGGGGGCGTTCAAGGATCGGGAGATCATGCGGTGGACCCCCCATCTCCTCATCGAGGGATGCCTCATCGCCGCCCGGGCGATCCGCGCCGAGCACGCCTACATCTACGTCCGCGGGGAGTTCTTCCCCGTCATACGGATCCTGAACCGGGCGGTCACCGAGGCCTACGAGCGGGGCATCCTGGGAGAGGACGTCATGGGCAGCGGGTGGTCCTGCGAGCTCACCGTCCACATCGGCGCCGGGGCCTACATCGCCGGCGAGGAGACGGGCATGCTCTCCTCCCTGGTGGGCGGCCGGGCCGAGCCCCGGGTGAAGCCCCCGTTCCCCGCGCAGTCCGGGCTGTTCGGCCAGCCCACCACGGTGAACAACGTGGAGACCCTGGCCGCGGTCCCCATGATCCTGGACCACGGGGCCGACTGGTACCGGCAGTGGGGGACCGAGGACAGCCCCGGGACGAAGCTGTGGTGCTGCTCCGGCCACCTGGAGCGCACCGGCAACTACGAGCTGCCCCTGGGCGTGTCCCTGGCGGACATCGTGTACGACGTGTGCGGCGGCCCGCCGGAGGGACGGGACGTCCGGGCGGTGATCCCGGGGGGGTCGTCGACGGCCCTCCTGACGGCCGACGAGCTGGACGTGGCCACCACCTACGAGGCGCTCCAGGAGGCGGGGAGCGCCCTGGGCACGGCCTCGCCCATCGTCATGGACGAATCCACCTGCATCGTCCGGGCGATGCGACGCGTGGCCCATTTCTACGCCCACGAGTCCTGCGGCCAGTGCGTCCAGTGCCGGGAGGGCACCGCCTGGGTCACCAAGATCCTCCGGCGCATCGAGGAGGGGGACGGGGAGATGGACGACCTGGACACCCTCTACGACCTGTGCGAGCAGCTCACGGGCAAGACGATCTGTGTGCTGGCGGACAGCGTCGTGTTCCCCCTGAAGTCCTCGCTGGACAAGTTCCGGGAGGAATACGAGGCCCACATCCTCCGGGACCGGTGCACGGCCACCGGATGAGGCGACGGCCGGGTGGCTCGAAATTAGTTGAGATCACAGAGCCGAAGATAAAGAGATACAGGACGTTGAGGACGACGACACCCAGGGAACACGAGGAAGGCTAACGAGGGGATGTCCGAGGAGAACGAGGGAACCGTAACGCTCACCATCGACGGCGTCGAGGTCACCGTCCCCGAGGGGACCACGGTGATCGAGGCCGCCGAGCGCGTGGGCGTGGTGGTGCCCCACTACTGCTACCACCCGGGCATTCCCACCCGTCCGGCCCAGTGTCGGGTCTGCCTGGTGGAAGTGGAGGGCCAGGGCAAGCTGCAGCCCTCCTGCACGCTGCCGGCCCAGGACGGGATGGTGGTCCGCACCCAGAGCGACGAGGCCGAGCTGGCCCGGAAGTCGGTCATCGAGTTCCTCCTGGTGAACCACCCGCTGGACTGCCCCATCTGCGACGCGGCGGGGCAGTGCATGCTCCAGGACTACGCCTTCGAGACGGGGCAGCTGGAGAGCCGGCTGAGGGAGGAGAAGCTCGTCATGGGCCGGGACCGGGTGGCCGACGACATCCTCTACTTCGCCGACCGGTGCATCATCTGCACCCGGTGCGTGCGCTTCATGCGGGAGGTGGCCCAGGACGACAAGCTCATCGTGGCCCAGCGGGGCGACCGGGCCTACATCGACACGTTCCCGGGCGAGGAGCTGGACAACCCCTTCCGGGGGAACATCGTGGACGTCTGTCCCGTGGGGGCGCTGGTCCACGAGGACTACCTATTCAAGGCACGGGCCTGGGACCTGGACAAGACGCCCAGCGTCTGCCCGGGCTGCTCCAACGGGTGCAACGTGACGCTGGACACCAAGGAGAACCAGATCGTCCGCCTGAAGCCCCGCTACAACGGCGACGTGAACTCGTACTGGATGTGCGACTACGGCCGGAAGCACCTGGTCATGGGCAACCGTGGGGTCCGCGCCGAGGTGCCCCTCGTCCGCGACGGGGGAGGGGAGCTCCAGCCCCGGGAGTGGCGGGACGCCCTGGAGGCGGTGGCGCCCCGACTCGAGGAGCTGGAGTCCGCCCGGATCCTCGTCTCGCCGGACGCGCCCAACGAGAGCCTCTTCTATCTCCGGGAGATCCTGGACCAGACGGGGCTGGAGGGGGGCGTCTTCACGGTCCCCCGGGGGGAGGAGCACACGCTCCCCGGCTTCCCCAAGCTCAAGCTCCGGGAGGACCGGGCCGCCAACGTCTCGGGAGCCGAGCTGTTCGGCTTCCGGCGGGTGGAGGAGTGGCCGGAAGGGCGGGACGGAGAGGCGCTCATCGTGCTGGGGGAATCCCTCCGGGAGGCGCCGGAGGACTTCGGTCGGGACGCGGCGTACTTCCTCTACGTGGGCAGCTTCTTCCCCCCGGCGGTCCGGGGCGCCGACGCCGTCCTGCCCGTCACCACCTTCGCCGAGCAGGAGGGGACGTTCACCAACTGGGAGGGCCGGGTCCAGCGGTTCGCACAGGCCCTCCAGCCGCCCGGCGTGGCCCGGCCCGCCTACATGGCCCTCAGCGGGCTGCTGGCCGAGCTGGACGGAGGCTCCCCGGTCCTGACGGGCGAGGCGGCGTTCCGTGAGATGACCACCTCCACCGAGGAGATGGCCGGGCTGGACTGGGACCGGATGGGACTCAAGGGCCGGCAGCTCCCCATGGCGGGAGCGTCCGGCGCGGCGGCGGGGAGCTGACGGCCGTGGAACCGGTGTCCGGAGGTCCGTACGTGGTGGCCACCGTGGCCAAGGCCGTGCTCTTCTTCACGCTCCTCATGCTGGCCGTTCCCGGCGTGATCCTCCTGGAGCGGAAGGTGGCCGGGTTCATCCAGGACCGGAGCGGCCCGAATCGCGTGGGCCCGTGGGGTCTCCTCCAGACCATGGCCGACGGCCTGAAGTTCATCCTGAAGGAGGAGACGATGCCGGCGAAGGCCAACAAGGCCTTCTTCGTCCTGGCACCGTGCCTCGCCCTGGTGCCGGCCACCATCCTCTTCGCGGTGATCCCCTTCGGGGCGCCCCTCCCCACCGAGTGGGGCCTGGTGGAGATGATCGTGGCCGACGTGCCGGTGGGCATCCTGTACGTGCTGGCCATCGCCTCCATCGGTGTCTACGGCGTGGTGATGGCCGGGTGGTCCTCCAACTCCAAGTACGCCTTCCTGGGCGGCCTCCGGGGGTCGGCCCAGATGATCAGCTACGAGGTGGGCCTGGCCTTCAGCCTGATCCCGCTGCTGCTCCTGTCGGGCGACGTCCGGATCCCGGAGATGGTGAGCATGCAGCAGTCCTTCGGCGGCGGCGAGAGCTACGGGGTGTGGTTCGTCGCGCCGCTGCTGCTCACCTTCTTCTTCTTCACGGTGGCGGGGCTGGCCGAGTCCAACCGGCTCCCCTTCGACCTCCCGGAGGCCGAGGCGGAGCTGGTGTCCGGCTACCACACGGAGTACTCGTCCATGAAGTTCGGGATGTTCTTCCTGGGGGAGTACGCCCACATGATCACCACCGCCGCGCTCATCACGGTCCTCTTCCTGGGAGGCTGGGACATCCCCGGCTGGGCAGGCGACAACGTCCGTATCCTGGCCGACGGCACCGTGGTGGGAGAGCCGACGTGGTGGAAGACGGTCCTGTCCTTCGGCGCCTTCACGGTGAAGACCCTCCTCCTGGTGGTGGTCTTCATCTGGATCCGGTGGACGCTGCCGCGCTTCCGGTACGATCAGCTCATGGACCTGGGGTGGAAATTCTACCTGGAGGCGGTGACCGTATACATCCTCCTGGTGGGAGGAGCCATCCTGGCGCTGGACGGAGCGGGGCTCGAGCCCGGACCCGCCTACGCCCTGGCGCTGTTCGCCCTGAACGCCGTCCTCATGGCGGTGCTGCTGTTCGTGGTGGACCGGGGACGCTTCTTCCGGGGCGCCGCCTACCGCGGCGACGAGCAGGGTCGGCAGGATCGTATGTGGGAGGAAGCCCAGAAGGAGAGGACGAGACATGCCAGGTGAGGTGAAAGTGCTGGAGCGGCCGGAGCAGGAGGCCTCCTACGTCCGGGCCGCCCTCCAGGGGATGAAGGTGACGCTCAGGCACCTCCTGAACCCCCACAAGGTCACGCAGCAGTACCCCGACGAGAAGTGGGAGCTGGCGCCGCGCATGCGCGGAACGCACCGGATGGCCACCCACGAGGACGGCCGGGCCAAGTGCGTGGCCTGCGGCCTCTGTCCCACGGTGTGCCCCGTGAACTGCATCAAGCTCATCCCCGCCGAGGACCAGAACGGCGAGCGGTACGCCGCCGTCTACGAGATCGACGAGTTCCGCTGCATCTTCTGCGGCTACTGCCAGGAGGTGTGCCCGGTGGAGGCGATCCACCTCGGGGCGCACTACGAGAACGCCGAGTACACCAGGGAGCGCTGGGTCTACGACCTGGAGCGCCTCTGCGAGATGGACCATCCGTTCACGGCCCTCTGGGATCCGTCGGACCCCCGCTCCGAATGATCGCCGACGTCCTCTTCTATCTCTTCGCCGCCTCGGCGGTGGTGAGCGCTCTCTTCGTGATCACCCGGAAGAATCCCGTGGCGAGCGTGCTGTTCCTCATCGTCACGTTCTTCTCCCTCTCCGGGATGTTCGTCCTCCTGGACGCCCACTTCATCGCCGCGGTCCAGGTGATCGTCTACGCGGGCGCCATCATGGTGCTCTTCCTGTTCGTGGTCATGCTGCTGAACCTGGGCCACCTGGAGAGCGAGGACTTCCGGGGCGCATTCGCCCGCTTCCTGGCCGGCACCTTCGCCGCCGCCTTCGTGGCCCTGCTGGCCCGACCCATCATGCAGTCCGTGGCGGGAGCGGTGGTCCCGGCCCTGGACATGGGTCGGGGACCGGTGCCCGAGCCCGGCCTGGCGACGGCGCTGGAGAGCGAGGGAGCGGTGGGGGCCCTGGCGCTCCCCCTGTTCCGGGACTACCTGATCCCGTTCGAGATCACCTCGCTCCTGCTCCTGGTGGCCATCGTCGGCGCCGTGGTCCTGGCGCGGAGAAGGGCGGAATGAGCGGCGCCGAGTACCTGACGCTGGCGCTCCTGGTGTCGGCCATCCTGTTCGCCATCGGCCTGGCCGGCGTCCTGCTCCGGCGTAACGCCATCATCGTCTTCCTCTGCGTCGAGCTGATGCTCAACGCGGTGAACCTGAGCTTCGTGGCCTTCGCCCGTCACCTGGGGGTGGAGGGACAGCTCTTCGTGTTCTTCGTCATCGCCGTGGCGGCGGCCGAGGCGGCGGTGGGGCTGGCCATCATCATCGCCATGTTCCGACACTACCGGGACGTGGACGTCGAGAAGTTCGACCTGCTCCGATGGTAGGCGCGGCGACGTTCCCCGTGGCCGCGGGTCTCGCCGCCGCCCTGTCCGGAGCCGGCGGGGCGGCGGCCGCTCCCGAGGGTGCCTACGCCCCGATCCTCCCGGGGCTCGTCCTCCTCCTCCCCCTGCTGGGAGCGGCGGTGAACGGCGTCGGCGCCTTCCTCTGGAGGGACCGCACGTGGGTCACCACCCTCGTGGGCACCGCCTCGGTGGGCGGAGCCTTCGTCGTGGTCCTGGTGAACTTCCTCGCCATGGCCGGAGGCGGCGAGGCCGCCACCGTGGAGCTCTGGCGATGGATGGAGGCGGGTGGCCTGGAGGTAGGCGTGGACCTCCTGTTCGACCGGCTGTCCCTGATCATGATGATGATCGTCACCGGGGTGGGGACGGTGATCCACGTCTACAGCGTGGGATACATGCGGGAGGACCCGGGATACGCCCGCTATTTCAGCTACCTGAACCTCTTCGTCTTCTTCATGCTCGTGCTGGTGGCGGGGGCCAACTTCCCGATCCTCTTCGTGGGATGGGAGGGCGTGGGGCTCTGCTCCTACCTGCTCATCGGCTTCTGGTACGAGAACCGGGAGTTCGCCGACGCCGGGAAGAAGGCGTTCGTGGTGAACCGGATCGGAGACGCCGGTTACCTGGTGGCCATGTTCATGATCTTCGCCGCCTTCGGGACGCTGGACTTCCAAGAGGTCCTGGCCGCGGCGCCAGGGGAGCTGGCCTTCGGCGGGTTCACCGTCACGGCCATCACCCTCCTGCTCTTCGTGGCGTGCACCGGGAAGTCGGCCCAGATCCCGCTCTACGTCTGGCTCCCGGACGCCATGGCCGGTCCCACCCCGGTCTCGGCGCTCATCCACGCCGCCACCATGGTCACCGCCGGCGTCTACCTGGTGGTCCGGACCGGGGTCCTGTTCGCCATGGCGCCCCTGTCCCAGGGCGTGGTGGCGGCGGTGGGGGCGGCCACGGCGCTGCTGGCGGCGACCGTCGCCATCCAGCAGTACGACATCAAGAAGGTCCTGGCCTACAGCACCATCTCGCAGCTCGGCTACATGTTCCTGGCCGTGGGGGTGGGGGCCTTCACGGCGGGGATCTTCCACCTCATGACCCACGCCTTCTTCAAGGCCCTTCTGTTCCTGGGCGCCGGCGCGGTGATCCACGCGGTGGAGCACGCCTGGCACGCCGAGGGAGAGGGCGGGGATCCGAACGACATGCGGAACCACGGCGGGCTCCGGCGCTGGATGCCCGTCACGTGGATCACCATGTGGGCCGCCACGCTGGCCATCGCGGGCGTCTTCCCCTTCGCCGGGTTCTTCTCCAAGGACGAGATCATCTGGGCGGCCGGGACCCACGGCTTCCCGGTCCTCTGGGCCATCGCCCTCGTGGCTGCCCTGCTCACGGCGGCCTACATGACCCGGCTCATGGTCATGACCTTCCACGGAGAGAACCGATCCGGCGGGGAGGCGGCCACCCACCTGCACGAGGCCCCGCCCGTCATGTGGATCCCGCTGGTGATCCTCGGGATCCTCTCGGCCGTCGGCGGCTGGGTCCAGATCCCCGAGGCGCTCCCGCTGCCCCACGTGGACTGGCTCCACCACTGGCTGGAGCCGGTGACGGCTCCGGCCCACGCCGCGGCCGCGGCCCACGGGGCCGGGGCGGAGGTGGCCCACGCCGCGCCCCTCGGGGGCGGGGAGACGTTCTGGGCCGCGTTCTCCACCGCCGCCGCGCTCATCGTGGTGCTGGCCACGGCCCACCGGCTGGGATCCCGGCGCTACCGGCCGGCGTCGGAATCGTCGCCGCCGGAGGGGTTCGCCCGGATCCTCCACGACGGGTGGTACGTCGACGAGCTCTACGAGCGCGTCGTGGTGGGCCCGCTCCGGGCCCTCTCGCGCGTGTGCTGGAAGGTGGTGGACGACGGGATCGTGGACGGGACGGCCAACGGACTGGCCTACGGGGCCCGGGTGATCGGTTGGGTGGGGAGCCGGCTCCAGTCGGGCCGGATCGGCACCTATCTGGCCGTGTTCTCCCTGGGCGTGATCCTCCTCATGAGCGCGCTGGTACTCTGATCCCATGAGCGGCCTCGAGACCCTGTACGGAAGCGGCTGGATCCTGGCCCTCCTGCTCGTGCTGCCCATGATCGGGGCGGGGCTGTGCCTGGCCGTATCCGAGGAGCGGGCGGCGCCGGCGGCCCTGACCACCGCCCTGGCGGCCCTGGCCCTCGGGCTGCCCCTGTTCTGGACCTTCGAGACCGGGACGGCGGCCTTCCAGAACACGGCCTCCGTCCCCTGGATCGAGGCGTGGGGCATCAGCTTCACCGTCGGGATCGACGGGATCTCGATCCTCATGGTGCTCCTGACGCTCCTGACCGTGCCCCTGGCCATCGCCGCCTCGGTCCGGTACATCGATCGGCACCGGAACGCCTACTACGCCCTGATGCTGCTGCTGGGTGCGGGGATGCTCGGGGTGTTCGTCTCCCTGGACCTCTTCCTGTTCTACGTGTTCTGGGAGATCATGCTGATCCCCATGTACTTCATCATCGGGATCTGGGGCGGCGAGCGGCGGATCTACTCGGCCATCAAGTTCTTCCTCTTCACGGCCGTGGGGTCGCTGCTCATGCTGGTGGCCATCGTGGGGGTGGTCTACCTGCACTGGGAGCAGACGGGGGCCATCACCTTCGCCTACGGCGACCTCCTGGGGACGACCATCTCGGGATCCACCCAGATGTGGCTCTTCGCCGCCTTCGCGGCGGCCTTCGCCATCAAGGTCCCGCTGTTCCCGGTCCATACGTGGCTCCCCGACGCCCACGTCCAGGCGCCGACGGCCGGGTCGGTGATCCTGGCCGGCGTGCTCCTGAAGATGGGGACCTACGGGTTCCTCCGGTTCGCCATGCCGCTGTTCCCCCAGGCCGCCGTCAGCTCCGCGGTGGTGGGGACGATCCTGGCCCTCTCCCTGGTGGGGGTCCTGTACGCCGCCTGGGTGGCGGCCGTCCAGCCCGACGCGAAGAAGCTCATCGCCTATACCTCCATCGCCCACCTGGGCTTCGTCATGCTCGGGATCTTCGCCCTGAACTCCGAGGGCATGCAGGGCGGGCTCCTGCAGATGCTCAACCACGGCATCTCCACGGCGGGCCTCTTCCTGCTGGTGGGCATGCTCTACGAGCGGAGGCACACCCGCCTCATCGCCGATTTCGGGGGGATCGCCCGGGTCATGCCCTTCTTCGCCTTCTCCCTGGTGGTGGTGGGGCTCAGCTCCATCGGCCTGCCGGGGACGAACGGGTTCGTGGGCGAGTTCCTCATCCTGGTGGGCACCTTCCGCTCCCACCCCGTGGTCGCGGCCGTCGCCACCACGGGGGTGATCTTCGCCGCCTACTACATGCTCCCCATGCTCCAGCGGGTGCTCTTCAACTCCCTGGCCCGGGAGGAGAACCGCGCGCTCACCGACCTGACGACCCGGGAGCGGGCCATCATGACGCCCCTGCTCGTCCTCATCGTGCTCATCGGGGTCCACCCGACGCCCTTCCTGGACCGGATCGGACCCTCGGTGGACGCCCTGGTCGAGCGCCTGGAGGAGCCCGCGTCCCCGTCGGGCGCCGCCGACTTTGCCCGCAGGCTGGCCCCACCCTCCGGCGGCCCCGGGGAGGCCCGGAGGGTGGAGGGGGCGCCGGCGGGCCTCCGGCTGGCCGCTGACGGCGATCCATACGCGCCGGGCGAGGGGAGGGGCCGATGACCCTGGACATGACCACCGGGCTGGACCACCTGATCGTCCTGCTCCCGGAGACGGTGCTCTCGGCCGGTGCGCTGGTCATCCTCCTGGCCGACGTCTGGCAGCGCGGCGACACCGAGGACCAGAGCGCCCCGTGGGTGGGGAGCGCATCGGTGGCCACGGTCCTCCTGGCGGCAGCGGCCAACCTGGCCCTCCTGGCGTTCGAGGGGCCGGGGCCCGAGGCGATGATGGCCGTGGACACCTTCCGGGTCGTGGCCAACCTGGTGCTCCTGGCCGCCGCCCTCTTCGGCCTCCTCTTCTCCTTCGACTACCTGGAGCGGGAGGACCTGAACCGCGGCGAGTATCACGCCCTCCTGCTGCTGGCCACGGTGGGCATGATGGTGCTCGCCGGCGCCCGGGACCTGATCGTGGTGTTCCTGGGCGTGGAGCTCATGTCCCTGGCGGCGTACGTCCTGACGGCCTTCGACCGCGACGACCCCCGTTCCTCGGAGGCGGGGCTCAAGTACTTCCTGGTGGGCGCCTTCGCCAGCGCCTTCCTCCTGTACGGCATCGCGCTGCTCTACGGGGCGGTGGGCTCCACGAACCTGGCCTCGGTGGCGCCGGCGGTGGCCGAGGGCGCCGGCACGGGCAACCCCCTCCTGATCGCGGGGGTGGGCCTCCTCCTGGTGGGCCTGGCCTACAAGGTCTCGGCCGTGCCCTTCCACATGTGGACGCCGGACGCCTACGAGGGCGCTCCCGCCCCGGTCACCGGGTTCATGGCCGCCGGGGTCAAGGCGGCGGCCTTCCTGGCGGTGCTCCGCGTGGTGACCGTGGACCTGGCCCCGGCCATCTCCACCTGGGGTCCGGCCGTATGGTGGATCGCCGTGCTCTCCATGGTCGTGGCCAACCTGGTGGCGCTGGCACAGGACGACGTGAAGCGGATGCTGGCCTATTCCTCGGTGGCCCACGCCGGCTACATCCTGGTGGGCGTGGCGGCGGGCACCGGGCTGGGGCGGGCGGCGACGCTGTTCTACCTGGCGGTCTACACCCTCATGACCCTGGGCGCCTTCGCCGTGGTCTACCACGTGGCCGGGGAAGGGAACCGGCGGAGCACCCTGGACGATTACGCCGGCCTGGGCTGGGAGCGGCCGGCCCTGGGCTTCGCCATGCTGGTGTTCCTCCTGTCCCTGGCCGGCTTTCCCCCCACCGGCGGGTTCGTGGCCAAGCTCTACCTGCTCCGGGCCTCGGTGGACGCGGGGCTGGTCACCCTGGCGGTGGTCCTCGTGCTCACCACCGTCGTCTCCTATTTCTACTACCTGCGGGTAGTGTGGAAGATGTACTTCGAGGAGGCTCCCGAGGGCCTGGCGAGCACGGAGGGTCCGGGACGCGGCTTCCGCTGGGCCGCGGCGGCCTGCGTCGTGGGCATCCTGGTGGCGGGGCTCCTCCCGGGCCGAGGGATCGACGCCGCCGGGGAGGCCACCGACGCGCTGGTCGACGCGCCGCCGCCCGCCGCCGCGGCGGCCCCACCGCGCGCCGCGGCCGAGGACGGGCTCACGGGAATCCCCGAAGCGCTGGATCCGAGGTCGGGAGGAGGAAGGAGATGAGGGTTCCGGAGACCATCTTTCGGGAATACGACATCCGCGGACTGGCGGGAGAGCAGCTCGACGGCCCCTTCGCCGAGGCCCTCGGGCGGGCCTTCGCCACCCACCTCCGGAGCGAGGTCCGCCGCCCCCGGGTGGTCATCGGGGGAGACAACCGGCCCAGCTCCCGTGAGCTGACCGACGGACTCGCCGCCGGGCTCGCCGGCGGCGGCGCCGAGGTGATCCGGGTCGGGACGGTGCCCACGCCCGTCGTGTACTTCGCCGATCACGAGCTGGAGACCGACGGGGCCATCCAGGTGACGGGCTCCCACAACCCTCCCGCGTACAACGGATTCAAGATGGTCCGGGGAGGGCAGGCCGTCTACGGCGGCGAGATCCAGGACATCCGGGACATCATCGAGCGGGACGACTACCTGGCCGGTCCGGGGACCATCCGGCACGAGGAGATCCTGGATCGCTACGTGGAGGCCGTCGCCGAGCGCGCCGGGGTCACGGGCTCCCCCTCCCTCGTCCTGGACTGCGGGAACGGCACGGGGAGCGTGGTGGCGGTGAGAGCCCTGGAGGCGGCGGGGATCCAGGTGGACCCCCTGTACTGCGACTCGGACGGGAGCTTTCCGAACCACCACCCGGACCCCACCGTGGACGAGTACATGGAGGACCTGGGCGCCCGGGTCCGGTCCACCGGGGCGCCCTTCGGCGTGGGGCTCGACGGCGACGCCGACCGGATCGGCGCCATGACCGACGAGGGCCGGATCGTCCGCGGGGACCACCTCCTGCTGCTCTTCGCCCTGGACGTGCTGGAAGAGCATCCGGGAGCGCCGGTGGTCTTCGACGTCAAGTGCTCCCAGGCCGTCCCGGAGCTGGTGGAGGAGGCCGGAGGCCGTCCGGTGATGTGGAAGACGGGCCACTCGCTGATCAAGGAGAGGATGCGCCTGGAGGGCGCCCCCATCGCCGGGGAGATGAGCGGCCACGTCTGCTTCGCCGACCGCTGGTTCGGCGTCGACGACGCCATCTACGCCGCGGCCCGGCTGGCGGCCCTCGTGTCCGAAGCGGGACGTCCCCTCTCGGAGCTCCTGGAGCGGATCCCCCGATACCCCTCCACGCCGGAGCTGCGTCTGGACTGTCCCGAGGACCGGAAGTTCCGGGTGGTCCAGGAGACCGTGGAGCACTACCGTCGGGCCCACGACGTGGTGGACATCGACGGCGCCCGGATCCGGTTCGACGGGGGGTGGGCCCTGGTCCGGGCCAGCAACACCCAGCCGGTGGTGGTGGTCCGCTTCGAGGCGTCGAGCCGGGAGCGCCTGGCGGAGATCCGGGACGAGGTGGCGGGATACCTGGCCGACCACGACATTCGGGTTCCCGCCCTGGACGGCGCCTGATCTCCCGAGCATCCTCCGTCCCATCCTCCATCCTCCCGAGGGCTGACGTCACGCCGTGAGACGACCCGATCTCCGCATCCTGATCCTGGCCGCCGCGGTACTCGCGGGGCTCTTCCTCCTGGGAGACGCCGGCATCGGCCTCTGGGCCGAGCTGAGCTGGTTCCGGTCCCTGGACTACGCGGACCGCTTCTGGACCCTGGCCATCTATCGGGTCGCCGCCTGGGCGGGATGCTTCCTGGTCGCTGCCGGCGGCTTCTACGCCCTCCTGCGATACGCCACCCGGAGCGGCGGCACGATCCAGATCCGGCGACGCCTGGGGGACCTGGAGATCGCCGAGGCCATCCCGGCCCGGTGGGTCCGGCGGGGGACGCTGGTCCTGGCCGCCACCCTGGGCCTGCTGACGGCGGGCCCCGTGGCCGACGGGCTGGCCGAGGGCATCCTGGCCGCCGTCCATTCGGAAGCGTGGGGAGGCGCCGACCCGATCCTCGAGCGGGATCCCCGGTTCTACGTCTTCTACCTCCCGCTCCTCCGAACGGCCTGGTCCTTCCTCCTCAGCTGGCTCCTCTGGGCGGCCCTGGCCGTGGTGGGCGTGCTCTTCGTCACCGGCCGGGTGGTGGTGGAGGAATCCTCCATCTCCGTCGACGACGCCGGCCGGCGCGTGCTCACGTGGTGCGGCGTCCTCTTCCTCCTCCTGCTGGCCAGCCACTTCTACCTCTCGGTGTTCGAGCAGGTGAGCGGCGGGCCGGTGGGCTACGCCGACGTCTACGGGGACCTCCCGATCCGCCGCCTCCTGGCGATCCTGGGGGCCGCCGGCGCCGTGGCGCTGGCCGTGAGCGGGCGCACCGGCCGCTGGCGCCTCACGGGCGGCGTGCTGGTGGCCTTCGCCGGGGTCTGGATCCTGGGGCTGGGCTTCTATCCGCAGCTGCTGCAGCGGTTCAAGGTCGAGCCCAACGAGCTGGCCCTGGAGCGGCCGTACATCGAGGCCAAGATCGACGCCACCCGGAGCGCCTACGGGCTGGACCGTATCCGCGAGACGGGGGTGGACGTCCGGGAGACCGACCCCCCGTCCCTGGAGACGGTGGAACGCTACACCTCGGGCCTCCCCCTCTGGGACGAGCGTCCCCTGGAGGCCACCTTCAACCAGCTCCAGGGCCTCCTGGCCTACCACCGGTTCCCCGACGTGGACAACGAGCGCTACCGTCGCGACGGTGAGATGGAGCAGGTGGCGGTCGGTGTGCGGGAATTCGCCCCGGAGCTGCTGGACCCTTCGGCCCGGACCTGGCAGAACCTCCACCTGCGCTACACCCACGGCACCGGCATCGTCTCCATCCCCGTGGACCGGGTGGGCGAGGGCGGGGGACCGGAGTACTTCGTGCGGGACATCCCGCCCCAGCTCTCCGCCGACGCTCCCCCGGGGCTGGAGCTCACCGATCCCAGGGTCTTCTTCGGCGAGCTCACCACCCAGTACGCCATCGTGGATCGGGACACGCTCCCCGCCGGCGACTCCACGACGGCCGTCCCGCTCCAGGGGCTGATGAGCCGGGCCGCCTTCGCCTGGGCCCTGGGCTCCAAGAACATCCTGCTCCGGAACGTGGGGACCGGATCCCCGCGGCTGCTCTGGAAGCGGGACGTGGTGAATCGGGTGCGGACGCTGGCCCCCTTCTTCCAGGTGGACCCGGATCCCTATCCGGTGGTCCACCAGGGCCGCGTCAAGTGGGTGGTGGAGCTGTACGCCATCTCCAACCGGTATCCCCTCTCCGAGCCCACCTCCCACCGGGGACGGAGGCTGAACTACCTGTCGGGCGTGGCGAAGGCGGTGGTGGACGGCGGGTCGGGCCGCACCCGGATCTACGTGGTCCAGCCCGACGACCCCGTCCTGGCCACCTGGCGCCGGGCCTTCCCCGGGCTCTTCGCCCCCCTGGACGAGATGCCGGCCGGGCTCCAGGAACATCTCCGGTACCCCCGCTCCCTCCTGTCCACCCAGGCGGATCTCCTCACCGCGTACCACATGCGGGACGCGGAGGTCTTCTACTACAGGCAGGAACTGTGGAGCGTGGGCCGTGAGGTCTACGATTCCCGCCCCGTGACCGTGGAGCCCTACTACCTGGTCATGCCGTTCCCGGGGGACGAGGAGTCCGAGGAGGAGGAGTTCCTCCTGACCGTGCCGTTCACGCCCCGGGACCGGGACAACCTGAGCGCGTACCTCATCGCCCGGAGCGACCCGGGCCATTTCGGCGAGCTGTGGCTCTTCGAACAGGCCAACACCGAGCAGGTGTTCGGGCCGCGCCAGATCGAGGTGCAGATCGACCAGGACTCGGAGATCTCGCAGCAGCTCTCCCTGTGGCGTCAGCAGGGGAGCCGGGCCGTCCGGGGCCACCTGCTGCTGGTGCCCATCGAGGGCTTCCTCCTCTACGTGGAGCCCCTCTTCCTGGTGGCCGAGGACGAAGCCGGTGCCGCACCGGGCCTGAGGCGAGTCATCGCCGCCGCCGGCGACCGGGTGGCCATGGCCCCGACCCTGGAGGGGGCCCTCCGCGCCCTGCTCTCGGGCATGCGTGAAGACGTCGAGGAGCCCGCCACCGGGGAGGCCGGCGCCGTCGCCGGGGAGGGTCCGTCGGCGGACCGGTCCCCGGCGGAGGCGGAGGCCCTGGACCGGATCAGGGAGCTCCTGGAGGAGGCCGACCGGGCCCTGAGGGACGGGGACCTGAGCCGGTTCGGCGAGCTCTGGCGCCAGATCCGGGAGACGGCCACCGAGGCGGACGCCGGCCCGGGGCCGTCGGAGGAGCCCGAGGACGGCGGCGGGACCGGCGAGGCCGGCGGGCCGTGAGCCCTGAGGAGAGCGAAGCCGAGATCCCCTCGGCGGTGGTGGCCATCGGAGGGAACGCCCTCTCCCCCGCCGGCGAGGAGCCGAGCGTCGCGAGCCAGTTCCGCCACACGCGGGAGAGCCTGGCGCCGGTGGTCCGGTTCGCCGAACAGGGCTGGAACGTCGCCGTCGTCCATGGAAACGGGCCCCAGGTGGGCGACGAGCTCCGGCGGAACGAGGTGGCGCGCCAGGAGGTCGGTCAGCTCCCGCTCGGGATCCTGGTGGCCTCCACCGCCGGCTGGATCGGCTACATGATCCAGCAGTCGATCCAGAACGCCCTGGCCAGCGCCGGCACGGGCCGCCGGGTGGTCACCCTCATCACCCAGGCCCGGGTGGACCCGGACGACCCCCATCTCTCGAGGCCGACCAAGTTCGTGGGCCGCCCGGTGGCTCCCGACGCCGTGGACGACGTGGAGGGCCGATGGACCCGGGTGGCCCGGGACGACGGGGGGAGCCTCCGGCGTCAGGTGCCGAGCCCGACCCCCCTGGAGATCGTCGAGTCCGACGTCGTCCGGGCCCTGGTGGAAGCCGGGGTGGTGGTGGTGGCGGCCGGCGGGGGAGGCATTCCGGTGTATCGGGACCCCTCGCTCGGGCTCGAGGGCCTGGACGTGGTCATCGACAAGGACCGGAGCGCCGCGCTCCTGGCCCGGGACATCGGCGCCGAGCTGCTCTTGATCCTCACCGACGTGGACGGCGTCTACCGGAACTACGGCACGCCCGATGCACGGAGGCTGTCCCGGATCGCCGTCGACGAGGCCCGGACGCTGCTGGAGGAGGGCGAGCTGGGCGAAGGGAGCATGGAGCCCAAGGTGGAGGCGGCCGTCCGCTACCTGGAGGGAGGAGGCGGGCGCGCGGTCATCGCCGCCCTGGAGGACGCGGCGGCCGCCGCCGAGGGCGAGGCGGGGACCACCATCGTCCCGGGACACGCCTGACGGGCCCACCCACGCGCGCCTGGCCGCCGGCGCGGCGGCCGGTCCAGGAGAGTCATTCGCAATCAGGGAAGGACGGAGAGCCAGCGTATGGACATCCACGAGCATCAGGCGAAAGAGATCTTCCGGAGACACGAGATCCCGGTCCCGCCGGGGAAGGTGGTCTCCACGCCCGACGGGGCCGCCGAGGCCGCCGGGCAGTACGGGGGACGGGTGGTGGTGAAAGCCCAGGTCCACACGGGTGGACGGGGGAAGGCCGGAGGGGTGAAGCTCACCGAGGGTGCCGGGGAGACCCGTGCGGCGGCCGACGAGATCCTGGGCATGGAGATCAAGGGCCACCGCGTGGGGAAGGTCCTGGTCACCCCGGCCGTGGAGATCGAGCACGAGGCCTACGCGGGCATCGTCCTGGACCGCTCCTCCGGCCGGGCCGCCTTCATGGTCTCCCGGGAGGGAGGGGTGGACATCGAGGAGGTGGCCGAGCGGACGCCGGAGGCCATCCACCGGCTCCACGTGGATCCGCGCTACGGCCTGCTCCCCCACCAGGCCCGGACCCTGGCCCACCGCCTCTACGACGACCCCGACGTGGCGAGGCAGGCGGGGGGGATCCTCACCTCCCTGTGGGAGGCCTTCTCCGCCAGCGGTGCCACCCTGGCCGAGATCAACCCGCTGGTCACCACCCCCGACGGGGAGCTCGTGGCCATCGACGCCAAGATGACCCTGGACGACAACGAGCTGTTCCGTCACCCGGAGCTGGCCGAGATGCGCGACGAGGACGCCGAGGAGCCGTCCGAGCGCAAGGCGCGCGAGGCCGGACTCAGCTACATCGAGCTGGACGGGACGGTGGCCTGCTGCGTGAACGGCGCCGGCCTGGCCATGGCCACCATGGACCTGGTGAAGTACTACGGGGGTGAGCCGGCGAACTTCCTCGACATCGGCGGCTCCTCGAACCCCGACAAGGTGGTGAGCGCGCTGGAGATCATCACCGCCGACGAGCGGGTGTCGTCCATCCTCTTCAACATCTTCGGTGGCATCACCCGCTGCGACGACGTGGCCAACGGCATCGTGGAGGCCACGGGGCGCCTGGACCTCGACGTTCCCCTCACCATCCGGCTGACGGGGACCAACGAGGAGGAGGCCCTGGGCATCCTGGAGGACAACGGCTTCGAGGCCATGACCGACATGGACCGGGCCGTGGAGCGGGCCGTCGAGGTGGCCTCCGGGGGGACGTCGTGAGACGGCCGTCCGCCCCGGGGCCGGCACGGAGCGAATCGACCCTCCCATTCAGAACTCCCGAACGAATCCAATGAGCGTATTCATCGACGAGGACACCCGCCTGGTGGTGCAGGGGATCACCGGCCGCGACGGATCCTTCCATACCCGGGCCATGATGGAGTACGGCACCCGGGTGGTGGCCGGCGTGGTGCCGGGCAAGGGCGGACGGCTCTTCGACGACTCGGTGCCGGTCTTCGACACCATGGCCGAGGCCGTGGAGGAGACCGACGCGAACGCCAGCGTGATCTACGTCCCCGCGCCGTTCGCCGGGGACGCCATCTTCGAGGCCGCCGACGCCGGCGTGGAGCTGGTGGTATGCATCACCGAGGGGATCCCGGTGGGGGAGATGACCCGGGTGATGCCCTTCCTGGAGGAACGGGGTGCGCGCCTCATCGGGCCCAACTGCCCCGGACTCATTGTGCCGGGCACCACGAAGGTGGGAATCCTCCCGGGGCAGATCGTCCAGGAGGGACCCATCGGCATCGTCAGCCGATCCGGGACCCTCACCTACGAGGTGATCCACCAGCTCTCCCAGGCCGACATCGGCCAGTCCACCTGCGTGGGCATCGGCGGTGACCCCATCATCGGCACCTCGTTCGTGGACTGCCTGGCGGCCTTCGAGGACGATCCCGACACCCGGGGCGTGGTCCTCATCGGAGAGATCGGCGGCACCGACGAGCAGGTGGCGGCCCGATACGTGGAGCGGTCCATGACCACCCCGGTGGTGGGCTTCATCGCGGGCCAGACCGCACCGCCGGGCCGGCGGATGGGGCATGCCGGCGCCATCATCTCCGGCGCGGAGGGGACCGCCGGGGAGAAGATGCGGGTCTTCCGCGAGCACGGCGTGGAGGTGGTGGAGCGGCCGGCCGACATCGTGGACGTGGTCCGGGGCTGGCTCTGAGGAGCCCCCGGAGCGTCCGTTCTTCCGCCGACGCCCCGTCAACCGTCGCGAACCAGGGACACGACATGAGTGAGCAGCCACAGCAGACCCTCGCCATCATCAAGCCCGACGCCTTCGGCCGGGGGGACGCCGGCCGGATCCTGACCCATCTCGAGGACGAGGGCTTCCGCGTCCGGGCCGCCCGGGTGGTCCGCCTGAACCAGCCCGAAGCCGAGTCGTTCTATGCGGTTCACCGGGGGAAACCTTTCTTCTCCTCTCTGGTAGAGTTCATGACCTCGGGCCCCTGCATGGCCCTGGCGCTGGAGAGGGAGGACGCGGTTCCCGCCCTCAGGGAGGTCATCGGGGCCACCGATCCCGACGAGGCGGAGGAAGGGACGGTCCGTTCGCTGTACGCCGAGAGCGTGGAGCGCAACGCGATCCACGCCTCCGACTCCCGGGAGAACGCCGGGGTCGAGCTGGGGTTCTTCTTCCCCCGGACCGAGCTGATCTGAAGGGCGCGGGAGCCGTGGGCCGCCCGTCCCGGTCCCCGGGGCGAGGAACCATCCGCACACGACGGGATCATGCTGAAGCTGTCCCTATACGAACTGGGAGAAGGGCCCCTGCAGCGGGTCGGCGACGTACCCACGGACCGGGAGCCCTGGTCCGGCACCGAGCTGGAGTTCGCCGCTCCCCCGAGGGTGGACCTCCTCCTCCGGGAGACGGGGGACGGCGGGATCCACGTCACGGGCGAGCTGCGTGCCACGGTGATCGTCGACTGCCGGCGGTGCCTGAGGCCCGTCCACCGGGACCTGGAGGTGTCGGTGAACTGGCTCTTCGAGCCCGACCTTGACGAGGACGCGGAGCACGAAGGCATCTTCGCACTGGAGGACGAGGACGAAGGCGAGCTGGACCTGGCACCGAAGATACGGGAAGAGCTCCTGCTGGAGGTCCCGGCCTATCCCCTGTGCTCGGAGGACTGCCAGGGGTTGTGCCCGGTCTGCGGCACCGATCGGAACGAGGGCTCGTGCGACTGCGACACCTCGGAGGTGGACCCCCGCTGGGGGCCCCTCCAGGACCTGGCGAGCTCCTGAACCCGCAAGAGGAAGGACGAGACCATGGCCGTACCCAAGAAGCGAACGTCGAAGCAGCGCAAGAGGAAGCGCCGCACCCACCACAGGGCGGACATCCTGGCCCACCAGGCCTGCGATCGGTGCGGGGATCCCCGCCGGCCCCACCACGTGTGTCCCACCTGCGGCTATTACGACGGCCGCCGGATCGTCGACACGGAGGAATTCTGAGCCTCGCCGCGGCGACCGGGATCCGTCCGGACGCCGTCCCTCCGCTCCTCCGCCCGGCTTGATCCGGGTCGCCGTCGACGTCATGGGGGGCGACGCCGCCCCGGACGTTCCCCTCGCCGCCGCGCTGGCGGCGGCCCGGGCGGTGGGGCCCGAGCGGCTCCTCCTCCAGCTCGTGGGCGACCCCCGGCCCATCGAGCGTTTCCTGGACGGGGAGGGAGCGGCCCATCGGGAGCGGTTCACGGTGATCGGCGCCGAAGGTCGGATCCTCCCGGACGAGGCGCCGGCCATGGCGGTGCGCCGGAAGACCTCCAGCTCCATCGTCCGCGGGCTCGACCTCCAGGGCGAGGGTCGGTCCGACGCTTTCGTCTCGGCCGGGCCCACCGGAGCCGTCATGGCCGCCTCGCTCCTGCGGCTGGAGCCGCTGCCGGGTGTGGAGCGCCCGGCCATCGGCGCCGTCTTCCCCACGGTCGCCTCTCCCACCCTCGTCCTGGACGTGGGCGCCAACGTGGGGTGCCGTCCCGAGCACCTCCATCGGTTCGCCCACCTGGGGACCACCTACGCCCGGGACCTCCTGAAGCGGGAGGCGCCCCGGGTGGGACTCCTGAACGTGGGAGAGGAAGCGGGGAAGGGGGACGAGGTGGTCATCGAGGCCCACAGGCTTCTGGACGAGGACCCGTCCATCCGTTTCGTGGGCAACGTGGAGGGCAACCGGATCATCTCGGGGAGCTGTGACGTCCTGGTCTGCGACGGCTTCGCCGGCAACGTGCTGCTGAAGTTCTTCGAATCCATGGCCGGGTTCGTCACCGGCTGGCTGGAGGATCGGGAGGGGTCGGGCGTCGGGGAGGAGCTCTCCGAGCTCCTTTCGGTGCTGGACTACGCCGAGTACGGTGGAGCGCCGCTCCTGGGCGTCAACGGGGTGTGCATCGTGTGCCACGGGTCGTCGTCGGCCCGGGCCATGAAGAACGCCATCCTCTTCGCCGAGCGTTCCGTCCGGTCGGACATGGTGGACCACATGGTGGGAGAGATGGCGCGCTGGGCCCCGTCGTCCGGCGTCCGCCGGGGAGCCGGCGCCGACGACGTCGAGGGAAGCTGAAGGAGGCCGATCCATGGGAACCGCAGTGCTCCTGCCCGGCCAGGGCTCGCAGTTCGTGGGGATGGGACGGGATCTCGCCGAGGGGTCGGAGATCGCCGCCGAGACCTACCGACGGGCCGACGAGATCCTGGGAATGGAGCTGTCCCGGCTCTGCTGGGAAGGGCCCGCCGGGGAGCTCACGCGCACCGAGAACGCACAGCCCGCCATCCTCGTGCACAGCTACGCCGTCTGGCGGCTGCTCCCGGAGGCCGTGCGGGAGGACGTGACGGTCGCCGCCGGCCACTCCCTGGGGGAGTTCTCCGCCTACCTCACGGCCGGAGCCCTGAGCTTCCCCGACGCCCTGCGGCTGGTCCGGCGCAGGGGGGAGCTCATGTCGGAGAGCCGGGAGGGCACCATGGCGGCGGTGCTGGGACTCGACGAGGCCCGGGTCGCCGAGGTCTGCGACTCGGCGGAGGGGACCGTGGTGGCGGCGAACTACAACGCCCCCGGTCAGGTGGTCATCAGCGGGACGGTGGAGGCGGTGGAAGCGGCCGGCGAGATCGCCCTCGAGCGGGGGGCTCGCCGGGTCCTCCCCCTCGAGGTGAGCGGCGCGTTCCACTCCCCTCTCATGGGGGTGGCGCGAGACGGACTCCGGGACGCTCTCGAGGATGTCTCGTTCGGCGCTCCGCTCCATCCCGTGGTCGCCAACGCGGCGGCCCGACCGGTGACCGACGGGGAGGAGGCGCGGCGCCTGCTCGTGGAGCAGCTCACCTCGCCCGTCCGGTGGACGGAGTGCGTGGAGGCCATGCGGGAGGTGGAGCCCGACCGCTGGCTCGAGCTCGGTCCGGGCCGGGTGCTCACCGGGCTCCTGCGTCGCATCGATCGATCCCTGGAGTGCCGCGCCGTGGGCTCGCTGGAAGACCTGCAGGAGGTGGAGGATGGAACGGATGGATGAGCTGAAGGGAGAGGTAGCCATCGTCACGGGAGCGAGCCGGGGCATCGGCCTGGCCATCGCCCGGGAGCTCGCCGAGGCGGGAGCGCGCGTCGTCGTGACGTCCCGGGCGGAGGCCCGGGCGGCGGACGCCGCGAGCCAGCTCGCCGGATCGGGCGGGAGGGGGTTCGCCTGCGACGTGTCGGTGAGCGACGAATGCACCGCTCTGGTGGAGCGGGTGAACGAGGAGATGGGCACCCCCACCATCCTGGTCAACAACGCCGGCGTGACCCGGGACAATCTGGTGATGCGGCTGAAGGACGAGGACTGGGAACAGGTATTGCGAACGAACCTCAGCGGTGCGTTCTTCATGACCCGTGCGGTGAGCCGGGGGATGATGAAGCGCCGGTCCGGACGGATCGTGAACATCGCCAGCGTGGTCGGCTTGACGGGCAACCGTGGCCAGGCCAACTATGCGGCCTCGAAAGGGGGCCTGGTGGCGTTCACCAAGTCCGTGGCGCAGGAACTGGCGAGCCGGAACATCCTGGTGAACGCGGTGGCCCCGGGGTTCATCGAGACCGACATGACAGCGGAGATGGCCGAGGAAGCCCGGGAGTCCCTCTTCGACCGGATCCCCCTGGGTCGCTTCGGCCAGCCGGAGGACGTCGCGGGACTCGTACGCTTCCTGGCCGGACCCGACGCCGATTACATCACGGGCCAGGTGCTCCAGGTGGACGGGGGGCTGGCCACGTGAGAGCCAGCCAGCTCCCGGGCCTCCGCCCGACGATGCGACGCAGGATCACGGAACCAGCGACCACGAACCGACACGAGAGGAGGAACGATGTCTGACACGGCCGAGAGAGTGAAGGAGATCATCGCCAACGAGCTCGGGGTGGAGAAGGGGAAGGTGACCGACGAGGCCTCCTTCGTCGAGGACCTGGGCGCCGACTCCCTGGACACCGTGGAGCTCGTCATGGCGTTCGAGGAGGAGTTCGGCATCGAGATCCCCGACGAGGACGCGGAGGGCATGCAGAGCGTCGGCGACGCCATCGAGTACCTGAGCGAGAACCAGTAGCCCTCCCTCCGGCCGCCTGATCCATGGACGATCAACGCCGTGTCGTCGTCACCGGGATGGGGCTCCTCACCTCGGTGGGCAACGACCTGGAGACGAACTGGAGCGCCCTCCTGGACGGGGTGAGCGGAGCGGCTCCCATCACCCACTTCGATCCATCGGAGCTGTCCGTCCGCTTCGCCTGCGAAGTGAAGGACTTCGATCCGGAGGCGTACATGGATCGCAAGGAGGCGAAGCGTACCGACCGCTTCACCCAGTTCGCCCTGGCGGCCACCGAGCAGGCCGTGGATCAGGCGGAGATCGGGGGACTGCTGGAGTCCGAGGCGCCCTCCGAGCGGGTGGGATGCATCGTGGGGAGCGGGATCGGAGGGCTGGCCACCCTGGAGGAGCAGCACAGCCGCCTCCTGGAGCGGGGCGCCGATCGGGTCTCCCCGTTCTTCATCCCCATGTTCATCGCGGACATGGCCGCCGGGATGATCTCGATGCGCTACGGGGCCCGGGGCCCGAACTACTGCACCGTCTCGGCGTGCAGCTCCAGCGCCCACGCCCTGGGCCTGGCCCTCCGCTCCATCCGAAACGGAGAAGCCGACGTCATGATCGCCGGAGGGACGGAAGCCACCATCACGCCGCTGTGCGTGGGGGGCTTCGCGTCCATGAAGGCGCTCTCCACCCGCAACGAGGATCCGGAGCGGGCATCGCGCCCCTTCGACAAGCATCGGGACGGGTTCGTCCTGGGCGAGGGGGCCGGGATCATGATCCTGGAGAGCCTGGAGCACGCCCGCGGGCGCGATGCCACCCCCATCGCAGAGCTGGCGGGATTCGGCCAGAGCGCCGACGCCCACCACATGACCGCCCCGGCGCCCGGCGGGGCGGGGGCCCGAATCGCGCTCCGGATGGCCCTGGAGGACGCTGGCGAGGAGCCCGAGGCCGTGGACTACATCAACGCCCACGGCACCTCCACCCCGGCGAACGACGCCACGGAGACGGAAGCCATCAAGGGCACCCTGGGCGATCACGCCTACGAGGTCGTGGTGGGCTCCACCAAATCCATGACGGGGCACACCCTGGGCGCGGCAGGCGCCGTCGAGGCGGTGATATGCGCCCAGGTCTGCAGGGAAGGGCGCATCCCGCCCACCATCAACTTCGAAGAAGCCGATCCGGAATGTGATCTGGACTATGCCCACCACGGCCCGGTGGAGCGGGAGGTCCAGCTCAGCCTCTCGAACTCCTTCGGCTTCGGGGGCCACAACGTCACGCTGGCCATCCGTCGGTGGGACGGGAGCTGACCTCGCTCCGGACCCCGGCGCTCCCGCCGTCGACCTCCCCCCATAGACCGCCGCGTCTTCCCGAGACCCGTCGGGTCTCTCCGCCGTGAGGATCGGCCACGGCTACGACTCGCACCGTTTCGATCCGGAGGTGCCTCTGGTGCTGGGAGGTGTCGAGATCCCGGATCACGAGGGGCTCGCCGGCCACTCCGACGGGGACGCCGTGATCCACGCCGTCATCGACGCCCTCCTGGGAGCCGCCGGTCTCGGGAGCGTCGGCGAGCTGTTCCCCGACACGGATCCCGAGTGGGAGGACGCCGACTCGACCCGTCTGCTCCGGCGGGCGGTCCGGGAGGTCCAGGGGGAGAACTTCCAGGTGGTGAACCTGGACGTGACCGTGGTGACCGAGACCCCGAAGATCTCCCCCCATCGTGGGGCCATGTCCCGGCACCTGGCGGAGATCCTGCACGTCCGGCCGGACCAGGTGAACGTGAAGGGCACGACCAACGAGGGCATGGGATGGATCGGCCGGAGCGAGGGGATCGCCGTATGCGCGGTGATCCTCCTGGACCGGATGTCCGACGGAGGGCGTGCGGTGCCGGGGTTCCCCCCGGGGAGATGAGCCGGGGTGCTCGAACAGCTCCAGTCCCTGCTCCAGGTCCTCGTGGAGATCCCCCCCGCGGGTGTCTACGTCCTGGTGGGCCTGGGGACCGCCGTGGAGAACATCTTCCCCCCCGTCCCCTCGGACACGGTCGTGCTCCTGGGGGCCCTCCTGTCCGAGTGGCGGGTGGTGGAGTATCCAGGGGTCTTCGCCGTCGCGTGGATCGGGAACGTCTCCACGGCCCTCGCCGTGTACGGCGCGGCCCGCCGGTACGGCCGGGGGATCTTCGAGACCCGGTGGGGGCAGCGGGTGCTCCGTCCCCACCAGCTGAACCGCCTCTCCGCCTTCTACGAGCGGTACGGGACCGGTACCGTCTTCCTCAGCAGGTTCGTCCCGGTGTTCCGGGTCCTGGTCCCCGTCTTCGCCGGCATCAGCGGGCTGGGGTTCTGGCGGACCGCCGTCCCGGTGGGGCTGGCCTCCGCCCTCTGGTACGCCGTCCTCCTCGCCGGCGGCGGGCTCGCCGTTCGCAACCTCCCGCGCCTGGCCGAACTGGCGGCCCGGGCGAACTGGACCCTCTGGGTCGTGGCCGGCGTGGTGGGCCTGGCCGTCGGGATCTGGTGGTGGCAGACCCGCTCCGACGAGGCCGACGACCCCGAAGGGATGGAGGGCGAGTGGCCGCGGTCCCCGGGCGATCCGACGGACCCCTCGTCCCCGTGAGGACCGACGGCGAGGGCGGGTTCCTCCTGGAGGTCTACGCCGACTACCTCCAGTTCGAGCGAGGGCTGGCGGCGCGCACCCGGGACGCCTACGTGCGTGACTGTACGGCGTTCGCCGCCTTCGCGCGCGATCGGGACGTCCGGTCACCGGGAAGGGCGGACTACGCCCTCCTCCGGGCCTGGATCCAGGCGCTGGCCGAGTCGGGGCTCGCCGCTTCGACCCTGGCCAGGAAGATCTCCTCCCTGCGCAGCTATTTCGGCTTCCTCCTGGAGGAGGGAGTGATCGAGGAGGATCCCACCGAACGCCTCGAGCGCCCGCGAGGGGGGCGGTCCCTGCCGGAGGTCCTCTCCGTGGAGGAGGTGGAGCGGATCCTGGAGTCTGTCCGGCCGGAGGACGACTTCGCGCACCGGGACCTGGCGATGCTCGAGGTGCTCTACGGAGCGGGGGTGCGGGTCTCGGAGCTGGCGGGCCTCCGGGTCCGTGACGTCCTCGCCGAGGAGCGGCTCGTGCGGGTCCGGGGAAAAGGGGATCGGGAGCGGATCGTCCCGGTGGGGCGCCGTGCAGTGGAATCTGTGAACCGCTATCTTCGGGAGCTGCGTCCCCGCCTGGACCGTGGGGAATCCGACGGAGTCCTCTTCCTCAACCAGCATGGCCGCCCCCTCACCCGAATGGGCATCTGGAAGATCCTGCGGAAGTACGTGGAGCGCGCCGGCCTGGAGAAGCGGGTCACGCCGCACACGTTCCGGCACACCTTCGCCACCCACCTCCTGAAGGGCGGGGCGGACCTGGCGGTGGTCCAGGATCTCCTGGGTCACGCCGACGTGTCCACCACGCAGATCTACACCCACGTGGACCGGAGCTATCTCCAGGAGGTCCACCGGAGCTTCCATCCCCGGGGGTGAGCCGTGAGCCAGACCTCGCGGGTCCTGAACCTGGCCCGGAACCGACGGCCCGTCCGCTCGTTCGCCGACCGGCCGCTCCCGTCCGGGGCGGCCCGGGCCATCCTGGAGGCGGCACGCTACGCTCCGTCGGCCAGGGAGGCGCAGCCGTGGCGGTTCGTGGCCGTCCGTGAGGCACTCACGCGACATCGGCTGGCCCGGGCGGCGTTCAATCATCCCCACCTCCGCGAGGCACCGCTGGTCATCGCCTGTTGCGCACGAATCCACTCGCACGTGAGCGGCACGGGCCGGGAGAGCCATCCGGTGGACCTGGCGGCAGCCACCCAGACCATGCTGCTCACCGCCGCCGACCTGGGCCTCGCCGCGTCCTGGATCACCGGGTTCCGGGAGGACTCGGTGCGGGAGGCGCTGGAGATCCCCGACGGCCTCCCGGTGGTGGCCATGCTGGGCGTGGGCTACGCCGACGGCCTGGAGCCGCTGCCGGAGCGGCGGCCCGAGTCGGCGGTCGTCGCCTGGGAGCGCTGGGAAGGGGAGGGGAGCCCTTGAGGTTCCGTTCGGTCCCCCACCTCGTCCCGCTCGCCGCGCTGTATCTCGGAGCGGTCCTGTGTACCCCTCGCGGGGGCGTGGCCCAGGACGTCCGGTTCACGCCCCGGGCCGACGAGCCGGTGGAGCGCCGACTGGCGGAGTTCCTGGAACGGGACGGGTACGATCTGGTGGTGGGCGACACCGTCCTGGCGGGCTCGGACACCATCCCCCGGGGACTCCTCGTCCTGGAAGGCATGGTCCGCCTCGCCGGCCGGGTGGAGGGCGACGTCTTCGTGGTGGACGGCGATCTCTTCCTCCGTCCGGGGGCCGAGATCACCGGGGACGCCGTGGTCCTCGGGGGTGGCTTCTACGGCTCCCAGCTGGCGCGGGTGGACGGTGAGCTCCTCTACCGACCGAACCTGTTCCTCCAGGTGCTCCCCTCCGAGGGCGGGTGGGAGATCCACGTCACGCGGGAGATACCGGAGACCTTCGATCCCGACGGGTTCCACGGGATCCGCTTTCCCGAGGTGAATCGGGTGGACGGGTGGACCCCCTCCCTCGGCGCCCGCCTCCGGCTGGTGGAGGTACCGGGCCAGCCCACCCTCCACGGTGTCCTCTCCTACCGCACGGAGCGGGGAGAGGTCGGGGGACGACTGGAGCACTACTGGCATCCCTCGGGCCAGCTCCGGGCCGGTCTCGAGGTGGAGCGGGTCACGGCGAGCCGCGACCGGTGGCTCAGGGACGAGCCGTCCAACACCCTGTCCTTCGTCCTCACGGGCCGGGACCACCGGAATCACTACGAGGCCGACCGCTGGGGGCTCCGGGTGGATCGGCAGGTGGGGAGCGGCGACAGCGTCTCCCTGCGGATCGGCGCCGAGGAGGCCCGAAGCGTTCCCGCACGCATGGGCAACGTCCTGCTGGGTTCGGACGTTCTCCGGGCCAACCCGGCGGTGGACGAAGGGACCACCTGGTCGATGGTCGTGGGGGGCGCGGTCCGGGAAGACCTGGGGCCGGGCCGGCTCCACGGAGAGATGCGCCTGGAGGCGGCGGATTCCACCGTGGCCGGTGATTTCAGCTTCCTCTCCGCCGCGGGGAGGCTCGGCTGGAGCGTGCCGCTCCCGTACGACCATCGCTTCTCCGCCGAGTTCCTCGGACGGGGGGACCTGGCGGGGCGCCTCCCGCGGCAGCGCTGGTCCGCCGTGGGCGGGCCGGGGACCCTCCCCACCTTCCCGGTCCTCTCGCTCAGGGGACCGCGCCTCCTCATGGCCCGGTCCCGGTACGCGCTCCCCATCCCGTTCCTCCGCGTGCCGCGCCTCGGCGTGCCGGAGATCCACGCGGGCGCCGTGACCGCCGCCGCCTGGGGGCCCGGAGAGTCACCGGTCTTCCGCGAGAACCTCCTCGTGGGCGTACGGTTCCTGGCCCTGGAGCTGACCGGCTCGGTGGAGCCGTCCACCGGCGACGCCGCCCTGGTGCTGGGCGTCCGGCTGACCGATTGGGCCGGGGAGCGCTGACGTGGCCGCTTCCGCCGGATCCGGTGTGGCGTGCATCCTCCCCGCCCGCCTGGACAGCCGGCGTCTCCCCGACAAGCCCCTGCGGGAGATCCGGGGGCGGACCCTGCTGGAATGGAGCTGGCGACGTGCCCGGTCCATCGAGGCGGTGGACGTGGTCGTGGTGGCCACGGACTCCTCCGAGGTGGCCCGGACGGCTCGCGCCTTCGGCGCCCACGCCGTCCTCACCTCGGCCGATCATCCCTCCGGCACGGACCGTGTCGCCGAGGCGGCGGCCATGGAACCGGCACGATCGTGCGCCATCGTGGTAAACTACCAGGCAGACGAGCCGTTCGTGGATCCCGGCGCCGTATCCCGCGCGGTGGAGCCCGTGGCGGGGGGAGACGCCGCGGTGGCCACGGTGGCCGCGCCGGTGGAGGATCTGGAGGAGTGGCGATCCCCCGCGGTGGTGAAGGTGGTGACCCGGGAGGACGGCCGGGCGCTCTATTTCAGCCGTTCACCGATCCCCCGGCCGCGGGAGGGCGAGCCTCGACTGGCGGGCGACGGGAGCGCGCCCGGTGGCCCGTACCTCCGCCACGTGGGCGTGTACGTGTACGGACGCCGGGCCCTGCGCCGCTGGGTCGAGCTCCCCCCCTCTCCTCTGGAGCGGGTCGAGCGTCTGGAGCAGCTCCGGGCGCTGGAAGGCGGAATGGAGATCCAGGTGGTGGTGGGTCCGGCCACCGAGCCGGGCGTCGACGTCCCCGAGGACCTGGAGCGTGCCCGGCGGATCCTGGCCGGCGAGAATCCCCAACGAGACGACCCCCATGGCTGACGACACCTCTTCGACCACGAGATACATCTTCATCACCGGCGGCGTGGTCTCCGCCCTGGGGAAGGGAATCGCCGCCGCCTCCATCGGACGCCTCCTCACCGAGCGGGGGCTGCGCGTCACCGTCCAGAAGTTCGATCCGTACATCAACGTCGACCCGGGGACCATGTCCCCGTTCCAGCACGGCGAGGTCTTCGTCACCGACGACGGAGCCGAGACCGACCTGGACCTGGGACACTACGAGCGCTTCCTGGACGAGTCCCTCTCCCAGGCGAACAACGTCACCACGGGGAGCGTCTATCAGGACATCATCACCAAGGAGCGGCGGGGCGATTACCTGGGCGCCACCGTCCAGGTGATCCCCCACGTGACCGACGAGATCAAGAGCCGGGTCCGCCGCCTCTCGCCGAACCGGGACGTGGTGATCACGGAGATCGGTGGAACGGTGGGCGACATTGAGTCCCTGCCGTTCCTGGAAGCGCTCCGTCAGTTCCGTCAGGACGTGGGCCGGGAGAGCACCCTCTTCGTCCACGTCACCCTGGTGCCCTATCTGGCGGCAGCCGGCGAGCTCAAGACCAAGCCGACGCAGCACTCGGTCCGGGAGCTCATGGAGATCGGGATCCAGCCCGACATCCTCATCGCCCGGTCGGACCGTCCCCTCACCTCCGAGGTCCGGAAGAAGATCGCGAGGTTCTGCAACGTGGACCTGAAGCACGTGATCGAGTCCCAGGACCTGGAGACCATCTACGAGGTGCCGCTCCGCTACCACGAGCAGGATCTGGACGACGAGATCGATCGGATGCTCGGGTTGAGGGGGCGGGAGCCGGACCTGGAGGAATGGGAGGGCCTCGTCCATCGGATCAAGGAGCCGGCCGGCGGTCGCGTCGAGGTGGCGGTGGTGGGCAAGTACACCTCGCTGGTGGACTCCTACAAGTCCATCGACGAGGCGCTGGTGCACGGCGGGGTGGCCAACGACGTGGCCGTCGACGTGGACTGGCTGGACTCCGAGGAGGTCGGCGCGTCACCGGAGCGGCTCCAGGACTATCACGGCGTGCTGGTGCCCGGCGGCTTCGGGGTGCGCGGCGTGTCCGGGATGGTCGAGACCATCGGGTACATCCGGGAGAACGGGATCCCGTACTTCGGCATCTGCCTGGGCCTGCAGTGCGGCATCATCGAGTTCGCCCGCACCGTGTGCGGTCTGGAGGGCGCCCATTCGGCCGAGTTCAAGCCCGACACCGACGATCCCGTCATCTCCCTGATGGACTCCCAGCGGCAGGTCACCGACATGGGCGGCACCATGCGGCTCGGCGCGTATCCCTGTCGGCTGGAAGAGGGGAGCCGGGCCCGGGAGATCTACGGGACGCCCGAGGTCTCCGAGCGGCATCGTCATCGCTACGAGGTGAACAACGACTACCGGGACGTCCTGGAGGACCACGGGATGGCCATGACGGGCCTCTCGCCGGACGGGCAGCTCGTGGAGCTCATCGAGATCCCGGAGCATCCGTATTTCGTGGCCACCCAGTTCCATCCCGAGCTCCGGTCCCGGCCCACCCGGCCCCACCCCCTGTTCCGCTCGTTCATCGCGGCGGCCAGCCGGCGGGCCCGGGATCGGGACGAGCTCGACGCCGGGGGCGGCGGGGCGTCCACGGCGTCCACGGAGGACCGGCTCACGGTGGGACGCTGAGTCGGTGACGGAGCCGGCGGACGCCCTCTCGATCCTCGTCGGAGCCGGGGACGGCCTCTCGGTGGTGGCCGGTCCGTGCGTGCTCGAGGATCGGTCCCTCAACCTGACCGTCGCCCGGCACCTCCGGGACGTGACGGAGCGGCTGGGCATCCGCCCGGTGTTCAAGGCCTCCTTCGACAAGGCCAACCGGACGAGCATCGACTCGCCGCGGGGACCCGGCCTGCACGACGGAATCAAGGAGCTGGCGGCCGTCCGCGAGGAGACCGGCCTGCCGGTGCTCACCGACGTCCACGAATCGGTGCAGGTGCCCGAGGTGGCCGGGGCCGTGGACGTCCTCCAGATCCCGGCCTTCCTCTGTCGGCAGACCGACCTCCTCACGGCCGCGGGATCCAGCGGTCGTCCGGTGAACATCAAGAAGGGCCAGTGGATGGAGCCCTCGGCCATCGCCCACTCGGTGGAGAAGGTCCGCGCCGTCGGGGGGGAGCGGGTCACCGTCACCGAACGGGGCACTTCCTTCGGTTACGGCCGATGGGTCGTGGACATGCGGGGCTTCTCGCTGATGCGGGAGGCCGCGGGGTGTCCGGTCCTCTATGACGCCACACATTCCATCCAGCTCCCCGGAGGCGGCGCGGGCCGGAGCGGGGGAGAGCCGAGGTTCATTCCCCCCCTGGCCCGCGCGGCGGTGGCCGCGGGAGCCGACGGCCTCTACCTGGAGATCCATCCGGATCCGCCCTCGGCGCCGTCGGACGGGGCGAACATGCTCCCCCTGGACCGGCTGGAGCCGCTGCTGGAGGATCTCCTGGAGGTGAGAGCGGCGTGCCCTCCGCCGGAGGAGGCGCTCCGGCCCGATGCCGTGGGCGGGGGACGGCGACCGTGAGCCGCTCCGCGGGTGACCCGGACGGCCCGTCCGCCATGGGGCCCGAACGGGCCGGATCCGTCGAGCTGGTGATCCTCGACGCCGACGGCGTGCTCACCGACGGGGGGATCTACTGGACCGACGCCCTGGGCGAGGAGCCCGTGGGACTCCGACGGTTCCACGTGCGGGACGGTCTCGGGGTCCACATGCTCCACCGGGACGGGATCGAGGTGATCGTCGTCTCCGGCAAGGACTCCGAAGCGGTGCGCCGCCGGGCGCGGGAGATCGGCATCGAAGAGGTACACCAGGTGGATCATCGGCGGAAGCTGGTCGTGGTCCAGGAGCTTCTGGACCGGCGGGACCTGACGTGGTCGCAGGTGGCCTGCCTGACCGACGACCTGGCGGACCTGGGCCTCATGCGGGAGGCCGGCCTCCCGGCTGCCGTGGCCGACGCGGTGCCGGAGATCCGCGACGCAGCGTCGTGGATCGGCACCCGCCCCGGGGGACACGGTGCCGTGCGGGAGTTCTGCGAGACGCTGCTCCGGGCCCGGGGATCGTGGGACGAGCTGGTGGACGGATACGAACGGGAGATCACGGAGCCATGGCGACGGCCACGGAAGGGCTAGACCGGACCCGGGCCCTGGAGCGTGCCCGGGAGGTCCTCCGTATCGAGAGCCGGAGCATCGAGGCTCTGGAGGATCGTCTCGGTGACGACTTCCTGGAGGCGGTGGAGCTGCTGCTGGAGGCCCCGGGCCGGATCGTGGTCACCGGGATCGGCAAGTCGGGGGTGGTGGCCCGCAAGATCGCCTCGACCCTGGCCTCCACGGGGACGCCGGCCCTCTTCCTCCACCCGGCCGAGGGGATGCACGGGGACGTCGGGGTCCTGGTCCGGGGCGACGTGCTCCTGGCGGTCTCCAAGAGCGGCGAATCGCGCGAGCTGGCCGATCTCCTCCCCTCGGTCCGCCGCCTGGAGATCCCGGTCGTCGCCCTGACCGGCACCCCTGCCTCGGAGCTGGGGCGGGCGGCCACCGTGGTCCTCGACGTGAGCGTCGACGTGGAGGCCTGTCCCCACGACCTGGCCCCCACCTCCAGCACCACCGCCGCCCTGGCCCTGGGCGACGCCCTGGCCATGGTCCTCCTGGACACCCGGGACTTCGGTCCCCGCGACTTCGCCCGGCTCCATCCCGGCGGGACGTTGGGGCGACGCCTCCTCTGGGAGGTGGAGGACGTGATGCTGGAAGCCGGCGAGGACGAGGTCCCCGCCGTGGCGCCCGAGGACACCCTGGCCGACGCCATGCACGAGATCGCCTTTCGCAGGGGCACCGTACCCGTCCTGGACGATCGGGACGCCGTCCTCGGCGTGATCACGGCGGGAGACCTGACACGCTACGCCGAGGAGCACCCCGATTTCCTGGGGCGGCCCGTGCGGGAGGCGATGAACCCCTCGCCCGTGGTCACCGAATCCCACGCCCTGGCCGTTGACGCCCTGGACCGGATGCGGGAGCACGGGATCATGGCGCTCCCCGTGGTGGATGGCGAGGGACGGCTGACGGGGATCGTCCACCTCCACGACCTCCTGGAAGCGGGCGTCGGATGAGGGGGGAGGCGCCGGGATGGCCGCTCGTCCTCCTCGCGGTGGTCCTCCTCACGGCCGGGTGCGGGGACGGCGAGGAGGTCGAGGTGGCGGGGCCCGAGCTCCTCCAGATCGGGGCCAGCCAGGTGATGGTGGACGTGGAGACGTACGTCACACGCGAGGGCCTTCGGCGAGCCCACCTGGTCGCCGACACGGCCTTCTTCCTGGAAGGGGAGTCCGGCGTGAACCTCCGGCGCGTGCAGGTGGACTTCTTCGCCGACCAGGGGTTCCGATCGTCCCGACTCACCGCCCGCCGGGGCTGGTACGAGATGCAGTCCGGCGACATGCGGACCGAGGGAGACGTGGTGGTGATCGACTCGGCGAGCGGTCGCCGCCTCGAGACCCCCCGCCTGGAATACCGGGCCGGTCGCGACGAGCTCAGGAGCGACACCGTCTTCGTCCTCTACCGCGGAAACGAGGTGATCCGGGGGGAGAGCTTCATCACCGACCCGTCCCTCAGCGAGATCCGCACGTCGAGCCCGTCGGGCGAGTCCCGCCCGTCGGGGGGCTGAGACCCGCCGGTGCACGATCCCCGCGACCGTGGGCCGCACGGCCCTCGACATATCCGGCTCCTGCGGTACGGGAGGGCGCCGGGATCCCGGTCCCGGATCCTCCTGCTCCTCCTCGGGGCGTGCGCGATCCTCGCGGCCACCGCCGAGGCGCGGGCGCAGGAGGAGGACCAGGAGGCCGGGGGGGAGCCCTCGTGTGTCCTGCGGTGGGCCTCCCTCACCGATTCCACCACCAGCCGGAGCGTGGAGATCGACCCGGACCGATACCGGCATCACGTATGGCACGGGATGAGGTGGACGTGCGGTGATGCGGTGATGACCGCCGACAGCGCCGTCCAGTTTCCCGGGGATCGCGTGGAGATGGTGGGTTCGGTGACCTACCGGGACAGCGTCCGCACGCTGGACGCACGGCAGCTCACCTACCACCAGACGACGGATCTCATCGAGGCCCGGGATTCGGTCCGCCTGGTCCGAACCGCCACCGGCTCCACCCTCGAGGCTCCCCGGGTGGACTTCTATCGCGCGGGGAACCGGGAGATCCGCCAGACGGTGGCCGAGGGAGGAACGCGCATGCACGTGGTCCCTCCCGGGGAGGAGGAAGGTGAGGGATCCGGCCGTCCCTACCGGATCACCGCAGACCGGACCGTCATCCTCCCGGACGACGAGACCGTCGCCGTCGGTGACGTGATCATCACCCGGGAGGATCTCCGTGGCACCGGCGGCTACGGCCGCTTCGACCCCGACGGCACGGGTCTCCTCACCGAGGACCCGGTGCTCCGGGGCGAGGACTACCGTCTCACCGGGGACACGGTCTACACCACCTCGGCCGAGGGACGCATGGAGGAGGTCCGGTCGGTGGGGGCGGCACATCTGGAGAGCGGCGGGCTGGACGTGCGAGGGCCGGAGATCCGGATTGGCTTCAGCGAGGGGACGGTGAGGGATCTATGGGCCTACGGCGGCGGTGCCAGGAGCCGATCGGCGTCCCGGGTCATGCTCGGGGACTCCCTCCACATCGTCTTCGGCGAGGGCCGCCCCGATTCGGCCACGGCGGTGGGGCGGGCCGCGGCGCTGGAGCTGGAAGCCGACGAGGAGCTCCCCGTGGACACGGCGGCGGCCGACGAGGAGGAGGACCCGGCGGCGGAGCCCGGGGAAGGGGACGAACCCTCCCTCTTCACGGTGGACCGGGACTGGATCCGGGGCGACACCGTCCGAGCCCGCTTCGCCCCGGCCGGCGATACCGCCACGGGCGAACCCGACGCGGACGAACCCGACGCGGAGGTCACGCTCCGGAGCCTGACGGCCCTGGGAGGGGCCCGGGCCTACTACCGCATCAGCCGGGATACGACCTCGGACCGCCGGGGCCGGAACTACCTGCTGGGACGGGAGATCGTCGTGGAGTTCCGGGAGGGTGACCCCTACCGGGTGAGGGGCCTCCAGGCCATCGGCGTGTACCTGGAGCCCGCCGGACCGGGAGCGGCCAGCAGCCCGGGCCGCCTCCCCCCCGCTGATACCGGGGCGGCGGCCCCTCCGCCGGACACCGCCGTCGCCCGGGACACGACGCTCTCCTCTCAGCCGCCCCCGGGGGAGACGAGATGAGCGCCGACGGCGGCTCCGTCCTCCAGGCCGAGGGCCTGGTCAAGTCCTTCGGCGGGCGGAGGGTGGTGGACGAGGTCGATCTCGCGCTCCGTCAGGGAGAGATCGTGGGACTCCTCGGGCCCAACGGGGCGGGGAAGACCACCACCTTCTACATGATCGTGGGACTCCTCCTCCCCGACGAGGGCCGGGTCTTTCTGGACGACCGCGACCTGACCAGGATCCCCATGTACCAGCGAGCCCGCGCGGGCATCGGGTACCTCTCCCAGGAACCGTCCGTCTTCAGGAAGTTGACCGTGGAAGAGAACGTCATGGCCATCCTGGAGACCCTGGACCTCTCCGACCGGGAGAGGGAGGAACGCCTGGAACGCCTCCTCGACGAACTCTCCATCAAGCACCTCCGGGACCACAAGGCCTACTCGCTCTCCGGGGGGGAGCGGCGGCGCCTGGAGATCACGCGTGCCCTCGTGACGGACCCCAAATTCATGCTCCTGGACGAGCCTTTCGCCGGGGTGGATCCCATCGCCGTCGACGACATCCAGCGCATCGTGGCGAGCCTGCGGGAGCGGGGGATCGGCGTCCTGATCACCGACCACAACGTGCGGGAGACGCTCTCCATCACCGATCGGGCGTATCTTCTCTTCGACGGCCGGATCCACATCGAGGGCCCGGCCGAGACGCTGGTGAACGACCCGGACGCGCGCCGGCTCTACCTGGGAGCCGACTTCCGGCTCTGAGTCACCGGGGAGGGCCCCCTCCTGTTCCCCCTGCCGGCCCGATGGGAACCCCCTCCCGGTCCGGACCGCCAGGACCGGGGAACGGTACGATCACCTGGCACAAGCCTTGCTAGGAGCCCGCGTCTCTCCTAGGTTGTACCGGACATGTGGCATCTTCGGGGGCCGGTTCGCCGGCCTCACCTCCAATCCGACCACGAGCCGATGGCCGAACTGAAGAGCGGTCTCTCCCAGAAGGTCGAGACCAAGCAGGAGATGAAGGTCAATCCTCGCCTGTACCAGGCGATGGATCTCCTGTACATGCCGCTCATGGACCTCCGCCAGCACCTGAAACAGGAGCTGGTCTCCAATCCCTTCCTGGACCTCGTCGAGCTGGGCGAGGAGGACGACGTCCTGGAGGAGGAGGAACTGGAGGAGGAGGAGATCGACTGGGAGGAGATCCTCCTGAACGGCTTCGACGCCGGAGGACGGAAGCAGGAGTACGAGGAGAAGGAGTTCTATCGCCCCACACCCCGGGCCACGTCGGACCTGTGGGATCACCTCCGGGACCAGCTGAAGCTCCTGCGGACCACCCCCCGCCAGACCCTCCTGGGCGAGGAGATCATCGGCAACATCGATCGGGAGGGATTCCTCACCTGCTCCCTGGAGGAGGTGGTGGAGGCGGCCAACGAATTCCTGGAGGAGACGGAGAACGAGGCGTGGGAGGAGACCGAGCCGTTCTCCCTCGCCGAGGCCGAGCGGATGCTCGAGGTCATCCAGGACTTCGAGCCCAGCGGCATCGGGGCCCGGGACCTGCGGGAATGCATCCTCATCCAGCTCCGTGACCGGGGGGAGACGGACAGCCTCACCTATCGGATCGTCCGCGACGACTTCGAGGAGCTGGTCAACCACCGCTGGAGCGAGATCTCCAAGACGTACGGGATCTCGGCGAAGGAGGTCCAGGAGGCGGCCGATTCCATCTCACGGCTGGATCCGAAGCCGGGGCTGAAGTACTCGGACGAGGACGACGAGTACGTGATCCCGGACCTCATCGTGGAGAAGATCGACGGCGACTACTACACCTTCCACAACGACTCCAGCCTCCCCCGTCTGAAGCTCTCCAAGAGCTACCGCGAGGTGGCCAAGAACAAGGGGCAGTTCTCCGGGGAGAACAAGGCCTTCATCTCCAAGAAGCTCAACAGCGCCCAGTGGATGATCCAGGCCATCGAGCAGCGGCGTCAGACCATGCTCAAGGTCATGAACTTCATCGTGGACCGCCAGCGTGACTTCTTCGAGAAGGGGGTCGAGCACCTGAAGCCCCTGACCCTCCGGGAGGTGGCCGAGCACATCGACATGCACGAGTCCACGGTCTCCCGGGTGACCAACGACAAGTACTGCCAGACGCCCCGGGGGGTGCTCCCGCTCAAGTTCTTCTTCTCCAGCGGGCTCTCCACCGACTCCGGCGGCGAGGTCTCCGCCCGGGGCGTCCGGGCCAAGATCGAGCAGATCGTGGAGGACGAGGATTCCCACGATCCGCATACCGACCAGGAGATCGTGGACATCCTGAACGAAGAGGGGATCCAGATCGCCCGACGGACCGTCGCCAAGTACCGCGACCAGCTCGGGATCCTCTCGGCCAGGATGCGCAAGCGGGTATGAGCGTCCCTCCTCCCCGGGAGGACGATCCGGGGAACGGAGACGGGGCGGGGGAGGGCGGCGAGGCGGTGGACTTCAGCGTCATCGTCCCCGCCTACGACGAGGTCTCCAACATGGACGCCCTCTTCCGGGAGCTCGGCGATGCGCTCCCCGGACTCCCCTGGAGCGGCGAGATCCTCCTGGTGGACGACGGGTCCTCCGACGGGACCCTGGAGGCCGCACGCAGCGCCGCCTCCGACGCCGGCCTGGCCGCGGTCACCTCCTTCCACCGGCACCGGCAGAACCGGGGGAAGACGGAGGCGCTCCTCACAGGAGCCCGTCATGCCCGGGGAGAGATCCTGGTGCTCTTCGACGCGGACCTCCAGCACTCGCCCTCGGAGATCCCCCGCTTCCTGCAGGAGCTGGAGAAGGGGTTCGACGTGGTCACCGGCCGGAAGGTGGGCGACTACCAGAAGCAGATGGTGTCCACCATCTACAACTGGCTGTGCCGGAAGATCTTCCGGGTGCCCGTCCACGACCTGAACGCCATGAAGGCCTTCCGGCGCGAGATCCTCGACGAGCTCCACCTGCGGAAGGACTGGCATCGCTACCTGGTGGTCCTGGCCCACGCCCGCGGCTACCGGGTCGGCGAGATCGACATCGAGCTCTTCCCGCGGCGCCACGGCCGCTCCAAGTATCGGGGTCAGGGCCGGATCCTGGTGGGGATCCTGGATCTCCTCGCGGTGTGGTTCCAGCTCGTCTTCAGCCGGAAGCCGATGCTGTTCTTCGGGATGACGGGCCTCTTCGTGCTGGTCCTCGGCGGCGCCGTGGGAGGGGCGGCCCTGTACATGAGGTTCGTCCTGGGACAGGGCTACCGGCCGCTCCTGAGTCTCATCGTCCTCCTGATCGTGGGGGGGCTCATCCTGTTCGTCGTCGGCTTCCTCGCCGAGCTGATCGCTGGCCTCCGGAACGAGATCGAGGCGCTCCGGCGCGAGATCGAGTCCTGAGAGCCGGAGGAGACCGATGACGGAGTCCAGCAGGGGAGCGGCGTCGGACCAGGGCCGTGTGTGGGGTCTCTCCCCGACGGGATGGTCGGCCCTGCTGGTGGGGATGCACGTGCTGCTGGGGCTCCTCCTGTTCGACCCCACCCTCTTCACCGGAGGCGACAACGCGGGGTACATGATCCTGGCCGACGCCCTCCGGTCGGGGGAGGGGTACGTGGACCTCTACCTCCCGGAGACGCCTCTCCATACGAAGTATCCTCCGGGCTACCCGGCGGCACTGGCGGTCCTGGGCCTGGCCGGCGGGCTCCAGCTCTTCAAGCTCTTCTCCCTGGCCTGTACGGCGACGGCGGTATGGCTCACCCACCGGCTGGCGCGCCATCGGCTGGAGGCGGAGGCCGCCGTCGCGGCGACGGCCCTGGTGGCGGTGAATCCCGTCCTGCTGGAGTACTCCCACTACGAGCTCTCGGAGGCCTTCTTCCTGGCCGCCGTCATGGCCGCCCTGGTGGCCTATCTCACCCGGGAGCGCTGGCTCCAGGGAGCCGGGGCCTCGCTGGGAGCGTTCCTCGTCCGGACCGCGGGGCTCCCGCTCCTGGTCGCCACGTGGCTGTATCACCTGGGCCGGAGGGAGTGGCGACGACTGGGCACCACGGTGGCGGCGGGAACGGCCGTGGCCGGGGGATGGGCCCTCTACCAGACCCTGGGCGGGCGCAGCGGCGAGGGCTACCTGCAGCAGCTCGTCATGCGCAATCCCTACGACCCGGCGGCGGGCACGGCCGGGCCCGCGGAGCTGGTGACGCGCTCCGCGGGGAACCTGTGGGTCTACACGTCGGAGGTCCTCCCCCGATCCCTCCTGGGCGGCCCGCTCTCGCCGGAGGGAGGCACGGCGGCGATGGCCGTCGGCGTGACCGTGGGGGCGCTCGTCCTCACCGGTTGGCTCGCGGCGTCCCGCGACGAGCTCGGAGTGCCCGAGCTGTTCCTCCCCCTCTACGCCGGGATCATCGTCCTGTGGCCGGAGCAGTGGACGGACCGTCGGTTCCTGCTCCCCCTCCTCCCCCTGATGCTGGTCTACGCGATCCGCGGGCTGGCGGCGGCCCGGCGCTGGGCCCCGGTGAAGGAGGGAGCCTCCATACGGTTCGCGGTGGCGGGGGCGCTCCTCCTGGCGGCACCCGGGATCGCCTCGGCGGGCCTCCAGGCGCCCGACCGGATCCGGTGCACCACCGCCCACTGGCGGGGCTCCCCGTGTGTGGATCCGGCCTGGACGAGCTTCTACGACGCCGCCCGGTGGGCCGGGGACAACACCTCCGAGGACGCCATCGTGGCGAACCGGAAACCCCGGATCTTCTTCTGGCTCTCCGGGCGCCGCGGGGACGTCTATCCGTACAGCAGGGAGACCGGGGTCGTCCTGGAGGGCCTCCGGGAGATGGGAGCCGGGTACGTGGTGGTGGACCAGCTGTTCTCCACCACGGCGACCTACCTCATCCCGGCCGTGCAGGCCCGGCCCGACCGGTTCGAGGCCGTCTACTCCGCCGGCTCTCCCCGGACCTTCATCCTCAGGATCCGGAGCCGGCCGCCGACGGCCGGGACCACCGGCGCCGACGATGGATCCGAGGGGGCCGCCGCCGGGCCAGCGGGGCCGTGATGCGGGTCCTCCACGTGGCCACCGCCTTCGCCCGGCACGAGGAGGACCCCATCACCCCCTGGATGGTCGAGCTCCTCCACGGCCTCCAGCGCCAGGGAGCCGAGGTGGAGGTCCTGGCACCCTCCTACCGGGGGATGGACGATCACGTGGTCCACGGGATCCGGGTCCGGCGCTTCCGCTACGCCCCGGCCGTCCTGGAGACCCTCACCCACGAGGAGACGACGCCGGACCGGATCCGGCACAGGCCCTGGTACGGGCTCCTCCTCCCCGCCTACCTCCTGGGCGGGCTCGTGCCGTCGGTGCGCCTGGGACTCGGCGGCTCCTACGACGTGGTCCACGTCCACTGGCCCATGCCCCATGCCCTCTTCGGGTCCGCCCTGCGCCTCGCCTCCCGCGGGCGCACGACAGTCGTCTCCAGCTTCTACAGCGTGGGCCTCACCTGGGTGGAGCATCGACTCCGGTGGCTCCGGCCGCTGCTGGCCTGGTCGGCCCGGAGCGCTGACGCCCTCACCGCCAACTCCACGGCCACGGCGGACAAGGTCCGGCGGCTCGTGGACACCCCGGTTCGGGTGGTCCCCTCGCCGGCCAGCTTCGGCGAGGGGGAGGGGAGGGGGGCGGAGGGTAGCGGTGACGGGGGAGCCGGCCAGGAGCCGGCCCGGCCCCCGCTGGACGGGAACGGGCCGGTGGAGCTGCTCTTCGTGGGCCGTCTGGTCGAGCGAAAAGGGGTCGAGTACCTTGTGCGCGCTCTCCCCCGAATCCTGGAGGAGCGGCCCGCCCGGCTCACGATCGTCGGGGAAGGGGAGTGGGAAGAGGAGATCCGGAGGGCCGTCGCCGACTGCGGGGTGGGTCGCCGGGTGAGGCTGACGGGATACGTCTCCCGGGAGCGCCTGAAGGAGCTCTACCGGACCTCCGACCTCTTCGTCCTCCCGGCGGTCGTGGACGAAAAGGGCGACACGGAGGGACTGGGGGTGGTCCTGCTGGAGGCCCTCCTGGCCGGGCGGCCGGTGGTGGCGTCGGCGGCCGGAGGCATCGTGGACATCGTGAAGCCGGGTCGGACGGGTTGGCTCGTACCGCCCGGAGACCCGGAAGCCCTGGCGCGGGCCGTCCTGGAAGCGGCCCGCGATCCGGAGGAGGCCCGGCGGCGGGCGGCAGAAGGGAAGCGACACGTCCTCGAGCACTTCTCTGCCGATCGCATCGCAGGGGAGCTCCTGGAGGTCTACCGGAGGGCCTCCGGGTCCCGCCGGACCCCCGGGCCGACCGCAGGCGGCGCCGGCGGGAACGCCCGCCGCCGCGGCGACGGACGCCGAACCGAGGAAGGCGGAGACCCATGACCGAGACGCCGGACACCGGGCGGTCGACGACGAGACCGGCCGATCGCTGGATCCCGTGGATCTACACGGCCGGGGTGCTGGTCCTGGCGCTGGCCTTCTACCGGGAGTTCGTCTTCCAGCCCGGGCGCATGCTCTTCGGCACGGACATGCTCGACCAGGCCTACCAGCTCCGGGAGTTCGGGCTCACCGAGGTCCGGGAGGGACGGGGCGTCCCCCTCTGGAACCCGTTCGTCTACGGAGGGCTCCCGTATCTCGCCATCCTCCCCGGTCCCGTGTTCTACCCCACGAGTCTGCTCTACCTCCTCATGCCCCTCTACCGGGCCATCGGATGGACCTTCGTGATCCACACCTTCCTGGCGGGGGGGATCGGCTACTTCGCTGCTCGCCGGTTCCGCCTGGATCGCCAGGCGGCGGCCGTCACGGGGCTGGCGTTCATGTTCACCGGCTACGTGGTCTCCCTCCTGTACGGCGGCCACGACGGGCGGATGTTCGCCATGATCCTCTTTCCCCTGGTCCTGGCCCTGGTGGAGGAGGGCCTGGAGCGGGGGCGGTACCCGTGGTTCCTGGCCGCGGGGATGGTCATGGGCCTGCAGATCCTCACCCCGCACGCCCAGGTGATGTACTACTCGTCGCTGATGGTGGCGGCGTTCGCGGCGTTCAGGCTCTGGGAGCGCTGGGAGGAGACGGACCGGCCCGCCGAGCTCCTCCGGCCGGCGGGCTACGTGGCGTCCGCGTTCCTGGTGGCGGCGGCCGTGGGAGCGGTCCAGATCCTTCCCACCCTGGGGATGATGGAGCACGGCGTCCGGGGCGGAGGAACGGGAGGGTACGAGTTCGCGTCCTCGTGGGCTCTCCCCCCGCAGGAGCTGACCGCCCTGGTGCTGCCCGACCTGGTGGGATCCTTGGACACCTACTGGGGATCGAATCCCTTCAAGCTGCACACCGAGTACCTGGGGGCGGTCCCGCTGGCGCTGGCGGTCCTCGGGGCGGCGGCACGGATCCGCCGCCGAACGATCTGGTTCCTCGTCGGCGCCTCGACCCTGGGGATCCTCTTCTCCCTGGGCGCGGCGACGCCGGTCCACAGGGTCGCCTACGAGATCGTGCCGCTGGTCGACCGGTTCAGGGCGCCGGCCATGATGCTCGGTCCGGTCTCCTTCCTGATCTGCCTGCTGGCCGGCCACGGCTGGCAGGCGGTCCTCGACCGCCGCCGGGAGGAGGAGGGCGACGGGACGGCGATCCCGTGGGCATGGGCCTGGACCCTCTCGACGCCGGTCCTCCTCCTGGCCCTGGCGGCCGCCCTCGCCCCGGAGTCCCTCCAGCGGTGGGTTCACGTCGGCTGGTACCCCTCGGGTTGGGAGCGAAGCCCGGACCAGGCATCCGTCGCCGCGCTGCGGGCCAACGGCTGGCTCGTGCTGGTGGGCTGGGGCGCGGCCCTCGGATCCGGGTGGGCCGTGGCTCGCCGCCGGGTGGGCACCTGGATCGTCCTCGTCCCCCTCGTGCTCCTGGTGGGCGAGCTGTGGCGGGTGGACGCCCGCTACCTGGAGACGGCGGACCCGGAGCGCCAGTTCAGCTCCGACGCGGTGGTGGACAGGATGCAGGAGGGCCTCGGGTCGGGCGAGCGGGCGTTCCCGCTGGAGCGCTCCTACGGCCCGAACGAGCTCATGTACTGGGACGTCCCCTCCGTCACCGGGAGCCAGAACTTCCGGCTGGCCTGGTACGACCGCCTGGTCGGCGGCGTCTCCTACGAGAACCTCATGAGCCGTCCCGTCCTGTGGCAGCTCCTGGACGTCCGCTATCTCACCACTCGCTCCGAAGTCCAGACGCCGCTCCTGGAGCCCGTCGCGCGGAGCGGACGCGCCCGGCTCTACCGGGTGGTCAGGGATGCGCCCCACGCCTTCTTCCCCCGGGAGATCGTGGGAGCGAGCGACACGGCCGAGGCCCTGCGGCGTACCCTCGATCTGGAATCCCACGCGGCGGCCGCGGTGGTGGACGCCGACGCCCCCCTCCCTCCGGCAGGGGAGGGGGAGGCACGGCTGGAGCGGCTCGAAGCCGACGGTCTCGAGCTGACGGTCCGGGCCCGGGAGCGCGGCCTCCTGGTGGTCTCGGAGGTGTATCATCCGAACTGGAAGGCGACCCTCGACGGCCGGGAGATCCCCGTCCACCGGGTGAACGTGGCCCTCCGGGGTGTCGTGGTGCCCGAGGGGACCCACCGGCTGGAGTTCCGCTACGAGTCCGGGCTGTACCGGGCGGGGCTGGCCATCACGTCGGCGGGGGGAGGGATCGGGGCGGCGGCCCTCCTGATCTGGGCCGTGGCCGGCGTGCGGCGCCGCCGCGCCGACTGACCATCCGGACGTGACCCGCCGTCGCTGGATCACCCTCGGCGCCGTCGTCTTCACGGCGGCCGGGCTCGTCTTCCTGGGCCTCGTGCTCGGAGACGAGTGGCACCGGCTCCAGGAGCTCACCGATTCGGTGGCCCGGCGGCGCTGGCAGGTGGAGCCGGCCCTCCTGGCGGCCTCCCTCGTGGTCGCGTCGGCCAACCTCGCATGCATGGCGACGATCTGGGTCCACCTCTACCGCCGGTCGGGCGGGGCGGTGGGCTACCTGGACGGCTGGCGCATCTGGAGCGCCACGAACGTGGGCCGGTACATCCCCGGAAAGGTGTGGCATCTCACGGGACTCACGGTCTATCTCCGGGAACGGGGCGAGTCGGGGGCCGCCGGCCTGGTGTCCTCGCTGGCGTTCCAGGTCCTGGTCCTGGCCACGGGGGCGGCCACGGCCGCGGTGGTCTTCGTCGGCGGCCCGGCCGCCCCCGACGGCCTCTCCCCCCTCCGGGCCCTCCTCGGCGCCGTCCTCCTGGGCCTCTTCCTGCACCCGGCGGTCCTCCGGAAGGGAACCGAGTGGGCCGCGCGGCTCACCCGTGAAGACGTGGGCCATCCGGACCGGATCTCCGGCACGACCCTGCTGACGGCCGCCCTCGCCCTGTGTCTGTGCTGGCTGATCTACGGCCTCTCCCTCTGGCTGATGATCGAGGGCCTCCTCCCCGACGTGGAGCTCTCGGTCCCGGCCGCCACCGGAGTCTTCGCCGCCAGCTACGTGCTCGGATACCTGGCCTTCCTCTCGCCCGGAGGCCTGGTGGTGCGGGAAGGGGTCATGGGCGGCCTCCTGGTGGTCCTGGGCGCCTCCGGCGCGGCGGTGGCCGGCGTCCTGGCCGTGGCCCACCGGATCCTGGTCACCGCCTCCGAGCTGCTCTTCCTGGCCGCGGCCTTCGGCATCCACGGGATACGACGCCGGGACGCATGACCCTCGCTCAAACCCTCTAATCGACTACTACTACTTATGTTACAATCTGTCGCCTCACCTCGTTTCGAGACACTCGGGCCGGAGCCGGATCCACCCGGAGGCCACCGCGGACGTCCCGGGAGCCCGGGACGATGACACCGTACCTGGTCGTCATGCCCACGTACAACGAAGCGGCGAACCTGCCACGGATCGTCCCCGCCGTCCTGGACAGGGACGAACGATTCCAGGTCCTGGTGGTGGACGACGCCTCTCCCGACGGCACCGGACGGATCGCCGAACGGCTGGCCCGCGACCATCCCGAACGGGTGCACGTGCTCCACCGGGAAGGGAAGCAGGGCCTGGGGAGTGCCTACGTGGCGGGATTCGAATGGGCCCTGGCGCGGGATTACGAGCTCATCTTCGAGATGGACGCCGACTTCTCCCACGATCCCGATCACCTGGAGGATTTCGTAGCGGCCTCCCACGACCACGACCTGGTGGTGGGAAGCCGATACCTGGACGGCCGCGTCACCGTGGTGAACTGGCCCATCACCCGCCTCCTCCTGAGCTATTTCGGCACACAGTACGCCCGGATCGTCACCGGACTCCCGGTCTCCGACGCCACCAGCGGCTACAAATGCTTCCGCAGGAGCGCCCTCGAAGAGCTGGATCTGGAGCGGGTGGCCTCCAACGGATACGTCTTCCAGATCGAGCTCACCTTTCGAGCCTGGAAGAAGGGTCTCTCCATCGGCCAGATTCCCATCGTCTTCGAGGAGCGCACCGAGGGAGAATCCAAGATGTCGAAAAGGATCGTGCTGGAGGCCGTCTGGAAAGTATGGCAGCTCAGACTACTCAGTCTCTTGGGGCGCATATGATTAGGGAAGGTCGAGATCCCACCTGCGAGGGCCCGTTGATCTAGCGCGAGTTTACATAATGTATATTATACGACATTGTGGAAGAACCGGAATCGACCGGACCCATCGGGGCACTCCGGCGGACCGCCCGGGGCTGCGGATGTGGAGAAGTCGTCCCCGTTCAGGCCCTGCTCAGCTCCCGTCCGAGGAGCTCATGGCCGCCCGGACCTCGCCGAGCCGGAGGGCGTAGTTCCCCGCGTCCGGCGCGTCCTCGGGCGTCTCCTCGGCCAGGCGGGCGTAGATCTCGGCGGCCTCCTCCAGCTCCCCGGCCTCCGCCAGGAGCCGGGCGCGATCCGCCGCGGCCTCACGTCGCTGATACGCGAAGCGCGCCTCCTCGGCCAGACGAGCCTGGACCTCCATGGCCTCCTCCAGACGACCGGCCCCTTCCAGGGCGGCGGCCCGCAGGACTCCGGCGGAGTACCCTACGGGCGTGTCGGGCGGGAGACCCGTCAGGGGCTCCAGGTGGCCCAGCGCCTCGTCCCAGCGGTCGTTCGCCAGGGAGATCCTCGCCAGGAGCAGACGGGCCCGATCCGCGTACTGGGTGCCCTCGTAGGTGGTGAGGAACCCCTGGAGCCGCGCCGCCACCGAGTCCGCTGGCGCGCCGGTCTGGAGCTGGGCCGCCAGCTGCTGATACTGTGCCGAGGCCTCCTCGGTGAGGCCCTGGCGATAGTTCTGGTAGTACAGCCCGCCGAGGGCGAGGATCACCGCCACCGCCGCGCCCACGGCCACCACCTGACTGTTCTTCTGGACCCATCCGGCCAGCTGCAGGGTCTTCTCGACGAAGACGTCCTCGTCGGCCGCCGGTCCCTTCCCCTTCTTCCGTTGATTCGCCATATGCCTCTACGCTCCCCGGTTGACTCTCATTCGCCTTCGAACTCCCGCGCTCCGGTCACCAGACACCATGTCTCCCCCGTACCCTCGTCGTGCCGGCGGCCGACGGACACCGTTCCCACGGCGACGGCACCGGCCGACCGTACCTCCTGGAGGGCCTTCTTCGCCCCGCGGCCGGAGAGGACCGTCACCACGAGGACTCTCTCGCTCTCCATGAACGGGCTCCCGGGTCCCTCGGGAGCCGGGCGGGCTCCCGTCCGACGGCGGAGCGGCAGCCCGCACTCCCGGGCCAGGGGCGCCGCCAGCAGGAGGTCTCCGCTGCCTGCCGGCAGGAGGGCGTCGGGGCTCCGTCTCCGAACCTCGGGAGCCAGCCGGCGCACCGCCTCGTCCAGGAGCCGGGGCTCGGCGCAGAGCGCCGACCAGAGGGCCTCCTCCCCTCCACTGCCCGACAGCGCCCGGACCGCCTCGTCCTCGAGGGAGCGGGCCGCCTCGGGTACGTACACCCCGGCCCGCAGGAGCTCCTCGGGAACCGCGTCGGTGTCGTCCCCCTTCCCTTCCTGCGTCACAGCACCCCCAGGGCCAGGAATCCGCCCACGACGGCGGCCGCCAGGGCCAGGGAGACCCAGCCGAAGTGGCGTTCGATGAACTCCCGAATCTGGGGGCCGAAGACCCGGAGGAGCCCGGCGACGGCGAAGAACCGGATCCCCCGGCTGACCGTCGAGACGGCCAGGAACGCGGGGAGGGAGACCGCGAAGCCGCCCCCCGCGATGGTGAACACCTTGAACGGGATCGGCGTGAGGCCGGCGGTCCCCAGCGTCACGACGAGGTTCTCCTGGAAGAGTCGGCCCACCCGTCGGTATTCCTCCATGTATCCGTACAGCTCCAGGATGGGCGCCGCCACCGTCTGATACAGCCCCGCCCCGATGAGGTATCCCAGCGCCGCGCCCACCACCGATCCCAGGGTGCAGAGGGCGGCGAAGAACCAGGCCCGGCGGGGTCGACTGATGACCATGGGGATGAGGAGCACGTCGGGCGGAATGGGGAAGAAGGTGGCCTCCGCCACCGCCACCCCCGTCAGCGCCCACGGGCCGCCCGGACGATGGGCCCACGAGAGGACCCACCGGTAGAGGCGGCGCAGGGGACGCCAGCCGGCCTCCGGCGCCTCCCCCGACGGCGCCCTCACCATCCCTCGTCGCCCAGCAGGGGCACGAAACGGGCCACGTCCACCGGCTCGTCGCTCCATCCCCCCTCGGTCCGCACCACCCTCCGCAGCTCCTGGGCGTCGCCCCGTCCCACCGGGACCAGGAGTCTGCCTCCCTCGGCGAGCTGGGCCCGGAGCGCCTCGGGGACCTCGGGGGCGGCCGCGCCCACCAGGATCACGTCGAAGGGAGCCGCCGACGGCCATCCCCGGCTCCCGTCCCCGACCCGGAGCTCCACGTCCACGGCGCCGATCTCCTCCAGCTCGCGCCGGGCCCGCTCCGCGAGCTCCGGGACCCGCTCGATGGAGTACACTTCGGCCGCCAGCCGGGAGAGGAGCCCCGTCTGGAAGCCCGAGCCGGTCCCCACCTCCAGCACCCGCTCCCCGCCCCGGAGCCCGGCCAGGGACAGGTGGAGCGCGTGGACGCTGGGCCGGGAGATCGTCTGACCGTGGCCGATGGGGAGCGCGGCGTCCTCGTAGGCGCGATGACGCACCCCCTCGGGGACGAACCGGTGCCGGGGCACGGCGTCGAAGGCGTGGAGGACGGCCATGTCGGAGATCCCCGACTCCCGGAGGCGCTCCACCAGCCGCCGGCGCTGGCGGCGATAGGAGGCCGTCATGACAGACCGACCTCCCATCCCCGGACCTCCTCCATCAGCCGGAAGTTCGTCAGGTCCAGGTGGAGGGGCGTGACGGAGATGTACCCGGCACGGACCGCCTTGAAGTCGGAGTCGTCCCGGCCCGACCACCGGGATTCCCCCCCGCCGATCCAGAAGTACTCCCGCCCCTGCGGGTCCTCCCGCCGGGCCAGCGAGTCGGCGTACACCCGCCGTCCCAGGGCCGTGATCCTGACCCCCGCGAGCTCGTCGGCGGACACCGGCGGGACGTTCACGTTGAAGAAGGTCTCCGGGGGGAAGTCGTCCCGGGACAGGAGGTCCTCCAGCAGGCGGGTCAGGGGCTCCTCGAACTGCCCCAGGGTCTCGGTGTCGCCCCCGGCGAAGGAGAGGGCCACGGCGGGGATGCCCAGGATGGTGGCCTCCATGGCTGCGGCCACCGTTCCCGAATAGAGCACGTCCTCTCCCATGTTGGGACCGTGGTTCACGCCCGACAGGACGAAATCGGGCGACTCCTCCAGGAGTTGATTCACCGCCAGGAGCACGCAGTCGGTGGGAGTCCCGTCCACCACCTGTCGTCCCTTCCCCGCCCCGGTGACGCGGAGGGGCCGGTGGAGGGTGAGGGAATGGCTGCTGGCGCTCTGTTGCCGGTCCGGCGCCACGACCCGGACCCGGCCCAGGGACGAGGCCACCCGCACCAGGAGCGCGAGCCCCTCGGCGTGGACGCCGTCGTCGTTGGTGCAGAGGATCCGCCGGCGCCGCCGGGACTCCTCCTCCGGCGGGTCCGTCATTCCTCCAGCGACAGGAGGGACACCAGCTCGTCGGCCTCCCTGCGGAGGTCCCGGACCGTCTGGGAGTCCAGCGCCATGTTCGCCGCCCGATCCAGCCGGCCGTCCGATCGGAGCTGATCTAGCTTCTGCCGTGCGCCTTCGATGGTGTATTTTTCGGTATAGAGGAGGTGACGGATGAGCTGGATCAGCTTGATCTCCCTGCGGCGGAACACCCGGTTCCCCGCCTGGTTCTTGGACGGATTCAGGGAGCCGAACTGGCTCTCCCAGTACCGTATCACGTGGGGCTTGAGCTCGGTGATGTCGCAGACCTCACCGATGGAATAGTACTCCTTGGGGGCGATGCGGTCGTCCACGGGATCAGCTCCAGTGCTCCGGTTTCGGTCGTCGGGCCATGAGATCGGCCAGGGCCTCCTTCGGCTCCACGCCGTCGTGCAGGATGGAACATACCGCATCCACGATGGGCATCTCCACCCCGTGCTCCCCGGCCATCTCCCGCACGGCCCGGGCCGTGCGGAAGCCCTCCACCACCTGATCCATCTCCGCCAGGACCCGATCCACCGATCCCCCCCGTCCGATGGCCAGCCCCACCCGTCGGTTTCGGCTCAGATCGCCGGTGCACGTCAGGATCAGATCGCCGGTCCCGGCCAGGCCGGCGAGGGTCATGGGATCCCCTCCCATCTCCGTGACCAGCCGGAACAGCTCGGCCAGGCCCCGGGTGATGAGCGCGGCCCGGGCGTTGTTCCCCAGCTCCAGGCCGTCGCTGATACCGGCGGCGATGGCGATGACGTTCTTCACCGCCCCGCCGAGCTCCACCCCCACCACGTCGTCCTGGGTGTAGACCCGGAGATGGTCGTTCTGGAAGAGGGACTGGGCCCGGAGGGCGTTCTCCCGGCTCCGGGAGGCGGCGGCCACCGCCGTCGGGGCGCCCTCCACGAGCTCGGCGGCGAAGCTCGGGCCCGACAGCACCACCAGGTCCCGCGACCAGGAGGCGTCGAAGACCTGGTGGAGGACCTGACTCATCCGGAGGTCGCTCTCCAGCTCCAGCCCCTTGGAGCCGCTGATCAGGAGTGGAGAGGATGGGAGGAACCCGGCCACGTCCTCGGCCACCTGGCGGACGGCATGGGAAGGGATGGCACACACCACGGCCTCGGCCTCTGCCAGCGCCGTGTCGTAGTCCTCCGTCGCCTGGAGGGAGGAGGGGAGCCGGGCCCCCGGGAGGTACTTCTCGTTGCGGGCCTCGTGCCGAACCTCCCGTGCCACGCGGGGATCGCGGGCCCAGAGCCGGACCCTGTGGCCGTTCCGCGCCAGGACCGCGCCCAGGGCGGTGCCCCAGCTCCCGGCGCCCAGGACCGTCACCCGCCGCGGCCGGCGGTCCTCCGGGAGGTCCGGGGTCGGGATCCGATCGTCGTCCACCCTCATCCCCCCGCGCCCCGTTCCGTCGGCTCCTCGGCCCCGCCGTCCCTGTCGCCCTCTCCTCCGCTCCCGCTCAGGGCCAGCTCGTCGCCACGCCGCAGCCGCGCCAGGTTGTCCCGATGCGTCCACCACGCGAAGGGCACCAGGATCACGGTGAAGGCCACGGTGGAGCTCGGCTCGCCGAGACCCCAGGCCACCAGGGGAGTCAGCGTCACCGCCGTGAGGGACGCCACCGAGGGAGCTCCCACGGAGAGGAGGAGCCCCAGCCATCCCGTCGCCGCGACGAGGCCGGTGACCGGCGACAGGGCCAGGAGTACGCCGGCCGCGGTGGCGATGCCCTTTCCTCCGTCGAACCGGAGGAAGACCGACCACACGTGTCCCGCGATGGCGGCGGCGCCGTAGACCAGGGGGAGGTGGGCCACGGCCGTCCCGTCGAGGAGGGGGAAGTACCAGACCGGGACGAAGCCTTTCAGGACGTCCACGGCCGCCACCGGAAGCGCGGCCCGGGGACCGAGGACCCGGAACACGTTGGAGCTCCCCAGGTTCCCGCTGCCCCGCCGGCGGAGGTCGATCCCCGCCCGGCGGCCCGCCAGGTGCCCCGCCGGCACGGACCCGCACAGATACGCCACCAGCACGAACGCGGCAGCCTGCATCATGCGGACCGCACCTCCCTCACACCCGGTAGCCCCGGGGCTCCCGTCCCGACGATTCCTTCGTCTTGATCCGGACGGGCACGCCCTCGAACCCCCACGCGTCCCGGAACCCGTTCTCCAGATAGCGCAGGTAGTGGGCCGGGATCTCCTCCGGCCTGTTGGACCAGACGGCGAAGAGCGGCGGCTCCGACGCCACCTGGCTCCCGTAGAGGATCCGGACGTCTCCGCTGCCGCCCTGGGGGGGCTGCCGGCGTCCCACCAGCCCCTCCAGCACCCGGTTCACCTCGGCGGTGGGAATCCGGCGGGACCGCTCCGCGCGCACCTCCAGCGCCAGGTCCAGGACCTTCCGCACCCGCTGTCCGGTGAGGGCGGAAGTGGTCACCACCGGCACCCAGCGCAGGTAGGCGGCCCGGTCGCGGAGGGCCTCGACGAAGTTCGCCACCACCGAGGGGCCCCGATCCTCCACCAGGTCCCACTTGTTCGCCGCCAGCACCAGCCCGCGCCCCTGGTCCCAGGCGTCCTCGCCGATCCGGAAGTCCTGGTTCGCCACCCCGGCCTCACAGTCCACCACCAGCACGCACACCTCCGCCCGCCGGATGGCGGCGGCCGCCCGGACGCGGCTGTAGAACTCCACGTCGTCGGAGACCCGGGACTGCCGCCGGAGACCCGCCGTGTCGATGAGCTGGATCGTCCGGTCCCCGTACTCCAGGTAGGTGTCGATGGCGTCGCGGGTGGTCCCCGCCTCCTCGTGGACCACCACCCGCTCCTCGCCCAGCAGGCGGTTCACCAGGCTGGACTTTCCCACGTTGGGGCGGCCCACCACGGCCAGGCTCAGGTCCACCCCGGCGGGCGCGGACGGCTCGCCGGCCGGCAGCTTCTCCACCACCCGGTCCAGGAGGTCGCCGCTCCCCTTCCCCGTCATGGCCGACACGGGCTGGGGCTCCCCCAGGCCCAGGCTCCAGAACTCGTGATGCCGGAGATCGCCCGCCGGGTTGTCCATCTTGTTGACGGCCACCTGCACCGGGCGGCCCGACTCGCGGAGGAGGTCGGCGATCTGGAGGTCCACCGGTGCCACGCCCTGGCCGGCGTCCACCACGAAGATCAGGACGTCGGCGTGCTCGATGGCGGCCAGCACCTGGCGGCGAACGGCCTCCTCCAGGGGGGCGTCGGCCCGGTCCTGGATCCCCCCGGTGTCCACCAGGAGGAACGGCCGCCCCGCCCACTCGGCTCGGGAGAAGTTGCGGTCGCGGGTCACCCCCGGACGCTCGGCCACGATGGCCACCCTCTCCCCCACCACCCGGTTGAAGAGGGTGGACTTCCCGACGTTCGGGCGGCCCACCACGGCCACCGTGGGCAGTGCCACGCCGGAGTCGGCGCGGCGGTCACGCGACGCGACGGTCATGGTCTCGGGGGGCCGCGGCGGGCCGGCCCGCGCCGGTCCCCGGGGGGAACCGGACGGGCCGGAGGCTCAGGCCGCCGCGATCAGAGCTCGCCGTAGCGGAAGGTCACGGCGCCGGCCGTCGCCTGGAACTGGGTCTGGAACTGGGTCCGCTCCCCCTGGGCGGGGAGCTCGATCTCCAGATCCCTGGTGTCGACCACGTCGCCGTTCTCATCCAGGAGCTCGACGGCCAGGGTGATGGTCCCCTGATCCATGCTCACGTTCTCCACCACGCCCTGGATGGCGTAGGTGCCCTCGCCCGGCGTGGCCATGCCCAGCTGGTGGAACCTCACGGGCATGGTCTTCATCCGGTCCAGGAGGTCCTGCGCCCGCTGGGAATCACCGGCCTGGCTGAAGGCCCGTACGGCCAGGGAGAGGTTCTGGTTGTCGTGGGGGTACCACCGGGCCAGCGTGTCCGAGATGGCGGTGGCGGCCTCGAACTGCTTGGACTGGACCAGGGAGCTCCCCAGGTTCTCCATGGCCTCCTTGTTCATCGGGTTCAGCTCGCGGGCGGCCTGGAACGCCTCGGCGGCCATCTCGAAGTTCTGAGCCTGATAGAACCCCACGCCCAGGCGGGTCCGACCCTCGAAGTCCAGCTGGTCGATCTGGCCCATCATCTCCGTGTAGATGGCCTGGGCCGAGTCCTCCTGGCCCGCCTCCGCCAGCGTCTGGGCGTAGTTGATCCGGAGGCCCACGTCCTCAGGGTTCTCGGCCATGAAGTGCCGGAGCATCGCGAGGGCCTCTTCGGGGCTCCCCTGCTCCCTGCGGATCTGCACCAGGTTGGTGACCGCTTCCCGGACCCGCTCCGGCTCCCCACCGGCGTCCAGGACCTGCTCGTACATCACCGCCGCCGAGTCCAGCTGGCCCTGCTGCCGGTACAGCGTCCCGGCGTTCACCAGGGACCGGGCGTCCTTGTAGATGTTGCTGGCCCTGACGAAGTAGGTGAGTGCCTCGGCGGTGGCCCCTCCCTGGTAGGCCTCGATGGCCTGGTTGTACAGGCGGGCCCACGCCGAGTATCGGACCTCCTCGGCGAAGCTCGCGCACTCGGAGCGGAGCTCCACGAACCGGTTCAGGTACTGGTCGGCCCGATCGTAATTCCTCAGGCCGAGCTGGGCCTGGGCGGCCAGGACCCACAGGGTGGCGTCGTCGGTGCCCGACTCGATGGGCTCCCGGAGCTGCTCCCACGCCCTCTGGAACAGCTCGCGCTGCTCCCCCTGGGCCAGGGCGCTGTCCTGCTGGGCCTGGGTCAGGAACTGCTGCGCCGCCGTGGCTTCGGGGCTGGGCTGCAGCTGACATTCCTGCTGCTGCTGCTGCTCCTGCCCGAGGGCGGTGGCCGGGAGGGCCAGGAGGAGGAACGAGATGCAGAGGGTGCCGAGCGTCTTCTTCATGTCGTGTACCTTCCGGCTCCTGATTCGTGATCGTCCCGGGGCGTGACCGGCCGGGATCCTTGCGGTCGGACCCTGCTCTATCGTGGCTTCATCTACCGGAATGGGCCCGATCCGTTCCGCCGGCGGGTCCCCGGCGACCACCCCTGCCGCAACGCCCGCGGCACCTCAGTAGGTCAGGAAGTTCCCGGTGCTGAAGAGCACCACCGTCTCCCCGCTCTGGATCTCCCCGACCTCCACCAGCCGGCGGAGCCCGGCCAGGGCCGCTCCTCCTTCGATGCCCGCGCTCACCCCCTCGCGGGAGCCGAGGTCCCGCGCGCCACGGCGCATCTCCTCGTCGGGCACCGCCACCGCGCCGCCGCCGGACTCGCGGAGGGCACGGAGGATGAGGAAGTCGCCCAGGGCCGAGGGCACCCGGAGGCCGTAGGCCTCGGTCCGGGCGTCCCCCCAGGGCTCGGCCTCCTCCCGTCCCCGTTCCCACGCCCTCACCACGGGGGCGCAGCCCTCGCCCTGTACGCTGTACATCCGGGTGGGTACCTCCTCCAGGATCCCCCACTCCCGGAGCTCCCCCAGGACCGTCCAGCTGGCGATGAGGCCCGTTCCGCCCCCCGTGGGATAGACCACGGCGTCCGGCGGTTCCCATCCCAGCTCCTCGAGGATCTCCAGCATCATGGTCTTCTTGCCCTGGAGCCTGTAGGGCTCCCGGAGCGTGGACACGTCGAACGCCCCGGTACGCCGGCCGAATTCGGTGGCCCGTTCCCCGCAGTCGGTGATCAGGCCGTCCACGTCGACCAGGTCGGCCCCGTACCGGCGGCACCGGCGCCGGACCCCCTCGGGGGTGTCCTCGGGCACGTAGACCCGGGCCGGGGCCCCGGCCCGGGAGGCGTAGGCCGCCAGCGCCGCCCCGGCGTTCCCGGCGCTGGGGATGACGAAGGAGTCCACGCCGTCCCGGACGGCCCGGGTCACCGCGGCGGACAGGCCCCGGTCCTTGAAGCTCCCGGTGGGATTCTGCCCCTCGTCCTTCACCCGGAGGTCCACACCCGTCTCCGCGCCCAGCCGCGCCGCCCGGAGGCACGGGGTGGCACCCTCGCCCAGGGTGACCGGCGCCTCGTCCGGATCCAGGGGGAGGAGCTCCCGGAAACGCCACATCCCGCCCGGTCGACGGGCCCACCGCTCCGGGAGTCCGGTGGGGTCCGCGGGACGCGGGTAGCGGACCAGCCACGGCTTCCCGCACTCCGGACACACGGTGGCCCGGGGCTCCGCTCGGCATTCTCCTCCGCAGGCGCTGCACTCGAGCCGAAAGCGTTCGCTCATCCAGCTCCTCCTTCCGATGTCACGTCCAGGCCGCGGCGCAGCCGCCGCGTCGATCGCTCCCGGCCCTGGGCCCAGATGACCGACCCCAGCTCCGGTCCCTCCAGCTCACCGGTCAGGGCCGCCCGGAGGGGATGATAGAGGTCCCGTCCCCGGACGCCCGACGCCCGGGAGGCCCGGTCCACGGCCTCCTCGATCCCCTCGCGCTCCCACCGGTCCAGGGATTCCAGCTCCTCCAGGAGCTCGGACAGGACCGCCCTCGTCGAATCCCCCGCCAGGGCGTCCCGGATCTCGGGCCGGGCCGGGTCCGGCTCCCCGAAGATGGTCTCCGCGTCGTCCCGGGCCTCGGAGAAGAGGTGGATCCGGTCCCGGACCACCTCGGCGAACCGGAGCAGGTCCTCACCGCCCAGGGCGAGCTCCTCCACCGGGACGAACCCGGAGAGGGCCTCCGCCAGGCGCGCCGGGTCCTCCCGCCGGACGTGCTGGCCCGAGAGCCACTCCATCTTCTCCGGATCCAGGGCGGCATCGGAGGCCCCGATCCGGTCCAGGTCCACCTCCCGCACGAGCTCCTCCCGATCCAGGACCTCGCGGCCGCTCTCGCTGGACCAGCTCAGCAGCGACAGGTAGTTCACCACCCCGTCGGGATGGAATCCGCGGCGCCGGTACTCCAGGACCGACGGCGAGCCCTCCCGCTTCGACAGGTTCGAGCCGTCGGGCCCCAGGACCAGGGGGATGTGGGCGAATTCGGGGGGAGGGGCCGAGAGGGCCCTGTACAGGAGGACCTGCTTCGGCGTGTTCGAGAGGTGCCCCGACCCCCGGATCACGTGGGTGATCTCCATGTCGATGTCGTCCACCACCACGGCGAAATTGTAGGTGGGCCGTCCGTCGGAGCGCAGGATCACGAAGTCACCGAACTCCGAGCCCTCGATGGTGACCTCCCCCCGGACCCGGTCCCGGACGGCCACCGGTCCGGGCTCCACCCGGAACCGGACCGTGGGCTCCCGTCCCTCCGAACGGAGGGCCCGCTCCCGCTCGGCGCTCAGGTCCCTGCACCGACCGTCGTAGACCGGCTGATCCCCCCGCTCCAGGGCCTCCCGCCGGCGCTCCTCCAGCTCGTCGGGGCTGCAGTAGCAGCGATACGCCCGTCCGCGCTCCAGCAGGCCCTCGGCCTCCGCACGGTACAGGTCGCCCCGCTCGCTCTGTCGATACGGTCCGTGGGGTCCCCCGGCCCGGGGTCCCTCGTCGGGTGTCAGGCCCAGCCAGTCCAGGCTCTCGTGGATCACCTCCTCCGCGCCGGAGGCCTCCCGCTGGAGGTCGGTGTCCTCGAACCGCAGGAGGAACCGCCCCCGGTGACGTCGGGCCACCAGCCAGTTCAGGAGGGCGGTGCGGGCGTTCCCCAGGTGCAGGTATCCGGTGGGACTGGGGGCGAACCGGGTGCGGACCTGGCTCATCGTGGCTCCTGGTCGGGGGAATCCGGGGAGGCGGACCCGGCGGCCCGCTCCCGTCCGCCTCCGTCGGCGGTCGGGGGTCGGGCCTCGTGGCCCTCACACCGGAGGACGGGGAGCCGGGGGTAGCGGCGATAGCTCGGGTCCCGGGCCGCCCGGCGACAGAGCCAGAACCGCGACCCCCGGTCGCTCTCCACCACCCGGGCGTGCCGGCAGTCTCCGCAGAGTCCGGGGTCGGGGGACCTCACGCGGGTGATGAGCCGTTCCGGAGCCGCTCGCGGATCCGCCGGGCCGTCGTCGGGCCGATGCCGGAGACCTCCCGCAGCTCCTCCTCGCTGGCCTGCCGTACGGCGTCCAGGCTGCCGAAGCGACGGAGGAGCCGCTGTTCCCGCTCGGCGCCGACCCCCGGGACCTCCGAGAGGCGGGATCGCAGGGTGCGGCGCTTGCGCAGCGTTCGACTGTAGGTCACCGCGAAGCGGTGGGCTTCGTCCCGTGCCCGCTGGAGCCAGTGGAGCCCCGGATCCGTCCGCGGGAGGCGGACGGGATCGGACCGTCCCGGCACGAACACCTCTTCGTCGCGCTTCGCCAGGGACGCCAGCGGCAGGTCGCCGGCCCCCGCCGCCGACTCCAGCGCCTGGGCGGCGGCCGCCATCTGGCCCTTCCCGCCGTCCACCAGTACCAGGTCGGGCAGCCGGTCCCCTTCCCTGACCCGTCGATCGAAGTACCGACCCACGATCTCCTGCATCATGGCGTAGTCGTCGGTCTCGCCCCGGGGGACCGACCGGATCCTGAACCTCCGGTATTCGTCCTTCGACGGGCGCCCGTCCTCCAGCCATACGGCGCTCCCGACGCTCTCGCTCCCCCCCAGCGTGGAGACGTCGAAGCAGAGGATGCTCCGGGGGGCCTCCTCCAGCTCCAGGGACTCGGCCAGCGACCGGGCGGCCCGGGGCGGCCCGCCCCCCCGCCCGTCTCCGTCTCCGTCGCCCCCGGCCGGGTCCTCACGCCGGTCGGCCCCGCCGCCTCCGTCCCGGGCCATCAGGTGCCGGGCGTTCTCCTCGGCCAGCTCGATGAGGCGCCGCTTCCGACCCCGCCGGGCCACGTGGATCCGGAACTCCCCGTCCCGACGGAGGGACAGGTACTCCTCCACCAGGTCCCGATCCGGGAAGTCCGACGGGACCACCAGCTCGGGGGGGAGATCCTCCTGCCGGAGGTAGGAGCCCTTCACCAGCGCCCCCACGACCCCGGCCTCCCCCTCACCGGAGGCGTTCCGGAGGTGGTGGACGTCCCGGCCGAGGAGCCGACCTCCCCGGACCCGGAGCACCACGGCGCACGCCCGTTCGTCCCGCCGGACCACGCCCACCACGTCGCGATCTCCCCCCCGGAAGTCCACCGGCGTCCGTCGCCGCTCGAAGGACTCCAGCCCCTTGAGGACGTCCCGCAGCTCCCCGGCCCGCTCGAAGTCCCGGGCTTCGGCCGCCTCCTCCATCCGCGACCGGACCGACTCCTTCACCTCGCCGGTGTTCCCCTGGAGGACGCCCACCACCCGGTCGATCATCTCCCGATAGTCCTCCCGGTCCTGGTACCCGACGCAGGGCGCCCGACAGCGACCGATGTGGTAGTCCAGGCACGGGCGGTCCGGGGCGTCCTCGGGGAGGTCGTAGGAGCACGTCCGGACCGTGAAGACCTTCTTCACCATCCGGAGCGCCCGGCGCATGGCCCCCACGTCGGTGAAGGGACCGAAGTATCGTGATCCGTCCCGTTCCAGGCGCCGGGTGACGAAGACCCGGGGAAACGGCTCGTCCAGGGTGACCTTGATGTAGGGGTACGTCTTGTCGTCGCGGAGCTGGATGTTGTACCGGGGCGCGTGTTCCTTGATGAGGTTGGACTCCAGCAGCAGGGCCTCGGCCTCGGACTCCACCACGAAGGTCTCCAGGTCGGCCAGCTCGGACCGGAGCCGGCGGACCTTGACGCCCATCCCCCGCTCGGAACCGAAGTAGCTCCGGACCCGGTCCCGGAGGGACTTGGCCTTGCCCACGTAGAGGATCTCCCCGTCGGCGTCGCGGAAGAGGTAGACGCCGGGCCGATCGGGCAGGGACCGGACCTCCTCCAGGAGCGCCTCAGGATGGCTCGTCGGGGAGGTCATCGGCAGAGGGGCGCCTGAAGACGCGAGGAGGTTTGCGGGCGATGGCGAGGTATGGTACCCCCGCCGCGAGGAGCGTTCCGGCCAGCACCGCCGCCGCCGGGAGCGTCCCCGCGGAGGGTTCCAGCCGGGACTCCAGCATCCCCCGGGCCAGCCATCCGACGCCCCCTCCCGCCGCCGCCGCGACGCCCAGGGTCACCAGGGGGCGGAGCGCCCGTCTCGGGAAGAGGCGGCCGATCCGACGGCCCAGCGCCCACCACAGGAGCCCCAGGTTCAGCCACGCCCCGATGGCCCCGCCCAGGGGGATCCCCGGCGCCCCCAGCGGCTGCATGAGCAGGGCGCTGCAGGCCACCCCCGACCCGACGGCGACCGCGGTGATCTTCATGGGCGTCCGGGTGTCGCCCACCGCGTGAAACCCGCTGGCGAAGAGCTTCACCGAACTCGACGCCACCACCCCCATGGAGTAGGCGATGAGGATGGCGGTCACCCGGGCCGTGCTGGCCGCGTCGAACTCGCCCCGCTGGAAGAGGACCTGGACCATCAGGTCGCCGAAGAGGATCATGGCCACGGCCGAGGGGAGCACGAAGAAGAGGATCTGGAAGAACCCGTTGCCCAGCCTGGCCCTCAGGTGCTCGGCCGTCCGCTCCCGGGACATCTCGGGGAGCGACGCGGCGGCCACCGAGATCCCGAAGAGGCTCAGGGGGAGGTACACGATCCGCTGGGCAAAGTAGAGGCCGGCCATGGCGCCCTGGGCCAGGAAGCTGGCCAGGAAGACGTCGGCCAGGCTCGCCACCTGGAAGACCCCCTGACTGGCGGCCACGGGCCCCATGTTCCGTATCACCTTCCGGAGCGGCTCCCAGCTCCACCCCAGGCGCGGCTCCAGGGAGCCCCCGAGGAGTCGCCGCGCCGTGGGGAGCTGGACCGCCAGCTGGAGGACGCCCCCGAGGAGGGCGGACCAGGCGAGGACGTGGATCAGCGAGTCCCACCCCAGGTACGCCCCCAGGAGCAGCCCTCCCACCTGCGCCAGGTTCCAGACCACCGGGGCCACGAACGGCAGGAAGAAGCGCCGGTGGCTGTTCAGGACCCCCAGGGCCCACGCGGCCACCATGAAGGCGCCGGCCATGGGGAACAGGATCCGGACCAGCTCGGTGGTGAGCGCCTCCGCCTCGCCGCCGAGGCCCGGCGCCACCGCCCGGGTGATCCAGGGGGCCAGGAGCACCCCGAGGGCGCTCAGCAGGCACGCCAGCACCAGCATGGTCCCCAGCATGGAGCGGGCGAGGCGCCGGGCCTCCGCTTCCCCGTCCTCCTCGGCCTCCCCCTCCTGGCCGGCGAGGAGGTGGCTGTAGGCCGGGACGAACGCCGCCGACAGGGTCCCCTCCCCCAGCAGGTTCCGGATGACGTTGGGGATCTTCAGCGCATAGCTGAAGGCGTCGGCGGCGATCCCCGTGCCGAAGAACCCGGCGAAGGCCAGGTCGCGGGCGAACCCGGAGATCCGGCTCAGGAAGATGCCTCCCCCCACCGAGAAGGCCGACCGGCCGGTGTCCTCCCCGCTCACCCCTCCACGCCCTCCGTCCCGTGCCCCGCTCCGACCCGGCGACGGGTGGCCCGGTCCACGGCCTCCACGAACGCCCCGTCGTAGCGGGCCAGGTAGTACAGGGGGCTCAGCATCCGCTCCTGCGGGCGCCCGCCCGGGTACAGGTGACGGGCCGCCTTGCGGATCTGGGCGATTCGGCTCTCCTGCCGCTCCTCCACCCGGCCATCCACCGAGGCTTCCAGCTCGTCCACCGCCTCGAAGAGGCGGCTCCGGGCCTTGCCCACCGAGGCCCGGATGCCCGGCAGCTCGTCGCCCACCGCCCCCTCCACTCCCTGGAGCCCCCGTCCGATGGCGCTCCGGAGGTCCGCCAGCGCCTCGTCCACCCCCCGTGGACGTGAGCGAGCCACGACCTCGTCCACCAGGGACGCCCCGCCGTCCCGGAACCCCTCCGGCTCGGCCCCGAAGCTCCGGAGGACCTTCGCCACCTTCTCCTCGAGGACGGCCCAGGAGGGGCGGGCCGTGACCGCCGGCATCGGCACCCCGCGGAGCTCGAAGAGCCCGGAGAGCTGGGCCCAGTACGCGAGCTCTCCCGGTCCCAGCACCGTACGGGCCACCGGGAGGAGCCACGCCTCCAGCACCGGACGGAGCGCCACGTTGGGGCTGAAGGCGCCGGGCTCCTCCTCCATCCGCTCCCGGACCTCGGCCAGGGGGCTGGCGGCGCCGTCCCGCCCCACCAGGACGTCGTCGCCGTCCCTGTAGAGACGGAGACGCTCCTCTCCCGTGTCCCGGAACACGTGGGTGGCGCCCTCCAGGAGCGGCATCTGGAGGTCGTAGCCCGCCGCCGTGACACGCTCGCTGCTCCGCCGGACGGCGTCCGCTTCCTCCCGGGCGCGCTCCACGCTCTCCAGGAGGAACGGCGCGGCGGCGCGCTTCACCGCGGGGCCGGCGGCGTCGAGGACGGCCAGCGGACGGGGCGCCACCAGGCGGAGGAGGAACCGCGCGAAGGCCTCGCCCAGGGCCCGGTCCGGTCGATGCGTATCTCGAATCAACTCGATGTAACCACCCACAAACTCGGACGCTGGAAGGAGTTCCGATATCTCATCGATCCGGTCCTCCACCCGGTCCGGCAGCGGCGCGGCACCGGCCGGCCGGCCGACCCACCCCGCCGGCGGCTCGAGCCGCACCGTGCGGAGCTCGTTCTCCAGATCCAGGAGACGGAGGGACCCGGCTTCCTCCCAGTCGTGGTCGTCCGATCCCACCCAGAACATGGCCAGGGCCGGATCCCCGGTCTCCGCCTCCAGCCGCTCGGCCACGGCCACCGCGGCGAGCACCTTGTAGAGCACGTAGAGCGGTCCCCCGAAAGCCACCGGCTGCTGGCCGGTGGAGACGAGACGGCCCCGCCCCTCGAGCGCCGCCTCGAGCCGGCGCCGGGCCCCCTCGCCCGTCACCCGGAACGCGTCGGCTCCCAGGCGCCCCCGGCGCTTCCGGTCCCCCTCGACCTCCGGCGGACGCAGGAGCTCTCCCGCCCTCTCCCGGCCCCGGACGAAGTCGCCCGCCACCGTCCCCTCGGGCGCCAGGGGACGGGACCGTATCTCCGGGGGCGCGGCGCCGCTCCCGCTCATTCCGTCCCGGAGGCCCGGAGCCCGGTCCCGGCGGTCCGACCGGTCGCCCGCGGGGCCTGGAGGCGCGCCACCAGGATCGCCCGGGAGGAGTCCCGGGCGTGGGGACGGCCGTCGTAGTCCCCCAGCCGGTCCTCCACCCGGAACCCCCGGCTCCGCACCATCTCCTCCAGCTCACCGGCCTCGTACAGGCGGACGCGCTCGTGATAGACGGCGGGGGAGGCCTCGCCCCCTTCGGCCGGCTCGCTCCCTTCCGCCGGGTGGATCTCGATGCGCTTCTCCACCATCCCTCCCTCGATCCAGCGACGCTGGATCACCCGCCGCCCCCCCACCTCGCGCTCGTCCTCCGGGACCAGCTCCTCCCGGACCCGCGTGGCGTTGAGGTAGTCCAGGAAGAACGCGCCGCCGGGGGCCAGCACCCGGGCTGCCTCGTCCAGCACCAGGCCGTCGTCGGCGGGATCGCGAAAATACCCGAACGAGGTGAAGAAGCTGGCCACCGCCTGGAAGCAGGAGCCGGAGAACGGGAGGAGCCGCATGTCCCCCCGGACCAGACGGGACGCGCCGGAACGAGCCGCTTCCGCCAGGAGGGGCGTCGAGAGGTCCAGGCCGACGGCCGTCCGTTCCCGCTCCCGGAAGGCTTCCAGGTGCCGACCCGCCCCGCATCCCAGGTCGAGGATCGGGCCGGGGGACGGGTCCGCCCGCTCCAGGAGGAGGTCCACCGCCTCCCTGGCCTCGTCCCGGTCCCGGTGGGGATAGAGCTCCAGGTACCGGGTCCCGAACCACCTCCGGTACCACGGCTCCCGCCCGGCGTCGGACCCCTCGCCCCGGCTCATGGGCCTCGATGATACGGTTCGCCGGCGATGATCGTCCCGGCGCGGTAGAGCTGCTCGGCCATCACGAGGCGCGCCAGATCGTGGGGCAGGGTCATGGGAGACAGGGACAGCCGGTACCGGGCCCGCTCCAGCACGTCCCGGCCGAGCCCCCCGGCTCCTCCGACGATGAAGGCGGCGCCGGGGTGGCCGTAGGTCTGCATCCGCTCCAGATGGGCCGCCAGCCCCCGGGAGGACATCCCCTTCCCCTCCCGGGTGAGGGCGAACCAGTCCAGCTCCTCCGGCACGGCCTCCACCAGGCGTCGGGCCTCGGCCGGGCGGGCTCCGTCGTCCCCCCCGGCTCCCCCTCCCGCCGGGACCTCACGGACCTCGAACCGGAAGTAGCGGCCCGCACGCCGCTGATAGTCGGAGATCATCTCCGACATGGGACCGGACCCGGGAGACCCCACCGCCGCGAGCACGATGCGCACGGCCCCTACCGGACCAGGACGGTGTCGTGGAGACACCGTTCGCTGTCCCTGTGGGGATGCGTCCGGTTGTAGTGGAGGCCCCGGCTCTCGGGACGCCCGGCGGCGGACCGGACCACCAGGGCGGCCACCTCCCGCATGAGCTGGACCTCCCGGAGGGCCAGGGCCCCCGGCGGCGTCCCGTCCCAGCGAAGGTCGATCCGGCGGAGCCGCCGGATCTCCTCGTCGGCCGCCGCCAGGCCCTCGTCACTCCGGACGATCCCCACCCGCTCCCACATGAGGTCCCGCAGCCTCTCGGCCACGGCCTCCGGCGGCGTCCCGGCCTCGGCGAGCTCCGGCGGCCCGGGCGGGGCGCCGGCCTCCTCCGTCCCTCCGGTGCCGCCCGATCCCGGGGGACGGAGGTCGCCCCGGAGGAACCGTCCCGCACGAGCGGCCAGGACCACCGCCTCCAGGAGGGAGTTGCTGGCCAGGCGGTTCGCGCCGTGGACCCCCGTGCAGGCCACCTCTCCCGCGGCCAGCAGGCCGGGCAGGCTCGTCCGCCCGGCCCGATCCGTCCTCACCCCCCCGCACAGGTAGTGGGCCGCCGGCACCACGGGGATCGGCTCGTCCGGGACCGCGATCCCCTCCTCCCGACACCGCTCGGCGATGGTGGGGAACCGGCGGGTGAACTCGGCGGTGTCCTGGCCCGACGCGTCCAGGAGCACGTGGGAGTCCCCGCTCCGCTCCATCACCCGGTGGATCGCCCGGGCCATCACGTCGCGAGGAGCCAGGGAACCCGCCGGATGGTACTCCTCCATGAATTCGGTCCCGTCGATCCGTCGGAGCACCGCCCCCTCCCCCCGGACGGCCTCCGAGATCAGGAACGCCCGCGAACCGGCCGGATAGAGGGCCGTCGGATGGAACTGGACGAACTCCAGGTTGGCCACCGCCGCCCCGATCCGATAGGCGAGGGCCACCCCGCCGCCCGTGGCGATGGGGGGATTGGTGGTGTGCCGGTACAGCCCCCCGGCCCCACCCGTGGCCAGCATCACGGCCGACGCCCGGACGTCCACCCAGGACCCGTCCTCCACGTCCAGCGCCAGGGCCCCGGTGCATCGGGGCGTCCCGCTCTCCGGGTCCGGGCCGGCCCGGAGGGACCACACGAAGTGATCGTCCAGCACCGTGATCCCTTCCGTCCGGGAGACGGCCGAGAGGAGGGCCCCCTCGATCTCCCTGCCCGTGAGATCGGCCGAATGGAGGATGCGCCGCCGACTGTGGCCTCCTTCCATCCCCAGGGCCAGGTCGCCCTGGTCCCTGCTGAACTCCACCCCCAGGTCCATGAGTTCCCGTACCCTGTCCGGGCCCTCCTCCACCACCATCTCCACCGCCGGCCGGTGGCAGAGCCCGGCTCCCGCCAGGAGCGTGTCCCGCACGTGGAGGTCGGGGCTGTCGCCCGGCGCCACCACGGCCGCGATGCCGCCCTGGGCGTAGTTCGTGTTCGTGTCCCCCCGGGCCTTCTTGGTCAGGACCAGGACCCGGGCATAGCGACTGGCTTCGAGGGCGAAGGTGAGCCCCGCGATGCCCGAGCCCACCACCACCACGTCGGTCTCCCGGCGTCTCATCCGTCCTCCGGGTCGCCCGCGTCGTCCCTATCGTCCCCGAACCGCGGCCCGTCCGGATGCCCTCCGCCCGAGCCGCCCCCGAGCCAGGCCAGGTGATCGAGCTGGGCCGACAGACGGCGGGATCCCTCGGCCCACGCCACCTCCTCCGAGACGTACCACAGCGGGATCCGCGGATCCAGGCGGCCGGCCACCTTCACCACGTCCTTCAGCGTGCCCATCATCCCATCCTCTCCCGCGGCGCGGGCCATCTCCGCGACGGTCTCCTCCTCGATGTGGTGGTGATCCGGAAACAGGTAGGTATGCTCCAGGCCGGGACGTGACGCCGCCTGCCGGTCCAGAAACTCCTCCCCGTGCATGACCGAAGCAAACGCCACCCGGGGTGCGGCCTCGGGGCGGGCCGCCGCAGCAGCATTGACGGCCTCCAGGCCGGTGGACCGGATCCGGCACGCCGCCACGGCGGCCGCGGGAAACTGGAGCCGGAGGCACCCCATCAGCCCCGCCAGGCCGCTCCCGGGGGACGGATCCCGGCAGGTGAGGATCACGGCGTCGCTCCGGGCGAGCTCGCCCCACCGGTCCCGGGCGGGCCCGGCCGGAAGCCGTTCCCATGCCCGCCGACCCGCGTCCTCGGCCCTCACCACCGTCCACTCCAGGTCCCGGCCCAGGCGTCGGTGCTGGAACCCGTCGTCCAGTACCGCGACCCGTGCTCCCCGGGCCACCGCCGCGTCCACGGCCCGAGCCCGTTCGGGCGCCCCGGTCACCACCGCCCCCGGATTCAGCCGCCGGTGCACCTCCAGCTCGTCGTCGAATCCCCTGCTCACCACGGCGGTTGGTACGCCCCGGGAGAGGAGGCTCCCGGCGGCGCTGGCGGCCAGCGGGGTCTTCCCGCTCCCCCCCACGGTGAGCCCTCCCACCGACAGGACGGGCACGGGGGAGGGCCGCGGGGCGGCGAATCCGCTCTCGTAGGCCAGGTTCCGCAGGTCGGCTGCCAGGCCGAAGATGGAGGAGGCCAGCCGGAGACCCGGGCCGGCCCCCGACCGCCAGCCGGACCGGACCCTCCGCTCCGGCCCGCGCCTCCGGTCCCGGCGCGGGGCCGGTTCCCGGTGCGGGCCGCTCATGGGTGAGTCGTCCTCCCGAGCAGCTCCGCGCACCGGTCGGCCACCCGCCCGGCCACGCCCGGCCGTCCCAGCCGCCCGGCCACCGTCGACAGACCGTCGGCCATGCGGCGCCGCTCCTGCGACCCCCGGTCCAGCAGGGGTCGGAGGGCCTCCGCCAGGGGTTCCGGCTCCACCTCCTCCTGGAGGTATTCCGGGACGAGTCGGCGATCGGCGATGAGGTTGACCAGGGCCACGTGGTCGACCTCCACCAGGTGGCGCGCCAGCCAGAACGTCATCGGGTGCATCCGGTAGGCCACCACCATGGGCGTGCGGTGGAGGGCGAGCTCCAGCGTCATGGTCCCCGACTTGGTGAGGGCCGCCGTGGCCGATCGGGCCGCCTCCTCCGGGGGGACCAGCCTCCCCTCCAGCCCCCCCTGCCCCGTTGCCGGGTAGTCCGTCGGATCCAGGTGGGGAGACCGGGCCACCAGGATTCGGAGGCCGGGACGCCGTTCCCGCAGCCTCCGCGCCGTCTCGCGGAAGACGGGGAGAAGCCGGACGACCTCCTGCCTGCGGGATCCCGGGAAGAGGCCGAGGACGGTTCGGTCCGGTCCGTGGCCCGCCCCGGTTCCCTCCCCCGGGTCCCCGCCCGCCGGCGGCGCTCCCCCCTCGCTCTCGTCCAGGAGGGGATGTCCCACGAACTCCACCGCCGCCGAGGCCTCGCGGAAGATCTCCTCCTCGAACGGGAGTACCACACAGAGCCGATCGGCGTACCGGGCGAGGGAACGGATCCGGGACCGATGCCACGCCCACACCTGGGGAGCGATGTAGTAGAGCACGGGGATCCCCCGGCCGCTGGCGAACCGGGCCAGCGGGAGGTTGAAGCCCGGATAATCGATGGGGACCACCAGATCCACCTCCTGCCGGACGAGACAACGCCGCACCCGGCGCCTGAGGTGGAGGAAGAACGGAACGCTCCGGACCACCTCGGCCAGCCCGAGCACCGCCAGGTCGTCCAGCTCGGCCAGGAGCGAGACGCCGGCGGACGCCATCTCCCGCCCCCCCGTCCCCAGGAGGCGCACGTCGGGGAGCCTGTCCCGGAGGGCCCGGGCCAGCCGCCCTCCGTACCGATCGCCGGAGGTCTCCCCGGCGGAGAGATAGATGGTGGGTCCCGTACCCCGTGCCGGGGAGGGATCAGCCGACACGATCCAGGAAGAACATCAGCGCCAGCGTCAGGATCAGGAGGAGGATCAGGATCAGGTTCCCCGGCCCCTTCTTGGGGCGGGGGCCGAGCTTCTTCCGTTCCTCACGAATCTTCCAGAGCGTCATCCTCTAGTCCCTCGATCTCTCGCGTGATGCGGAGGGCGACCGCCAGTGCGTCGCGCGCCTCGCGGCCCGACACGAGCCGTGGAGATCCTCCACGGACGGCCTCCAGGAAGGCCTCCAGCTCCAGCTTCAGGGGCTCGCTCCCGTCGCCCCGGACGGGAACGCGATCCACGACGTCGGACAGGGTCGCCGGTTCCGGGGGCTGCTCCCCCCCGTCCCGTCGGCGCAGGAATTCGCCGCGCTCCGAGGCCAGGTCCAGGCTGAGGTAGCCGGAGTCCTGGAAGATCCGGAGCTCCCGGGTCTGCTCCATCGACACCCGGCTGGCCGTGATGTCCGCCACCGTGCCGTCGGCGAAGAGCAACCGGGCGTTGGCGATGTCCACCGAGTCGGTGAGCACCGGGACCCCCACCGCGTGGAGTTCGGTCACCGGCGAATCCACCAGACCGAGGACCAGGTCGATGTCGTGGATCATCAGATCCAGGATCACCGTGACGTCGGTCCCCCGCCGCTGGAAGGGCGCCAGCCGGACCGACTCCAGGAAACGGGGGCGGTCCAGGTGGCGCCGGCCGGCGCGGACGGCTCCGTTGAACCGTTCCACGTGGCCGGCGCCCAGGAACACCCCCTCCTCGTCGGCGATCCGCAGCAGGTCGTCGGCCTCCTCCAGGGTCGGGGTGAGCGGCTTCTCCATGAGGGTATGACACCCCGCGTCCAGGCAGCGACGCCCCACCGAATGGTGGACGCTGGTCGGGACCGCCACCACCACCGCGTCGACCCGATCCAGCAGCCCTCCGAGCTCCGGGATGTGGCGGGTGTCCAGGCGGTCGGCCACCTCCCGTCCGCGGTCCTCCCGCCGGTCGTGGACGCCCATCAGGCGGGAGCCCGGGAGGGAAGCCAGGATCCTGGCGTGCTCGGCTCCCAGCCGGCCCACTCCCACCACCCCGGTCCTCAGAGGCTCCGCCGTTCCCCCCGCCGGCGCGTCCCTTCCGGCACCGCCCCCGCCGGGGCCGGTCCCCTCAGGTGACAACGCCGCGCTCGCTCGATCGGATGAAGTCCATCAGCTCGGCGACCTCCTCGCCCACGTCCTCCTCGCCCTCGAGGCGGTCCAGGGCCGCTCCCAGGTTCATCTCCGACTGGAAGAGGGAGCGGTAGGCGGAGCGCAGCTCACGCATCACCTCCCGGTCGAATCCGCTCCTGCGGAGGCCCACCGTGTTCAGGCCGTACGACTCGCAGGGATTGCCCGCCACCATGAGGTAGGGTGGGACGTCCTGGGGGAGCCGCGAGCCGCCGCCGACGAAGGCGTGCCGCCCGATCCGCACGAACTGGTGGATGGCCGTCACGCCGCCCACCACGGCGTGATCGCCGATCTCCACGTGGCCGCCCATGTTCACGGCGTTGGCCACGATCACCCCGTCGCCCAGACGGCAGTCGTGGGCCACGTGGGCGTAGGCCATGATCAGACACTTCTCTCCCACCGTCGTCCGGCCCGCCGCCCGCGTCCCCCGGTTCAGCGTGGCGTACTCCCGGACGACCGTCCCGGCCCCGACCTCGAGCGTGGTGGGCTCGCCCTCGTACTTGAGGTCCTGGGGATCGGTCCCCAGGACCGCCCCGTGGTGGATCCGGCAGGCCTCCCCCACACGGGTGTCCCGCTCGATGAGGGCGTTCGAGGCCACCCTCACGTCGGGCCCGAGGGTCACGCCCGGACCCACGACGCTGTGGGGACCGACCCGGGCCGTGGGATGGACCGAGGCGTCGGGATGCAGGTGAGCCGCAGGATGCATCCCTCCCTCCCATTCCACCGCCGGAGGGCGCCCGGCATCGATGGAAGCTCCAGCCTCCTCTGGCGCCTCGGCCGTTCCGGACTCGTCCCTCATCGGTCCACCACCCGTGCCATCATGGTCGCCTCCGCCACCGATCGCCCGTCCACCCGGCCCACCCCCTTCATCCGGCAGATGCTCCCGCGGAACTGCAGCATCTCCAGCTCGAAGATCAACTGGTCCCCGGGCGTGACCGGCCGACGCCACTTCACGTCGTCCAGCGACATGAAGTATACCACCTTCTCCTCGGGGTCATCGAACTCGTTCATCAGGAGGAGTCCGCCCACCTGGGCCATGGCCTCGATGATGAGGACCCCCGGCATGATCGGATGTCCGGGATAATGGCCCTGGAAGAAGGGCTCGTTGATGGTGACGTTCTTGAGGCCCACGATGCGCTCGCCGGGCTCGAAGTCCACCACGCGATCCACCAGGAGCATGGGATAGCGGTGGGGGATGTACTCCAGGATCTCGTTGATGTCCAGGACGGGCCCACCGCCGCGCTCCTTCCGACGGAGCCGGCTGACGAGCTCCCGGGCCACGGCCACGTTCCCCCTGTGGCTGGGTCGCTCCGCCAGGACGTGCGCCTGCAGTCGAGCTCCCACGAGGGTCAGGTCTCCCACCATGTCGAGGATCTTGTGGCGGACGAATTCGTCGTCGTAGCGCAGCTCGGTCCCCCCGGCGATCCCGTCCTCGGTGAGGACCACCGTGTTCTCGTGGGACGCCCCCAGGGCCAGCCCCCGGGAGTGGAGGTCCTCCCGCCAGGCCTCCAGGCCGAAGGTCCTGGCGCGCCCCACGCTCCGGCAGAAGTCCCCGTCGCAGACGACGGCGCTGGCGAACTGCCGGCCGATGAGGGGATGCTCGAACTCGATCTCGGCCGAGATCCGGTACCGGGGGTGGGGACTCACCGTATAGCGCGAATCGCCCTCGACCACGGTGAAGGCCTCCTCCACCTCGAGCACCCGGGCCGGGCGATCCTGGGACCGGACCCCCACCTCCTCGATCAGCTCGCACCAGGGCGCCGCGCTCCCGTCGCCCGCCGGCGGCTCGGGTCCCTCCAGCCGAATCTCGGCGTTGTCCACCCCCGCGGCGGCCAGGGCGGCCAGCAGGTGTTCCATGGTCCGGATCCGCGCCTCGCCGCGGGCGAGGCTGGTCTCCCAGTCCACGCCGCTCACAAAGGCCACGTCGGCCGGGACCACGGGCTCTCCCTCCAGGTCGGTCCGGCGGAACCGGATGCCGGAATCGGCGGGAGCCGGGCCGATCTCCAGGGAGACGTCTCGACCGCTGTGGAGTCCGGTCCCCTCGAAGCGCCGGGTCCCGCCGAGGGTCTTCTGCTCCGGCACGGCGTTCACCGCCCTTCCTCCTCGCCGCCGGTGGCCACGACCTCCTCCACCCGGTCCTCCAGCGCCTTGAGCCGACGCAGCGCCTCGGGGAGGCGGAGCAGGGCCGCGCTGGCGCGCATGGCCTCGCCGTGGGGACGGGCCGGATAGCCCGAATACGTCGCACCTTCGGGCACGTCGCCGATGACGCCGGCCTGGGCGGCCACCCGGGCGCCATCGCCGATCTCCAGGTGACCCGAGATCCCCGCCTGACCGGCCAGCCTCACGCCGTCCCCCACGCGGGCGCTCCCCGCCAGACCCACCTGGGCCACGATCATGCAGTTTCGCCCGATCCGGACGTTGTGGCCCACGTGGACCAGGTTGTCGATCTTGGTACCGGCGCCGACCACCGTGTCCTCCAGGGTGCCCCGGTCGATGGTGCTGTTCGCCCCCACCTCCACGTCGTCCTCGAGGATGCACCCGCCCACCTGCGGCATCTTCCGGGCGGTGGTGCTCTCCGAGAAGACCCACCCGAACCCCTCGCTGCCGACGCGGGCGCCGGGGTGCAGGACCACCCGGTCCCCGAGGCGGGAGCCGCGTTGCACCACACAACCGGCGCCGACCCTGCACTCCTCACCGATCTCCACGCCGTCCTCCACCACCGCGTGGGGACCGATCCAGCTGCGTGCCCCCAGCTTCACCTCGTCACCGAGGACCGCGTGCTGCCCCACGGTGACCCCGTCGCCCATCTCGACGCCGTCCCCGAGGACCGCCGTCTCCGCCACGCCGGGCTCGGGCTCGGGCTCGGGATGGAACAGGCGCACGGCGCGAGCGAAGGAGGCCCGGGCGTCGTCCACGCGAATCAGGACGCTCTCCCCGGCCGGCACCTCGAGGTCGTGAGGCACGAGAACGGCTCCCGGCCGGGAGTCCCGCAGTGCGTCGGTATAGGGTTCGCCGACCACGAAGGTGAGATCCCGGGGGCCCGCATCCTCCACCGCGGCCACCCCCGTCAGGACCTGGTCCCCGTCCCCGTCCACACGACCGGACACGTGCTCCGCCACGGCACGGACGGGGACGCTCCCCCCCTCTCCGGCGCGGTCGCCGCGACCCATCGGACGCGGCGACATCCCCTCCATCGGGCCCTCGGCGCCGCGCCGCTCCTCCCTCAGCGGTCCCGCCTCAGCGGCCGGAGCCGCCGGGGGTCGAAGGGCTACCGCTCGCCTGCTGCTCCTCCAGCCGCTGCAGAACGTCCTGGGTGATGTTCAGGGAGGGATCCGCCGCCACCACACCGGGACCCGAGACGTCGAAGACCAGCGCATAGCCCCGCTCCTGGCGGAGCGCCTCGATCACGCCCTGGACCCGCTCCAGGATCGGCTGCAGGAGCTCCTGCTGACGGCTCCCCACCTCCTGCTCCAGCTGCTGGGCCCGCCGCTGGAGCTCCTGCCGCTTCTGGGCGATCTCCTCCTCGCGTCTCTGCTCGGCCTCGGGGGTGAGGGTGGATCGCTGCTGCTCCAACGCCTGCGTCAGCGAGTCGAGCTCGGCCTGCATCTGCTCGACCTCGGCCTGGTACTCCTTCAGCTCGGCCTGGAACGTCTGCTGGGCCTCGGTGGCACCCGGCGCGTTCATCACCACCTCCTGGGTGTTCACGAAGGCCACCGACGGAAAGTCGGCATCCTGGACCCCGCTCGCTCCCTCCTGGGCGGGGAGAGGACCGGCGAGGACGACCCCCGCCACGGCGACGGTCAGGGCGATGACTGCGAGACGTCTATACATGAGTGGGCTCCTGGTCCGTGATCGTGGTTCGGCGCTGTTCGTCTGTCGTCCAGTGGTGATATCCGCGGGCCGCCTGAAGGTTCAGAACATCCGCCCCAGCTTGAAGTGAAGTTTCCAGCCAGGATCCGGGCGACCGAGGACGTCCCGTCGGTTGAACCCGTAGGCGTAGTCGACGCCCAGGGGACCGAAGGGCGTGACCAGGGTGGCGCCGACCCCCGCCCCGGTGAGCAGATCGGCGGGATTGAACTCCCCGGCCGTGTCCCAGATGTTCCCCGCGTCCACGAAGGTGGTGATGGAGATCTGGTTGCTGAGTTTCACGCCCAGATGGGTGGTGGTGCTGAAATAGGCCCCGCCGGACCGCTCCAGGTTGGTGATCCCTTCCAGGCGCGCGTTCCTCGGGATGTGCCCCTGGGGTGTGACCGTCGCCTCCTCGTAGCCCCGAAGCTGCTGCCCGAACTGGGTGCCCCCCATGAAGAAGCGCTCGCGGAAGAACGGGTTGTCCCCGACCACGAGCCCTCCCCGGAAGGCGATCCCCGCGCCGAACTGGACGGGGACCGATTGGAGTCCGCCGCCGATCTGGGCCACGGGAGCGAACCACTCGCTCTGGAACTCGTACTTCCGGAAGTCGCCGTCACCTCCCAGCGGCCCGCCGGTGAACCGGGCGGTGAACGTGTTCCTGCTCCCGTCGGTGGGAAACAGGTTGTTGTTCCGGGTATCGCGTACGAGACGGACGTTCACCGTGCTCCGGGTCCCCGTCTGGACGAATCGGGAATCCTCCAGGGAGACGCCGAACAGATCGCTCAGCTCGTCCCGGAAGATGGAGTAGCCCGCGAAGACCCGGGTGTTGCGCAGGCCGAACAGCGGCGTCCCCACCTCCAGGCTCCCGCCGATCTGCCGGCGGGTCCCGATGCTGAAGGTCCGGAAGACGTCCCGGGAGTTCATGAGGCTGACGGTGGCCGACTGGTCGGATCCGAAGATGGCCGGATCGGAGTAGGAGACTTCGATGTCGTTGGTCCGGCTGCCGAAGAGCCAGCGGAAATGGAGGTTCTTGGCCTGGCCGAACAGGTTCGGCTGGTCGTAGCCGATGAACCCGGCGAGTCCCGTCACGGCGGCCGCTGACGCACCGAAGTTGAGGCTCCCCGTCTGCTTCTCCTGGACGCGGATCCGGATGTCCACGTCCCCGTCGTCCCGGAACTCGATGTTCACCGCCTCCTGGGGAGGAATCTGCTCGAAGAAATCCATCCCCTGGATCCGCTGGAGGCTGTTGACCAGCCGCTGCTGGGAGTAGACGTCGCCGGGGAGCAGCGAGATCCGGTCCCGGATGATCCGGTCGTGGGTGAAGTCGTTCCCCACGATCTCCACCCGGCGCACGTACGACGGCTGGCCCTCCTGCACCTGCCAGTGGGCACGGATCCGCGGCGGCCCCTCCCCCTCCGGCGGCTCGATCTTCTGGACGCTCCCGGACACCCGCGCCTGGAGGTAGCCGCTGTTGCGGTACAGCTCCTCCACCTGGCCCGCCGCCTCCCGGAACCCCACCTGATCGAACGGGGGGAGACTCCCCTCCGTCGTGTCGCCCTCCGTCAGGGCCGTCGCGGGGTCGTACATCCGGCGCAGCTCCTGGGCCGGGAACCGGCGTCCCCCCGAGACGTCGAACTCGGCGAGACGATACTGGGGGCCCTCGCGGACCTCGATCTCGATCCGGCCCTTCCCCGTCTCCCGATCCACCACCACCGTGTCGTCCACGACGGCGAAATCGATGAAGCCGTGCCGGGCGTAGAACTCCGGGAGCCGGCGGGCGAGATCCGCCTGGTACTCCTGGCTGTGGAAGCCCCCGCTCTGCCACCAGAAGAAGCCCTCCTGGCCCGTGGTCATCGCCGACCGGAGCTCGGCGTCGGTGAACGCCTCGTTCCCCCGGAAGGAGATGGCCGCCACGCCGAGACGGGGCCCCTCGTCCACCCGGAACGTCAGCCTGTAGCCGGGGAGCCCCTGGCCCGCCGGGGCCAGCGCCGTGTCCACCTCCGCGCGGGGGAACCCCGTTCGGGCGAGTCGATCCCGGATGAGCGCCCGGGCCCGCTTGATCCGGGCCGGATCCAGGGGTCCCTCGGCGGGGATCCCCGCCGAGTCCCGCACCGACTCCGGGCTCAGGTGTTCCAGCCCCTCGAACCCGTATCCGAAGACGTACGGGCGCTCCTCCACGAGGAGATAGAAGACGGCCGGCCGGCCCGGGGAGACACGGATGTCGACGCTGGCGAAGTCACCGGTGGCGAAGAGGCGCTGGATCGCCTCCTGCAGGTCGGGCCCCCGGACCTCCGTGCCCGTCGAGAGGCCGCTCCGCCGGATGACCTCCCCGTCGGAGAGCCGCTCGTTGCCCATCACCACCAGGCTGTCGATCTGGACGGGCCCGGTGGGAGCCTCCTGGGCGTGGAGGGAGGGCGACCACGCCAGCGTCAGGAGGACCGCCAGCCCGGCCCCGACGACGGTACGACCCATGGTCACGTAGCGGATGCCTGCGAGGCCACCCGGAAGCTGAGGGACTCGCCGTCCGGCGCCACGTCCACCGCGATCTCGTCTCCCGGCGCGAACTCCGCCATGAGGATCTTCTCGGAGAGTCGATCCTCGATGTATCGCTGGATGGTCCGCTTCAGCGGCCGGGCGCCGTACTTCTCGTCGTAGCCCTTCTCCACCAGGAACCGGATCGCCCCGTCGCTGAGCTGGATGGAGAGGCCCTCCTCCTCGAGGCGGCCCTTCACGTCGCGCATCAGGATGTGGACGATGTCACCGAGCTGCTCCTTGGAGAGCGGGTGGAAGACGATGACGTCGTCCAGCCGGTTCAGGAACTCCGGCGCGAAGGTGTTCTCCACCTCCTCGCGGACCCGCTCCTCCATGGCGTCGACGTCGATGCCCTCGCCCTCGGCCTGGAATCCCACCGTGGTGTTGGAGACGATGTCCCGGGCGCCCACGTTCGAGGTCATGATGACCACGGTGTTCTTGAAGTCGATGACCCGACCGTAGTTGTCGGTGAGCCGCCCCTCGTCCAGGACCTGGAGGAGGAGGTTGAACACCTCGGGGTGGGCCTTCTCGATCTCGTCCAGCAGCACCACGCTGTAGGGTCGGCGCCGGACCGCCTTGGTCAGCGTGCCGCTCTCCTCGTAGCCAACGTAGCCCGGCGGGGCCCCGATGAGTCGGCTCACGGAGAACTTCTCCATGTACTCCGACATGTCCACCCGGACCAGCGCCTGCTCGTCGGCGAAGAGGAAGCGCGCCAGGGACCGGGCCACCTCGGTCTTCCCCACGCCGGTGGGACCGCAGAAGACGAAGCTCCCGATGGGACGGTCCGGATCCTTGAGACCGGCCCTGCTCCTCCGGATGGCCCGGCTGATGGCCTCGATGGCCTCGTGCTGGCCCACCACCGTCTCGTGGAGCTCGTCCTCCATCCGGAGGAGCCGCTCGGTCTCGGCCTCCTGGAGGCGGGTCACCGGGATGCCCGTCCAGCGGGAGACGATGTAGGCGATGTCCTCCTCGCTGACCACGGGACGGTGCTCTTCCCGCTCCTTCTCCCACTCTTCCCGCAGGCGCTCGATCTCCTCCTGGATCTCCCGCTCCTCGTCCCGGAGGGAAGCGGCCCGCTCGAAGTCCTGGTCGCGGATGGCTTCGTCCTTGGCGTCGCCCAACGTCTCCAGCTCCTCCTGGAGCTCCTGGACGTCGGGGGGCGGGACCTGGGCGCCCAGCCGTGCCCGGGCGCCGGCCTCGTCCATGACGTCGATGGCCTTGTCGGGCAGGAACCGGTCGGTGATGTAGCGCTCGGACAGCTTCACCGAGGCCTCCACCGACTCGTCCGGGACCTCCACCCGGTGGTGCTCCTCGTAGTGCGGCCGGAGGCCCTTGAGGATCTCCACCGACTCCTCCACCGACGGGGCGTCGACGATGACGGTCTGGAAGCGGCGCTCCAGGGCGCCGTCCTTCTCCACGTATTTCCGGTACTCGCTCAGAGTGGAGGCCCCGACGCACTGGAGCTCGCCCCGGGCCAGGGCCGGCTTCAGCATGTTCGAGGCGTCGATGGCACCCTCGGCGGCGCCGGCCCCCACGAGCGTGTGGAGCTCGTCGATGAAGAGGATGACGTCCTCGCTCTGGGAGATCTCGTTGACGATGGCCTTCAGGCGCTCCTCGAACTGGCCCCGGTACTTGGTCCCGGCGATCACCGCGGCCATGTCCAGCGCCAGGACCCGGTGGTCCTCCAGGCTGTCCGGCACGTCTCCCCGGACGATGGCCTGGGCCAGGCCCTCCACGATGGCCGTCTTCCCCACCCCGGCCTCGCCGATGAGGACCGGGTTGTTCTTCTTCCGCCGGGAGAGGACCTCCATGACCCGCTCGATCTCCTCCTCCCGGCCGATGGTGGGATCCAGCTCGCCGTCGTCGGCCAGCTGGGTGAGATCCCGGCAGAAGTGGTCCAGGGCCGGCGTCTTGCTCTTCTTCTCCGACTGGCCGGCCCCGCTGCCGCCGCCTCCGCCGCCCCCGCCGGACGAGGAGCCCGAGGAGCCGCCGGAGGAGGATCCGGACCCCGACGCCGGCATGTCGGTGCCCAGCAGCTTCAGCGTCTCGGAGCGTGCGTCGTCCAGTCCGATGCCCAGCTCACCCAGGACCTTGGCGGCCAGGCCCTTCTCCTCGCGGAGCAGGCCCAGCAGCAGGTGCTCGGTGCCCACGTAGCTGTGGTTCAGGTCCCGGGCCTCGGCCATGGCGTACTCCAGCACCTTCTTGGCCCTGGAGGTATAGGGGAGCTCGCCCACGGTGGCGGACGACTTCCCCCTGCGGACGTTCTCCTCCACCAGGTGGTGGAGCTCCTCCAGGTCGGTAGCCAGGTTCTTCAGCACCGTGGCCGCCACACCCTCTCCCTCCCGGATGAGGCCCAGAAGGATGTGCTCGGTGCCCACGTAGTCGTGCTGGAGGCGGATCGCCTCCTCCCGGGCCATGGCGAGCACCTTCCGCACTCGATCTGTGAAGTTGTAGTTCATCTCTCCGAGGGGAGTGTCATGTGAGGATCGGCGACTCGCTCGTCGGACCCGTCACCGTCCATCGGCGGCCTCGTCGGCGTCGGGGGGCTCCGGGGCGTCCCGTTCGGACTCCCCGGTCGGGGCGGTGTCCGCTTCCGCGGGAGAGGCGCGTTCGGTGGCGGCACCACCGACCTCGGCCTCGTCGGCGGCCAGCCTCTCCCGTACGAACGCCGCGCGCCGGACATCGGGATCGCCGAGCTTGCGGCCCGTCACGCGTTCCAGATGCGCCGACTGGCCGAGGATCATGATCTGGTTGAGCGTGGATACCCGGGGTGACCGGAGAAGTTTCAGCGTCAGGCCCAGCCTCACGCCCGAGAGGAGGTTCATCATCTCCTGGAACGAGAGGGTTCGGGCGTGGCGGAGGATGCCGTACGCGCGCCAGACCTTGTCCTCCAGCACCGACGGCGCCTCCCGGAGCAGCACCCCCCGGGCCTGCTTCTCGTACTGGATCACCTGTCCCACGATCCGATCCAGGTGGTCCACCAGGTCCGTCTCCGTCTTCCCGAGGGTGGTCTGGTTGGAGACCTGGAAGAAATTCCCCACCACTTCGGAGCCCTCGCCGTAGAGGCCCCGGTAGGTGAGGCCCACCTGCGAGATCCCCTGGAGCACCTTGTCGATCTCCTTGGTGAGGACCAGGGCCGGCAGATGGATGAGCACCGAGGCCCGGAGCCCCGTGCCCACGTTGGTGGGACACGACGTCAGGTACCCGAACTCGTGGTGGAAGGCGTAGGGCAGCCGCTCCCCCAGCTCGTCGTCCAGCTCCTCCACGTGGCCCCAGCACGACCGGAGGTTCAGGCCGCTCCTCAGGGCCTGCAGCCGGAGGTGGTCCTCCTCGTTCACCATCAGCCCCAGGGTCCGCCGACCCGATCGCTCGTCCTCGAGAGCCAGGCCGGACGCCGCCGGGGGATCCTCGTCCTGCTCGCCGGTGAGGTCTCGGCTGACCAGGTGCCGCTCCAGGAGGATCTTCCTGTCCACCCGCTCCAGCTCGTCCATGCGCCAGAGGGCGGCGTCCTCCAGGACGGAGGAGTCGTCCAGGGCGTTGCGCACCCGGTCCAGCACCCGCTCCCGGTCCTCGGCACCCGCCCGGGAGGAGAACGGCACGCCCTGGAGGTTCCGGGCCAGGCGGACCCGGGTGGACAGGACGATCCCCTGCTCCGAGCCCTCGCCGGTGAGCCACCCCAGCCCCCGGTCACCCACCGGGACGTCGTGCCGGATCACCGCGCCCCTTCGGCCTCGAGATCCTCGATCCGGTCCCGGAGCTCGGCCGCCTTCTCGAAATTCTCCGACTCGATGGCCCGCTCGAGCCGGAGCTTGAGGGTGGAGATCCGGGTGAACCGCTCGTCGGACTCCGACTCGCTGCCCACGTAGAGCTTCCCCACGTGCTCGGTGGACCCGTGGATCCGACGCATGAGGGGCCGGAGCTGGTCCTCGAAGTGGGACCAGCACTGGGGACATCCCAGGCGACCCGTCCGGCGAAAGTCCGCCAGCGTCGTTCCGCAGTAGGAGCATCCGTCGGGGCGGGCGGGGACGGACGACTCCCCGACCCCCTTCCCCGACTGGGCGAGGAAGTCCGCCAGGGGGCCCGAGGAGGGACCCTCCTCGGAATGGGAATGGATCCCCTGCTCCGCCGCGCACTGACTGCACAGGTGAACGGTGGTCATCTCGTCGTCCACGATCTGGGTGAGATGGACCTCCGCCTCCCGATCCTCGCAGTTCTGGCAGACCATGGAGCTATCCGCGGACCTCTACCTGGAATGAGAGACCGGACACGAACTCCCCGGAGGTTCTCGGACGCCCGGGTCCGGAGACGCACATCTAATACATATCTATCGCCGGGCTGATCCTGCTCCAAACGGTCCGCTAGCCCCCGACCGCCCCGGCGTCCTGGTCGCCGATCGACGTTTCCTCCTCGGGCCGGAGCGTGCCGTCCCTGAGCTCCAGGATCCGGCCGGCGCGGCCCGCCAGGCGTTCGTTGTGGGTCACCACCACCAGGGCGGTGTCGTGACGATCCACCAGACGGAAGAGCAGATCGTGGAGGCGCTCGCTGGTGTCCACGTCCAGGTCCCCCGACGGCTCGTCGGCCAGGATCAGGGGCGGCTCGTTGGCCAGGGCCCGGGCCACCGCCACCCGCTGCTGCTCCCCTCCCGAGAGGCGGGAGGGCCGATGATCCTCCCGCTCCGCCAGGCCCACCTGATCCAGGAGCTCACGGCCCCGACGCCGCGCCTCCTCCCGGGACGCGCCCCCGATGAGACGGGGGACCATGACGTTCTCCAGCGCCGAGAAGTCCCGCAGCAGGTGGTGGAACTGGAAGACGAACCCGACCTGCCGGTTGCGGACCTCCGCGAGCTCCGCGTCGTCCAGCTCGGAGATCCCGGCGCCGAAGAGGGAGACCGTCCCCCGGGTGGGACGGTCGAGCCCGCCCAGGAGGTGGAGCAGCGTGGACTTTCCGGAGCCGCTCGGCCCGACGATGGCCACCGACTCCCCGGGCCGAACGGTGAGGTCCACGCCCCGGAGGACCCGGAGCTCTCCCCCGCGGGGCCGCTGGAAGACCCTCCACAGGTCCCGACCGACGAGCCCGTCCCCCCCCACCTCACTCATACCGGATCGCCTCCACCGGCGTGAGCTCCGACGCCCGCCGCGCGGGATAGATGGTGGCCAGGAACGAGATGAGGAGCGACGCCCCCGCGATGAGGCCCAGGTCCAGGGGATCCAGGAGGACGGGCAGCTGGCTGACGAAGTAGATGTCGCCCGGCAACGAGATGGGGTACTGCTCCAGGCCCCAGGCCAGGAGGCCGCCCAGGCCCATCCCCACCGCCGTGCCCACCAGGCCGATGGCCAGGCCCATGTAGATGAAGATCCGCATGATGCTCCTCCGGGTGAGCCCCATGGCCCGAAGGATGCCGATCTCCCGGGTCTTCTCGGCCACCATCATCACCAGGGTGGAGACGATGTTGAAGGAGGCGACCAGGACGATGAGCAGGAGGATCACCCCCATGGCCAGCTTCTCCAGCTTCAGCGCCTCGAACAGGCTCTGGTTCTGGCGCTGCCAGCTGTCCACCCGGTAGGGGAAGCCGAGCTCCTCGCCCAGCCGGGTCGTGACCTCCCGGGCCCGCCACGGGTCGGTGACGTTGAACTCCACCCCCGTCACCCCGTCCTCCATCCGGAAGAAGTCCTGGGCCACCGGCAGCGAGGTGAAGATGAACTTGTCGTCGTACTGGTAGAGCCCGGTCTCGAAGATCCCCGTGACCTCGAACCGCCGCATCTGCGGGGTGATGCCGGTGGGCGTGAGGGGGACGTTCTGGAAGGAGACCACCGTCAGGTCCTCGCCCGGATAGAGGTTCAGCCTGCTGGCCAGGCGCGATCCCAGGACGATGCCCGGCCGGCCCGACTCGGTGGAATCGAACGGCATCCGGCCCTCGGCCAGGTGGTCGTCGATCCGGGTCACCTCCAGCGCCGAGGAGTCGTCCGGCAGGGCCCGGAGCACGGCCCCCTCGCTGTAGCTCCCCCCGACGTGGAGCCCCACCTCGGTGTAGATGAACGGCGTGGCGGCCGTGACGTCGGGATCCTCCCGGACCCTCTCCAGGACGTCCCGCCAGTCCTCCATCCGGACCTCCTCGCCCACCTCCAGGACCATCCCGTGGGCGCTGGCCCCCAGGATCTTCTCCTGGAGGTCCGTCTGGAGGCCCGTCATCACCCCGATGACCACCACCAGGGCCATGACCCCCACCACCACGCCGCCGATGGCGATGAGGCTGATCAGGGAGACCCATCCCCTCCCCCGCTCTCCCGCCAGGTAGCGCCGGGCCAGGAATCCCTCCAGCGCCCGGCGGCCCGCGGGATCGGGCCGCCGCGGCCCCGGCGGCGTCGATCCTCCCGCTCTCTCCGGCATCTCAGCCCCGGCCCTCGTCGTCCCGGAGGATCGGATAGAGCACGACCTCCCGGATCGAGTCCTGACCGGTGAGCAGCATGACCAGCCGGTCCACCCCGAGACCCAGCCCGCCGGTGGGAGGGAGCCCGTACTCCAGGGCCCGGACGTAATCCTCGTCCAGACCCTCGGCCTCCTCGTCTCCTGCGGCCCGCCTACGGGCCTGACGCTCGAAGCGCCGGTACTGGTCCAGGGGATCGTTCAGCTCGCTGAAGGCGTTCACGATCTCCTGTCCCCCCGCCACCACCTCGAAGCGCTCGGCCAGACGGGCGTCGCCCCGGGCGGGCTTGGCCAGGGGGCTCACCTCCAGCGGGTAGTCCCTGACGATGGTGGGATCCACCAACTCGGGCTCCACGGCGAGGGAGAAGAGGGCGTCCAGGAGCCGCGCGCGGTCCAGCTCTCCGGCGTCCTCCCGGCCCAGCTCCCGGGCCGCCGCCACGAGCTCCTCCCGCTCCGCCGTCTCGAGTTCGATCCCGGTGGCGTCCCGGAGGGCCTCCGAATAGCCCACCCGGTCCCACGGCCGCGAAAAGTCCACCGTCCGTCCCTCGAACTCCGTCGTGGCGCCGTCCACGGCCTCCTGGGCCGCCACCGCCACCAGCACCTCGGCCATGTCCATCATGTCCTCGTAGTCGGCGAAGGCCTGGTAGAGCTCGAGCATGGTGAATTCCGGGTTGTGCTTCCGGTCGATCCCCTCGTTCCGGAAGTCCTTCCCGATCTCGTAGACGCGGTCCAGGTTCCCCACGATCAGACGCTTCAGGTACAGCTCGTCGGCGATCCTCAGGTACATCCGCCGGTCCAGGGACCGATGGTGGGTCACGAACGGCCGGGCGAAGGCGCCGCCGTACATGGGCTGGAGGATCGGCGTCTCCACCTCCACGAACCCCCGACCGTCGAGGACGCGGCGGAGGGAGGAGACGATCCGCGAGCGGGTCAGGAAGAGCTCCCGGACGTCCGGGTTCACGGCCAGGTCGGCGTACCGCTGCCGGTACCGTGACTCCACGTCGGTGAAGCCGCTGTGGACCACCCGCTCGCCCTCGTCGGTCACCTCCTCCTTCCCGTACGGCAGGGGACGGAGCGTCTTGGAGAGGAGCTCCAGGCGCTCGGCGCGGACGGTGATCTCGCCGGTGCGGGTCCGGAAGAGAGGGCCCTGCACCCCGACCCAGTCGCCCAGGTCCAGGAGGTCCATGAGCCGGTTCTCCGTCTCGTCGAGCACGTTCCGCTTCAGGTAGACCTGCAGGCGCCCGTCCCGGTCCTCCAGATGGGCGAACATGCTCCCGCCCAGGTCCCGGAGGGAGCGGATCCTCCCGGCGACCCGGACCGCCGGCCCGTCCTCGCCTCCGTCCCCCTCGTCGTCTTCGGGGTCCGGGAAGAGGTCCCGGGCCGACGTCAGGGTGTGGCTCCGGTCGAAGGAGTAGGCGAACGGCTCGATGCCCGCCTCGCGGAGCTCCTCCAGCTTGGCGTAGCGATCCCGCACCGGCTTGGGCCGATCGTCGGACCCGTACCAGCAGTCCAGACAGCGGCCGTCCCGGAGGCTCACGTCCTCCCGTCCGCAGACGGGACAGGCGTCCATCGATCGCGACTCAGTCTCCTTCGTCGTCGCCACCCGCGCCTCCGTTCTCCTTCAGATATGACTCGATGAACTCGTCCAGCTCCCCGTCCAGCACGGCGTCCACGTTGCCCGTCTCCACGTTCGTCCGGTGGTCCTTCACCATGGTGTAGGGATGGAGGACGTAGGAGCGAATCTGGCTGCCGAAGGCGATCTCCGACTTGGAGTCCTCCAGCGCCTGCCGCTCCTCCTCCCGCTTCTCCACCTCACGCTGGTAGAGGGCCGACCGGAGCATCTTCATGGCCGTCGACCGGTTCTTGTACTGGCTCCGCTCCTGCTGGCAGGACACGGTGATCCCCGTGGGCTCGTGGGTGATCCGCACCGCCGAGTCCGTCTTGTTCACGTGCTGCCCCCCTGCGCCCGAGGCCCGGTAGGTGTCGATCCGGAGATCGTCGTCGTTGATCTCGATCTCGATCTCGTCGTCCACGGATGGATAGACGAAGACCGAGGCGAAGGACGTGTGTCTCCGCCCGGCGCTGTCGAAGGGGGAGATCCGGACCAGGCGGTGCACCCCTCGCTCGGCGGAGAGGAAACCGTAGGCGTACTTCCCCTTCACCTCCAGGGAGGCCGACTTCACCCCCGCCTCCTCGCCGGGGATCAGATCCAGGAGCTCGACCTCGAATCCCTTGGAGGTGGCCCACCGGCGGTACATGCGAAGGAGCATCTCGGCCCAGTCCTGGGACTCGGTGCCCCCGGCCCCCGGATGGAGGGTCAGGATCGCGTCCCGGTGGGCGTCGGGTCCCCGGAGCATGTTCTTCAGCTCCAGGCGGTCCAGCTCCTCGTCGATCCGGTTGAGCTCGGTGCCCACCTCGCGGCCGAGCTCCGCGTCCTCCTCGTCCTGGAGGAGGAGGGTCAGCTCCCGGAGCTCGTCCACCTTCTCCGAGAGCTCGGACCAGGGCTCGGTCCACTCCTTGATCTCGTTGGCCCGCTGGATCACCGAGCGGGCGCGCTCCGGATCGTCCCAGAAGCCCGGCTGGGCCATCCGGTTCTCCAGCTCCGCCAGCTCCTCCCGCTTGGAAGCCAGGTCAAAGATACCCCCGTAGCTCGTCGAGCCGCTCCCGCTGGGCCTCCAGGCGGCGTTGCTGGGATTCCGGATCGGTGGTCAGGCTGGTCATGGAGAATCCTCCGCTCTCGTTCCGCGTCGAATCGTCAGGGCCGTTTCGGATCGTCAGGGGACGCGCCGGGCCGGAGGGGGATGGTCGCCTCCGGGCCGGACCGCCCCGGTCGGTCAGCTCCCGCCGCTCTTCAGCTCGAAGTCGATCTGTCGGGCCTCCCGATCCACCCGGGTCACCTGGACCCGGACCCGATTGCCGAGCTGGAACTTCCTTCGCTTGCGCTGCCCGATGAGGGCGTGCTGATCCTCGAAGAAGACGTAGTAGTCGTCCTCCAGCGTGCTCACGTGAACCAGGCCCTCCACGTGGTACTCGTCCAGAAGGACGAAGAGCCCGAACGCCGTCACCCCCGAGATGGTCCCCTCGAACTCGTCGTTCACGTGGCGCTCCATGAACTCGATCTTCTTCAGGTCCACCGAGTCCCGCTCGGCCTCCACGGCGCGCCGCTCCCGCTCGGAACAGTGCTCGGCCATGGCCGCCAGCTCCTCCCGGCGCCGCTCCGGCGACTCCTCACGCTCGTCCTCCTCCAGCACCCACCGCTCGAGCTGCCGGTGCACCAGCAGGTCGGGATACCGTCGGATGGGCGAGGTGAAGTGCGTGTAGGCCGGCGAGGCCAGGCCGAAGTGGCCGCGGTTCTCCACCGAGTAGACGGCCTTCTTCATGCTTCGGAGGGTGGCCGTGGAGATCAGCTGCTCCTGGGGCGTGCCGTCCATGGCGTCCACCAGCTCCGCCAGGTCCTTCGGCCGGATCCGGCGGGACGGGAGGGTGTGACCGAACGTGGCGGCGAGCTGCCTCAGGTTCTCCACCTTGTCCTCGGCCGGCTCCTCGTGGATCCGGAAGAGGGAGGGATATTCCTCTTCTTCGGCGGCCTGGGCCACGGCCTCGTTGGCCTGGATCATCAGGTCCTCGATCATCCGGTGGGTGTCCAGGCGGAGGACCCGCTGGATGTCCGTGGGCTCCCCGGCGGTGTTCAGGACGACCCGGGACTCGGGCAGATCGAAGTCGATGCTCCCCCGTTCCTCGCGCCGACGACGGATCCCCTGGCTCAGGTCCAGCAGGGTCCGGATGGCCTCGACGATCTCCTCCGGACCGTCGGCGTCGCCGTGCGCCAGGTCGTGGGCCTCGTCGTAGGTGAGCCGCCGGTCGCTCCGGATGACGGTACGGGCGAACCGATAGGCCTCCACGCGGCCGTCGGCGTCCATGGTGAAGACCACGGACATGGCCAGCCGGTCTTCCTCCGGACGCAGCGAACAGAGGTTCCCCGACAGCTCCTCGGGGAGCATCGGAACCACCCGGTCCACCAGGTACACGCTGGTGGCGCGCTCCCGGGCCTCCAGGTCCAGGGCGCTCCCCTCGGGCACGTAGTGGGAGACGTCGGCGATGTGGACCCCCACGCGGTACCGCCCGTCCTCCAGACGCTCCACCGAGAGGGCATCGTCGAAGTCCTTGGCGTCCGGGGGATCGATGGTGAAGGCCAGCCGATCCCGGAAGTCCTCCCGTCCCCGGAGGTCCTCCTCCCGAATCCCCCGCTCCGACACCTGACGGGCCGCCTCCTCGATCTCGTCGGGGAACTCCAGGGGGAGCCCATGCCCGTGGATGATGGAGAGGACGTCCACGCCCGCCTCGTCGGGCCAGCCCAGCACCTCGGCCACACGGCCGACGGGGCTCGGCCCCTCGTCGCCCCAGTCCACCACCTCCACGACCACCATCTGGCCGTCCTCCGCGTCGGCCTCCTTGCCCGGCGGGATGAAGAAGTCGCGGTGGAGATCCGGCTCCTGGGGAACCACGAAGCCGTAGCTGCGCTTGCGATGATAGATCCCCACCACCTGACTCCAGGCCCGCCGGAAGACCTTGATGATCCGGCCCTCCGGGTTCTTCCCCGAGGGACGCTTCTCGATCCGGGCCACCACCACGTCCTCGGCCACCGCCGTGCCCAGGTGCCGTTCGGGGATGAAGACGTCCTCCTGGTCGGGACCGGTCCCCACGAATCCGTCCCCGCCCCGGGTCACGCTGAGCGGACCGATGACCAGATTCAGCTTCTCCGGTACGGCGAAGCGTCCCTTGCGCTGCCGGTAGACCATCCCGGCCTCCTGGAGCTCCTCGAGCGTGGCCAGGAACGCATCGTAGTCCCGCTCGGCCACGCCCAGGCCCCTGGCGAGCTCCTCCGGCTTCAGGGGATGGCCCGCCTCCTCCCGGAGGTAGGACATCACCCGTCTCACCAGCTCCGGGTCTCCCTTCACGGAGCCGGCCCCTCCCTTGTCACCACTCATCCACAGGTCTCCTCGTCAGTCATCGTCGTCGCGACCTCCCGGAGGGGATCAGAACTCCTCCGCCTCGTCCACCAGCATCACGGGAATGTCGTCCTCCACGGCGTACCTCAGACGGCACTCGTGACAGAGGAGTGCCGTCTCCTCTTCCCGGTACTCCAGCTCCCCCTTGCACTTCGGGCACACCAGAATCTCCAGCAGCTCCGGATCCAGGCTCATCTCTCCTCCCTTGGCTCGGGTACCGGAAGTCCGAACCGGGACATCGCGGCGGACTTCTTTCGCCACTTCGGAAGGACCTTCACGTGAAGGTCCAGGTAGACCTGCCGGCCCACCAGTCTCTCGATCCCTTCTCTGGCGCAAGACCCGATCCGGCGGACCATGCGTCCTCCCTTTCCGATGACGATCCCCTTCTGGGACTCGCGCTCCACGAAAATCGTCGCCGCCACGTAGACCGGGTCGTCGTCCTCCCGGAACTCCCGAATCTCCACGGCCACCGAATAGGGGACCTCCTCCTCCAGGGCCTCGAAACAGCACTCGCGGACGAATTCCGACGCGAAGTCGCGGAGCGAGGCGGTGGCCAACTGATCCTCCGGATACAGGAGGGGCCCCGGCGGCAGCATGGCGAAGACCGCCGCGCGCAGGGCGTCGATTCCCCGATCCGCGGTGGCCACCGTGGGGATGACCGCCTCCCATCGACCCTCCTCCCGGAACCGCCGGACCATCGGTTCGAGCTCGTCGTCGATCCGGTCGGCCTTGTTGAGGCACAGGACCGCGGGCAGGGCCTCCGGCGGACGGAACGCCCGGGCGTCGTCCAGGCTCGGGCGGAAGCCCGCGTCGGCCACGTAGACCGCGGCGTCCGCCCCGGAGAGGGCGTCCCGGGCCTCCATCTGCATGGCTTCCTGGAGGAGATAACGGGGCTCCAGGAGCCCCGGCGTGTCTACGAAGACGACCTGTCCCCGCTCGTCCGTATGGATGCCCGAGAGCCGGCGCCGGGTGGTCTGGGCCTTCGGGGTCACGATGGCCAGCTTCTCTCCCACCAGACGGTTCAGCAGCGTGGATTTTCCGACGTTGGCCAGGCCCACCAGGGCGCAGAAGCCCGAGCGGGTCTCGACGTCCCCGCCGTGCGGGCCCTCCTCCGCCCGTGCGCCGTCGCTCGATCCGTTCATCTCCTCCCCGCTCCCATGGCTCGCCACCAGACCTCACCCAAACGAAAACGCCCCGTCGGCTCTCGTCCAGTGGACGGAGCCGCGGGGCGTCCTCATCGATAGAAGCCGGCGGCGACCTACTCTTCCACGGCGTCTCCGCCGCAGTACCATCGGCGCTGAGGGGCTTAACTTCTGGGTTCGGGATGGGTCCAGG
>CAZVIY010000002.1:0-198094 GCA_964627425.1 uncultured Gemmatimonadota bacterium
GGCGGCCCGTCCGATCCGGGGCCGGCACGACCACGGCCACCGTATCCGTCGCCATGGCGCTAGGACGCAGGGGCGCGGGGGAGCGCCCGGTCCCGCATCGCGGCGGCCGCGCGCTCGGCGATCATCACGGTGGCGGCGTGGGTGTGCCCACGCACCAGCGTCGGCATGACCGAGGCGTCGGCCACCCGGAGCCGCTCCACCCCGCGCACACGGAGCCCGGGATCCACGACGGCCGCGTCGTCCGTCCCCATCCTGCAGGTGCCCACCGGGTGGTAGAGGGTCTGGGCTCTGCGCAGGAGATGGGCGTCCGGGCCCGCGGCAATCGGCGGGGCGTCCGGCCCCGTGCCGGCAGGCTCCAGGGGCCCGGCGGCCAGGTCGCTCAGGGGCGGGGTGGCCAGGACCTCCCGACACAGCTCCAGGCCCCGGACCAGGAGCTCCCGGTCCCGCCCCTCCGGGTCGGTGAGGTAACGGGGGTCCACCCGGGGGGGCGCGCCGGGATCGGCGGACGGGATCCGGATCCGCCCGCGGCTGGCCGGCCGGAGGAGCACCGCGCCCAGGGTCAGGGCGGGCCCCTCCACCTCGCCGAACCCGTGGTCCAGAAAGCCGGCGGGGGCGAAGACCAGCTCCAGGTCGGGGGCTTCCAGGCCCGGCTCCGAGCGGACGAAGGCCAGCCCCTCGGCCACGCTCGAGGCGAGAGGTCCGCGCCCGCGGAGGAGCCAGCGGAGCAGGTCCGCCGCGGACCCGGCGCCGTCCAGCGTCGGCGACCGGGTCGCCCGGACGGCGATCCCGGCCGCCAGGTGGTCCCGGAGGCCTTCCCCCACGCCGGGGAGGTCCCGGACCACCTCCACGCCGACGTCCCGGAGGTGGTCGGCGGGCCCCAGCCCCGAGTGCATGAGGAGCCGGGGGGAGGCCACGGCCCCGGCGCAGAGCACCACCTCCCGCCGGGCCCGGATCCGTGCCGCGCCCCCGTCGGGGCCGGTATACGCGACGCCGGCCGCCCGGCCGTCCTCCAGGACCACCCGGTCCGCCCGGCACCGCGGACGGAGCTCCAGGTTGGGCCGGGAGCGGGCCGGGGCCAGGTAGGCCTCCCGGGCGCTCCAGCGGCGGCCGTTCCGCTGGTTCACCTGGGCGAGGCCGACGCCCTCCGGCCGGGGGCCGCCCAGGTCCCGGGCCCGGGGGACGCCCGCAGCGGCCGCCGCCTCGACGAAGGCCGCGGTGGCGGGGTTCGGCTCGGCGAGCTCGGCCACGGGCAGGGGCCCGCCGGCCCCGCGCCCCGGCGCCGGGGCGCGGGCGGCGTCCTCGCTCCGGACGAACCACGGTCCGACCTCCTCGGGCCCCCAACCTCCCGCGCCCGCCCGGACCCAGTCCCGGAAGTCGGCGGGATGCCCGCGGACGTGGATCATGGCGTTCATGGAGGAGCAGCCGCCCACCATCCGGCCCCGGGGCCAGTACATCTCCCGCCCGTCCAGGGCCTCCTGGGGGACGGTCCGGTGATCCCAGTCCAGGCCCGTCCGGAAGAGCCGGGGGAAGGCCGCGGGGATCCGGGTCTCCCTCCGGTCCTCCTCGGGACCCGCCTCCAGGAGGCACACCGAGGTGTCGGGATCCTCGGTGAGACGGGCCGCCACCACGCAGCCGGCCGTCCCCGCCCCGACCACCACCACGTCGGCCACCTCGCCCGCGTCGATCCGGCGGCCCCCACGGCGCGCCCCTCTCCCGGACGTCATGGTTCCCCGGACGCCGGGCTCAGCAGGTGGAGTGGATGAGGCCTCCCACGGCCTTCCGCTCCCGGAGCTCGTTGTAGAGCGCCACGGCGTTCTCCGTCCGCTCCACGTGGACGGGCACGCCGCGGTCGTCGAGCCACTCCAGGGTCTCCTCCTTCACCTGGAGCCGCCCGTTCATCCCCCGGGAGAGGACGATCTCCTCGGCCCCCTCCTCCAGGAGCTCCTCCACGTCGGCCGGCTGGATCCCGGGCCGGTGGCTGGTGCCCGTCTCGTTCCAGTCCCACTCCCGGGAGCCGCCGGGAAAGAGCTTGACGTCCTTGTGCGGTGCGTCCCTCCCCTCCACGTCCACCTGACCCCAGGAGAGGTCGGTGACGCGGGGAGACTCGCGTCGCTGGCTCATGGTTCCCTCCCGATTCCAGGTTCCGTTTCCGGCGTCCGGTCACCCGTCCGGCCCGTCCCGGGTCAGCCGGGCCAGGTACTCCCCGGCCTCGTCCCGGGCCAGCACCTCGACCCGCCATCCGCGGGCGACCGCCCGGGCGGAGAGCGTCTCCGGGTCCACGTAGAGCTGCGGGTAGGGCGAGCCCCTCCCCCCCCGGTACTCGAGCTGGAGATGGACCTCGCCGGCGTAGCGGCCGTCCTCCCGGCGGTCGCCGCCGACCCGGGGCCGGAGGTCCGCCGAGTCCGCCAGGAGCCGGCCGCCCGGGGCCAGGAGGCGGGGGGCCGTCTCGAGGAACCGGTCCAGGCCGGACAGCGTCCCGGCCATCCCGATCCCGTTCAGGAGCATGAGGATCGTGTCGTAGGGCCCGTCTTCGAACTCGAAGACGTCGGCCTGCCGGGCGTCCTCCACGCCCCGCTCCTCCATCACCTCCACCGCCTCGGGGACCACGTCGATGGCGGTCACCCGATGGCCGCGGGCCTGGAGGATCAGGGCGTGGACCCCGGCGCCGCCCCCCACGTCCAGGACCCGGCCGCGGCACGCCTCCAGGGCGATCCGCTCCAGCCGGCCCAACTCCTCCTCGTCCCGGAAGAAGAAGCCGGCCGGGAGCTCGTCGGTCTCGCCCAGGTCGCTGTGGAGACGGAGGTGCTCGTCGGGGCCCCCGGGTCCGCCCCGGTGGCGCTCCAGCAGGGCACGTCCGAAGGGCCCGCGGCCGGCCCGGGCATCGCCCGCTCCGGCATCGTCCACACCGGCGTCACCCACTCCGGGACCGCTCACTCCGGCGGCGATCCGCCCTCGCCGGGTCCGTCCTCCTCGGTCTCCACCATCCCGGCCTCCACCAGGACCCGCCGGGCCCTGCGCACGTCGTCGGGCCTCACCAGCACCCGGGCCTGCTCCTGCCCCAGGGTGACGCCGGCGATGAGGCCGCCGGCGTCGTCGACGCTCACGGCCGAGCGCACTCCGGCGTCGTCCAGGAACCCCTGGGCGATCTCCGCGGTGTGGCGCTGTCCGAAGGTGGCCACGACGGCCGAGCAGTGCTCCATGGCGTCCTCCCGTGCGAAGGTGACCTCACCACCGGAAGCTAACGACCTCTCGCGGTGCCGGCAGCTCCGGGGCGCGCCCGTCAGCCCGCCTCTCCCGCGGCGGCCGCGACCCTCCGGGCCTCCTCCTCGGCGTCCCGGGCGGCCCGCCGGCCCTCGTCCACGTCCACCATCAGCAGGAGAGCCCCGCCGGCGACGAAGAAGACCACGATGGACAGGATGGCGTACCGGCTGGATCCGGTCAGCGCCACGGCCGCCGTGAAGGCCGTGGGGCCCAGGACGGCCGCCGCCTTGTTCAGCACGCCGAAGAAGCCGAAGAACTCCCCCGACTTGTGCTTCGGGATCAGCGAGGCGAACAGCGAGCGGCTCAGCGCCTGGGTCCCGCCCTGGACCATGGCCACCACCACGGCCAGGATCACGAAATGCGTCTCCGTCTGGATGAAGTAGCCGCCCACGGCCACGCCCACGTACACCGCCAGCCCGATCCCGATGGCCGGCCTGGTCCCGATCCGCTCGGCCAGGGATCCGAAGAGGAAGGCGAAGGGGATGCCCACGAACTGGACGATGAGGATGGCGCCGATCATCACCTCCCGGTCCATGCCCAGCTCGGTCCCGTAGACCGTGGCGAAGCGGATGATGGTGTTGATGCCGTCGTTGTAGAGGAGGAAGGCCAGCAGCAGGAGGAAGGCGTTCCGGTGGTCCCGGATCTCCGACAGGGTCCGCCGGAGACGCCGGAAGGTCACCTTCAGCGCCTTCTCCGCCGGGTCCTCCCCGGGATCCACCCGCCGGGGGGGCTCGGAGACGTTCCGGAAGAGCGGGATGGAGAAGAGCCCCCACCACAGCGCCACCGAGAGGAAGGCGAGCCGGGTGGGGAGGGTCCCCTCGGCCGGGAGGCCGAAGATGCCCGGGTTCATGATCCAGGCCAGGTTCAGCGCCAGGAGCACCCCGCCGCCCACGTAGCCCAGGGCGAAGGCGGAGGTGGCCACCCGGTCCAGCTCGTCTTCCTCGGCCACGTGGGGAAGCAGCGCGTCGTAGAAGACGAAGCTCCCCGAGGCCCCCACGTTGGCCAGGAAGAAGAGGACGGCCCCCAGCATCCAGTCGCCCCGGTCCACCAGGAAGAGGCACGCCGTCCCCGTCACGCCCAGGCCCAGGAAGGCCCCGAGGAAGCGCTTCTTCCGTGCCGTGAAGTCGGCCAGGGTCCCCAGCACGGGGGCCAGCAGCGCGATGACGCCCAGGGCCAGGCTGGTGGCCGTCCCGTAGCGGGCCGTGGCGGTGGCCTCGGGCACGCCGGCGCTGGCCACCTGGGCGTAGTAGATGGGGAAGATGGCCGTGGTGATGACGGTGACGAACGCCGAGTTGGCCCAATCGTAGAGGGCCCATCCCCGGAGCTCGGGCCGCCCCAGCCCGGCCTTCCGAAAGGCGGCCGCCAGCGCCCTCTTCACCGATCCGTGCCTGCCTCGTGGGCGCCGTCGGCCCCGTCGCCGCCGGCCCCGTCGTCGGCCCCGTCGTCGGTCGCCCCGCCGCTCCCGGCGCCCCGTTCGGCGCCAGCGCCGGCCGCCAGCCGTCCGGCGAACCGACGCTTCAGCTTCGCCAGCTTGGGCTCGATGACGGCCCGGCAGTACGCCCGCTCCGAGTTCCGCCGGTAGTAGTCGTGGTGGTCCGGCTCCGCCTCGTAGAACGTCTCCAGTGGCTCCACCTCGGTCACCACCGGCCCGTCGAGGGCCCCCGTGCCCTCCAGCTCCCGAATCAGCGAGCGGACGACGCGCCCCTGCTCCTCGTCCTCGTACAGGACGATGGAGCGGTACTGGGGGCCCACGTCCGGCCCCTCCCGGTCCCGGGTGGTGGGGTCGTGGAGGGCGAAGAAGACCTCCAGGAGCTCACGGTAGGACAGGACCTCCGGATCGTAGGTCACCCGGACCACCTCGGCGTGGCCCGTACCGCCGCCGCACACCTCCCGGTAGGTGGGGTCCTCCACGTGTCCGCCGGCGTATCCCGGGATCACCTCCCGGACGCCGGCCAGCCGGTCCAGGGCCGCCTCCAGGCACCAGAAGCAGCCGCCGCCCAGGGTGGCGCGCTCCCACCGGCCCTCGCCCGACCGGGCCCGGGCGGGCCCGCGTTCCGGGGTCACGGCCGTTCCCTCCCCGGCGACCCGGAATCCGGCGACGGCCCCGGCGGCGGCACGATCCCGTCCTCGGCCAGCTCGCTCACGATCTCCTCCACCAGGTGCCGGTGCATCTCCGAGGCCCGCCGGTAGGCGCCCTCGGTGTGGGCGCCCCCTCGCCAGAGGATCTCGTCGCTCTCCGGATCCCGGAGCCGGACGTCGTAGGAGGCCCAGGGGCGGTAGAGGGTGTCGCCGTGGAAGGTGACCTCCCGGGGACGGAGGCAGATCATCCGGCCCCGGCTCTCGACCCACTGCCCGCACTCCCGGACCGTGTGCTCGATCCCCGGGTCCACGATCCGCCCGCCGGCGTCCAGGCTGATCTCCAGGATCGCCTCCACGCCGGCCTCCCGGAACGCCCGGCTCGCCAGGGCCCCGTAGCGGCGCCCCGGGACGGTATCGCTCCGGACCAGGACCGTCGTGTCCCGGTCCTCCCGGTCGACCTCACCGGCGGAATCGCTCCCGGCCGGGGGAGCGCTGTCCAGGCCTGCGGCCAGGACGTCGTCGGGGAGCCCGGAGAGGAGCTCCTCCAGGGAGACGAGCCGCACCCCCCGGCGGCCTCCCGCCCGGGCCAGCGCCCCGGCCACCCGCTCCCGACCCGTGGCGCTCTCGCCCAGGATCACCACGGCGATCCGCTCCATCGGCCGGGGCTGCCAGCCGGGCTCGGGGGCGGCGAAGACGTCCATGGCCGGACCGGCGCATCCCGCCGTGCCCCCGGCCAGCGCCACGGACAGCGCGCCGACCAGCGCCGCCCGGACGGCCGTCCCGGAGCGAGCCCGTCCGCCCCGGGCCCCGGGACCGCGCCTCAGCCCGCGGCGGCCATACACTCCACTTCCACCCGGGCGTCCAGCGCCAGCCCGTCGACCCCCAGGGCGCTCCGGGCCGGATACGGAGCCTCGAAGAACTCCCCGTACACGGCGTTGAAGCTCCCCCACTCGCCGATGTCCGCCAGGAACACCGTGCACTTGATCACCCGGTCCAGGGAGGAACCGTGGGCCTCGAGGACGGCCCGGATGTTCTCCATGGTCTGCCGGGCCTCGGCCTCGATCCCCCCCTCGGCCAGGCCGGAGGTCCCCGGCACCACCCCGATCATGCCGGAGAGGTAGAGCACGTCGTCCACGGCCACGGCCTCGGAGAAAGGGAGGTCCGCCGGGAGCACCGTCCCCGCGTCCAGGTACCGGACCTGGGGACGCTCGTCGGATCCGCCCTCGGCGCCTGCCTCCTGGGCGAAGGCGGGCCCGGCCAGGACCAGCGCACCCACCAGGACCGCGGCCGCGGCCACCGCCGCTGGCCCGCCGGGCCGGGACCGTCGTCGGCGGCTCATCGCTCCTCCTCTCCCCCGGCGCCCGGCGCGGGCCCGTCGGCCCCGTCGGACGGCCCGGTGAGGGCCATGGCGAGGATGACCACCCCCACCAGCAGGGTGAGGGACGAGCCACCGCCCGGCACGCCGTGCTCGCCGAGGTCGGACATGAGGGTGACGGCGCCCACCACCATGGTGATCAGGCCGATGGCCAGCGCCGCCAGGTACAGCGGTCTGTCGGGAAGCTTGCTCATGATACCTCGCTCGTTGACTCTCCACGTTCGCCCTCACGGGCACGGATTTCGTCCTCGAAGGATCGGAAGAGGTCCAGCTTTCGACCGATCCACTCCCCCAGCCGGGGCGAGGCCTCGGTCAGGGCCAGGAGGGGCCGGACGGGCGACGAATTCACGACGATCTCGGGCACGTCCTCCCGGACCGACCGGACCACCGCCGCCGCCACCTCCTCCGGGGTCGTCCGGCCGGCCCGACCCGGCGCCTCCACTCCGGTCTCCTCCCGTGCGTCGGCGTACATCCCCGCCCCGGTGACGTACCCTGGACAGACGACCGACGCGCTCACGCCGGTGCCGTGGTACTCCCGCCGGAGGGACTGGGTGAAGCCGATGAGGCCGGACTTGGTGGCCCCGTAGACCGCCACGTACGGCGGCCCCGCCTTGCCCGCCAGCGACGACACGTTCACCACGTGGCCCCACCCGCGCTCCACCATCCCGGGCAGGAGCTCCCTGGCCAGGAGCATGGGGGCGAGGAGGTTCACGGCCACCCCGCGCCGGATCCCGTCCGGATCCTGCGCGTGGTACCGGCTCGCCTCGATGACGCCGGCGTTGTTCACCAGCACGTCCACCCCGTCCAGCTCCTCCCCGGCCCGGAGGGCCAGGTCCCGCAGGTCCTCGGCGGCGGTGAGATCGGCGGGGATGGCCACCGCCGTCGTGCCGCCCGCCCGAAGCTCGGCGGCCAGCTCCTCCAGGGCGGGGAGGGTGCGGGCCGCCAGCGCCAGGGCCACGCCCTCCCGGGCCAGGGCCCGGGCCATGACCCGGCCCAGACCCCGCGAGGCGCCGGTGACCAGGGCCGTCCGGCCGGACAGGTCGGCGGGCTCCTCCCGGCTCACCCGCGGGCCCCCTGCCGCGGCCCGGGGCGGGCGGCGGCCGCGACGGGTCGGTGCCCGACCGTCACGGGCACAGCTCCGACGACCATCCCGGGGGACCGCGGCCCGGCTGGCACCGGAACTGCCGTCCCATCCAGTAGAGCCACCGGTCCCCTCCCCGCTCCGGCATGAGGACCACCAGGTACCGCACCTCGGCCACCGAGTCGTCGCCGCCGCCGGAACGGGTGATGAGCACCCGTACGGTGTCGCCGCCGGCCGGCGAGACCTCCGCCTTCCGGACCAGGGGAGCCTCGGGCATCTCCCCGGCGGGATCGGCGAACCCCATCCGCTCCAGCGCCCGGCGCGCCATGGAGATCGGCCCCTCGTCGGCGCGGCGCTCCAGGAAGGGCCGCATGGCCGTGATGGAGAGGTACGAGCCCAGGTCCCACCGCTCCGCCCCCGCCGGCCGGAGCGTTCCCACGATCCGGGACGCCACCTCCACGGGCAGCGGGGAGCACCCGGCCCGGGGATCCGGCGGGCTCCGGAGGCGGTGATGGAGCGATCCCGGACCCGGGATCCAGTCCGAGAAGACCACCGCCCGGGGGAACGGGGTGCCGGGGCCCTGGCCCTCGGTCCAGTAGAGCCGGGTCCGGGCCGTCGAGTCCCCCGCCGGGAGGCCGGGGAGCTCCACCGTACGGTCCCGGGAGGGGACCGGCCCGCCGAATCCCCCGGCGGCGCCCTCCACGGAAAAGCAGCTCCCCTCCGTCCCCCGGTACTCCACCCGGTAGCCCTCGCCCGTCGCCTCCGACCGGGTGACGCGGACAGAGGTCGCGCGGACCCCGGACGGGAGCCAGGCCGGGAGCAGCGCCGGCGAGGAGAGGCCGGCCAGGAGATCCTCCGGTGGACGGGAGAGGGGACCTACCGCGGCCTCCTGGGCGTTCATCCCTTCCCGGGCCTCCATCCCCGGCCGTCCCTCCCCGGTCGGCGCGGCCGCCCGGGCCGGCCGGACCAGTCCGGCCCCCGACGCCGATCTCGCGCCCGCATCCGCCGCCGCGGAGTCGGCCGGGATCCCGATCTGCTCCGGCGTCCGGACCTCGATCTGGGGCGTCCCCTCGTGGAGCTCCACCCGGCCGGTCACGCAGATCCGCCGGCTCCCGTACAGGTCCTCGGGCGGCGCCTCGAACCGGTCCCGGACGTCGCCCCAGATCACCGCGGTGAACGCCTGGTCCGGATGGCGCGCTCCGAAGTTCAGGAAGGTGGGGCGGCCGTCCACCTCGGGGACGTAGGAGGCGTCGACCACCCGACCACAGACCCGGGCCGTCCCGCCCACGCGCTCGGCCGCGGCGTCCGCGCCCACGGCGGGGGCGTCGGCGGCAGGCGGACCGGCCGAGGGGGTGATGAAGTCCCGGGCCAGGAGGAGCCCCCCCACCAGGAGGCCCACCACCACCAGGACCCACCGGCCCCGCTTCACGCTCCGGGCCACGGCTCGCTCCCCCCTTCGGCGCCGGGGTCCCCGACGCCGCCGCGGGCACGGATCCTATCTCCCACCGGATACCTCGCCGGAGCCCTCGTCCACCGGCGTCGCCAGGACGGCCGTCATGGTGCCGATGCCGTCCAGGAAGTCGCCCAGCCGGAGGTTCTCGTTCGGGCTGTGCTGGTTGTTGTCCGGATTCACCGTGGGCACGGAGACCGCCGGAACGTCCAGGGTCCGCACGAAGGGCGAGATGGGGATGGATCCACCGCTGGTCCTGACCAGGATGGGGTCGGCGCCGTGGCGGTGGCGCAGGGCGCGGCGGAGCCAGCGACCGGGCTCCGAGTCGAACGGGGTCCGAAACGCCCCGTAGGAGACCTCCGAGGTGAAGGTGGCGATCCGGGAGTGCTCCCGGCGCTCGGCGTCGGTGGGCGGCCGGTCCAGGAGCAGGTACCCCTGGTCCCGGATGTGCTCCCGCAGCGAGCCCAGCAGGGCCTCGGGGTCGCTCTCGATCACCAGCCGGACGTCCAGCTCGGCCACCGTCCGGGAGGGGACGATGGTCCGGACCTCCTCGCCCACCCAGCCGGCCCGGATGCCCCGAACGTTGAGGGAGGGATACTGCACGGCCTCCTGGAGCGTCTCCCCGACGCTGTCGATGGTCGCGATCCCCAGCTCCCGGCGGATGGCCTCCTCGTCGTCGGGTACGGCTTCCAGCAGCCGGCGGGTCTCCTCGTCGATCTCCACGCCGTCGTACCACCCGGGGAGGGTGACCCGGCCCGCCCGGTCCTTCATGGAGGCCAGGAGCTCGGCCATCCGGAAGACGGGGTTCGGCGCGTAGTTGCCGTAGTGGCCGCTGTGGAGGGGGACCCGGGGCCCGTGGACGGTGAGCGTGGCGGTGGCGATCCCCCGGGCGCCGAACTTGAGGGTGGGCTCCCCCGAGGCGTGGGGCGGACCGTCGAAGATCACCAGCATGTCGGCGGCCAGCCGGTCCCGGTACCGCTCCACGGCGTCGGCCAGGTGGGGCGAGCCCAGCTCCTCCTCGGTGTCCACGAGGATCTTGAGGTGGACGTCCGGCGTGACCTCCGCCCGTTCCAGGAGCGTCAGGGCGGCCAGGAGCTGTGCGATGGGCCCCTTGGAGTCGGCCGCCGACCGGGCGAAGATCCGCCAGTCGGGATCCATGTCTCCCTCGAGCCGACTCCAGGGGATCCGCTCCCACGCTCCGGTCTCGCCCCGCTCCTTCAGGACCGGCCGCCAGGGGCTCTCCTGGTCCCACTGGTCGGGATCCACCGGCTGGCCGTCGGCCTGGAGGTAGACCAGCACCGTCCGGTCCGCCTCCGGGTGAGGCCGCTCCGCCAGGAGCACCGGGAGAGAGCCCGCGGTGGGGAGCCGCTCGACCCGGAAGCCGCGTTCCCGGAACGCGTCCTCGAGCCACGGAAGCATCTCCCGCACGTCCTCCGGGCGGCGGGCGTCGTTCGGATAGCTCAGCAGCTCCCGGTAGAGATCCAGGGCCTCGAGCGCGCCCTCCTCCACCAGCCCGTCCACCCGGTCCCGGGAGAGCTCCTGCGCGGCCGCCCCCTCGGGGACACAGAGCACGGCGAGGGCTCCGAGCAGTCCGGCCAGGACGGCGGCGGCCGGCGGGCCGGCGGCGGCGAGGGACGCCCGGACCTCCGACCTCATCCGATGACGCCCTCCTCCAGCGCCTCCACGTCCAGCCGGATCCAGACGTCGTCACCCACCACCACGCCGCCCCGGTCGAGGGTGCCGTTCCAGCTCACACCGAAGTCGTGGCGGTCGATCCGCGTGGTGGCGGTGAAACCCACCCTTGGCAGGGGCCCGCGATCCACCCCGCCCTCCCAGTAGGGCGTCTCCCAGGCGCCCAGATACCGGACGTCGAGGCCCACGGGCCGGGTCTCGCCGCGGAGGGTGAGCTCGCCCGTCACCCGGAGCTCGTGGCAGCCCAGCGGCCGGACGTCGTCGCCCCGGAAGGCGATCTCCGGGAAGTGCTCCGCGTGGAGGAAGTCCTCCGACTTCAGGTGCTCGTCCCGGGCCTCGTCGCCCGACCAGAGCCGTCGGGCGTCCAGGACGGCCTCCACGGAGCCCCGGGTGGGATCTTCGGGATCGAACTCCAGGTGGCCCTCGATGCCGGGGATGAGCCCCCGGACGTTGGTGACCATCATGTGGCGGGCCATGAACTCGGCGGTCGTGTGGCCCGGCTCGAAGACCCAGCGTGTCACGTCGGCACCTCGCCTCCAGGGGGGTCGGGTCTCCGAAGTATAGCCGCCGGGCGCCTCGGCCGTCTACCGGGGCTCGGGCTCCGGCGGCGAGCCCTCCCGGCCCGGCTCGCCGTCCTCCCGCCCCGGTGACGCCCGGAGCTGGTAGGCCACCACCGAGGCCTGGTCCAGCTCGCCGAAGACCAGGGCCCAGACGGTATCGCCGCTGGCCGCCTGGAGACGGGCGCCGGCCGGGGCGTCGACGGCGCCCAGATAGCGGCCGTCGGCGTCGAAGACGTCGTACCGGGCGCCGGCAACGCCCCAGAGCCCGCCCGATCCGGCCGGGTCGGGCCGGTCCCGCTGGACCCAGATCCGTCCCCCCCGGCCGACGAAGAAGCGGCCGAAGGCGGCGAGCAGCTCCGGCTCCGGGGCCTCGCGGATCGCCCGGGCCAGCTCCTCCCCGCCCTCGGGGACCTCGCCCTCGCCCCGCTCCGCCGGCGTTAGGTCCGGCGGCTCCACGTCCCGGCACGCGACCGGGTTCCTCGCCCGGGCGGCGCCGCCGTCCCCGTCGTCCACCGGCACGATCCGGTAGCTCCCGTCGGACGCGGCGCGCCAGAGCCCCCCGGCGGATCCCAGGGCCACCGCCGGCCGCGGCGCACCCGGGAGGGGCCGGCCCGCGAAGCGGCCCCGGGCCGCCAGGGCCGGGACGGTGTCCCGGAGGAGGGTGTCCACCGCCGACGAGCCGGGCCTCGCCCGGGTGACGACCTCCACGGCCCGGGCCTGGCCGGGCACGGCCTCGGGCCCGGGCCGCAGGTAGGCGGTCCCGTCCGGCGCCACCGCCGCCCGGTCCAGGCTCCCGCTCGCCACCACGGGGCCGGTGAACTCGGGCGGCAGGCCCTCGGTCCGGGCGGCGGCCCGCGTCGAATCCAGCCACACGACCCGGGCCCCCTCGATGTCGAAGGCGACCAGGCGGGCCTCCTCCGTCCAGCTCGCCGCCACGGGACGGAGCACCTCCCCCGGGCCCTCGCCCCGTCGGGTCCAGCTCCCCTCCCAGGTGCCGTCGGGCCCGATGACGAAGACCTGGCCCAGCCGGAAGTCGGGGACGGCGACCCGGTGGTCCGGGCCGGCGGCGATCCCCACCGGAAACGCCAGGCCCTCCTCTTCGACCAGTCCCCCGGCCCGCCAGAGCTCCACCAGCTCCTGTCGTTCGCCCCGCTCGGCCCAGAGGCCGTCCACCGGCCCGGCGGCGGGCGCCGGGCATCCGGCAGCGGGCGAGGACGGCCCGCCGCACCCGGCGGCCAGCGAAAGAGCCGCCGCCAGGAACAGGGCCGGGGCGCGCTCCTTCATCTACCTCCCCCCTCCCGCCGGTGGCCCACCAGCCACCACTGGGGGGAGAGGACCCGGAGGAGCGCCCCTCGGACCGGCCCCGGGAGCGCTCGGAAGGCAGCCCAGAGGCCGGTCCAGGGGGCGCCCCGCGTCTCGGCCAGCATGCGGTCGATGGCCAGCTCGGTCCGGTCCTCCACTTCCAGGCCGGCATCCTCCATCCAGCCCACGAGCCGCCCGTGGGTGGAGAAGCGGATGCCGCGGTAGCTCCGGCCCCGTCCCGTGAGGCGGAGATACCGGTCCGCCAGGGGGCGCGGCAGCCAGCTCAGCAGGGGCAGCCGGTAGTGGGGCTCGATCGGGGCCCAGCGGTTCCCGGCGGCCACGTAGACCGACCCGCCGGGCCGGAGGACCCGGCGGATCTCCCGGAAGAGCCGGGGACGATCGGGCACGTGCTCGTAGAGGTGGTTGCAGAGGGCAGCGTCGAAGGAGGCGTCCCGGAGCGGGAGGCGGAGCGCGTCGCCCGCCGCCGTGCGCCGGCGGCGCTCGACGAAAGACGCCTGGAGATCGAAGCCGAAGACCGGCGTCCCGTGACGCTCCTCCAGGGCGGCGGCCATGAGGCCCGTACCCGTGCCCAGGTCGGCCACCCGGTCGGACGCCTCGATCTCCGGGCCGAAGACCGCCGAGATCACCCGCGACTTCTCGGCCCGCTCCCGGCGGTACTCCTCGGAGCGGATCCGGCGCCTGTAGGCGTCGGCGTCGCCCTCCAACGTCGGGTCGTGGAGCCGCGCGCCGGCCCGACTTCCCCGAGGGTCCCCCGCGTCCGCCTCCATGATCGTGGCCTCCGGATCGCTCGCGACGTCGCCCGCGTGACGGGTAAGATACGCACCGGGACGACCCACCTGAAGCCCCGGAGGGTCGATCGGTGCCGACCTGCGCCCGCGCCGCCCCCTGCGAAACGAGAGGGCCGAAGGACCCCGCACCCCCTTGTCACCGAAACGCCGAAGCCGCCGTATTCGTAGGGAGAAGCGAAGCAGGCCCCCCGGCGGATTCCCGCCGACCGCCCCGGGGAACCAGCCAAGGAACCAGGAGAGGCCATGTCCATCCCCCGGCTCGCCGACGCACCGACCCCACGCCCCGCCGCGATCCGCCGCCGCACCGGCCCGGCCCTCCCCCTCGCCCTGCTGGCGCTGGCGTGTTCGCTGGCCCTCGCCGCTCCCGAGGCGGCCGCCGCCCAGGAGGACTCCGTGCGAGGAGCCACCCTCCGGGAAGCCGACCTCCGTGAGGCGTCCGACCGCGGCACCCGCCTCCTGCGCCATCCCACGGTGAGCGAGAGCCACGTGGCCTTCGCCTACGCCAACGACCTGTGGATCGTGAGCCGCGACGGGGGCGAGGCCCGCCGGGTCACCTCCCATCCCGGCACCGAGTCCCACCCGCACTTCTCGCCCGACGGCCGCTGGATCGCCTTCTCCGCCGAGTACGAGGGCGACGAGGACGTGTACGTGGTCTCCGCCGACGGCGGCGAGCCCCGGCGGCTCACCTGGCGCCCGGGCTCGGACGAGGCCCGGGGATGGACGCCCGACGGCTCGCGGGTGCTCTTCGTCTCCGGCCGCCGGAGCGCCCCCGTCCCCTACGACCGCTTCTTCACGGTCCCGCCGGAGGGCGGCCTCCCGGAGCCCCTGCCCCTCCCCCGGGGCGTGGCCGGCGCCTTCAGCCCCGACGGCGCCCGGTTCGCCTACCAGCCCATCGACCTCTCCGACGAGGAGTGGCGGAACTACCGGGGCGGCCAGATCCGGCCCGTGTGGGTGGTGGAGACGGGCGACTGGTCGCTGGAGAAGCTGCCGTGGGACCGGGAGAGCGCCAACGTGGACCCGGTCTGGATGGGTGAGACGATCTACTTCCTGTCCGACCGCGACTTCACGATGAACCTGTACGGCTACGACACGGGGACCGGCGAGCTCCGACAGCTCACCCGTCACGGCCGGTTCGACGTGAAGAACCTGGACGCTGGCGGCGGCGCGGTGGTCTACGAGCAGGGCGGCTGGCTCCACCTCTTCGACCCGGAGTCCGGTGAATCCCGCCGGCTCGAGATCACCGTCTCCGGCGACTTCCCCTGGGCCCGGCCTCACTGGGAGGAGGTGGGCGACATGGTCACCGGCGCCGCCCTCTCCCCCACCGGCGTCCGGGCCCTCTTCCAGGCCCGGGGCGACGTGTTCACCGTCCCCGCCGAGTCCGAGACGGGCGACTGGCGGAACCTGACCCGCTCCAGCGGGACCGCCGACCGTAGCCCCGCCTGGTCGCCCGACGGCGAGCACGTCGCCTGGTTCTCCGACCGGGGCGGCGAGTACCGCCTCATGGTGGGCGACCCGGAGGGCCTGGAGCCGCCCCGGGAGATCGAGCTCCGGGACCCGACCTTCTTCTACGGCCTGGAGTGGTCGCCCGACTCCGAGCACGTGCTCTTCACCGACACCGACCGCCGCCTCCGGGTGGTGAACACGGAGACCGGCGGGGAGCGGATCGTGGACCAGGACAACTACACCACGCCGTCGCGCTCCATGGACCCGACCTGGTCCCCCGACGGCGACTGGATCGCCTACGCCAAGCGCCTGGACAACCAGTTCCGGGCCGTCTTCGCCTACTCCATGGAGCGAGACACCGTGCGACAGGTCACCCACGGGATGGCCGACGTCGTCTCGCCGGCCTGGGACGCCTCCGGCGACCACCTCTACTTCGCCGCCTCCACCGACTACGGCCTGAACACCGGCTGGCTGGACATGAGCAGCTACGACCGACCGGTGACCCGGGGGCTGTACCTGGCCGTGCTCCGATCCGACGCCGCCTCGCCGCTCCTGCCCGAGACCGCCGAGGAGCCGGGGGTCTCGGGTGAAGGGGACGCCCCGGGCGGAGCCGAGCCCGGCGGCGGTGCGGACGGTGACGTCGACGTCCGGATCGACTTCGAGGGCCTCGAGGACCGGATCGTGGCCCTGGACGTGCCCGAGGCCGAGTACTCGGACCTGCAGGCGGCGGGCCCCGGGGTGCTCTTCTTCGTCGAGAGCCCGCCCTCCGGCTCGCCCTTCGGCGGGGGCGGTGGGACGCTCAAGCGGTACTCGCTGGAGGAGCGGGAGGCCAGCGACGTCCTTCCGGGCGTGGGAAGCTACGAGGTCTCGGCCGACGGCAAGAAGCTGCTCTACGCCGCCCGGGGCGACTGGGGCATCGTGCCCACCGAGGGCCAGGTCGAGCCCGGCCAGGGCGCCCTGGACACCGACGCCCTCCGGGCCTACGTCCACCCGCGGCGGGAGTGGGAGCAGATCTTCCGCGAAGCGTGGCGGCTCCAGCGCGACTACCTCTACGTGGACAACGTCCACGGCGCCGACTGGCCCCGGGTCTACGACTGGTACGCGCCCTGGGTGGACCACGTCCGGCACCGCTCCGACCTGAACCACCTGCTGGACATCCTGGGCGGCGAGGTCTCGGTCGGCCACTCCTTCGTGGGCGGCGGCGACGAGCCCGAGGTGGAGGAGGTCCCGGTGGGGCTGCTGGGCGCCGACCTGGAGGTGGAGGGCGGCCGCTACCGCTTCGCCCGGATCCTCACCGGCGAGGAGTGGAACCCCGATCTGGAGGCGCCGCTGGCCGCGCCGGGGGTGGACGTCTCCGAGGGCGACTACCTCCTGGCGGTGGACGGCCGGGAGCTGGCACCGCCGACCAACCCGTACGAGCTGCTGGACGGCACCGCGGGCCGGCGGACCACGCTCACGGTGAACGACCGACCGACCCTGGAGGGCGCCCGGCGGGTCACCGTGGTGCCGGTGGAGAGCGAGTTCGACCTCCGGCGGATGGCGTGGGTGGAGGCGAACCGGCGGCAGGTGGAGGAGGCCTCCGACGGCCGGCTGGGCTACGTCTACCTCCCGAACACCTCGGTCACCGGCTACGAGTTCTTCAACCGGTACTACTTCGCCCAGCAGGACCGCGAGGGGATAGTGATCGACGAGCGCTACAACGGCGGGGGCTCGGCAGCCGACTACATGGTGGACGTCATGAGCCGCGAGCTCCACGGCTTCTTCAACAACCCGACCCGCCCCGAGAAGCCCTTCACCACCCCCGGCGCCGGTGTCTGGGGCCCCAAGGTCATGGTCGTCAACGAGAGCGCGGGCTCCGGCGGCGACCTGCTCCCCTACCTCTTCCGGCGGATGGGGATCGGCCCCCTGGTGGGGACCACCACCTGGGGCGGCCTGGTGGGGATCTGGGACACCCCCGGCTTCATCGACGGCGGCTCCATGACCGCGCCCCGGGGCGGCTTCTACGACCGCCAGGGCGAATGGGCCGTGGAGAACGAGGGGGTGGAGCCCGACGTCCCGGTGGAGCAGACGCCGGCCCGGGTCATCGCCGGCCAGGACCCCCAGCTGGACCGGGCCGTGGAGGAGGCCCTCCGGCTGCTGGAGGAGGGCGACTGGCCCGAGCTCCTTCCCGAGCCCGACCCGCCGGTCCGGGTGAAGCGGGCGCCGCCGGCGGATTCGGCGGGGGGCGGGGGCGGATAGGCCGGCCGGTCGAGATCAGGGAGGCCGACCGGATCAGCCGGGGGAGAACCCGCGGGCCCTTCCTCCCCCCGGCTGAGGAGCACCACCACCTTCTCCTCGCCGGTGACGGCCACCGCCAGGTCGTCCCGCCCGTCCGCGTCGAAGTCGGCGGCCGACACCGACCAGGGGCCCTCCCCGACGTGGACGCGCCGGACGGCCGGAGCCCGGCCTTCGGCCCCGTCCAGGTCGCGGCCATACAGGATCGCGACCTCTCCCGCGTCCCAGCCGGTGACCGCCAGGTCGTCCCGGCCGTCGCCGTCCAGGTCGGCCACCTCGATGGCCGAGAAGCCGCCAGTCACCGGATAGGGGGATCCGGGCGCGGGCCGGAAGCCTCCGGACCCGTCCCCCAGCAGGACGGCAGCCCCCTCCCCTCCCTGGCCGGAGGAGGCGGCCAGATCCAGTACGCCGTCGTCGTTCACGTCGCCGGCGGCCAGACCGTAGGGGGCCACTCGCGAGGCGTCCAGCTCCAGCAACTCCCCGAACCCGCCCCCGGCCCGGCCCAGCCGGATACCCACCGCACGCTCGCCGGGCGTGGCGAGATCGAGCACCCCGTCGCCGTCCAGGTCGGCCACCACGAGATCCCGATACGGATCGCCGCCGAGGGCCACCACATCCCCGGGCTCGAAGCCTCCCTCCCGGGTACCGTAGAGCGGCAGGAGTCCCCCTGCGCTCCGGTGATCCACCAGGAGATCCGTCCGGCCGTCCCCGTCCAGGTCTGCCGCGGCCACCGTGTGGGGATGGGGGTCCACCTCGATCCGGAGCGGCGACGCCGGCGCCGGCTCGAACGCCCCCGCTCCGTCGTTCAGGAGCAGGATCAGGTGGTCGGTCTCGTGGTTGGCCGCCGCCAGGTCCACGTCTCCGTCGCCGTCCAGGTCGACGGCCGCCAGCCCCGTCGGATTCTCGCCCGCCCCGTACTCGCCCGCCCGGCGAAATCCGCCGGCTCCGTCGCCGGCCAGGATCAGGACGCGGCCCTCGCCGGCCACGGCCAGGTCCGGAAGACCGTCCGCCGTGAGCTCGGCGGCCAGGACGTGGGGATCGCCCCCCACGTCGATCTCGACCCGCTCGAACTCCGGCGACGGATCCTGGGCCGCCCCGCAGGCGACGAGGGCGAGCAGCGCGAGCAATGGTGCGGCCCGGACGGTTCGGACGGTTCGGGTCACGGGACGTCCGTCACGATTCCGTGGAGCCCCCGTTCTGCGAGCCGGTCGCCGAACTCGGCCACGGCGCCTTCGGCCAGCGCCTCGAAGCGCTCCTCCTGTTCGGCGAGGCGGCGCTCCAGCTCACCCTTCACCTCGAGCGCCTGCTCGGTGGGCGGGAAGTCGGCCGAGGCCACGCTGCCGGCCAGGTAGGCGATCCGGCCCGCCAGCTTCATGGGCCACCGGATCTGGTCCTGTCCCGTGGAGGTGAGCCTGAGCTGGATCAGCTCTCCCTCGAGGTCGCGGAGCCGCCGGTCCAGGGAGTCTGCGGCGGCGACCAGGTCCTCCGTCCCCCCCCGGGACTCGAGCATATCCACCCGATCGTAGAGCTGACGCCGGATCCACTCGATCCGATTCACGATCTCGGCCGCCCGGTTCATGTCGTCGTACAGCTCCCGGAGGGTCGCCACCTGCGCGTCGATGTCCTCCAGGGTCCCTTCGGAATGGGGGTCCTTGCGGACCTCGAGCTCCGCGCTCCGCTCCTCGTCGCCCACCCGGAGGGTCAGCCCGTAGGTGCCCGGCGGCAGGAGGATGGACCAGCGACCCTCGGGAGCGGGACGCCACCGGTCGTCGCCGAGGTCGACCCAGTCGGAACCCTCCGGCCTCGTCCGGAGCTTCATCTCCGTCGTCGGCTCGGTCTCCAGGTCCCAGGTCACCCGGTTGATTCCCCGGTTCCCCGTCCCGTCCAGCGTGCGCACCACCTCGCCGTCGGCGTCGGTGATCGTCAGCGTGACCTCGTCGTCGGTCGCTTCGCCGAGCCAGTAGTTGAGCGAGGCGCCGTAGTCGGGGTCACGGCCGGCGCTCTGGTCGTCCATCATCGCCATCTCCGTGACCGCCGTCCGGAAGCGCCACGCCCGACGCGGCTCGAAGAGGTGGACGTCGGAGGCCGCCACCTCAGGGGTGAGCTGCTGCAGCGGCGTGATGTCGTCCAGGATCCAGATCCCCCGTCCGTAGGTCCCGATCACCAGGTCGTCGAAGTGAGGCGGGATCACGGACCAGTACATGGGCGCCGGCGGCAGATTCCGCTCGCCCTCGCCCGCGCCGATCGGCTGCAGCGGCTGCCACCGACCGCCGTCGTCGAAGGAGACGTACATCCGGTTCTCGGTGCCCAGGAAGAGCAGTCCCTCCCGCTCCGGGTCCTCGCGCACGTGGCGGACGAAGGAGAGGGGGCCCCCGGGGATCCCGTCCGTGATCCGGGTCCAGCTCTCCCCGAAGTCCTCGGTCCGGTAGACGTACGGGGCGAAGTCGCCCGCCTGGTGCCGGTCCACCGTCAGGTAGGCCTTGCCCGCGCTCCACTTCGAGGCGTCGATGTTCCGGACCACACCCTCCGGTGGGAGCCCGGGAATGTTGTCGGTGACGTCGGTCCAGCTCTCCCCGCCGTCCCGGCTCACGTGCACGAGCCCGTCGTTCGTGCCGGCCCACAGGACGCCCTCCCGGGCCGGCGACTCGTCGATCGCGTAGACCACGCAGCAGTACTCCACCGCGATGTTGTCCGGGGTGAGGCCGCCGGAGATCCCCATCTTCGTGGTGTCGGCGGTGGTGAGGTCGGGACTGACCACCTCCCAGCTCTGCCCCCCGTTCGTGGTCCGGTGGACGTGCTGGCTCCCCACGTAGACCGTCTCGTGGTCGTGGGGGGAGATCAGCAGGGGGAAGGTCCACTGCCACCGGTAGCGGACGTCCTTCGCCGGCCACCCGATGCTCGCCTCGGGCCACACCTCGACGTTGCGGAACTGGCGGGTGCGCAGGTCCATGCGGGTGACGATGCCGCTCACCGGGCCGAACCCGGAGGTGCTGGACCAGACGACGTTCTCGTCCACGGTGTCCGGGGTGGCGAAGCCGCTCTCGCCGCCGCCCACCGTGTGCCACATACCCCGCGGGATGCCTTCACCGAAGAAGGCGCCGGCCGTGCGGCTGTCGCTCGGCCCCCGGAGCGACGGGCCGTCCTGCCGGTTCGTGTAGATCCAGTACGGGACCCGGTCGTCGACCCGCACGTGGTAGAGCTGGGCCACCGGGGGCTGATTTCGGTACCAGGTCTCGCCTCGGTTCTCGGAGATGGCGAGCCCGCCGTCCCCCACGACGATCATCCGGTCACCATCGGTGGGGTCGATCCACATCTCGTGGGTGTCCCAGGTGGGCCCTTCCCCGAACCCGAAGGTCTCGTGCGTGTGTCCGCCGTCGATCGACCGGACGTAATCGGCCTGGAGGAAGTAGGCCTCGTCGGGATCGTCCGGCGAGACCGCGCAGCGCGTGTAGTAGGCGGTGCGGCCCGCCAGGTCGTGGCTGTGGCTCACGAGCTCCCAGGCGTCCCCGCCGTCGTCGGACCGCCACAGCTCACCCTCACTCGTCTCGCCCCGCCACGGGATCCCGTCGCTCGTCTCGATCAGGGCGTAGATCCGGTCCGGATCCGCCGGGGTGGTGCACAGGCCCACCTTGCCGATCGGGCCCTCCGGCAGCCCGCTGCCCTCGAGGCGCTCCCAGGTGTCGCCCCCGTCGCGGGTCACGTACAGCCCGCTTCCCGGTCCTCCGCTGATCCGTGTCCAGGTGTGGAGCTCCAGGTCCCAGGCTCCGGCGAAGAGCGTCCGGGGGTCGTCCGGGTCCATGACCAGGTCCGAGATGCCCGTGTCCTCGTCCACGAAGAGGATCTTCTCCCAGGTCTCGCCTCCGTTCGTGGTGCGGTAGACGCCGCGCTCCTCCTGCGGCGCGAAGCCGTGGCCCAGCGAGGCGGCGTAGACGACGTCCGGGTCCCGTGGATGGACCAGGACCTCGGAGATCCGTCCCGTCCCCTCGAGGCCCATGTGCTCCCAGGTCTCGCCGCCGTCGGTGGACTTCCACACCCCGTTTCCGTGGGAGACGTTGGAGCGGATGAAGTGCTCTCCCGTCCCGGCCCACAGGATCGCCGGATCCGAGGGCGCGACGGCCAGGGCGCCGATCGCGTGCACCGGCTGATCGTCGAAGATCGGCTCCCAGTGGACGCCCCCGTCCGCCGTCTTCCAGATCCCGCCGGAGGCGGCGCCCACGTAGTAGAGGTCGGGCTGGCCGGGGACCCCGGCGGCCGAGATGAGCCGGTTCCCCACCGGTCCCACGTGGCGGAAGGGCAGGCCGTCCAGGTCGTCGGAAGAGATCTCCTGGGCGGCGGCCGGGGGCGGGACGGCTGCGAGCAGGAGACCGGCGAGGAGCGAGAGCGAAAGAGCGAGCGGTCGGGGACTACGCATTGACGTGCTCCCTGCGGATGGAGGACGGCGCACGGGACGGATTCGGGCTGCCGTGGACGTCGGTTCGGTCGCGCGGTCGCGGGGCGAACGACGGGTCGTGACGGGGTCGTATGGCCCCTGATCCGGACCGTGAACCTAGTCGGCCGGCCCTCGGGAGGGAAGTTCGTCCCGGCCCTCCGGGTGTCACGAATGCCGACCTCGCGCCACCAAGGAAGAGGACGACGAGACGAGCCACGGGAGATTCACCGGATCGCTCTCCGTCCGCCTCGGCGAGGAGACGCTGGGCGAGATCGACCTCGCCACCGTCTTCGCCGGCGGGTCCCGAGGCGGGGGAGCAGGCCGGCCGCGAGGGCGTGTTGGCTGGCGGCCGGAGGGAGCGTATCTTCGGCCTGGCGCCGGGTCCCCCCGGGCCCGACGCGAGTCGATGGACCGCGGGCACCGGCCGCCCCCCCCGGCCCGCCTGTCCGAGCATTCCCTCACCGCGACCCCCGACATGGCGTTCACCTCCCCTACCGCCCGACCCTCCCGTCGCCGCCCGAGGAGCGCCCTCTCCCGAGCGACGGTGGTCGCGGCGACCCTCCTGCTCGTCGCCCTCCCGGCCTCCGCCGGGTGCGGGGGTGAGCCCCCGCCTCCGCCCGAGTGGCGAGAGGGGGAGGGACATCGATGGCGACCTCTCCGGGTCCCCGACGGGGGGGAGGCGGGCTTCACCAGGATGGAAGCCTCGGAGACCGGGATCGACTTCTCGAACCGGCTCAGCGAGGAAAAGGGACTCGAGAACGACCATCTTCTCATCGGCTCCGGAGCGGCCCTGGGCGACGTGGACGGGGACGGCCGGACCGACCTCTACCTGACCCGCCTGGAGGGTCGGAACGCCCTCTACCTGAACCGCTGGGGATGGCGATTCGAGGAGGTGGCGGTGCGGGCGGGCGTGGCCCTTCCCGACCGGTATTCCACGGGAGCGACGCTGGCGGACCTGGACGGGGACGGGGACCTGGACCTCCTGGTGAGCGCCCAGGGCCAGCCCAACGCCGTCTTCGAGAACGACGGCCAGGGGGGGTTCACCGACGTGAGCGAGGAGGCCGGGCTCACCTCGCCCCTGGCCGGCACCACCATCGCCGTGGCGGACGTGGACGGCGACGGCGACCTGGACGTCTACCAGACGAACTACAAGAGGAAGGGCGCCAAGGACGACCTGGACATCTACCAGAACCCCGGTGCGGACCGGATCGTCCGGGAGGGCGACACGCTGGCCGTGGCCCCGAGGTTCCGGGAGCATTTCCGCCTGGTCGAGTTCGACGACGGGGTGGGGACCCAGGAATACGCCGAGCCGGACCGCCTCTACCTGAACGACGGCTCCGGGCGCTTCGACCCGGCCTCCTGGACCGACGGCCGCTTCCTGGACGCCGACGGGGACACCCTGGAGCAGGCGCCGGCGCTGTTCGGCCTGGCCGCCCGCTTCTACGACGTGGACGGCGACGGCGATCCGGACCTCTACGTGTGCAACGACTTCCAGGATCCGGACCAGTTCTGGATCAACCAGGGGGACGGCACCTTCCAGCTCATCGACCGCCTGGCCCTCCGGAACACGAGCCACGCCTCCATGTCCGTGGACTTCGCCGACGTGGACCGGGACGGGCACGCCGACTTCTTCGTGGCCGACATGATGTCGCCGGGTCGGGGCGAGGAGCTCCGCAAGATGCCCCTCCACCACGTCCCCGCCCGCCACCCCATCGGCAACGTGGAGGGGCAACCCCAGTACGGGCGAAACACCCTCTTCCGGAACCGGGGCGACGGCACCTTCGCCCAGGTCGCCGAGCTCGCCGGGGTGGCGGCCAGCGGCTGGACCTGGGGCTCCCTCTTCCTGGACGTGGACCTGGACGGCTACGAGGACCTGCTGGTGGCGAACGGCCACGGCCGGGACATGCAGGACGCCGACGTCGCGTACCGGGTCCGCCGGGCGCAGGGAACGGAGATGACGTGGGAGGAGGCGAAGAGCCTCTACCCCCATCTCGACCTGGAGAACATGGCCTTCCACAACCGGGGCGGCTTCGATTTCGAGCCGGCCGGGGAGCGCTGGGGGTTCTCCGTCGAGGGGGACGTCTCCCACGGACTGGCCGCCGGGGACCTGGACGGGGACGGGGACCAGGACGTGGTGGTGAACCGTCTCAACTCCCCCGTGCTGATCCTCCGGAACGACGCTCCGGCGCCCCGGGTGGCGGTCCGGCTGGACGGCCGGCCGCCGAACACCCGGGGCCTGGGCGCCCGGGTGCGCCTCACCGGCGGCGGACAGCCCGTTCAGGAGAAGGAGATGACCGCCGGAGGGCTCTACCTCTCGAGCTCGGCCCCGCTCCTCACGTTCGCCGCCGGCGCCGGGGGGTCGGAGACCGATCGGGACGCCGGCGCCGACCCGTCGGCGCCCCTCACCCTGGAGGTCGTCTGGCCCGATGGCGCGGTGAGCCGGATCGAAGGGGTCGAGCCCGACCGACTCTACGAGATCTCCCAGCCCTCGTCCCCCCCGGCGGGCGAGGGGTCTCCGGCGGAAGAAGGGCCGCGGGAAGGCGCGGCCGATCGAGACGAGGAGACGCCGGAGGTGCCCCTCTTCGTCGACGTCTCCCGACGCCTGGACCACGTCCATCCCGAGACGCCCTTCGACGACTACCGGCGGCAGGGGCTCCTCCCCTTCCGGCCGGGTCGGCTCGGTCCGGGAGTGTCGTGGGTGGACGTGGACGGCGACGACGATCCGGATCTGGTGGTCCCTCCGGGCCGGGGCGGCCGGCTCGGCTATCTCCGGAACGAGGGCGGCGACTTCCGGACGGTGACCGTGGAGGAGACGCCGGGTCGCTACGACCGGACGACAGCGCTCCCCGTACCCGCGGGCCCCGGCTTCCTGGTGGGACAGGCCACCTACGAGGCCTCCGATCCCGGAGAGGCGCGCCGTCTCCCGACGGCGCTGCGGGTTGGGGCGCAGCCGGGAAGGGTGGATTCGGTCGTGCCGGGTCACCTGCACAGCGCCGGTCCCCTCTCCCTGGCCGACGTGGACGGCGACGGGGACCTGGACCTCTTCGTGGGGGGGCGTCTGATCCCCACCCTCTATCCGGTGTCCGCCACCTCACGGCTCTTCCGGAACGAGGGGGGACGGTTCGTGCGCGACGAGGCGAACCGGGAGGTCCTCGAGGACCTGGGTCTGGTCTCGGCCTCGGTCTTCACGGACCTGGACGGCGACGGGGATCCGGACCTCCTCCTGGCGGTGGAGTGGGGCCCTCCCCGGGTCCTCCTCAACGAGGACGGGCGCTTCCGCGACGCCACCGACGAGTGGGGACTCGCGGAGCTCACCGGCCGATGGAACGGGGTGGCCACCGGCGATCTGAACGCGGACGGCCGCCCCGACGCCGTGCTCACCTCCTGGGGCCGGAACCTGCGGAACCGCCCGGAGGACGGTCGTCCCCTCCTCCTCTACCACGGGAATCTGAACAGCGACGGCCAGTACGACGTCCTCCTGGCCCAGGAATCGCCGGAGGGCTCCACCGTCTACCCGCTGGAGCGGTACGAGCGCATCCAGCAGGCGATGCCCTCTCTCGCCCGCCGGTTCGACGGGTTCGACGCCTACGCCGAGGCGACGATGGACGACCTGCTGGCGGCCGCCGGCGCCGGCGATCGGTACGGCCGCCGATCCGCGGCCACCTACCAACATCACCTGCTGATCAATGAGGGGGACCGCTTCCGCGTCTCGGCCCTACCGGTCCGGGCCCAGGAGACGGCCGCCTTCGGCCCGGTGGTGGCCGACTTCGACGGCGACGGCCACGACGACGTCTTCCTGAGCCAGAACTTCTTCTCCACCGAGCCCTTCACGCCGCGGCTGGACGCCGGCGTGGGGCTCTGGCTCCGGGGCGACGGCACGGGGGGGCTGGATCCCGTCCCGGCGGCCCGCTCCGGCCTGTACCTCTGGGGCGACGGCCGGGGGGCGGCGGCAGCCGACTACGACGGCGACGGACGGATCGACCTGGCCGTGGGGCAGAACGGCGGGGAGACCAGGCTCTTCCGGAACGTGGGGGCGCGGCCCGGCCTCCGTGTCCGCCTCCGGGGACCGGAGACGAACCCCCTGGCCGTGGGCGCGGCGGTCCGGGCCGTCTACGCCGACGGGCGAGGGCCTCTCCGGGAGATCCAGGCGGGCTCCGGCTACTGGTCGACGGACGGGACGGTGCAGGTCCTGGGGCTGGAGGATGAGCTCCGCGGGGTGTGGGTCCGCTGGCCCTCCGGCGAGACGGAGTTCGCCCCCCTGGAACCGGACCGGCGGGACGTGACCCTCCGGCGCTGACGCAGGCGTCTGACCCTCTCAGTCGATCTCGAGCAGCCGCTGGATCTCCATGTGCAGGTCCTCCAGGTGGAGCCGGGTCATCTCGTCGGCCGCGCGGTTCTCGGCCGCCTGCACCCGCTCGTCGAGCGTCCGCAGCTCTCCGCGAAGCACGGGACGGACGTCCGAGGCGAAGCGCTCCTCGGCCCCCGGTCCGAACGGCGATCCGCCGCTCTCGTCCTCTTCGGGAGGGGTGAGCCGCTCCTCGATCACCTCGAGGTGGGCCCGCTGGAGGTTGCGGCGGTAGACGTCGATCCGGACGTCACCGTCCTCCAGCTCGGACCAGATCCCCTCGCGCAGGTCCGCCATCAGGTCCGTGAGGCGATACGCCTCCTCGGAGTCGAGCGCCTCGTACTCGACGAGCCGGTTCAGGCGCGACTCGGCGAGCAGTGCTCCGAGGATCCGGCTCTGCGCTTCGCGGATCCGGGGAATCGCCCCGGCCGGCTCGATGCGTCGCAGGATCTCGCGGTCCAGGAGCATCCGGGGCGTCTCGAAGGCGCGATCGGTGAGGAACTCCATCGCCTCCTCCTGCCGCTCGCGCGAGACCGGCTCGAAGCGCGGTCCGGTCCCGTACCGCTCCCGGGCGATCTGCCCGCCGACGAGCGCGGCGACGTGGCCCATGTACCGGCCCCACTGGCTCACCGCGTTCTCGTACAGCGTCTCCAGCAGCTCGTAGTCCTCCCCCGGCCGCTCGGCCACGGGGATGAGCGAATCCATCACCCGCTGGAGGTTCTCGAGCCCGAGGGAGCTGGACTGGACCGGATCGTCGTCGCCCACGGCCTCGGTGAGGTTCTCGGGGTCGGCCGTGGCGTCCCGCACCGAGAAGCGGAGCCAGGGCACGGTGTCCTGCGCGCTCGCCCACTCGTCCAGGATCGGTCGCTCCTGGTCCGGCGTGTCGGCCTCCGGGATCGGCCGGTATCCCCAGCGCAGGGCGAACTTGTCGTACGGGCCGATCTTCGGGATCAGCAGCTCCGGCGGGATGTCGTCCTCCGGCTGGGCCACGTAGTTGAAGCGCGAGTAGTCCATCAGCGTCGCCACGTGCCCTCCCATCCGTCGCAGGAAGCTCTCGCTCCGGATGCTGTCGGCCGGGTACATGGCGCTCGCCTTCATGTTGTGCGGGAAGCCGATGGAGTGGCCGATCTCGTGGGTCACCACGTACTCGACCAGGCGCCCCATCAGGGAGTCCGGCAGGGGGAGGTTCCGGGCGCGCTCGTCCAGCGGCGAGACCTGCGTGAAGTACCAGTTCCGGAGCAGCTCCATCACGTTGTGGTACATGTTGACCTCCCCCTTCAGGATCTCTCCGCTCCGGGGGTCGACGATCCCTCCGCCGGTGGCGTTCGCGACCGTCGAGGGACGCCAGTAGACGACCGAGTGTCGGGCGTCATAGAGCGAGAAGTCGGGATCCTCCTCCTCGGTGGGCGCCATCCGGCCGTCGATGGCGTTCTCGAAGCCCGCCTCGCGGAAGGCCTCGTTCCACGCCTCGACCCCGCTCTCCACCCAGGGCTGGAGCCACTCGGGGGTGGCCGGATCGATCCAGTAGACGATGGGCTCCACGGGCTCGACGAGCTCGCCGTTCCGGAAAGCCTCCATGTCTGAGGGCACGAGGTCGAACCGGTGGATGAAGCGCCGCTCCTCGGCCCGGTGCTCGGGACGGCCGTAGTCCACGTACTCGCTCGAGATGTAGCCCACGCGCTTGTCGTGGAGCCGGGGCGACATCGGCTCGTCGGGAAGGAGCACCATGCTCCAGTGCATGCGCTTCGTGACCGTTTCCGGGCCGTCCCCCCCTCCCGGCGGCCCCCCGCCTCCGCCCGGCTCCCCGGTCAGCGTGGCCTCGACCTCGATGTTCCGGGGGAAGGCCGCGACGCGCTCCAGCCAGGACCGGTCCCCGTGCATCCGGTCGAGTCCGCCCAGCTCCGACGGGGGCGACGTGAAGAGGCCCGTCACATCGACGACGGGCGCGCTGTCCCCCGGGGCGAAGGTCTCGACCTCGAACGCAGCCAGGATCGGTCCCTTCCGCATCCCCCTCACCTGTCGATAGATGGCCCGCCCGGAGTCGGCGACCGCCTCGTAGTCCTTCTGACGGAGCACGATCCGGTCGCCGACCCGCTCCCACTGGACGATCAGGTCCGGGCTCCCGAAGAAGAAGCCCGACGCGTTGGAGTCCTCCACGGGACGCGCGATGAGCAGCATCTCCCGGTCCAGGCCGGCGTCGGGGATCTCGAAGTAGAGGTCCTCCTCCACCCGGTGGACCCGGAAGACCCCGTCCTGGGAGACGGCGTCCTCGGTGATCACCTCTTCGTAGGGCGTCGGTCCCTCCTGACCCTCCTCCTCCGCCCCCGGAGCCCCCCCGGGGGGACCCTCCTGCGCGTGGGCCGGAGCCGCGAGGATCGAGAGGAGGCCGAAGAGCGGGAGAAGCAGGAGCGCGTGGAGTCGTCGCATGGTCTTCCGTTGGGCTGGATGGACAGGACGGATGGCATCCGACCACGGGGGTGGGCCCGTCGCGTGGTCGAATCTGGAGGGGATCAGGAACTCCCCCACTCATAGGGGAATACGCTGCCCCGCTCATCACAACTCTCGGGGACCGGGATTCGTTGAATGGGAGTCCGCCCTATGCCGGCCCGAGCGGCGGACTCACCTCCGCCGGCTGGCTCCGAAGAGGAGGCCCAGCACGGCGACGAGCAGCCCCGAACCGATGATCGCCCATACGACGGGAAAGTCCACCCCGCCGGCGTCCACGACGAAGAAGGTGCGCAGGCCGAGAGTGCCCGCCATCCAGATGCCGATCCACGCGCCGAGGAAGCCCACCGCGATGTTCGCCAGGCATCCTCCGCGCGAGGAGCCGGCGAGCGCCTGACCGATTGCCCCGGCGATCCCCGCGACGAGGAGCAACAGCAGGAAGGAGAACAGGGTCATCGTGCGCCTCCGTTGGCAGGTGGGAGTGGATCCGAACGAGCGGTGAGGCCGGTGGGAATCAGGCCACCGAGAGCCCGATTCCTCCGGGCAGGCCACGTGTGAGCGGCGGGCCGGGCTCGCGGACCGCCTCCGCGTCGCCCATGCCGATCTCGATATTCACGTCCTTGGACTCCTGGTCGCGCTGCCAGAGCACGAAGCCGACCACGAGGATCACGATGAGGACCAGAATGACGTCTCGGAGGATGGACGTCGAGGGTCGACCCGCGCGCAGGCCGATCGTTCAGGTCACACGTTCCGCCCCGTGAGCAGCCGGAACACGAAGACGATCACTGCGGCCACCAGCAGGAGGTGGATCAGCCCGCCCAGGGCGTTTCCGGTGAAGAATCCGAGGGCCCACAGCACGACCAGCACCAGCAGCAGGGTCCAGAGCATGGTGACTCTCCTATCCTGAAGAAGGGGTTCCCGGCGGAGGTGATCCGTGTCGCATCTCCCAGTCAGCCTGCACTGCCATCGCGGACGAGAGGATCGTTTTCGGATTCGTGTGTTCGTGTGGAGGATACGGTCCTGCGCCACGGCGGCGCGAGCCTGACCCAACTCCCCCACCACACACCCGGGTCAGGGCCGGGCGCACCTGGGGGGGCGTCTGGCCTCGCCGTCCCCGTTGGTCCGGCCCTCCCGCGCGAGTCCGCGCTCGGCATCGGTCTTCGGATGGGAATCCGGCGTCTGTCTCAGCGTCATCCGTCTGCGCTCCTCGAAGTCGAAGTCCAGGGGACGAGCTCATGCATGAGCCTGAACATCCGCGGAAGACTCGGAATGGGCCCGCGTGGCCCGGGGGTGGAGGAGCCGCATCGCCTCCGAGCCGTCCGTCTGGACCGCGCCCGAAGCCTGTGTTCGAGCATCGTCGGCCGAATATCCCGCCACGAGATCGGGCCGGGCCGTCATGAGCGGGGTCTTCAGCATCACCCACGCGTCGAACCCGAGCGATCGGTGCTCCAGAGACTCGAGATCGTACCGGACCTTCTGCTCCACGTCGCCGACCGTCCTGTCCGACGCCCGGTTGATCTGGGCCCAACCGGTGATGCCGGGACGCACCTCCTGTCGCCTCGTGTAACCGCCGATCTGCTCCCGGAAGCGCTGCCGGAGGACCGCCTCCTACAGCGGCCGATCATCCGTCGATTTCACCCTCACCATCAGCTGGCCGCCTCCCGCGGGGAGAGAAGTATGGAGCGTCTTCGGCCGTGAAGGGTGCAATCTCCGGACCCAACGGCGGGTAGCAGTCACCACTCTCGTAACTCCTTATACGTCAAGGGATGTCAGCCACCGCGAGACGGATCACGGCTGGGCGGATGCATGAGGAACGGGCCGTAGTATCCCGACCGTCGGGGAGGAATGAGACACTTTGCGACAGGATTCCGGACTCGGGAGCGGCAGCCACATCCCTCGAGACGCCGATCCCGGCCCACCGTAGCTCGACCACAGCATCGGTAAGCTGCTGACGAAGACACCTTTCAGGCTCCTCCGGCGGGTCTCGGATCGAGCTCATTCGGACCGTTGCCGTATCCAACCGACCGTTGCTTCCGCCGTAGGCATGGGACATTATGCATCGAACCCGGCCCACTCGTCCTCACGCTTCGAGGAGCGCGGCGGAGCACTCTCCAGCGGAGGTAGACGTGCCCGACCAGCTCGTCCCCGAAGGGGACGTCGAGGTCATCGAGATCCTCGTCGTCGAGGACGACGAGGAGCCCCGCCACCTCCTGACCCAACTCCTGCGCGGCCACGACTTCTCGGCTACGGGGGTGGCCGACGGCGCGTCCGCCGAGCGGGCGCTGGAGGAGCACACCTTCGACCTCGTCCTGCTCGATCTCGAACTCCCCGACGTCCACGGCCTGGAGCTGCTCGGCCGGACCGCCGGCCAGCATCCTCACACCCAGTTCCTCATCGTCACGGGCCACGCCGACGTGGATTCAGCGGTGACGGCCATGCGTCGGGGGGCGTTCGACTACATCTCCAAGCCCGTCCAGACCGAGGAGCTGCTCCTCGCCATCCGTCGGGCACTGGAGGACGTCGCGCTGCGCGAGGAGGTGGCCCGACTCCGCCGCCAGGCCGGCGGCGGGGCGCTCGGCAGGATCGTGGGCCAGTCGAAGCCGATGAAGGACATGCTGGATCGGATCGCGCGGGTGGCTCCGACCCGCGCCAGCGTTCTCGTCACCGGCGAGACGGGGACGGGCAAGGAGCTGGTGTCGCGGGCGCTCCACGAGCTCTCCCCCCGGGCCGACAGGAAGTTCGTGCCCGTCGTGTGCTCGGCCCTCAGCAAGTCGTTGCTGGAGTCGGAGCTGTTCGGCCACCGGGAAGGGAGCTTCACCGGGGCGGTCCGCGACCGGACGGGGATGATCGAGACGGCCGAGGGCGGGACCCTCTTCCTGGACGAGGTCTCCACGATCCCGCTGTCCACGCAGGTCACGCTGCTCCGGGTCCTGGAGGAGCGGGCCGTCACGCCCGTCGGCACCAGCGAGGAGATACCGGTGGATTTCCGGCTCGTGGCCGCCACGAACCGCGATCTGGAGGAGCTCGTGGAGTCGGGACAGTTCCGCGAGGACCTCTACTACCGGCTCAACGTCTTCCCGATCCGGGTGCCCCCCCTCCGGGACCGTCCCGACGACATCCCCCGCCTCGTACGGAGCTTCCGCCTGTCCTTCGCGCGCCGGAACGAGGTGGATCCCCCCGCCTTCAGCGACGAGGCGATGGACCGGATGACCGACTACGATTGGCCCGGAAACGTCCGGCAGCTCGAGAACTACGTGACCCGGGCCCTCATCGAGCACTCCGACCGGGACCGGGTCCCGTTCGAGGAGCCCGAGAGCCTGCGCACCCGAGATTCGCCGTCTCCCGAGCGCGCCCTACTCGCCCGCGGCCGGGACCTGAGGTGGGAGCTCGAGCGGCTCGAGCGGGAGTTCATCTTCCTGATCCTGGAAGAGACCGAGGGCCACAAGACCGACGCGGCAGAGCTGCTCGGTATCGACCGGCGGACCCTCTACCGGAAGCTGAACCGGTACCGGGAGCGGGGACTCGTCCCGGAGCACCTGGAGCCACTGCTCGACTGACCCACCACCGCGAGGGAGAGAGGGGCTGATGGCGCACGTCACGGACGGGGAGACCCACGCGCGCTCCGCCCGGTCCCGGCGAGCCGTCGTCGCGGCCGTCGTCGTGGCCGTCGCCGTGTTCCTGGCCCTCGCGTCCGCTCTCTGGCTCCTCCGGGACCGGGACGGAGCGCCCGGGGCCGACGGCGGGGCGACGGACCCGAGGGTCCGGGTGAGCTCCCTCCCTCCCAATGCCGTCGTCTCGAGCCCCCTCACGGTCCTGGGCGAGGCGCGGGGCCAGTGGTACTTCGAGGCCGACTTCCCGGTTCGTCTGGTCGACGAAACCGGCGCCGAGATCGCGGGTTCGGTGGCGCGGGCTCGGGGTGAATGGATGACCGAGGACTTCGCGCCCTTCGAGGCGAGCCTCTCCTTCGAGGAGCCGGCCGCGGGGACCGGCCTCCTGGTGCTCGACCGCGCGAATCCCTCCGGCCTCGCGGAGAACGCCGCTCAGGTCGCCATCCCGGTCCGGTTCCGCGAGTCCGCCCCGCCGAAGCGGGCATTCCGCCTCTTCTTCAACCGCACCGCCTCCGGCGACGACCGGTGCGAGGCGGTGTGGCCGGTGGCCCGGGCGGTGGAGCCGACCCCGGACCCGGCGATGGCGGCGCTCTCCCGGCTCCTGGAGGGACCGGCGGCGGCCGAGCGCGACCGCGGCTACCTGACGAACATCCCGCCCGGCGTGTCGATCCGGAGCCTGCGGATCGAGGGTGACACCGCGTACGCGGATTTCGACGCGACCCTCGACCGCGCCGCGGGCTCCTGCCGGGTGACGGCCATCAGGGCACAGATCGAGGAGACGCTGCTCCAATTCCCCGCGGTTCGCGAGGTCGTGATCTCGGTGGAGGGCGACGTGGAGACGGCGCTCCAGCCGTAGGGAGCGATCAACCGCTGAGGGTCTCCTCCAGGGCCCTCGCCAGCGCCCGTGCGTAGAGCCGCTGCCGAAGCCCCTGTGGCCGGTCCAGGTCCATGCGCTCCATCTCGCGGGGGAAGTCGGCGGGACGGCCCCGGAGGGCGTCGGCCAGCAGCGCCGGCCGGCTCTCGGCGCGCCGCTCCAGGTGCGCCAGCGCCCGGACGAGCCGCTCCTCGACCTCGGTGAAATCCGAGCCGAACGGGTAGTCGGGGAACAGCCCCGCCTCCCGCTCGGGAGCCAGCCGCTCCCGGAGCCGTTCCGGCGTGTTCGCCCGGGCGGCTTCCGGCGGACGCCAGTCCGGATCGAGCTTACCGGCGGCCTTCGCCTTCGAGGCGAGGGCGTCCTGGAACCGCGCGTCGCTGATGGCGATCAGGGCCTGGATGCACTCCTCGTCGGTCCGGCCGCGCAGGTCGGCCACGCCGTACTCGGTGACCACCAGGTCCCTCAGGTGCCGCGGGATGGTCGTGGCGGGATGCTCCCACACGATGTTCGAGGTCACCGTGCCGCCCGATTCCCGCGTGCTCCGGAGCATGAGGATCGAGCGGCCGTCCTCCATGGCGTGGGCCATGGCGACGAAGTTGTACTGCCCGCCCACGCCGCTCACCACCCGATGGTCGCTCAGCCCGTCGGACACGGCGGCGCCGGTCACGTCCATCATCATGCACGTGTTGAAGAACCGCGCCCTCCGCCGCTGGAGGAGCTCGAGCTCCTCGTTCCCGCCGTACAGCTGGTTGATGCGACCCACCGAGGTCATGCGGAAGCGGGGACGCTCCTCCTCGCCGAGGCCGTTCAGGAACTCGTAGAACGGGCGGCTGCCCAGGAAGAAGGCGGCGTCCATGAGCGCGCCGGTGCCGACCAGCTCGGGCGTCTCCTCCAGCCGTCCGGCGTTCGCGCGGGCCTGGATCTCGGGATCGTCGAACACCTCCCGCGTGAGGATCCCGGCCCGGTACAGGTGCATGAATCCGTCCATGAACAGCTCGCTCGCCCCGTAGAGGCCGGACTGGAACGGATCCCTTCCGCCGATGTCCCGGCCGCCGTCCTCCTCGCCGGCCCGCCCTCCCCGCGGGCGTCCCGGCAGCAGTTCGCTCCGCCCGAGGAGCGCCCGGTAGGCGTCGTTCTCCCGGTGGCGGAGGATCAGCGCCCGCACCAGGGCGTCGCTCAGGGCGCCGATCCCGATCTGGAGCGTGCCTCCGTCGGCCACCAGCTCGCTGGCGTGGAGCCCGACCCAGTAGTCCTGGACCGAGACGGGCTCCCGCGGGACGGCGAAGAGCGGGTGCTCGCTGCCGGCCGGGAGGACCTCGTCGAAGAACTCCGCCTCGACGACGGCGTCGCCGTGCATGAACGGGAGCCCGGGATGGACCTGGCCGATCATCATCCAGTCGTGGCCGGGCCTGCGTCTCAACCGGTCGGCGAGGTCCAGGGTCACGTCCGGGTTGGAGGAGAGGCTGAACCGGGCCTCGCCGCCGCGCTCTTCGGCCACGAGCTGGAGGACGAGGTTCACGCCGCGATCGGCCAGGTCGCGGGCCACATGGGTGTAGTTGCTCGAGATGTAGCGCCGCTGGACGAGCGGATTCCCGAGGAAGGCTCCGGACGGCAGGTAGAACTGGGAGACGCGGACGTTCTCCGGCACCCGGCCCCGCCGGAGGTCGGCCACGTACTCGAGCCGCGGGTACTCGGGGCCGAAGTGGCGCTCCACGAACGGCTCCAGGAACCTGCGCTCCAGGTCGCTGCCCCCGGTGGGAGGGTCCAGGGACAGGGCGGTCACGATCTCCAGCTCGATGGACGGGTCGGACCGGGCCCGCCGGTAGAAGGCGTTGACCAGCTCGTTGGGCTTCCCCAGGCCCAGGGGGAGCCCGACCACGAGCTTCCGGCCGAGGCGCGAGAGGACGCGCTCGACGGTGGCCGAGTGCGTCAGGGGCCGGCGGAGGGAGGTGTGGAGGGGGGCGTCACGGTCCTCATGAGGGATCTGTATGTGACGTGGGATGGGCGCGTCGGCAGGGCTCCCGCTCGACTACCCCACCGGCGTGGACTCCGGTCCCTCCCCGCGGGGGACGGTCCGGTCAGCGCCCCGCGGCCTCCGTCCCCAGGTCCGCCCGCGACCGCACGTAGGCGGCCGCCTGCCGGTGCGTTGCGAACCAGACGTCGCCGCGCTCCCGGATGTACTCCACGAGCTCGCGGAGGGCCAGGATGCGCGATCGGTGGCCGATGATGTGGGGGTGCATGGTGAGGACGAAGGTCGTCCCCTCCTCCCACGCCATGTCGAACTCGTCCTTCCAGACCCGGAGCACCTCCCGCGGCGAGGCGTAGCTGTCGCCCAGGGGATCGAAGAGGGGCGCGTCGTCGAGGATCCAGTGGACGGGGAGCTCCACCATCCCCGTGGGCTCGCCGTGGGAGACCAGCTCGTAGGGCCGATCGTCGGCCATGAGCGAGGAGTCGTACAGGAAGCCCAGGTCCCGGATGATGCCGAGGGTGTGCGGGCTGAAGTTCCAGGAGGGGGCCCGGTAGCCCACCGGGCGTGTCCCGGTGAGCTCCTCCATCTCGGACAGCGCCCGCTCCACCAGCTCCCGCTCGGTCGCGGAGTCGAGACGCGTGTTCAGCTCGTGCACCCAGCCATGGACCCCGAACTCGTGGCGGCCGGAGGCCTGGATGAGGTCCACCTGGTCGGGGTTCAGGCGGAGGCTCACCGAGGGGACGAAGAAGGTGGCGGGAATCCCGTGCCGGTCCAGGAGGGACACCACGCGCCGGAGGCCCCGGCGGGCCCCGAACTGGCCCTGGCTCAGTCCGCCTACCGTGGGCTCTCCATAGCGGAGCCAGATGGTCTCGTTGTCCACGTCGAAGGAGAGGAGGACGGCCACCCGGGCGCCCTCCGGCCACTCCCCGGGCGTCAGATCGCGGCCCGCGCGAACGGCCGCCACGGTGTCCCTGAGCTCCTCCCAGCTCCATTCCCAGCCGGGAATGGAGTCGTTGCCGGACCTCGTTCCCTCCTCCCCGGCTCCCGGGCGATCCGCCGGCTCCCCTCCGGGACCGCACGCCGGGAGGGCGAGCGCCAGGCCGACCGCGGCGATGCACGCCGCGAGGGAGGAAAGCCTCGTTCCGAGGCGTACGAACTCTCTGCCACGGCTGAGAGCGGTCCGGGCCATGTTCGAACTCCTGCCTGGAGACGCGATCGCGGCCCGGGCCACGAGCGGGCCGCCGACCCGCAGAAGGTGGGCGGCCGGCGGCGGTCCGTCCAGGGGTCCCTGGACGGCCGGCGTGGAGGGTGAGGAGGGAGGCCTGCGCTCCCCTCCCGAGCCCTCTACTCCATCACCTCCGCTTCCTCGGTGGACTGGTGGAAGACCGTCACCCAGGTGCCGTCGCGGTTCTCCCAGATGGAGGTGGCCCAGCCGGCGTAGTTCACGGAGTCCTCCGCCTCGGGGGGACGGAAGGTCTCCGAGTAACGATACGTCACCACCGCCACGCCGGAGCCCGGCTGCATCACCTGGAAGTCGGTCACCTCGTAGGACTCGAGGCTGCCGCCCTCCAGCATGCTCATCATCTCCTGCTTCGAGGTGAGGCCCTGCCCGCCGAGGAGGGTGGCGTCGTCGGCGATCTTCTCCGCGAAGCCGGCATAATCCTCCTGCGCGAGGGCCTCCCACAGGCCCCGCTCCATCTCGATGACGTCCTGCGAGGAGAGGGTGTCCGCGGCCGCTTCGCCGCTGGTGGCGCCCTCCTCCGTCCCTCCCCGCTCGGCGGGCTGACAACCGGCCAGGGCGAGACCTGCGACGACGAGTACGGCGAGGGGCGCGATGCGACTCGTACGAATCGTGGCGTCCATGTGGGTGCTGCCTCCGATGGAGTCGAGGAGACGAACCGTGTCGATTCGCCACGGGAGGACATGCTAACACCCTCAGATGAGGTTGTCGAGAGATCCCGACGGAGACGCCCGGCGCGACGTTGGCTTGACAGACGGCCTGGGCGTCATAACTTATGTCGTGAGTGCGTATTATATGTCTCCAGGGAGGTCGATCATGACCGACGCTGAGCCCGTCCCGCTCCGGGAGCGGCAGACGAACCTGACCCGGGAGGCCATCCTGGAGGCCCTGGCCAGGACGGTGGTGGAGCAGGGGCTCCACGACTTCTCGGTGCAGGACGTGGCCGACCGCGCCGGCGTCTCCCATCGGACGGTCTACCGCCACTTCCCGGACCGGGACGCCCTGCTCGACGGCCTCACCCAGGAGCTGGACGAGCTCTTCCGCCAGCGGGACCTGCGCCTGTTGCCCGAGTCCGCCCGGGACATCGCCGCCCAGGCGAGAACCGCCTTCCGTCTCTTCGGGGAGCGCCCCCACCTGGTGCGCGCCGTGGCCATCGGGTCGCTGGCCACCGGCACCCAGCCCGAGGGACGGGCCCGGCGCGACCGCGCCTTCCGGGAGCAGGTCGAGGAGGCGGCCTCCGACCTCCCCGACGCCGAGGTCAGGAAGGCATCGGCCGTGATCCGCTACCTGGCCAACTCCCTGGCCTGGGTGGTCCTCACCCAGCAGCTGGACCTGGAGCCGGAGGAGGCGGCGGAGGCCGTCTCGTGGGCGGTGGACGCCCTCCTGGACGACCTGGAGGAACGGACGCGGGAGGCGCGGGGAGAGTAAGAGACTGGAGACCGACTGAGATCCGGAGACTTCGGGAGGACCCATGACGTCGGAGAGATCGGAGCGCGTGGCATCCACCGGATCGGAGCTCGTGTCCCTGGCCGACGCCGCCGACCTACCGTCCTCGGTGATCGGCGGGAAGGCCCGGGCGCTCGGTCGGCTCCGGGAAGCGGGACTGCCCGTTCCCCCGGGCTACGTGATCCCGTCGGCGCTCCTGGAAAGGGAGATGCCTCCTCCGGCGAACCGGAGCGACGAGGCCGGGGATCCCGGGGTCGCGGCCCGGGACGGCACCGGCACCTCCACCCCCGACCCCTCCCCCCGGCTCCGCGAGACCCTCTCCGGGGTGCTCCGGGCCCTGGCGCCCTCGTCCGTGGCCGTCCGCTCCTCGGCGGCCACCGAGGACGGGGAGACGGCGTCCTATGCGGGACAGTTCGACACGATCCTGGGGGTGGAGGACCTGGAGGAGGTGGCCGGGGCCGTCCGACGCTGCTGGGAGGCCGCCGGCGCCGAGCACGTGGCCGCCTACCGGCGGGCGCGGGAAGGTGAGGCGGGCTCCGCGACGCGGCCGGACCCGGAAGCCCGGCCCGGTTCGGGGCCCGGAGATCCGGAGGAGGGGACGGGCTTCGCCGTGATCCTCCAGCGCATGGTGCCCGCCGAGGCCGCCGGCGTGGCCTTCACCGCTGACCCCCGGACGGGCGACCGGAACGTGGTGGTCGTGGAGGCCGTGGCCGGACTCGGCGAAGGCCTGGTCTCGGGCGAGCGCACCCCCGAGCGCTGGAGGGTCCCGGTCGGCGAGACCTCGACCGCCCGGGAAGGTACGGCGGGCGAGGAAGGCCGCACCGGGGAGGGCCTCGGGGCCGGAGACCCGCAGCGGGAGGGCGGACCCGAGCGGGTGCTGGAGCCCGAGGCGGCCCGCCGCATCGCCGAACTGGCCCTGGAGGCCGAAGAGGTGCTGGCCGGGAACGGCGGACGCGGCGCGGACGTGGAGTGGGCCGTGGCCGGGGAGACCGTCCACCTGCTCCAGGCCCGGCCCATCACCGCGGGGACGGAGGTCGCCCCGGTGCCCGTGGAGCCCGAGCCCCCGGAGTCGGGCTTCTGGTTCCGGGACGCGGCCCACTTCCCCCGGCCCTTCCATCCCCTCTTCTCCAGCATCTACGTGCCGCGTTACGAGGAGGCCGTAGCCGGAGCGTTCGAGGAGTTCGGCCTCCTGGTGGAGGGCCTCCGGATCCGGGAGATCGGGGGATGGCCCTACTCCCGAATCGTGCCGCCCGGCGGAAAGGACGGTCCGGCCCCGCCCTCCTGGCTGCTCTGGCTCCTGAGCCGACTCGCGCCCCCCCTCCGGGAGCGGATGGCCCGGGCCCGGGAGGCGATGGAGGAGGACCGTGCCGGGGAGCACGTCGAGCGCTGGTGGGAGGAGTGGCGCCCGGAGCTGGACGGGTGGATCCGGCGGGCGGACCGGGTGGACCTGGAGGAGGTCGACCGCCGGGAGCTCGCCCGACACTTCGACGACGCCGTGGAGACGTTCGACCGGGCGCTCACGATCCACTTCAGGCTCTTCCCGCCCTTCTTCCTGGCCGTGTCGGACCTGGTGTTCTTCTGTCGCGAGGAGTTGGGATGGGAGAAAGGGCGGGCCGCCGAGCTCCTGGCCGGCCGGTCCGGCACCTCTTCGGAGCCCGGCAGGGCCCTGGAGGAGCTGGCGGCGGCCGCCGCGGAGAGCGACGCGGCCCGGGAGGCCCTCGCCGATCCGGGAGCGGACGTCCTGGAGCAGCTCGAGCGCCGCGCCCCCGAGTTCGCCCGTGAGTTCCGGGTGTACCAGCAGCGCTACGGCCTCCGGGTCCTCCACTACGACTTCGGCACCCCCACCTTCCGCGAGCGCCCGGAGATGGTGCTGGGCCTGGTCCGGAACCAGCTCGAGGGCGGCGACGGCGACCGGGCGGACGGCGTGGAGGAGCTGCGCGAGCGTCGGATCCGGGAGGCGCGGGAGGCGCTGGAGGGTCGACCCGGTGCCCGGGAGCGCTTCGACGAGCTCCTGGAGCGGGCCCACCGGGCGTATCCGGTGCGGGAGGACAACGAGTTCTTCGCCCTCTCCGTCCTGGGCATCCTGCGGTACACCAGCCTCGAGGTGGGCCGGCGGATGACGGCCGAGGGCCACCTGGACCGACCGGACGGGGTCCTCTTTCTCGAGGAGAACGAGGTGAGGGACTGGCTCGAGGGGCCGCGGGACCTGACGGGGACGGCCCGTCGCCGCCGGGGCGAGCGCCGCTGGGCGCTGGCGAACCTCGGTCCCCCCTCCTACGGCGAGGACCCGGGCCCGCCGCCGGACCCTTCCGCTCTGCCCGACGCCGGCGAGAGGGTACTCCGGGCCCTCCTGTGGACCGTGGACAACGACCTCCAGACCGAGGCGCCGGAGGTGGACGCCCTCGCCGGGGTCGGCGCCTCCCCCGGGAGCTACACGGGTCCGGTCCGGGTCGTCCGCTCCGAGGAGGAGTTCGGGAAGGTCCGCTCGGGCGACGTCCTGGTGTGCCCCATCACCTCCCCCACCTGGTCGGTCCTCTTCCCCAGCGTCGGGGCGCTGGTCACCGACGCCGGCGGTCTCCTCTCCCACCCCGCCATCATCGCCCGGGAGTTCGGCGTCCCGGCCGTCCTGGCCACCGGGAGCGCCACCGAGGAGCTGGAGGACGGCCAGGTGGTCACCGTGGACGGGGCCACCGGTCGGGTGGAGCCGCGCTGATCCCACGGGCGTAGGTCCACCGCTCCCCCACCCTTCCCTGGCCCGCCGGAGCCATCCGCTCCATACTCGGGGCCGGGGGGAGAGCGGGGGCCCCAGGGGCCCTCCTCCCCCGAATCCGCCTCGAACCGATACGGAAGGAGCCCCATGACACCGCGAGAAGAACCGCCGTCAGAACCGTCCCGACCGTCCGAACCGTCCACTGGACCGGGAGGGCCTGGCGAAGCGCCCGCCTCCCCGGCGGACGCACCGGCCGGGGGCCCCGGAGGAGGAGAGCCCAGCGGGGACGAGGGGATGTCCACCGGTCTGAAGGTGGCCCTGGGATGCGGAGGGTGCCTGTTCGTCCTGCTGGTGGGGGTGGGCCTGGCCGTGGGCGTGGGCGGCCTGTGGATCTCCGAGAAGGCCGGCGACTTCACGGAGAGCGTGGAGCGCCAGGCCGAGCTCCAGAACGAGGCCACCGAGACCCTGGAGCGGCTGGAGCGGGAGCATCCCTTCGAGCCGCCAGCCGACGGCGCGGTGAGCCCGGAGCGGGCGGAGCGCTTCTTCGCCGTGACCGACGGCGCGTGGGAAGAGATGGAGGACTGGGCCGGGGAGCTGGACGCGCTCCGGGACCGGCTGGACGACGAGGACCCGAGCCTGGGCGACGTGGGCGCCGTCTTCCGCAGCTACGGCCGGCTGGCCGAATCCCGGGCCGTCATCGCCGGGGCGCTGGAGGACGAGGAGATGTCCCTCTACGAGTACCTGTGGACGGGACTCACCCTGAACCGGGCGCACGACGCCATGGAGGCGGGCTCGACGGAGGACGTCCCCTCGGAGACCCTCGAGGCCGTCCGGGAGCACGAGGCGGCCGTGGCCGACCTCACCGGAGACCGCGACGACGACGAGGTCGGCCGGGAGGCCGTGTTCTACCTGGCGTGGATGTGGGGATCGGCCGACGCCAGCGCCATCCGGGCCCTGGGCCTGGACACGCTCCAGGCCGGCGGCTGAGGCCCGCCGCTCCGGCCCGTCGCCGAGGACGCGCCTCCCGTGCCGGATCGTGAGGCGAAATGCTCCCCTTCAGCCCCGAGAAGGACCACCGGCGATGGCTGGCCGCCATGGAGCGGGCGGCGGATCGGGCCGCCGACTCCTCGACCTTCGCCGCCCGGGACCCCGACGTCTCGGACTGGAGCGTGGGCATGCACCTGGAGCACGTCCTCCGGTCCGACCGCGGGATCGTCGACTGGCTCACTACAGCTGCCGCCGGCACCGGGAATCTGCCGGACGATCCGGCCCGGAGGCGTCCCTCATGGAGAGGCTGGCTGGTCCTCTGGACGGGCTACATCCCCCGGGGCGCGGGACGGGCCCCCGGTCGTACCGTCCCGGAGGGGATGGAGCCGGAGGCCGTGGCCCGGGGTCTCCGGGAGGTCCTGGCCTCCGCCCGGGAGATGTCGGGGGAGCTGGAGGCGCTGGCCCGCTCGGACGCCCGGCTGGAGCATCCGGTCCTCGGGTCGATGGATCCGCTCCAGTGGCTCCGCTTCGGGCGGATCCACCACGACCATCACGAGGCGATCGTCCGTGAGATCCTCTGAGGCCGGCCCGGCGGGGGAAAGGGAGCCGTAGCGGGAACCGATCAGAGGCCGCCGGTGAGGATCCAGGCGCCCACGGCCGCCGTAATCCAGCCGGACCAGCGAACGAGGGTGCGGGACCGCCGGAGGCCCAGCAAGCTCACCGTCTCGGGGGTGGCGAAGGGATAGCGGACGATGAAGAGCCCGAGGCCCAGCGCGTAGGGACCGACGAGCAGGGCCGCCCAGGTCTCCCCGGAGCCGCCCCGCGCCTCGGCCGCGATGACCACGGCGGCCAGGACGAATCCCGCCACCACGCTCCCGAGCATGACCTTCATGAAGAAGCCGGCGCTCTCCCGGACCCTCCGAAGGAAGGAGCGCGTCTCGGCCTCGTGGCGCGGGTGGACGAGGAACTCCCTCTCCTCGGGATTCCCGCCCCACCGGTCGGGGAGGACCGCGCGAATCCTCCGGAGCGTCCCGTCCGACCGGTTGCACCACATGCACCGGTCGTCCCTGGACGCCCCACCCCGGTTCCTCACTCGGTCGGCTCCGGCCTCACCTCTCCGGCTCCCACTTCGCGGCGTCCAGGATCGACCAGAGGTGAATGATCCAGCCGAGCATGAGCATCCAGAGCACGCCCGCCAGGACGAAGTGGAGCAGGGCCATGCCCAACCGTCCCTGGAGCAGCTGACCCAACCCCGGGATGACGAGACTGCACAGCGCCGCCAGGACGTTCCCCGCCGACCCCTGTCCCGCCTTGCTACTCACCGGAGTCTCCGCCGGTCGGGCCGGCGGCCCCTGGGACGACCGGATGCCGGCGGGAGAAGGTGATGAAGTCCGTGTTCGCGGGATCCGCGCCCGCCCGACGGAGCTCCCGGGCGATCTGCCCGCGGTGGTGTTCTCCGTGGAGGAACACCTGGAGGAGGATCTCCCCCAGCGGGGTCCGGTACTCGGTGCCGCTCGAGTTCTCGTACCGCACGGGAGAGTCCAGGTCGCGGGCGGAGGCGTCGGCGAGCACCTTCCGATATCCGCGGACGTTCCTCTCCATGAGCTCCCCGCACTGGTAGGGGGTGAGCTCGGGCCAGATCTCGAGGCCCGAGCTGTCCCCGGTGCGGATCCGCTCCAGCCACACCTGCTCGGCTCCCAGGACGTGGGCCAGGAGCCGGAGGGGCCCGGCCGGCCCGGGTTCGGCTGTCCCGGGTTCGGTCGTCCCGGGTTCGGTCGTCCCGGGAGCGGTCGTACCACTCTGGCCCGGGTCCGCCCCCCGGACCGCCTCCAGGGCCCGGGCGTTGGCCCATTCCATGTGGTCCACCAGCCGTTCGAATCTCTCCGTCACGCTGCGCTCCTCCTCTTCATCCTCGTTCCCCTCACTCCTCACGCGGATACATCCGGACGTACTCGACCCCCAGCTCGTCGGTCGCCTTCCCGAGGACGTAGTCGGCCCCGATCTCGTACAGGTCCCAGACCGCCTCGATGGAGGGCGGCGTGACGGCGTGGCAGGCGAAGGTCCCGTCCCCCCGGAAGACCATCCATCGCATGTCGTCCTCCTCCGGCCACGAGGGCCGGGGGTACTTTCGGACCCAGATCTCTCCGGACCGGCTGAGCAGGACCGTGGCGTAGGCCGGGAACCGGTCGTTCACGGGACGTTCCTCCGCGACCTGCGGCCGTGCGAATCGCTCGAGCAGCTCGGGCCGGTCCTCGTATTCAGCGAGGGTCTCCTCGCGGTAGGTCTCCACCTCCTCCGGGGTGACCGTTCGGTCCGGCCCCGACCACCGGAGGATCGCCCGGAGCTCCCCTTCCGAGCTCAGGACCCGCACCTCCGGCTCCTCGCCCGGGCCCACCACCATCCGGTCCCCCTGGACCGCGACGCGGGTCCGGGCCTCGAAGAGCGGCGAACCCATGAAATTCGTCTCCCTGTCCAGGTACCCACGGCGGCCGTAGGGATAGACGCCCAGGGTGTCCACCAGCCCCCCGTCGGGGGCGTGCCGGACCAGGTGGAGCTCCTGCTCGTGGAAGCCGGGCTCGGTGTTCCGGCAGCAGCCTCGCCCGAGCACGTAGCTCCCGTCATCCAGGACCCCCATGACCTCCGGCGGATTCGGATAGGGAGGGGCCGGCCGGACCGTCCTCAGATGTTCCCCCGCCGGCGTGAACCGGTGGAAGCGCCAGGGACGGTAGTCGCCCACCAGCAGGGTGTCGCCGGGCTGGCTCCAGATCTGGAACACGTCCCGGAACTCCCCCGGGCCCTCCCCCTCGCGACCGAAGGCGTGGAGGAAGCGGCCGTCGGGACCGTAGAGCCGGATCTGGCTGCTCCCCTGGTTCACCACGGCGATGCGTCCGTCGGAGAGACGGGTGGCGTCCATCACCCGGTAGAGCTGGTCCTCCGAGGCTCCCTCCCGGACGCCGATCACCACCGCCGGATCCCCGGAGAGCGCGCAGCTGTCCGCCGAGGCCTCCGGCCGATTCTCGACGATCCGGATGCCGGCGCTGTCCCTCGCCGTCGAGATCGGGGTCCGGTCCTCCGGCGATCCGCAGGCGGCGACCGCCAGGAATGGGAGGAGGAGGGCGACCGGGGCGGCGGCACGGGGTGTCCCCGCCCGGCGCCTCGGACCCACCAGGACCTTCCGAGCCCACGCGCCAGCGACGCTCACGCCTCCTCCCCCTCCGGCACGTACGCTTCGGCCTCGATCTCCACCAGCATCTCCGGATCCACGAGCCCGGAGACCTCCAGCAGGGACGTGGCCGGCCGGACCTCACCGAAGAACTCGGCGTGGGCCCGGCCCACTTCCTCCCAGCAGTCGATGTCGGTCACGTACATGCGGGTCCGGATCACGTGGGAGAGCCGGGCCCCGAGCCCGGCGAGGGCCTCCTCGATCTTGGATAGCGCCTGGACCGCCTGGGCGTAGGGGTCGCCCCCCCCCACCAGGGCTCCCTCCCCGTCGGTGGCGGTGGTGCCGGAGACATGAATCAGAGGCCCGACCCGAACGGCCCGGGAGTAGCCCACCCTGGACTCCCACGGGGTCCCCGTCGAGATGCGCCGGACTTCCATCGGCGGCCCGTCGTCGTGCGGATTCACGGCTCCCCTCCTCCTACCCGCCTCCGAAGACCGCCAGGCTCAGGAGCCCGATCCCCACCAGCGAGACGGCGCCTCCCACGACCCGCCACGGTCGCCCCTGGCCGGCACCGTCGGCCACCCGGTCCCCGACGGCGAAGAGCGCCGAGCCCACGCCGCAGACCAGGAGGCCCGATCCGACGAGGGCCTCGCCGCCCACCAGATCGAGGACACCCAGCACCAGGAAGACGAGGGAGAAGACGGCCATCCAGATCCAGCTCCGAGGCGCCACGCCACCTTCCATGAGGTCCAGCTCCTGTCGTCGAGATCCACCGTCGGGCGCTGGCCCGTACAAGATACGTCCCGGTCGGCCCGGTCGGCAGGCGGCCTCACGCGATCCCTCCTCGCCTCCTGCTTCGGACCCCTCCTACCTCCCTCCCTCGAATCGGAGCAGCCGGAGCTCTCCCGAACCCCGGGACCACGTCAGCTCGTAGCCGGCCGAATCGGGATCCAGCGTGGCCTCGGTAAAGACCGAATCGTCCAGGCTCCGTGGCGCCTCCACCACCTCGGGCCGGGTCTGATCCACGACGAGGATCGTCCCGTCAGCGGCGAAGCGTACCTGCGCCGGAGTCGGCGCCTCGGGCGACCGCATGGGGCTGGAGCCGGCGAGGATGGAGACTTGCCCGTCCCCCGGCTCCGGGGAGGGCTCTACGCACGAGGCGGAGGATCCGTTCGGGTCCACGTCGTCCCCGGCGGCTCCGCACGCGGCCAGGAGGAAGGCTGCCGCGGCGACCAGCCGCACTCCGGAAACGGAAGGTTCCACCCGCATCTACCGCTCCCCGTATTCCACCCGACAGTGGTAGACCGGCTGGAGGATGTCCGTGCCCAGACGCCCGGCGACGACGAACCGGTAGGTGCCCGGCTCCACGAAGATCCGCTCGAGCGTATCCCGTCCCACGACTCCGACGTGGGCGCGGGTGTCCGAGACCGAAATTCGAAGGGTGTCGCGCCGCGCGAACTCCTCCGCCGACAGGAGGGACGGTCGGACATCGTGGACCAGGTAGAACCATTCGTCCCGTGGATTCACCGCCGCCAGCTGATCCGGATGCGGCCGCTCCAGGGCCAGGATCAGCGTATCTCCCCGGGTGAGCCGCTGTGGGACGCAGTGCCCGCGCTCGGCCGGTATGGAGTCGAGCCAGCGCTCGGGAAGAGCGTCCCGATTGGAGAGCTCCAGCGGTGTGGCGGCCCGCTCCCCGGCACAGGCCGCGGCCGACAGGCCCACCAGCAAGAGACCGAGCGCTCCGGGTGGACCGGTGGCCCCGAAGACGGCGAACCTCACCCGTGATCCGTCCCGCCTCCGTCCCTGGCCTCGGCCAGGTACATCCGGTTCCCGGCGGGGTCCTCGAAGTAGGCCAGGGGCACGGCCGTCTCCTCGGTGAGCTCGCTCACGAACTCCACCCCGCGGGAGGCGAGCTGGTCGACCACCTCCTGGAGCGGACCCTCCACGTGGAAGCCCAGGGTCGTGGAGCCGGCCTGGCCCACAGGGGCGCTCCCCATGGCGTCGTGGAGGCCCACCGAGAATCCGTCGGGCGCCCGGACCACGGCCCAGCCCGGCCCTCCCCGGTAGGCCAGCTCCAGGCCCAGGACCTCGGTATAGAACTCCACCGCCCGGTCCACGGCGTCCACGTACACGGTGACCATGCCGCCCGTGATCATCGCCTCTCCCCGCTGTTCGTTGGCCTGGCCCCGGCAGGTCGGAAGCGCGCCGGGACGGACGTGCATCCTTCAATCTGTCGGAAAGCAGCGATGCCGGCCAGCCACGGGTCCTCCGGTGGGTGGAAGGGGCGACCGAAGGAGCGGACGCGGAGGAAGTCGCCCCCGCGGGAGGCTTCAGCTGGCGCGTACGGCCTCCCGTACCTCGATGGCCGGACCCACCTGACAGAACGTGGCCACGTCGGGAAGGACCTCGGCTTCGAAGCGAATCCGGAGGCCGTCCTCCCGCAGGTCCGTCGGGAGGTTCAGGGGCTCGTACCGCTCCCCGGCGGTCTCGATGGCCCAGCATCCCCCCTCGACCTCCAGGTGCCTCACCGTACCCTCGGTAGAGAGGGATTCACCGGAGTCCGGGAGCTGGCAGCCCGTCGTCAGGAGGAGGACGACCAGGGCGACGGCGCCGGCGCGGGCGATCTGATCCTTCATTCCCGAAGCGTGATCCGGAGGAACGGGCGGCTTGCGAGGGAGCATGCTGGGGATCTCGGTCGGTCCGGAGTCCCGCGGCCCGTATCCGCTCCGGGACCCCCCGTGATGTATACGAACGGACCGAGCTCCGTGTGACGGCCTCCCCCCTATCGCCGGACGCTCCGTCGGACGCGTCCATCGGCGGCTTCTCGTGAAGGAGGAGCCCCGGACGACCGCGGGCCAACATACCAGGACCACCCGTTCGACGGGGAACGGACGGAGGCAGCCCCCCACCCCGTTTGTCCTGCCGGGACCGTCGGCGTACGTTGGTCGCGCTTTCCGACGGCGCGACCAGCGGCCCCCGTCCGCGAGGCGGGCGCCCCGGTGCCCCGTCGGCGGCGAGGTCCGTCCATCCCCCATCCATATTCACATCTCCCCACACGAGGCCATGAACAGACTCGCTCCGGTCACCGCGTTCCTCCTGGCGCTGCTCCTCCTCCCCCTCGGCGAGTTGCCGGCACAGGAAGACGGCTCCGCCCTCTCCCAGACCAGCTACCGGGCCCTGGAGCTCCGGAACATCGGGCCTGCCATCAACGGCGGACGGATCGCCGACATCGACATCCATCCGGAAGACGAGAACGTCTGGTACGTGGGCGTGGGGTCGGGAGGCGTCTGGAAGACCGAGAACGCCGGCACCACCTGGGAGCCCATCTTCGACAACCAGGACTCCTACTCCATCGGCTCGGTGGCCATCGATCCCAACGACCCGTCCACCGTGTGGGTCGGGACCGGGGAGAACGTGGGCGGCCGGCACGTGGGCTACGGCGACGGCGTCTACAAGAGCACCGACGGCGGCCGCACGTGGGAGAACATGGGCCTGGAGGAATCGGAGCACATCTCCACCATGCTGGTCCATCCCGAGGACTCCGACGTGGTCTGGGTCTCGGCCCAGGGCCCCCTGTGGGACTCGGGCGGTGACCGGGGGCTCTACAAGACGACCGACGGCGGTGAGACGTGGACCAAGGTCCTGGGAGACGACGAGTGGACGGGCGTGACGGACATCGTCATGGACCCCCGGAACCCGGACCGGCTGTACGCCGCCACCTGGCAGCGCCACCGGACCGTGGCGGCCTACATGGGCGGCGGGCCCGGCACGGGGATCCACAAGAGCACCGACGGCGGCGAGACCTGGACGGAGGTCACCACGGGGCTGCCTTCCTCGAACATGGGGAAGATCGGGCTGGCCATCTCGCCCCAGGACCCCGACAGGGTCTACGCCGCGATCACGCTGGATCGCCGCACGGGCGGCGTGTTCCAATCCACCGACCGGGGCGACTCCTGGACGAAGATGTCCGACGCCGTCTCGGGCGGCACCGGGCCCCACTACTACCAGGAGCTCTACGCCTCGCCCCACCAGTTCGGGCGCCTCTACCTGGTGAGCGCCGTCACCCTGTACTCGGATGACCACGGGGCCAGCTTCCAGGGGATCGACCTGAGCACCAAGCACTCCGACGACCACGCCATCGCCTTCAAGGACGACGACCCGGACTACGTGCTCTTCGGCACCGACGGGGGGCTCTACGAGACCTTCGACCTCCTGGAGACGTGGCGGTTCGTCGACAACCTCCCGGTGATGCAGTACTACAAGATCGCCGTGGACGACGCCGAGCCCTTCTACCGCGTCTTCGGCGGCACCCAGGACAACGGCTCCAACGCCGGGCCGTCCCGGACGGACACCGAGCACGGCATCCGGAACGCCGACTGGTTCAAGACCCTGGGGGCCGACGGCCACGACCAGGCCACCGAGCCCGGCAACCCGAACATCACTTACGCCGAGACGCAGCAGGGCGGCCTCCACCGGATCGACCAGCGCACGGGGGAGCAGGTCTTCATCCAGCCCCAGGCGGGCGAGGGCGAGGACTTCGAGCGCTTCAACTGGGACGCTCCCATCGAGGTGAGCTTCCACGATCCAGCGCGGATCTATCACGCCTCGCAGCGCGTGTGGCGCTCCGACGACCGGGGGAACAGCTGGACCGCCATCTCCGGTGACCTGACCCGGGATCAGGAGCGGCTGGCGCTGCCGATCATGGGCCGGCAGATGAGCTGGGACAATCCGTGGGACGTCTCGGCCATGTCCAACTACAACACCATCACGTCCCTGGGCGAGTCGCCCATCGACGAGGACCTGATCTACGCCGGCACCGACGACGGCCTGCTCCAGGTCACCGAGGACGGCGGCGAGAGCTGGCGGCGGATCGAGGTGGGAAGCATCCCGGGCGTCCCCTCCACCGCCTTCGTGAACGACATCAAGGCCGACCTGCACGACGCGAACACCGTCTACGTGGCCCTGGACAACCACAAGTACGGCGACTTCAGCCCGTACCTGGTGAAGAGCACCGACCGGGGCCGCACCTGGACCTCCCTGGCCGGCGACCTGCCCGACCGACACCTGGTGTGGCGGATGGTCCAGGACCACGAGGACCCGGACCTGCTGTTCGCCGCCACCGAGTTCGGCGTCTTCTTCACCGTGGACGGCGGGAACGAGTGGATCCAGCTCGAGGGCGGCGCGCCCACCATCTCCTTCCGGGACATCGTGATCCAGCGGGACCACGAGGACCTGGTGGCCGCCTCCTTCGGCCGGGGGATCTTCATCCTGGACGACTACACGCCCCTCCGCGAGCTGAGCGCCGAGACGCTGGAGCGGGAGGCCACGCTCTTCCCCATCCGCACCGCCGAGTGGTACGAGCCGAAGGACATCAGCGACTCCCAGGGACACGGCGCCTACCGGGCGGAGAACCCGCCCTTCGGGGCCGTCTTCACCTACCACCTGAGGGACAGCTACCTGTCGCAGGAGGCCGAGAGGCAGCAGCGGGAGCGGGCCCTGGAGGAAGGCGAGGACGTGCCGTTCCCCGGATGGGACTCGCTCGAGGCCGAGAGGCGTGAGCAGGGCCCGGAGGTGCAGGTGGTGATCCGGGACGAAGCCGGGACCGTGATCAACCGGGTCGACGGCCCCACGTCCTCCGGATTCCACCGGGTGAGCTGGGACCTGGAGCACTCCTCGAAAAACCTGATCGGGCTCGAGGGCGGCGGCTGGGGCGGCGGCTACCTGGCGCTGCCCGGCACCTATACGGCTACCCTGGTGAAGGTCGAGGAGGGTGAAGTCACCGAGCTCGCCGGACCGGAGACCTTCGAGGTCGAGCCGCTCCGGGAGGGCGCCCTGCCCCGGGCCTCCGACCAGGAGATCGCCTCCTTCCGCGAGGAGGTCCAGTCCTTCCAGCACGAACTGGAGCGGACCGAGGACCTCCTGGACGAGCAGATCCAGAAGGTCGAGGCCATGCAGACGGCGCTCGAGAGGGCCGAGGAGGAGGACCCCGAACTCTCGAGCCGGCTCTACGACGCCCGGCTGGAGCTCCTGGAGATCCAAGAATCGATGGAAGGGAGCGATGCGAGAGGTGAAGTGGGCGAGCCGGGTCCGCCCACCCCCAGCAATCGTCTCTTCGTGGGGATCCGGGGGCTGAACACCACGTACGGGCCCACCGAGCTCCACCGCCGCACGGTGGAGGCCGGCCGGAGCGAGCTGGCGGAGATCCGGACCGAGGTGGACCGCATGGCCGAGGAGGTGGTCCCCTCGCTGGCAGAGGACCTGGAGGCCACCGGCGCCCCGCCGGTGGAGGGGGTGGGCGGCGGCATCTGAGCAGGAGTCGGCGTCGGGCGGCCGGGGGAGCCGGCTGGTGGGAGTGAGCGCTACGCCTCCCGGAGGGTGACCCCCCGCTCGGCCAGCTCCGAGAGGACGAACTCCCGGCACGCCGCGTACCGGCCCACCGTCTCCAGGGGCGAGATCCCCGGCTCGTCGTAGAGCCCGCGGGCCACGAGCCGGACGCAGGCGGCGCAGGTGTAGCCGGTGGTCCTGGCCATGGCCGTGGTCTTCGTGCCCCGGTCGTAGCGGTCCAGGAGCCACCAGCGGCGACGGACGTCCTCCCCGCCCCGGGTGCCGGCCGCGGTCACCCGCATGGCCACCAGGTCCTCCTCGCCCTCGTCCATCCGCCAGGCGTCGCCCAGAAGGCGGGCGGTGACGTCCAGCGGGCGGAGAGCGGCGCCGTCCACCTTCACCTCGTCCCCGGAGAAGAAGCCGGCCTCCCGTAGGCCGCGCATGGCCGCCGCGTGGCCGGGATGGCGGAGCGTCTTCTCCACCATGGTGGGCACGTCGGTCGTCTCCAGCAGCGTCCGGAGCCCGTCGGTGAGAAAGGCCTCCAGCGTACCCACCCCCGGCACCTCCACCTCCTCCACCTCGGAGAGCGCCGGGAGGGTGAGCACCCGTCCCTCGCGCCGGATCCTGGCCGGCCGCGTGTACTCCGCCAGCACGTCGACCGGCGAGAAGGGGGCCCGGTACCCGAAGGGGGCCGACCGGTCGGCAGGCAAACCACCCACCAGGCACTCGAACTCTCGGACCGCGTCCCACGCCTCCAGGAGACCGCCGAGGAGGAGATTGCTGAGGCCCGGCGCCAGGCCGGCGTCCACCAGGGCGGTGGCGCCGCGCTCGCGGGCGAGTTCGTCCAGCCGGAACGCGTCCTCCTCGAAGAAGGAGATGTCCACCACGTCCCGGCCGGCCTCCAGGACGCGTTCCAGCGTCCGGTAGCCCATGGGGCCCGGCACGGCGCCCACCACCACGTCGGCCCGTTCCACGACCCGCGCCACGGCGACGGAATCGGTGAGGTCGGCGACCCCGGTCTCGAGGCGGGCCCCGCTTCGGATCCGACCCTCCAGCTCCTCCAGCGCCTCGCGGCTCGCGTCCACCGCCAGGACCTGGAACGCCGGGTCGGACGCCAGGTCCCGGGCGATGGCGGCGCCGACGCGGCCGGCGCCCAGCACGGTGACGACCGTTCGATCCGTGATGGAGTCCTCCCTGCCGAAGGTTCGCGCTCCCGTCGCCTCGCTCCCACCGGACACCCTATCGGCCCGGCGCCCGCACCGCACTCGACGAGGGACGACGGCGCCCGCACCTGTCGCCGGATCCGTCGCCGGCTAGATTCCTGCCCGTCGGTCGCCCCGAACTCACGCCCACCGCAGGTGAAGATCCCTCATGGACATCTCGCTCCCCCCGACGCCGAACCAGGCTCCCCGGTCGTTCCGCCGCGTCCCGTTGGTCGGCGCCGTCGCGTCTCTGGCGCTGCTGCTCTTCCCCGCCACCTCCGTCCCCGCCCAGGAGACCGAGACCCTGACGGCCGACGGCCTGGACGAGCCGGTGGAGATCCTGGTGGATCGGTGGGGGATCCCCCACATCTACGCCGAGACCGAGCACGACCTCTTCTTCGCCCAGGGCTACTACGCCGCCCGGGACCGGCTCTTCCAGTTCGAGATCTGGCGGGCCCGGGCCACGGGGACCACCGCGGAGATCCTGGGCCCCCGGGCGGTGGAGCGAGATCGGGGCGCCCGTCTCTTCAGGTTCCGGGGCGACATGACCCGGGAGATGAACCACTACCACCCGCGGGGCGCCGAGATCATCCGGGCCTACGTGGACGGGGTGAACGCCGCCATCGACCGGGCGCTGGAGCGGCCGGAGGAGCTGTCGCTCCCCTTCCGGCTCCTGGGCATCGAGCCCAAGCACTGGACGCCCGAGGTGGTGGTCTCCCGGCACCAGGGGCTGCTGGGCAACATCGGTGAGGAGCTGGAGACGGCCCGGGCGGTCTGCCTGCTGGGCGCCGAGCGGGTGAAGGAGCTGGAGGACTATCGCCCCCACGAACCGCGGCTGGAGATCGAGGAACCGGTGGACTGCGAGGCGCTGCTGGAGAGCGACGTCCTGGGCGTCTACGACGCCTTCCGCCGGCCCATCGACTTCCGTCCCGGGGACCTGGTCGTGCCGGAGGCGAGGGCCGAGGAACGCGGAGACGATGTCGCCGCGGGAGCGGAGATGCGCGCCGGCGGGCCGGTCGCTTCCGCCCGGCCGCCCTCCCCGCTGGACCACGAGAGCGTGGGCAGCAACAACTGGGCGGTCTCCCCGGAGCTCGCCATGGGCGAGTACCCGCTGCTGGCCAACGACCCCCACCGGCGCATCTCGGCTCCGTCGCTCCGCTACTGGGTCCACCTGGTGGGTCCGGGCTGGAACGTGATCGGCGGAGGCGAACCCACCATCCCCGGCGTCTCCATCGGCCACAACGAGCACGGCGCGTGGGGGCTGACCGTCTTCTCCACCGACGGTGAGGACCTCTACGTCTACGAGACCGACCCCGACGACCCCGACCGGTACCGGTACCGGGACGGGTGGGAGGAGATGCGGGTGATCCACGACACCATCCCCGTGCGGGGCGCCGAGCCGGTGGCGGTGGAGCACCGCTACACCCGCCACGGGCCGGTGGTCTACCGGGACGAGGAGCGGGACCTGGCCTACGCGGTCCGCCCCGCGTGGATGGAGATCGGCGGCGCCCCCTACCTGGCCTCACTCCGGATGGACCAGGCCACGAACTGGGAGGAGTTCCGGGAGGCGTGCACCTACAGCAACATCCCGGGCGAGAACATGGTCTGGGCCGACCGGGAGGGGAACATCGGCTGGCAGGCGGTGGGCATCGCCCCCATCCGGCGCGGCTTCAGCGGCATGGTGCCCGTCCCGGGCGACGGCCGCTACGAATGGGACGGCTACCTCCCCATCGAGGAGAAGCCCCACGAGCTGAACCCCGGGCGAGGCTACATCGAGACCTCCAACCAGAACCTCACCCCGCCCGACTACCCGCACCTGGACGCCATCGGCTTCAGCTGGTCCTCGCCGTACCGGTGGGCCCGGGCCAGCGAGGTCCTGGCCTCCGGCCGGAAGATGGACATGGCCTCCATGGTCCGGCTCCAGCACGACGTGGTCTCGCTCCCCGCCCGGACCCTCGTCCCCCTGCTCGAGGGCCTGGAGGCCGAGGACCCCCGTGTGGAGCGGGCGCGGGAGCGGCTGCTGTCGTGGGACCACGAGATGGACCGCCGGTCGGTGGCCGCGGGGATCTACGAGGCGTTCCAGGGGCGACTGCAGCGCGGGATCCAGGAGCTGGTCGTCCCCGAGGAGGCCAGGGACCACCTGTGGGTGGGGATGGGTAGGACCGTCTCGTTCCTCCTGTCGCCGGGCGAGGACTTCGCCTCCCTGGACGGGGCCGCCACCGTGCGGGGGGCAGGCGATCCCGTGGCCGGCCGGGACGCCTTTCTCCTCCGGGCGCTCCGGGAGGCGGTGGCCGATCTCACCGAGGAACTGGGACCCGACATGGAGGGCTGGGTCTACGGCCAGGAGGACTACAAGCACGCTCGGATCACCCACCCCCTGTCACCGGCGGTGAACGACTCCCTGCGGGAGCGGCTGGAGGTGGGCCCGGCACCTCGGGGCGGCGACAGCTACACGGTGAACATGACGAGCGGCGGCGGGAACCAGCGCTTCGGCGCCACCTTCCGGATCCTGGTGGACACCGAAGATTGGGACCGGACGCTGGGGATGAACGCCCCGGGCCAGGCCGGCGACCCGGAGAGCCCCCTCTACGACAACCTGTTCGACCTCTGGGCCGAAGACCGGGTCTTCCCGGCCTTCTTCAGCCGGGAGGAGATCGAGGGCGTGACCCGCGAGCGGCTGGAGCTGCGGCCGGGGAGGTGACTCCGCGGTCCCTCCGCGCGCATCCAGGCTCGGGAGGATGCCCGATCCGTCACCCTCCGTCGGGCACGATCTCCCACCGGACCACGTAGGGGACGTCCATCTCGCCGATCTCCGTCGCGGCCGGAAGCTCCCATGAAGCGCGGAGGTCGCCGGTGGGCTCGAACAGCCGGATGGTGAGCCGCTCCGGCTCCTGGTCGCTCCACTCGGCCAACAGGATCGCCGAACCGTCCGGAGCGACGGCGTGGAACGGCAGCTCGGCGATCCTGCTGTGCTGGAGGGGCGACCCCGGTCGATGCGGCCGGCTCGAATCGGGTCGCCCATTCACCGAGATCCGACGACGCGAAGATATTACATTCATGAGGTATTACTCCTATAAGTCTGATATCTCAAGGGCTGCCGTGATGATGAGGGAACGTTGATCCCGAGGCGTATCCTCATGTTCAGCTACGGAGGGGCCAGCTACGCTCGGGGGGCGGCGAGGAGTCATCCGAGGCTTCCGGCTGGCGGGAGCAGGAGAACGCCCGGCGATGAAGCCCGCTCGACCCACTCCTCCCGAAGAACCATGGAGCCTCGGATGACCGATCATGAGCCCCGCCTCCGAACCGATTTCCACGTCCGACCCCGACCGGCTCCGCTCTCAACACTCCGCCAGCCTGCAACTATCAACGGGATGACGCCAGGACGCTTCAGCTGAAACGCCCCGTGTTGAGGTTGATGGGGCGTTGAGATAGCTCCGGTCCGGAGTGCTCCGCGGCCAGCGGTCCACACCGGAGGGGCCGGATGCCGCGGGCCGCGGTTTTTTTGCGACGGTGGCGAGTCCCCTCTACTCTGGTCCGGAGAGGACGGAGGGATCCCCAAGGACGGAGGCATGATCGAGATGTTTCTCCCGGAGGTCGCATCGGTCGTTCCCGGCGGGGTGCCGGAGGACGTGGATCCCGCGGATCTGCCTCCCGCACCGGGCGTCGTCCGGCTCATCGCCTACCGCCCGGAGAAGACGCGGCATCTGGGCCGCTACACACAGGCCGTGATGCGGGGACCGTCGGACCTGTCCCCGGGCCAGCGGGAGCTGATCGCCGCCCTGACCTCCGCCAGGAACAACTGCCCTTTCTGAGAGGACAGCCACGCCGCGGTCGCGGCGGAACTCCTGGACGACAGAGAGCTGGTGGACGCCGTGCTGGAGGACCCGGCGACGGCTCCCGTCGGTGAACGCGAGAAGGCCCTCTTCTCCCTGGCGGAGAAGGCGAACAACGAGACGGGGGGCGGGGACGAGCTGGTAGAGCAGGCCGATGTGGACCGTGCCCTGGAGGCCGGCTGGTCCCAGGAGGCCGTCTATGACGCCCTCACCGTCGTCGCCCTCTTCAACTACTACAACAGCTGGGTGGATTCGGCCGGGGTCCCCGAGATGAGCCCGGAGGCCTATCAGAGGCAGGCCGAGCGCCTGGCCACCGAGGGCTATACGATCGTGTAGCGGGACCGGCGTCCGCCCCGGCCCGAGGCGGGATCTCCCCGGGCTCCGTACCCCGGGCGACCTTGCGATCCGCCGGAGCCTCCACCAAGATTCCCGTCGATCGTGGGCGCCGGACCGGCGCCGTCCCCCCGGGCCCCCCGGACAGGAGAACCATCATGACGTCCCGGTCCCCGGCGGCGACCGTTCCGAAGCCTGCTCCCTCGAGCGTGACGCTGAGCCGCCGCCTGAACGGCGAGTGGCACAAGCCGGCGCTCCTCCTCTTCCTCGCCGTCGTCCTGGCGCACTGGGCCGAGCACCTGGCCCAGGCGTACCAGGTGTACGTCTTCGGGTGGCCCGTGCCCGAGTCCAGGGGCGTCCTCGGACTCTGGTTCCCCTGGCTCGTGACGTCGGAGGCCCTCCACTACGGGTACGCCATCGTCATGCTGGTCGGCCTGTGGGTCCTCCGCCGGGGCTTCGTGGGCCGGGCGTACGTCTGGTGGATGGTCGCGTTCTGGATCCAGTTCTGGCATCACATGGAGCACGCCCTGCTCCAGGGGCAGGCGATCGTCGGCCAGAACCTGTTCGGCTCACCGGTGCCCGTGAGCATCGTCCAGCTGTGGATCCCCCGGGTGGAGCTGCACCTCATCTACAACACGCTGGTCTTCGTCCCCATGGTCATGGGGATGTACTGGCACATGGTCCCCCGCCGGCACGAGCGGGAGGCCATGGGGTGCGGCTGCGCCATCGAGCCGCGCGCCGCCTGAGGCGAGCCCCGCGGTGACCCCCCGTCAGCTCCCCCTGGCGGGGACGAGCTCGGGTGCCGGCTCCGACGTCCGTCGAGGAGGTACGGATGTCCTGAGCTGGCCCGTCGTCGGCCCTCTCCTGAAGCGGCCCGGCTCCCGGGCCGTCCTGCAGCTCCCCCTCCTGGCGCTCGCCGCTTTCATGGTGTGGCACGGGCTCACTGGCCCGGAGACCGGTTCCCGGAACGCGGCCACCGTGCTGACCTGGGTCCACTACCGGGGAGCGCTCATCCTCGGCCTGCTGGCGGCGGGCAACGTCTTCTGCATGGCCTGCCCCTTCATGCTCCCCCGAAACCTGGCCCGGAAGCTGGTCCGTCCGGCCCGGCACTGGCCGGCGGCCCTGCGAAACAAGTGGACCGCGGTGGTGCTCCTGGCGGCCCTGCTCTTCTCCTACGAGCTCTTCGACCTCTGGAACTCCCCCTGGTGGACGGCGTGGCTCATCGTCGCCTACTTCGCCGGCGCCCTGATCGTAGACTCCCTCTTCACCGGTGCCAGCTTCTGCAAATACGTCTGTCCGCTGGGGCAGTTCAACTTCGTGAGCTCCACGGTCTCGCCCCTGGAGCTCTCCGTGGACGACCCGGAGGTCTGCGAGTCGTGCGAGACCCGGGACTGCATCAAGGGCACGCCGGATCCCGAGGGCGGCCCGCGACCCCTGCGCCGGGGCTGCGAGCTGGCGCTCTTCCAGCCGGAGAAGCACGGGAACATGGACTGCACGCTCTGTCTGGACTGCGTGTACGCCTGCCCCCACGACAACATCAAGCTCTCCCCCCGGCTGCCGGCGAGCGAGCTGTGGAGCGACCGGCGGCGCTCCGGGGTGGGGCGATTCTCCCGGCGTGCGGACCTGGGCGCCCTGGTCCTGGTCTTCACCTTCGGCGCCCTGCTGAACGCCTTCGGCATGGTGAGCCCGGTCCACGCGGTCCAGTCGTGGATCGGAGGGGTGCTGGGAACGGAGAGCGAGGCCGCGGTGCTGGGCGCCCTCTTCGGCGCGGGGCTCGTGATGGAGCCCGTGGCCCTGCTCCTGGGGGCGTCGTGGGCGACCCGACGCATCACGGGGAGCGAAGACGGGCTCCTCCGTGTCGCCACGACCTTCGCCTACGCCCTCGTCCCCCTCGGGGTGGCCGTCTGGGCGGCACACTACTCCTTCCACGCCCTGGCGGGTCTGTGGACCTTCGTCCCCGTGGTCCAGGAGGCCCTGGGATCGCTGGGGATCCCCTTCCTCGGCGCGCCGGCGTGGCACCTGCGCGGGATCCCCACGGAATTCGTCCTGCCCCTGGAGTACGGGGTCGTCGCGCTGGGGATCGCCGGCTCGCTGGCCGTGGCACGGCGCATCGCGGCCCGGGAGTATCCCCGCCGGTCCCGGAGGGCCACCCTGCCGTGGGCCGCCCTGGTGCTGGTGCTGGGCGGGGCGGCGCTCTGGCTCCTGGCCCAGCCCATGGAGATGCGCGGGATGATGATGGGATGAGGAGGGGACCGGCGCTGGCCGCGGCCGTCCTGCTGCTGACGTGGATCCCCGGGCAGGCGCTGGCCCACGAGGGCCCGCCCTTCCCCATCGTCCTGGACGCGCCGGTGGGTCCGTACGTGGCCGAGGTCTGGACGGATCCCGACATCGGCACGGGGACGTTCTTCGTGATCCTCCGGGCGCAGGAGGGCCGGCCCTTCCTGGAGCCGACCTCGGTCCGGGTGGGCGTGCGGCCCGTCTCGGGACGTCTACCCGAGGCCGTCTACGACGCCGAGCCCCAGGAGGTGCGGAGCGGGGCCCGTTACATGGCCGAGGTGGAGTTCGACCGGGGAGAGTACTGGGACGTCCGGGTGATCGTAGGCAGTCCCGCGGGCGGGGGAGAGCTCACCTCCCGGGTGGAGGCCACCCCGGACGGCTCCCTGGGCCCGGTGGCGGTCGTCTTCTACTCCCTCCCCTTCCTGCTGGTGGCGTTTCTCTGGTGGCGCACCTCCGTGGCCCGGAGCCGCATGGAGGAGCCGCCGGAGAGCTGACCTCCTGCCCCTCGGACCGCAGGCAAGCACCGGCGACGACGAGCCTTCGCCCCCCCGGAGCCGCCTGCCGCCGGCCCGTCTCCCTCATCCGCACCGGTCCGCCACGGCCCGAAGCTCGGCCGCGTGCTCGGACACGGCCTCGCGCGCGGCAGCCCGGGCGGCGTTCCAGGCCCGCCAGTCGTCCGGGGCCTGCGCTTCCGAGCTCTCCGACGTATCGGCACTCTCCCCCCAGCGCTCGAGGAGGCCCGCCGCCGCCCTGCACCGAGCGTCGTCCCCCAGCCCGTCGAACCTGTCGACGAGGGTGGGCACGGCCCCGGCCCCGAGGCGCAGGAGATACTCCACGTCGGCCTCCCGCACGCCCTCCGCCGCGCGGTCGAGGTTCGAGCGGGCGGCGAGGGCGGCGGGATCGAGGAGCACCAGGCCGAAGACGACCGCGATCCCCGCGGCGAGGGCTCCCGACGCGAAGCGGCGCGGGCGCTCCCGCAGGACGGTGGCCGCGAAGAGCAGGAGCACCGCCGCCAGCCAGACCATGACCGCGGCGGCGGTGATCCGGTCCAGGGTGAGCCCGAATTCCGCCGTATACAGCCACAGTCGCTGGGCGGCGGAGGCCAGGATCACCATCACGCAGGTCACGAGGAATCCGGCGAGGCCCCGGAAGATCCGGCGGGCCGAGGTCATCCTCTCGCCCACCAGCAGCACCGCCAGCGTGAGGCCGGCCACGAGCATGAGTTCGAAGAACCCGCGCCGGGCGTACTCCGCCGGCGTGAGGCCAGAGGTGGCCTCGATGGTGGCCCGTCCGCCGAACAGGTAGCCCAGCTGGAGCACCACGAAGGCGAGGAAGAGGATCGAGAGCAGCCCGAGCACGGTCGCCGTCTCCTCCCGGCCGAGCCGGGGCCACCTCACGTCGGGGAGCGCCGGCATCCTCCCGGACCGCACGCCGGAGAGGAGACCCGCGGCGATCCAGCCGAAGACCAGGAACAGCAGCAGGTGGAGCGCCAGGTCCTCGGGCCAGAACGAGGCGATCCGGACCATGTACCCCTCGAAGCCGGCGTCGGCCGAGGCGAAGAGCGCCGCGAACACGGCCACCAGGGGCGCGGCCAGGAGCGTCGCCCGACCCACGGACACGATCCGGCGGCGGGTCCCGTCCTCCGGGAGCTCGACGTCGCCCAGCAGCGGAACGACGCCCACCGCGGCTCGCAGGGGGACCATGGCCAGGCCGAGGGCGTGGTCGACCACGTCCGTCTCACCGAGCCGCACGCCGGCCGCGCGCAGCAGGACCATGGAGGCCGAGACCAGCACCACGAGCAACAGGGCGAGGTGGAGCACCTCCGCATCCACCAGGACCTGGGCCCCGGCGGCCGCCAGGCCCACGGCGGACCAGCCCGCCGCGGCGCTCGTCCACGGCTCCGGCGCCCGACGCGCCAGCAGCACGGCCGCGGCTCCCAGGAGCCCGACCCAGATCGCGAAGCCCGGGCCCAGCGGGCCCGCCTGGAGGAGCTGGTCGCCGGCGAGACCCAGGAGGCCCGCCAGTCCCAGGACACCCATCGCGCTCCATGCCGACCCGGTGATCGGCCCATCCGTCGAGTTCATCGATCCGTACCTCCTTCTGATGATCCGTTTCGGTCCGTCTCCGGCGTCCGGCGTCCGTTCGTCAGGGTCGCCTCGTGAGCCAGCGATCGGCCTCCGTGAAAAGTCCTTTGTACTACAAAGTCGTCTCGCCCGCCTCTACGCCGTCAGCGAACGTCCACGGGATTCGCCCCGTTCCCTACTCCCGCCGCACGGGTCGCCGCCCTCCGGGATGGATCACCCGTCGCGGACGGCGTGGATGAGCGCCTCCATGTGGCCCAGATACTCCTGAAGCGCGGAGCGGCCCTCGCTGGTCAGCCTGTATTCGGTGTGGGGAACGCGGCCCTCGTAGCCCTTGATGCATTCCAGGTAACCGGCGTCCTCCAGCTTCCGGGCGTGGGCGCTGAGGTTCCCGTCGGTGACCTTCAGGAGCGCCTTGAGGTCGTTGAAGGAGAGGGTCTCGTTCACGGCGAGGGCGCTGACGATGCCCAGTCGCACCCGCTCGTGGATCAGACGGTCCAGGTCCGGACCGCCCGAGGGCGCCCCGCCGGTCACCTGCGCCAGCTCCACGTCCTCCTTCTCCCCGGCCGGTTCCTCCCCGTCGGCCGGGGCCCGCTGCGCCTCACCCACCGTACCGGCTCCACACGATCAGGCCGAAGACGATGTGGAGGCCGCCGAACCCCAGTCCCAGCATCAGATCACCGGGGACCGCCGTCAGCATGGCCAGGCCGCCCAGGCCGATGAAGGCTGCTCCCATCATCGGGATCACGCGGACCGAGTACGCCCCTCCCGTCATCACGCCGGCCCCGTAGAGCGCCAGCCAGACGCCGGGGAGGAGGCCGAATCGGCCGTCCAGGTAGAGAGCGACGGTGAGCAGCGCGCCGGCGGCCATCGGCGGCGTGAAGGCGAAGACCAGCTTCCGGGCCGCGTGCGACCAGAGCGATTCCCCCTGGCTCCTGGCCTTCCGCGCCGTGAGCACCACGGCGATGGCCGCCGCCAGGGGAAGCTCACCGAACCAGACCAGGAGCCATCCCTCCGGCGACGTCTGGAGCGACGCCAGCCACGCCGCCGCGACGGCGGTCACCCCCATGGCCACGTAGCCCCGTCCCGACACCCCGGTGAACGCGGTGGCCCGCTCCATCGTCTCGCGGATGAAGCGCAGGTCGTCCGCGGCGCGGCCGTGGAGCGGCGCGGAATCGTCCTGGACGGGGCGGGATTCGGAAGCCGGAATCATGGCGCCAGGATAGCGCGATCCGGTCATCACGTCAAGTACTTTGTTTTATAAAGCACGTCGAGGGTCCATCCGGAGGGGTTCCCCACCGAGAGCCCACCGTTCCCGTGGTCCTCCCCGTGAAGCGGGAGCCCGCGTCCACCGGATCCGAACCCCGGCGGCCGCCAGGTGAAGGGTGAAGGCGACCCGGGACGTCAGCCCTCCACGAACTCGGCGAAGGTCACCACGTTCCCACCGGGCTCGCGCACCACCAGCTCGTCGGCCCCGTAGAAGGTCTGCCGCCGCGGGACGACGGGCTCCACGCCCTCCAGGGCCGACTCCACCCCGTCCAGGTCCTCCACCTCCACGAACAGGAAGGCGCTCCCGTGGGGCGTGTCCGCCAGGGCGGGCACGTCGTCGGCCAGGCTCGCCCTGCTCTGGTACATGACCTCCACCCCGTCCCGCTCCATCATGGCGAAGCCGACCCGGCCCTCGTGGGGCACGGTCCCCGTGACCTCGAAGCCCAGTCGCTCCTCCCAGAACGGCAGGCACGGCTCGATCTCCTCCACGTACAGCACCACGGTGCCCTTCTTCATCTTCATGTCGGCTCCTACCTTGGGACGCAGTGAACGGACGCCCCCGGCCCGAGCCGCCACCCGCTCCTCGGACTCACCGGGAGGTCCCGACTGATCCTGAAATCTCGGAGACGACGATGACGATGTCGATACCCCGCCCGTCCCCTGCCCTCCGGATCGCTCCGGGAGGGATGGCCGCCCTCCTCCTGCCGCTCCTCTTCGCGCTCCCCGCTGTGGCCCAGGAGACCGGGGCCGCTGACCAGGAGATGGATGCGAGCCAGGAGCGGGCCGGGGCCGCCGACACCCGGAGCCGCCCCTATCCCAATCCCGTGGTGCCTCCGGCGGGCTACCGGCGGGCGGTGGAGGAAGGCACCCGCACGGCCGACGGCCGGCCGGGGCCCGAGTACTGGCAGCAGTGGTCGGAGTACGAGATCGAGGCGACCCTCCTCCCGGGGGAGCGCCGCCTGGTGGGCTCCGGGACGATCCGGTACCACAACGAGTCGCCGGATGCACTGGAGGCCCTCTTCCTCCATCTCCACCAGAACATCCACCGCTCCGGCGCCGCCCGGAACGAGGAGCAGCCGGTGACCGGTGGCGTGGACGTGGACGCGGTCCAGATGGACGGAGAGATGCTGGGGGAGCGGGCCGTCCCTCGGGGGAGCGGCTACGAGGTGGACGGCACGGTGCTGGCCGTCCACCCGTCGGACCCGGTCCTCCCGGGCCAGACCGTGGAGCTATCCCTGGAGTGGTCCTACGAGGTGCCCCGGGAGACCACGGGGCGGGCGGGCTGGAGCGGCGAGGACCTCTTCTTCATCGGCTACTGGTACCCGCGGATGGCCGTCTACGACGATGTGGTCGGCTGGCAGAGGGACCCCTTCCTGGGACGCGGGGAGTTCTACGACGGCTTCGGGCGCTACGACGTGGAGATCCGGGTGCCCCATGGCTGGCTGGTCCGGGCCACCGGCGAGCTCCGGAACCGGGGCGAAGTCTTCCCCCCGGAGATCCGGGAGCGGCTCCGCCGGGCCATGACCTCCGGGGCCGTGGTCCACGTGATCACGGAGGAGGACTTCGGGCCGGGCAGGGCCACCGCCGCGTCCGACGACGGGTGGCTCACCTGGCACTTCACCGCCGACACGGTCCGTGACTTCGCCTTCAGCGCCACCCGCCGGTCGCTCTGGGACGCCGCCCGCACCCCGGTGGGCGACCGAAACGGCGACGGCCGGACCGACCACGCCCGGGTGGAGGCCGTCTGGCGGGAGGAGGCGCCCCGGTGGGAGCACGTCTGGGAGTACGCCCGGCACTCCATCGACTTCCTCTCCCGCCACACCGGCCTTCCCTATCCCTGGCCTCACATGACCGCCGTGGAGGGTGGCGGCATCATCGGCGGCGGGATGGAGTTCCCCATGATGACCCTCATGGGCGACTACACGGCCCGGGGAGACAGCGCCCTCTACTGGGTCACCGCCCACGAGCTTGCCCACATGTGGGTGCCCATGATCCTCTCCACCGACGAGAAGCGCTACGCCTGGCTCGACGAGGGCACGACCACCTTCAACGAGAACCAGGCCCGGAAGGAATTCTACGGGACGGACCGGGGAGAGGAGACCGACCGGCTGGCCTACCGACGAATGGCCCGCTCGGGCGACGAGCTCCCCATGATGCGCCGGGCCGACTACTACCACTCGGGCGCCTTCGGCGTGGCCAGCTACGCCAAGCCCGCCACGGTGCTCGAGGCCCTGAAGGCGGTGGTGGGGGAGGAGGCCTTCCACGAGGCTTTCACGACCTTCCTGGAGGAGTGGCGCTACCGGCACCCGTACCCGTGGGACCTGTTCCGTACCTTCGAGCGCGTGAGCGGCCGGGAGCTCGACCCCTTCTGGCGGAGCTGGTACTACGAGACCTGGACCCTGGATCAGGCGGTGGCGGACGTCCGGGCCTCCGAGAACGGCGTCGTGGTGGTCGTGGAAGACCGGGGGGAAGTCCCCATGCCCGTGCTCCTCTCGGTGACCCCGGCGGGCGGCGAGACCGTCACCGAGCGCGTGGAGGCGGAGGCCTGGCTGGAGGACGGCGGGACGACGCGTCTCGAGGTGCCGGTGGCCCTGCCCGGGAGGGCCGGGGGGGAGCAGGTCCGGGTGGAGATCGACCTGGAGGACCACTTCCCAGACGTGAACCGGGGAAACAACGCCTGGCAGGGGACACCGGGAGGCTGAGCGAAGCTCGGCAGCGGCCGGCCCGTCAGCCCGTGTCGTCCACCCGTCCCTGGTCGCCGCCGGCGAGGAGCCGCTCACGGAGCTCCGGGGGCCAGGGCTCGGCGGTGCCGCCCGGCTGGCCGCCCACGTGCACGGCCACCATCTCGCCGTCGGCAGCCGGCTCCTCCTCGCCCTCGGCGAAGAGGGTGAACGCGTAGTGGACGGAGCTCCGTCCCACCTCGGTCACGGCCAGCTCCGTTCGCACCGCGTCGAAGAAGGCCAGCTCCCGGTGGAAGTCGCAGGAGACGTGGACGCGGGGCGTGCGCCCGAAGGTGTACTCCCGAATCCCGAGGCGGTCGTGGAGGCGGGCTTCGGCCGCCTCCACCAGACGGAACACCGTGGGCCAGTGATAGACCCCGGCGGCGTCGGTGTCGGACCACTCGATCCGTCGGACGAGAGCGATGCGGGCGTGCGCGTCGTTCACCAGCTCCTGGTAGGTCTCGGTCGGCCCCGAGCCCGGCCCTCGCCCCCCTAGAACGCCTGCCCGAAGAAGACGGCGTTCAGGAACAGGCGGTTCGACCCGTACCAGTGGGCCCGGAAGTTCGGGTTGTCCATGATCAGCACCGCGCGGCCGCTCCCCATCCTGTCCGCCACCACCGCCGCGGCGCCTCCGGCCTGCTCCCGGCGGGCGTCGGACAGGTAACCGCTGAGCACAGGATCGTCGGCGTAGACGCCCACGTCGACCCCCGGCTCGCCCGAGGGATCGAAGAAGGTGCCCGAGGGGCGGAAGGTGGGCAGGGTCTCCGGCAGGCCGTAGGCCACCGGGTGGGTGGTGTCCAACCGGACGTCGAAGATGGAGCCGCCGACGTTCTGGGCACCGGCCGCCTCCGAGAGATCGCCGTAGGGCACTCCCTCCAGCAGGGAGTCCATGGGGAACTCCCGCCGCTCGAGCTCGACGAGCCCCTGCCCCGCGACCCGGGCGGCCCCACCGGAGGTGGCCACCAGGGTGCCGCCGTCCCGCACCCAGCTCTCCACGGCCTCGGCGGCGGACGATCCGCCCCAGAGGGACCCCATCACGATGACCGAATACCGGCTCAGGTCCTCGTCGTCCAGGTCCTCCAGGTCCACCAGGGAGACGGGCATCCCGAAGCGGTGGCTGAGCAGGTGCCACGACTCCCCGGCGTCGTACGCGCTGGTGCCGCCGCCGGTGACCACCGCCACCCGGGGCTTCTCCAGGACGTCGCTCCCGGAGCTCCCCAGGTCCGGCCCCTCGGGGGTGAGGCCGGTGTCCACGCCGTGCATCTTCACGTGGTCCTCTTCCACCGCCCGCCGCACTAGGGCGTGGACCCGCTCCTCCGTCATGCGGGGCTGGTCCAGCGGGATCACCACCGTACCGCGCTCGAACTGCCGCGTGCCCCCCTCGACGGCCGCGGTGAACGGCTCCTGCATGAGCCGGGTGACGGCACCCTCCTCCATCAGGCGGTAGAGGGCCCGTGGCGCGAAGTACCGGTCCCATTCCAGGAGGTAGCCGTAGCCCGCGCCCTCTCCGGTGAGCTCGCCGCCGTCCACTCCGGGCTCCTCCACCTCGGCCCCCATGAGCGGCCCGGGGTCCCGCTCCAGGAGGGCGTGGTCGACGTCGAAGGCCAGCGGCAGGGTCCAGGTGGAGACGTCGTAGAAGATGTCGTCCCGGAAGGTATCCAGCCCCTCCATGAACGCCTGCACGAGCCGCCTCTGGGGCTGGTCCAGGGGGATGACGTACGCCTCGCCGGCCCGGAACTGCTGCCCTTCCACCTCGACGTCCTGGGCCAGCTCGTGGATCTCCACCCGGTGCCGGGCCAGGGTCGCCGCCAGCGCCTGGGCCCGGGTCCGCCCGCGGTCCAGCCCCACCAGGTGGGCCGTGCCCCTGAGCTCCCGGGGCGAATCGAGCTCACCGGCGTAGAAGTCCCGCTGGTATCGGAGCAGCTCCTCCCTCAGATCCACCGATCCCTCCAGGGAGGAGAGCGACGTGATGAACTGGTTTCGGACGGTGGTGGCGTAGTGGAGCGGCCCGTGATCCGTCTCGGTCTCCAGCGACCGGGAGGACGCCTGCTCGAAGAGGATGCCCACGGTGCCCTGGACGTCGGGGTAGGTGGAGCCCTTGCCCAGGTAGTAGTCGTCGAACCCCTCCTCCGTGTAGTAGAGCTGGTCCACACGGTCCAGCGCCCGGGCGTGGTACTCCGCCAGCTCCGCCGTCAGCTCCTGGTTCGTCGGCGGCGTGTGGAGGTTCGTGCGCTCCGGGACGCCCGGCTGGAAGAAGAAGGTGGCGTCGCTCCCCATCTCGTGGAAGTCGGTGAGCACCTGGGGACGCCAGCGGTGGAACACCTCCAGCCGTCCCCGGGTCTCGGGATGGGCCGCCGGGAGCCAGTCGCGGTTCAGGTCGAACCAGTAGTGGTTCGTCCTCCCGCCGGGCCACGGCTGGTCGTGCTCACGGTCCTGAGGGTCGGTCGTGTGCGTGGTGCCCCGGTTCTGGTTCACCCAGGTGGTGAAGCGGTGGCGTCCGTCGGGGTTGAACATCGGGTCCACGAGCACCACGAGATCGTCCAGCGCCGCCTCCACGGCGGGCCCCTGTCCGGCGGCCAGGTGGTAGAGAAGGAGGACCGCCGCCTCGGTGCCGCTGGCCTCGTCGCCGTGGATGCTGTAGCCCATGTAGACCACCGCCGGCATCTCCCCCAGCTCGGCGTCCGTGACCGTCCCGGGCGCCTCGGAGAGCCGGAGGTTCGACCGCCGGATCTCCTCCAGTCGGCCGTGGTTACCGGGGGAGGCCACCACCGCGTGGATGAGGGGCCGGTTCTCGTAGGTGCGGCCGTGCTCCTCCAGGGCCACCCGGTCGCTCACCTCCGCCACCGCCTCGAAGTACCGGACCACCTGGTGCGGCTCGGTGTGCCGGGTGCCGATCCGGTGCCCGATGACCTCCTCCGGGGTGGGGACGTCGGCCGCGTAGCCCGTGACTCCGGGCAGCGGCACCTCGGCGTCCAGGGGGAGCTCCTGGGCCGCGGCCGGTGGAGCGCCGACGGCTCCCACCGCCCACACGACCGCCAGCGCCAGCGGCAGGGCCGCCGGGAGGTGGGCGGCTCTCGTATCACACGCGCTCTCTCTCCGTGACCGGATGTCGAACATACCTGTGTCCTCGTCGCTGATCCTGGGGTCGGGGCGAGGGTCTCCTCGCCTGCGGCCTGCGCCGGCCCAATGTAGGAGGCGATGCCCGGCCTCGCGAAGTCGGCCGACCGGAGCATCGGGGGCGAAGATCAGGACCGGGTCGCGGATGGGGAGGGAGAGGTTCACAGCTACCGCGGATACGCCATGCTCTACTTCCTCAGCTCCTCGAGCGGATAGAAGGTCCCCCGCCACTCGATCCCGCCGCGGAGGCGCAGGAGGACCGCCGCCCGGACCATGATCCAGACCACCACCACGTTGGCCACGGGCCACCAGAGGGCTTCGAGGGGACGGGCACCCGTGACCCGGGCGGCATCCACGAAGAGGGCGGCCATGGCCGTCACGGCCAGCAGGTTCGCCCACCGGGCGACCCCGGCGGTCAGGGCCACCCCGATCCAGGGCCACACGTGGAGGACCACGACGAGGGCGGCGGAGGCCAGGGCGGCGACCGTCGAGTAACCCAGGGCCGCGATCCCGCTCCGGCCCACCCCGCGCACCATCTCCCCCAGACTCCGGTACCAGCGGACCCGCATGAGCTCCCGGCCCGAGAGGAACTCGGCCCGGGCGCCCGAGTCCTTCAGGATGCCGGCCAGCGCCAGGTCGTCGTCGGGGCGCCGTGGGATGGCCTCGTGGCCCCCGGCCTCCCGATACGCGTCGACCCGGACCAGGTTGAAGGCGCCCACACCCACGTGCTTCCGGCTCGAGGGATCGCCGAGCTTCCACGGCTCGGTGAACTGGGCGATCCCCAGGGACATGAGGGCTCCGAGGGCCCGCATGAAGGAGTCCGGCCACTCCATCCGCGGGATCGCCGTCAGGTGATCCAGCCCCTCCTCCCGCATCCGGCCCGCCGCCCGGCGCAGGAGATCGGGCGACATCCTCACGTCGGCGTCGGTGAAGAGCAGGAGCTCCCCCCTCGCCGCCCCGGCCGCACGGTGCAGCGCGTGGTTCTTCCCCACCCAGCCGTCCGGGAGCTCGTCCACGTGGATCACCTCGAGCCCGGATCGGCCCGGCTCCCCCGCCATCCGATCCAGGATCTCACCTGTCTCGTCGGTGGACCGGTCGTCCACCACGACGACCTCGAGGGCCGGGTAGTCCAGGGCGAGCATGGAGCGGACGGCCTCCTCCACGTCGGCCGCTTCGTTCCGGGCCGGGACGCAGATCGAGGTGGGAGGACAGGCCGCGTCGGGAGCCGGGGTCACGTCGGCCAGGGAAGCCACGGCGCGCATCCCCCGGGCCAGGTACAGCCCGTCCAGGATCCAGAAGGCCGCCGTGGCGCCGGCGAGCCACGCCAGCCACTCGGCCGTCAGCATCCGCCGGAGTCCTCCTCCCGGAGCATCTCCAGCGGATAGAAGGTCCCCCGCCAGACGATGCCGCCCTGGACCAGGATGAGGACGGCGGAATAGACGGCCACGTAGGCCAGGAGCAGGCTCGCCAGCGGCCACCAGAGGGCGTCCACGGCCCGGGCGCCGATCTCTCGCCGGGTGGCCAGGAAGAGGCCGGCCATGACGGCCACCGCGGCCAGGTTCGCCCAGCGGGCGGGCCCCGGGACCAGGACCGCACCGACCCACGGCCAGACGCACAGGAGCACGGTGCCGGCACTCACCGCCAGGCTCCGCGGCACGGAGTAGCCCATGGTGGCGAAGCTGGCGCGGCTCACCCCGCCCACGAAGTTCCGCACGCTACGGTACCACGGCACCCGCACCAGCTCCCGGGCGAAGAGGAAGTGGGAGCGGGCGCCGGCCGCCTTGAGCGCCCGGGCCAGCGCCATGTCGTCGTCCGGCCTCCGGGCCACGGCCCGGTGCCCGCCGGCCTTCCGGTAGGCCTCCCGCCGGACCAGGTAGAAGGCACCGATCCCCGCGGCCCGCTCCGGCCCCGTCTCCTCCAGGCGCCACGCCCGGGTGTGGAAGATCATGCCCAGGGAGAACAGGGCGCCCACGGCCCGGAGGAACCCGTGGGGCCAGACCCGCTCCGGCACGGCCGTGAGCTGATCGTAGCCGTCACCCACCATGCGGGAGGCCGCCCGTCCCAGGGCGTCGGGATCCATGGCCACGTCGGCGTCCACGAAGAGGAGCAGCTCCCCCCGGGCCTCCTGCGCCGCCCGGTGGAGGGCGTGGTTCTTCCCGATCCATCCGTCCGGGAGCTCCTCCAGGTGGACGACCCGGAGCGCGCCGTCGCTCTCCCCTTCCAGGCGATCCAGGATCCGACCGGTGTCGTCGGTGGACCGGTCGTTCACGGCCACCACCTCGAATTCGGGGTAGTCCTGGGACAGGGCCGAGCGGATGCCGCGCTCCACGTCGCGCTCCTCGTTCCGGGCCGCCACGCAGATGGTCACCGACGGCAGATCGGAGTCACCGAGGCGGGGGATCTCCTCCAGGAAGTCGATCCGACGGAGCCCCCGACCCAGGTACAGGGCGCCGCCGAGCCAGACGGCGGCGGTGACCAGGCCCAGCCAGAGGACGGGGTCTCTCACCGGGACGGCGACGGGCCCGCCGCCATCGGCGCTCTGCCTCTCAGGCCGGCCAGAGCCACCCGAAGGCGCCGGCAGTGAGGAGGCCGTAGACCAGGGCGTCCAGCAGGTGCTTCCAGACCTCGCTCCAGGACCACCCGAACCAGATGGCCGTCATCGGATAGGCCCATCCGTAGGCCAGCCAGGCCACGGTGCCCGTGATCTGGAACACGGCCAGGTACTCGGCGCCCGGCGCCAGCGTCCGGCCGGCCACGTACGCCACCGCAGCGCCCACGGCCAGGCAGTAGACGAAGTGCAGGGTGAGCTGCTTCCCCAGGTTCGGGAGCCCCGGGGCCTGAGCCCGGATGTAGGCCACCGGTCCCTCCTCGAACTTCCGCCGGACCTCCGGGTCCTCCATGGCGTCCCGGGAGGGCATTCCCGGCACCGTGTACGCCTGGTTCGGCTCCAGGTCCTGCCCTCCCAGCGCGTCCCGCACCGGGTCCTCCTCCGGCAGCGGCCTGTAGTCGCTCCGGTGGTGAGGCAGGACCATCCACATGAGGGCGCTGGCCAGCCACACCAGCCCCCCGGCCACCAGGATCGGCAGCCAGAGGGAGAGGATCGGGATCACCTGTGCTTCGGGCATGGACGCCTCCTGGTCGAAGTGTCGGGCGACGCACAACCAGAAAGCCCTCCGCCGGCACGAAGCCGACGGAGGGCGTGAAGCGCGGCGCGCACCCGGACAACCGGCTCCCACCGGCTGAATCCATGGTCCGGGCGCGACGCCACGGAATCCTGGATGGTGGCTCGGACCGACCGCCGCGACCCTACGGCCCGGCCGTCAGCCCTCCCTCATCCGCACTCGCTGAACCCGCAGGCGATGCATTTCACGCAGCCCTCCTGGAAGGTCAGGCTCGTGCCGCAGTCCGGACAGGCGCCCAGGAACTCCCGCGCGGTCTGCTCCCGGTAGCGCTCGAAGACCGCCTTCCGCCCGGCCGACGATCCTGCTCCCGATCCCTCTTCCGGGAGGTTCTCGGCCGACGGAGCCCCCGCGCCGGCGGCTCCCTCCCCGGGAGCTCCCGGCTCGATGGCGGGGCGAGCGGAGGACTGGCTCCCGCCGTTGGTCTTCCGTCCCGTCTCGGGCTCGTCCATGGGGAGCTGCTGCTGGACGCCCTCCTTCTCCTGGAGGTACCGCTCCAGTACCTGGGCGATGGCGTCGGGCGTGGACAGCACCTTGCTCTCGCCGAAGCCCACGGCGCGGTCCGAGCTGATGCCCCGGAGCTGCTTGTGGATCTGGCGCATGGAGATCCCGGACCGCAGGGCCAGGCTGATGAGTCGGCCGATGGCCTCGGCGTCGGCCATGGCGGCGCCCCCGGCCTTGCCCAGGGTGACGAAGACCTCGAAGGGTCGCCCGTCCTCGTCCTCGTTGATGGTCACGTACATGGTGCCCAGGGGCGACTCGATGCGACGGGTCACGCCCCGGAGCCGGTCGGGCCGGTCGCGGGTCAGCGGCTGCCGCACCATGCCGCTCTCCAGCTCGGCCACCCGCTCCTTCGCCTCGTCCCGCTCCTCCACGAGGACCTCGCGCTCGCGCTCCAGCTCCTCCAGCCGGTCGAAGGCGGAGGCCAGCTCCTCGGCGAGCTCGTCAGCGTCCTCCACCTCCTCCAGCACCTGGCCGGCGGCCTCCTTCACCTTCCGTGCGGTGTCGCCGGTGGACAGCACCTGCTCGTCGCGGGAGCCGTCGCGGTAGACCGTCACGCCCTTGCAGTCCAGGTCGAAGGCGAGCATGTAGATCTCCCGCACGTCCTCCTGGGTGGCGTCCTGGGGGAAGTTGCACGTCTTGCTGATGGCGCTGTCCGTGTGCTCCTGGAAGGCCGCCTGCATCCGGATGTGCTGCTCCGGCGTCACGTCGTGGGCGGTGACGAAGAGCTCCTGGATCTCCGCGGGCACCTCGTCGAAATGGATGTGTCCCTCGTCGGCGATCCGCTCCATGAGCTCCTCGGAGTACCAGCCCCCCTCCTTCGCCATCCGGACGAAGTCATCGTTCACGTCCGGCATGAGGGAGCCGGCCTGGTTCCGCATGAAGGCCACGGCGTAGAGCGGCTCGATCCCGCCGGAGCAGCCGGCGATGATGCTGATCGTGCCCGTGGGCGCCACCGTGGTGAGGTTGCAGTTGCGGAGCCTCCGCATGGGACGGATCCGGTCGCCGTCCTCCTCCCGGGCGCATTTGTCGTCGGGCCCCCAGATGGAGAGCTCCCACTCGGGGAAGACGCCCCGCTCGGCGGCCAGACGCTCCGACTCCACCTTGGCTTCCTCGTCGATGAAGGCCATGAGCTTCCGGCCCAGCTCGATGGACTCCTTCGAGCCGTACGGGACGCCCAGGCGGATCAGCAGGTCGGCCCAGCCCATCACGCCCAGGCCGATGCGCCGGATCCGCTTCGACAGGTCGTCGATCTCCTCCAGCGGGTACTGGTTGGCGTCGATGACGTTGTCCAGGAAGTGGGTCGCGTGGTGGACGGTGGTCCGCAGGCCCTCCCAGTCGATCTCGCCGTCCTCCACGAACCAGCCCACGTTCACCGAGCCCAGGTTGCAGACGTCGTAGGGCAGGAGGGGCTGCTCGCCGCAGGGATTGGTGGCCTCGTAGTCGCCCAGGTGGGGGACCGGGTTGTACCGGTTCGCCTCGTCCATGAGGAAGACCCCGGGCTCGCCGTTCCGCCAGGCGCCCTCCACGATCTCGTCGAAGACCTCCCGGGCCCGGAGGCGACCCTCCGTCTCGCCGGTGCGCGGGTTCACCAGCTCGTAGGGCTCGTCGTCACGCACGGCCTGGATGAACGCGTCGGTGACGCCGACGGAGATGTTGAAGTTGGTGATCTTGTCCTTGTCGGACTTGCAGTGGATGAACTCCATGATGTCCGGGTGGTCCACCCGCAGGATCCCCATGTTCGCCCCGCGGCGTGTGCCTCCCTGCTTCACCGCCTCGGTGGAGGCGTCGTAGACCTCCATGAAGCTCACCGGGCCGCTGGCCACGCCCATGGTGGACTTGACCACGTCGCCCCGGGGGCGGAGCCGGCTGAAGCCGAAGCCCGTGCCGCCCCCCGACTGGTGGATCAGCGCCATGTTCTTGAGCGTGTCGTAGATCTCGTCCAGGCTGTCCGGGACCGGAAGGACGAAGCAGGCGCTGAGCTGACCCAGGGGCCGGCCGGCGTTCATGAGCGTGGGACTGTTGGGCTCGAACATCCCCGAGGCCATCAGGCGGTAGAACCGCTCCGCCATCTCCGTCACCTCCTCCCGGGAGGCCCCGTACCGGGCGTCCTGGGCGGCGATGACCCGGGCCACACGCCAGAACATGTCCTTGGGACGCTCCGTCGGGTTCCCCTCCACGTCCTTCTTCAGGTACCGCTTGGGCAGCACCGTCCGGGCGTTCTCGGTGAGCTCGGGATCCGGGAGGTCCTCGAGAGCAGTCTCCGCCTTCACGGCCTCCGCCACGGTCTCGGGTGGTGTCATCTGCTCGGTCCTGGGGCTTGGATGCTCGTTACTCGTGACTGGGCGAAGGGACGCCCGACCGTGGACCGCGGCCGACCTCGGTTTCCACATCGCGCGTCCGCACGTCTTCCACACCGGCGGCAGGGTCGCGGAGGGGTCGGGGCGGCGCGACGCCGGTCCGGATCTCCCCCGTTCCCACTACGATTCTACCCGGCTCGCGGAGGTGGGTTGTCGTTCGGTGCCCCGCGCGAGCCGGGCGATGGTGTCCACAGGTGCCGGGTTGGTTCTCCACGCCGGAGGCGTGGTTGTCCACACACCCCACAACATCTTGGGGCCTCAACAGGATAAGCCCACTACATGTGGTGGGTCAAGGGTGTGGGGCGCCTCGTCACGGTTGGGGAGCATCGGCCTCCGGCCACACCACCACCCCGCCCTTCACCACCCGGTGGATCCGCCGCAGATTGCGCACGTCGGCCGTGGGATCGGCATCCAGGATCACCAGGTCGCCCGCCTTTCCCGGCTCCAGCGTCCCGAGATCGCCGCCCCGCCCCATGGCCGCGGCGGCGTCCCGGGTGGAGGCGACCAGCACCTCGGCCGGGGTCATCCCGGCCCGGGCCATGAGCTCCACCTCCCGGTGGATGGCCGGCCCGTGGAGGGTGCCGGGATTCCCGGCGTCGGTGCCGGTGGCCACCGTGATCCCGGCCTCGTGGACCCGGCGCAGGTTCTCCAGGGCCCGCTCCGGCCCGGCCCCCTCCGGCATCTCCTCCCGGTCCCGCAGGCCCGGCGGCACCAGGGAGTCGGGGATCCCGGCCGCCAGCTTCTCCCGGGTTCCCCGGTCCACGCAGTCGGTGGGATAGGGGAGCTCCTCGGCCGCCAGACCCAGGTACATGCGGGTGTAGCCCGCCCCCACCATGAGGGTCGGCACGTAGAAGACGCCGGCCTCCCGGGCCAGCCGGAGGAACTCCTGGTCCACCGGGTCGCCGGAGACGCTGTGCACCAGCACCCGGGCGCCGGCCCGCACGGCGTCCTTCGCTTCGCGGAGTCCCGTGGCGTGGACGATGAGCGGGACCCCGTGCCGGTCGGCCTCCTCCCCGGCCAGGTGCACGAGCCCGCTGAACCGCTCCCAGTCGGCCTCGTCCCAGCTCCCCGGCGTGATGTACCACACCTTGACGGCATCGGAGCCCAGCATGGCATGGCTGGCCACCGTCTCCCGGACCGTCGCCGAATCGGACATGAAGACGAACTGGCGCTGGTCCGGCAGGTTTAGCCAGAAGTCCACCGTGGAGAGCAGCGCCCCCGCGGCGGCCACGCGGGGCGTCCGGGGATCTTCCTCCCCCCGGCGCGCCAGCTCCCGTGTGAAGGGATATCCGCCCACGTCGAAGGTGGCGGTGACGCCCGAGCAGAGGTAGGCGCGGACGTAGGGCTCGGGGGCGGTCTTCAGCCGGTGGACGGCGGCCGGATAGGGATGGTCGCCGCGGACGTCGGCGGCGTCGGGGCGGCCGTCGAACCAGCCGGTCTGGCTGTAGTGGACGTGGGCGTCCACCAGGCCGGGCACGATCCACTTCCCGTCGGCGTCCACGGTCCGGGCACCCTCGGGCGCCAGCGCCGCCGGATCCACCTCGGCGGCGGGCCCCGCCGCCCGGACCTGGCCGTCCTCGATCACCACCAGCGCGTCCTCCACGGGCTCCGCGCCGGTGCCATCCAGCAGGGTCCCGCCCCGGACCACCAGGTCACCTGCCCCGGCCGTCCCGTCGGCGTCTCCGGGCGCCGGGTCCCCGCAGCCTGCCAGCGGCAGGAGGACGAGGAACACGGGGAGTACGAGGACGGCGGAGCGGGCGGGTCTCATGGTGCGGCTCCCGTTCGTTGGGGCGGCGACGGAAGGCCCGCGCGCACCCCTCCGAGCCCTGGCCGTCGCCGCGCTGTCCTGCGGCCGCGGTCCAACATGGCGGGAGGTGGGTCGGCCCGCATCCGAGAGGCCGCCTGACTCGCCCGGTCCCGCTCGGCACCGGCGGGCGAACCCGGACGGACGATGGAACACCGGGTGCCCGATGGGATTCTACATTCGGCGGCGGGCCCGGGATCGAGCGTCCGGGAATCGCCGCGGCGCCCCCGGAGAGGGATTCCCTTCCGACGAGCCCCAGGACAGGAGACGTGGATCCGATGAAGCACCTCTCGTGACCACAGTCGACGCCGACCGTGCCCCGGCGACCGCCGGATCCGGCGACGTGTCGCCGGGTCAGCGCCTGGCGCTCGCGGCGGTGGTGGGTCTCGTGGGGAGCGTCCTCACCATGGGGCTCGGCCCGTGGACTCCGGACGTCCCGGGGGTCGAGGGGGCCTTCGCCGGTTCCTCCGGGGCCCGGTCCGCCGGCGAGGCGCCGTCCGTGGACACGCTGGTCCTGGTCGGCGAGATGGCCTCCGCCTCGGCGGCAGGGGAGGCGACGTCCGGGACGTCCTGTCCCTCGCCGATCGTCGCCGAGATCCGCCACGTCTTCCGCTGGCACATGAACTTCCCCCATGACCTCCGGCCCGGGGACACCTTCCGGGCGGTGGTGGCCATCCCCCGCCCGTCGGCGGCCCGGGAGGACGCCCCGGGCGCATCGGACCTCACGGTCCTCGGCGCCGAGATCCAGGCCCGGGGTCGCACCACCCGGGCCGTGCGGTACCGGAGCCCCGCCGGCGAAGGCGGCAGCTATTTCAGGCCGGACGGCACGCCGGTGGGTGCGACCCGCATACCCACCCCCGACGGATTCCGGATGACCAGCCGGTTCGACTGGGGACGGTTCCACCCGGTGCGCAAGGAGCAGCGGCCGCACCTGGGGGTGGACTACGCCCTCCCCCACGGCGAGACGGTGCGGGCCGTGGCGGCGGGGACGGTGAGCAGCGTCGCGCGCGTCGCCGGACTCGGCCTGGTGGTCGAGGTGCGCCACGACGCCCGCCGGAGCACCCGGTACGCCCACCTCTCCAGCGTGGAGGAGGGGGTCTCGGTCGGCCGTTCCGTCCAGGAGGGTGACGCCCTGGGGCGAGCCGGCGCCACGGGGATCGCCACCGCCCCCCATCTCCACTTCGAGCTCCTGCTGGACGGGCGCCAGCAGGACCCCCTCCTGCAGGAGAGGTGGAGGGGCTCCCGCCGTTACGGGGCTCCCGCCGACCTGGCCGCCTTCGTCTCGCAGCGGGACCGGATCCTCCAGGTCCTGGAGAGCGGGAGCCCCGTGAACCCGGACGGGGTCGGCTTCGCCATGGCGTCACCCCGGCCGGAAGGGGTCCCGGGGACGGGAGTGGAGGCCGTCCTCGTCCGGGTCGCGGCGTCGGTCGCCCACCCGGAGCCGGAGCGGCGGAGCGTGGCCCGCTGGCCTCCCCCGCCGGAAGGCGACGCCCCCTCCACCGGCGCGTTCCGTCCGAGCGATCCGGGAGCGGCGGACCGCGGCACGACCCGGGCGGGCAGTCCTCCTCGAGCGCCGGCGGCGCAGCCGGTCTGCTCGCTGAGCGGGACGGTGGATCCGGGCACCACGGAGCGGCTCCTCTCCCCCCTCACCCTCGCCGGTCCCGGGGAGCGCTGAGGAGCCGTCCCCGGGCCCCTACCGGGCCGGCGGCGCCCAGCGCCCGTCCCGGTGTCCCTCCTTGAGCTCCCGGTAGTGCTCCCACGTGCCGCGGATCCGCTCCCTGAGCCCCTCGTCCACCTCCCGGATCACCTTCCCGGGAACTCCCACCACCAGGCTCCCGGGCGGGATCTCCGCTCCCTCGCGGACCAGCGCCCCCGCCCCGATCACCGAGCCGGTCCCGATACGGGCGCCGGAGAGGACGGTGGCGCCCATCCCCACCAGCGTGTCGTCCTCGATCTCGCAGCCGTGGATGACGGCCCGGTGGCCGATGCCCACCTGCTCTCCGATGACGGCCGGATACCCGCGGTCCACGTGGACGGTGGTCAGGTCCTGCACGTTGGAGCGGGCCCCGACGCGGATGGCGTCGATGTCGCCCCGGAGCACACAGCCGTACCAGACGCTCGCGTGCTCGCCCACGGTCACGTCCCCCAGCACGTCGGCCGAGGGCGCGATCCAGGCGGTCTCGTGGACCCGGGGACGCTCCGCGGTGTCCAGATCCTCCAGGTTCATGGCTCCTCCCTCGTGGTGGTCCCGCGGCCGGTCCCCTCCCGCGCCCGTCGCGCCAGGAACCCTTCGATCCCGGTGAGGACGCCCCGGGCGTAGGCCCGCTGGAACTCCGCCGTCTTCAGGGCGGCCTCGTGCCGCGGCATCATCATGAACGCCCCCTCCGCCAGCACGGAGGGCATCCAGGACAGTCGGGTCACCGCCAGGTTGCCCCAGAACATCCCGAGGTCCCGGAGGCCCATGTGCAGGAGCATGCCGGTCTGGACCGACTCGGCCAGCTCCCGGGCGTGAGGATGATAGTAGTAGGTGCTCGTTCCCTCCTGTCCGAAGGGATGGACCCCGTCGGGGAGGGCGTTGTTGTGGATGGAGACGAAGAGCTCCGCCCCGGCCTCCACCGCCCGGTTCGTCCGCTCGTAGAGGCCCACCGGGAGGGTGTCGTCCCGGATGAGGACGGGCCGGGCGCCCCGCTCCCGCAGCATCTCCGCCAGGCGGCGGGCGATGGCCAGGTTCGCGTCGCCCTCGTAGTAGCCGGTGGGTCCGTAGGCACCGGCGCCGGGGTGCCCGGGATCCACCGCCACCGTACGGCCGCGGAGGGGGTCCTCGGGATCGACGGCCGGCGGCCGACGGATCTCCAGCACCAGGCGGCTCCCTCCCTCGGCTCCGTCGTCTCCCGCCGCTGCCGCCTCCTCCCGGAGCCACCGGAGCTCGTACCCCCACAGGGGCTCGGACAGGCCGAGCTGGAGCTCCATGGTCGGCCCCGGCGCCTGGGACCAGCCCACCTCCTCCAGGAGGGGGTCCGCCGGCCCGTAGGAGATCCGCCCGGCCCCGGCCCGAACGCCGTGGAGCCGGACCGTGAGGCGTCGGGGATCCGGCCGGGAGACGGTCACCGGAACGGCCGACGCCAGCGGAAGCCCGAGCCGGAGCCGGTCCGCCTCCGGCTGGACCTCCAGGTTGCCGCTCGTGGCCCGGGGACGCCGGACGCCCGCCGGCAGCAGCACGGCGTCCTCCACGTCCACCCACGCCGGCGACCCCCCGGGCACCGCGAGCCGCAGGCGGTCCCCCCGCCGTCCCGTCACCTCGGCCCGGGTCCCGTCGGGAAAGCGCCAGGCGTAGGGACCGTAGGGCGACGGACGACCCACCACGCGGCCGTTCTGTCCGTGCACCCGATCCGGCGCCTCCCGGAGCTCGGCCACCGGCAGGCCGTCGGGCTCCAGGACCCGCAGGCGCAGCTCCCGGACGAGCCGGGCCGTGTCCCCGTCGGCCGCGGCCGCGAACCGCAGCTCCACCGACGGCGCTTCCGCGAAGCGCAGGCACCGGTCCGTGGCCTCGCCGCAGTAGGCGGACTCCAGGGCCCGGCCCGGGATGGAGGCCCGGTGCCGGTCCGATCCCGGACGAGCCTCGAGGGGAAACCGCTCACCCCCCACCTCGAGCCACGCCCGGCTCCCGGGCGCCGCCCGGAGGTCGAAGCTCAGGAGCTCGTCGGCCCGCGCCCAGCGGAGCCCGGGGAGAGCCACGGCGGTGCTGTCGATCCAGACGCCGCTCTCCGGCGGTCGGTACGGCGGCCGCGGACGCCGCACCCGATGCTCCAGGACGGCCGAGTCCGCGGCCGTCTCGCCCCCTCCGCCGGCCGCGGCGGTCTCGGCTCCCCCTCGCCGGGCCACCAGGCGGTAGCGGGCGAAGCGACCGGGGCCCTCGGCCTCGGGCACCGGGAGCCAGGCCAGGAACGCGCCGTTCGGCTCCACCTGTACTTCGTGCCCGTTCACCCACAGCCGTGCCTCTCCCGATCCCACGCTGCCGAAGACGAAGTTGGAATCCGGCCGGACGAGGCGGTCCGGGCCCGGGTAGACCACCTCCAGGTCGAGGGGGCCCCGGCGCTCGGGGATGGCGGGCAGCTCCGCCGGACCCGAGGGAGACCGCCGGCCTTCCCGGGGAACCGCCCCCTCCGCGGGACGCTCCTCTCCTGCCGGCTCCGCCGCGGTGTCGCCCGCCGGCTCCTCGCCCCCGGCGGGCGGCCCCGTGCTGGGAGGCGGCCCTCCGGCGCAGCCGGCGGCGGAGGCCGCCAGGAATGCGGCCAGGACGAGGGACGTCAGGCGGAATGGGCTGATCATGGGAGACGGGGATCCGGGACACGCTCGATCGCTTTCCGGACAATGTCGCCGTCGGTCCCCTCGCCGTCCATCGGCGACCGCGACCGTTGCGGCAGCGTTGATGGCCCGACGTACGATGGAGGTGTGAAGGGGCATCGCCATCTCACCATCCGAGGTGAGGCCGGGGTGAGGCCGGGGTGAGGCCGGGGAGGGAAACGTGGAGATCGCGCTGCCGTCGATGAGGGAGACCGTGACAATGCCGGAGGCCGGACGGCGTGTTTCACGTGAATTGTGCCAGATGTTCCGGGTGAACGGTGTCGGACGTTTCAGCTGGAACGTTCCGGCGCTTCGCCCCTGATCGGGCCCCCGTCGCCGTCGCTCCGGCCCAGCCTGAGCAGCCCGATCCCGCCGATCAGCGCCACGGCCCCCGCCAGGATCGCCGTCCGGAGGTCCAGCAGCGCCGTGCCCCCCACGGCGAACATCCCCCCGAACAGCAGGAGCGCCCCGAACCCGGTCCGGGCCAGGTCGGCCCCGAGCTCGGTCACCGGCGCCGTGCCCACCCGTCTCCGGATCCGGCGCCATCCCGGGCCGCCGGGACGGGCCCTCCGGTAGAAGGCCTCCAGGGTCTCGTCGGATTCCGGCTCGGTGAGGAGCATGGCCGGGATCCAGACCGCCGCCGCCCCGAAGGCCGTGACGGCCAGCCGGAGGCCGAAGTCCACCTCCTGGAGGGCCGGCACGGAGGTGAGGTCGAGCCACGCCGGCACGTAGGAGAGCACCGCGATGCCGAAGCCGGCCAGCATGGCCGCCAGCTCCGCCCACGCGTTCACCCGCCACCAGAACCACCGGAGGATGAGCACGGCGCCGGGTCCCGTTCCCACGGCGATCATGAAGCGGAAGACGGTGCCGATGTCGTCGGCGAAGAAGGCGGCGACGCCGGCCACGGCGACGATGACGACCGAGGCGATCCGACCCATGGCCACCAGCGTCCGGTCGTCGGCCTCCGGGTCCACGAAGCGGGCGTAGAGGTCGTTCACCAGGTAGCTGGCGCCCCAGTTGATCTGGGTGGAGACGGTGGACATGAAGGCCGCCAGGAACGACGCCACCACCAGCCCGAGCAGCCCCGTGGGCAGGTATTCGAGCATGAGCATGGGATAGCCCAGCTCCGGGTCCTCCAGGTTCGGGAAGAGCACCATGGCCGCCAGTCCGGCCAGGACCCACGGCCAGGCCCTCACCACGTAGTGGAGGACGTTGAACAGCCAGGCGGCCTTCCGGGCGTCCTCCTCGGTCCGGCAGGCCGAGAGCCGCTGGACGAACTCGCCGCCGCCGTCGGAGCGGCGGAACGCCCACCACTGGATCCCCAGATAGGCCAGGAAGGTGGTCATGGGGAGCCCCGGTGAGCCGGGCCGGGGGAGCATGTTCAGCGACTCCGACCGCCCCGTCTCGACCAGGCTCCGCCGCAGCTCGGCCACGCCGCCGATGTCGGAGACGGCGTAGCCCGCCACCAGCAGGGCGCCCCCCAGGGCCAGGACGAACTGGAAGAAGTCGGTGGCCACCACGCCCCACAGGCCGGCCAGCCCGGCGTAGACCAGGACGAAGACGCACAGCCCCACCACCACCCAGAGTCGGGGCTCGCCGGGGAGCCAGCCGGGGAGGGCCGGCACCACGCCCAGGGCCACGATGACCTTCCGCATGGCCAGCATCACGTAGCCGATGGCGATGCAGTTGATGGGCACGGCGAAGAGGAACGCCCGGGCGCCCCGGAGGATGGCCGCCGGCCGGCCGCCGTAGCGGATCTCGGTGAGCTCCACGTCGGTGACCACCTCGGCCCGGCGCCACAGCCGGGCGAACAGGTAGATGAGGAGCAGGTGGGAGAGGCCGAAGGCCCACCACTCCCAGTTGCCGGCGATCCCCCGCCGGGCCACGAGCCCGGCCACGTAGAGGGGCGTGTCCACGCTGAAGGTGGTGGCGGCCATGGAGGTCCCGGCCAGCCACCAGGGGAGGGACCGGCCGCTGACGAAGAAGTCCACCAGGCTCCCGCTGGCCCGTCGAGCCAGCCAGAGGCCCACGCCCACGGTGAGGGCCAGGTAGGCCCCCACCACCCCCCAGTCCAGGGAGCTCACGTGCCGGCGCCCGCTCCGCGGAGGCGGCGGGCCAGCCACCGGGCCGCCGCCCGCTCCGCCCGGGGCCGGCCCCACCAGGCGCACGCCCCCGGCCGGTCCAGCCCGTCCAGCAGCCGCCGATGCCCGAAGACCACCGGGTAGACGGGACCGCCGCCGCCCAGGGCCGCCTCGACGGACCGGAGCGCCTCCTCCCCCAGCCCGGCCCGTCCCTTCCATCCACGGGGGGTGGACCGGATCAGGAGGACGGCCGGCGACGGCTCCCGTCCCGCCGGCCCACCCCGACGGTCCGGGGCGTCGTCCTCCCGGGCCAGCTCCACGCCCTCCTCCTCCACCGTCTCCCGGAAGGCCTCGCCGAAGGCCGGACGGGCGGTCCGGGTCCCCGGCTCATCGTCGTCGTCGATCACCCGGAGGACCGGCGCCCGGTCGGACGGGAGGACCGAGCCCGGCGACGCCCCGGCTCCGATCACGCAGGCCTCGGCCAGCTCGTCCAGATCGGGGAGGTCGAACCCGGTGGCGTCCGGGGAGCCGTCCGGGGGGCTCCCGGCCACGCGGTCCAGGGCTGCCCGGCTCCGGCGGCGGGCTTCCCGGACCCGGTCCCGGAACCCGGCGGAGCGTCGGCAGGCCCGGCGCAATCCGTCGGCCGCGGCGGCGGGATCCCGGGGATAGAGGAGCAGGTCGCAGCCCGCCCGCACCGCCTCCGTCGCCCGCCCCCCCTCGGCCTCCCCGTCCCCGCCGGCGGTGAAGCCGGCCATGTTCAGGGCGTCGGTGGCCGCCGGGCCCCTGAACCCCAGCTCCCGACGCAGGAGGCGGCGGGCCAGGAGGGGCTCCAGGGTGGCCGGCCGACGGCTCCCCTCCGCCAGCGCCGGTACCGCCACGTGGGCGAGCATGGCGGTGGCGGCCACCGGGGACGCCGCCCGGAACGGCCGCAGGTCGTCCTCCAGGACGTCGGCCCCCGCCCCCACCACGGGCAGGGCGGCGTGGGAGTCGGCCGTGGTCCGGCCGTGGCCGGGGACGTGCTTCATGCACGCCGCCACCCCCCCGGCCTGGCAGGCCTCGATCCAGGCCCGGCCCAGCGAGGCGACCCGGCCGGGATCGGCGCCGAAGCTCCGGGTCCCCACGATGGGGTTCTCGGGCTCCACGTCCAGGTCCAGCACCGGCGCCAGGACCCAGTTCACCCCCACCGTCCGGGCCTGGTGCGCCGTGACCCGGGCCGCCGTCCGCACGGCGCGTCCGGGCTCCGGATGGTGGGCCAGGGCCGCCGGCGGCGGGAGGTCGTCCAGGCCGTCGAACTGCTGCCCGGCGCCCCGTTCCAGGTCGGCGGCGAACCACAGGGGACGGCCGGCCTCCTCCCGGAGGAACGCCACCAGGGACGCCGCCTCCCCGGCCGTGCCCCCGAACAGCACGAATCCCCCCGCGCCCCGCTCCACGGCCCCGCGGCCCCGGCGGCGGAGCTCGGCCTCCGGATGCCGGTCCAGCCGGAGCGCCTCCACCAGCAGGCGCGCGGGATGGAGCGCGCTTCCCCCGCCCCCGCTCACGCCGGCACCCGCTTGCCCAGGATCCGGGGGCCGGCGGCCCCGGTGGCCCAGCTCACCTCCACCGGGATCCCCTCCACGTGCTGGCGGGCCAGGAGGGCGAAGGCCGCCGCCTCCCGGGCGTCGCCGGGCCAGCCCAGCTCCTCCAGCGGCCGCACCGCCAGCGGTGCCACCCGGGCCTCGAGCCTGCGCCGGAGCTCCGGGTTCCGGGCTCCGCCGCCGCACAGGTAGAGCTCCCCCAGCTGCCGGGGGGCGCGCTCCAGCGCCCCGGCGGCCGTCCGGGCGGTGAGCTCCGTGAGGGTGGCCATGAGGTCCTCGGCCGCGGCCTGGCCGTGCCGCTCCAGCCAGGCCTCCACCCGCGACGGTCCGAACCGCTCCCTGCCCGTGCTCCGGGGCGGATCCCGGCGGAAGAACGGGTCCTCGAGCCACTCCTCCAGGGCCCCCGGCAGCACCTCCCCGCCGGCGGCCAGCTCGCCGTCCCGGTCGAAGGAGAGGCGGCCGCCGGTGAGGAGGCCCGCCGCGGCGTCCAGGAGGGCCACGCCGGGCCCGGTGTCGAAGGCTAGCGGCTCCTCGCCGCTCCCCTCCGGGGGCAGGAGCGTCACGTTCCCCATCCCCCCCAGGTTCTGGATCGCCCGGGGGCGGTCCCCCCGGAGAAGGAGGTCGTCGAAGGCGGGCGACAGGGGCGCGCCGTGGCCGCCGGCGGCCACGTCCCGGACCCGGAAGTCCGCCACCACCGGCAGCCCCAGCTCCTCCGCCACGACCGCCGGCTCCCCCAGCTGCAGGGTGGCCCCGGACCGTCCCCCGGCCGGCGGAGCGTGCCAGACGGTCTGGCCGTGGCTCCCCACGGCCCGGATCCGCTCCCGGGGCAGGTCCCACTCCCGCAGGGCGGCCCCGGCGGCGGCCGAGAACCGGCGTCCCAGCTCGAAGTTCAGCTCGCAGAGAACTTCGGGACCGCCGTCCTGCAGGGCCCCGGCCAGGCGACGACGGAAGTCCCCCTCGTAGGGCCGGGTCACGAACCCCAGGAGCCGGGCGGTACGGGGCCGGCGGCGGGAGCCGCCCAGCGCCACGGCGGCCACGTCCACTCCGTCCAGGGAGGTACCCGACATGATCCCCAGGTACACGGGGGCCGGTTCCCCCTCGGCCCCGACCGGCTCCCCGCTCCCCGGGCCGTCCCCTGCGGTCATCCCTCCGTCGGGCTCCCCGGGCCTCGCTCCGCCGCGGCCGGGGCCGGCTCCTCCCCGCCGCCGCGGAGGGCCGGGTGGACGTGCTCTCCGATGCGCCGGGCGTGGGCCCGGTCGTGGTGGGCCACGCCCCGGAGGAACTGGTGGAGCGTCATCTCCTCCTCGCCCACCCGCATGGATCGGCCGACGGCGGGTGCCAGCGGCCGCGTCGTCCGGCGGAGTCGGTCCACGGTGGCGCGCCGCTCCCGGCGGTAGGCCTCCTGGAGCTCCGCCGGCGGGCGCCCGGCCCCCGGCGGCGGATCCGAGGGTTCGAGATCGTCGAAGGAGGGCACCCCCTCTCCTCCCTCCCCTCCGCTCCCGGCGGGGGGCTCGAGGATCGCCTCCACCCGCCGGCGGACGCCGTCGCGCTCGAACTCCAGGAGGTGGGCCAGGTGCCCGGCGGGATCCCAGCCCTCCCCCGTCCGGGCGCAGTCCCCGGGCTCGGCCACCGCCCGCGCCACCTCGTCCGGACCCTCCTCCAGGGAGGTCAGGAGGCGCCGGAGGTCGTCCTCGCCCTCGGGCTCCGGGGGATAGCAGGCGTAGTAGGGCGGATCAGGGTCCCCGGCCCATCGCTCCACCACCTCCCGGAGCCGGCCGCCCGCGGCGTCCAGCAGCCGCTCCGCCCGGGCCCGGGAGAGCGACAGCTCCTCCATGGCCAGGGCCGTCTTCACGCTCCCGCCTGCACGGGCCACCAGCTCCCGGGCCCGTCCGGCCCCCACCCCGGTGAGCGCCCGGACGATCCGGATCCCCCGGTCCACCAGCTTCACGCTCACCGCCTGCAGGTCCACCATCAGGTTCTCGTAGACCTTCCCCCGGCGGATCATCACCCCGGTGGAGAGGGTGTTCAGCACCAGCTTGGTCGCGGTCCCCGCCTTCATCCGGGTGGATCCGGCGATGACCTCGGGACCCATCCGGGGGGTGACCAGGACGTCCGCCGCCGCCCGGGCCTCCTCGGGAGGAGCGGTGCAGGAGAGGAACCCGGTGCCGGCGCCCCGGGCGTCGGCTTCGTCCACCGCCGCCAGCACCCACGGGGTGGTCCCGGAGGTGGCGATGCCCAGGAGGAAATCGTCCGGGCCCACCCCCGCCTCCCGGACGGCTTCCCGTCCGGCGCCCCGGTCGTCCTCCACGCCCTCCCGGCTCCGGATCAGGCTCTCCCGGCCACCGGCGATGAGCCCCTGGACCAGCTCGGGATCGGTGCCGAAGGTGGGCGGACACTCCGCCGCGTCCAGGACGCCCAGACGGCCGCTGGTCCCCGCCCCGGCGTAGAAGAGCCGGCCGCCCCGCTCCATCCGCCCGGCGACCCGCTCGACGAGGTCGGCGATGGCGTCGGCCTCGGCCTCCACCGCCGGCGGCACCCGGCGGTCCTCCGCCTGGATCAGCTCCACGATCCCCCGGGGACCGGCCCGGTCGATCCCCTCCGTCCGGGGATTCCTGGCCTCGGTGAGCCTCGGATCGTCCCAGTCGTCTCCCGTCATCCTCCCGAGCTCTCCTCGATGCACCCGATGGCGTCCATCCCGAGGGCCGACGTCCGGCTCCGGCGGCCCCGCGTTGCTCGCCCCGCCGGGGCCGGATACCTTGCGCCGCCCGGCCGGGGGGCGATCCCCGATCGTCCCGAAGGTAAGCAGCACGTCGTGACCCCGACAGACGAGGACCGACCCCGTGTCCCTCACAGGATTCCTCCTCCTCCTGGTCGTCGCCGCCGTGTGCGGCGCCATCGGCAGCGCCCTGGCGGGCCGATCCACCGGCGGCTGCCTGGCCACCATAGGGGTGGGGCTGGTGGGGGCCTTCCTGGGGGTGTGGATCTCCTCGGAGTTCGACCTCCCCACCCTCCTGGTGGTGGACGTGGGCGGCTTCTCCTTCCCCGTGGTCTGGTCCATCGCCGGCTCGGCGCTGGTGGTGGCCCTCCTGGGGATCGCCGGCACGGGTCGCCGCTGAGATGCCGCCGGCCGAGGAGGACGACCCCGCCGCGGTCCGGACCGAGCCGCGGATCCAGGAGATCGCAAACCGGCTCGAGGAGCGCTACGGCCGGCCGACCAAGACCCGACGTCCGCCCCTGGAGGAGCTCCTCCTCACCGTCCTGAGCCAGAACACCTCCGACACCAACCGGGACCGGGCCTGGCGCGGACTCCGGGAGGCATACGACGACTGGGAGGAGGTCCGGGCCGCCCCCCGGGAGGAGCTGGAGGAGGCCATCCGCTCCGGCGGCCTGGCCCGACAGAAGGCCGCCACCATCCAGCGTGTCCTGGACCGCCTCCACGAGGAGCGGGGGGAGGCCAGCCTCTCCCACCTCCGGGAGATGGACGACGAGGAGGTCCTGGGCTACCTGTCCGGCTTCAAGGGGGTGGGCGTGAAGACGGCGGCGTGCGTGGCCTGCTTCTCCCTCCGCCGCCCGGTCCTGCCGGTGGACACCCATGTCTACCGGGTGGCCCGGCGCCTCGGCCTGGTGCCGGAAGGGGCCACCCGCCGCACCGCCCACCGGCTCCTGAACGAGCGGGTGCCCGGGGAGCTGCGGTTCCCGCTGCACCTGCTGATGATCCGGCACGGCCGCGACCTCTGCTCGTCCCGCTCCCCCGATTGCCGGTCGTGCCCCCTGGCCGATCTCTGCCCCCAGGTGGGGGTGGAGGCGACGGCGTGATCCCTTCGCCCGACGCGACGCCCCACCCGACCATCCGAGGAACCATGAGCCGTACGACTCCCGCGCGCCCCCTCGTCCTCCTCCTGGTCACCGCCGTCCTGGCCGCCGCCGGCGCGTGCGGCCCCACGGGCGACGACGCCGACGGGCCGACGGCGGTGGAGTTCGGCCCCGACTGGCCCCTGCCCGCCGACTCGGCCGCCGACTCGGCCAGCCGGGGCATGGTGGTGACCACCGACACCCTGGCCAGCGCGGCGGGCCTGGAGGTCCTCCGCGCCGGCGGCAACGCGGTGGACGCCGCCATCGCCGTGCAGTTCGCCCTGGCCGTGGTGCACCCCGCGGCGGGGAACATCGGGGGCGGCGGGTTCATGGTCCTCCGGACCGCCGACGACTCCGTGGCATCGCTGGACTTCCGCGAGGAGGCCCCCGGCGCCGCCACGCCGGACATGTACCTGGACGAGGAAGGCGAGACCACCGAGGAGAGCTGGGTGGGACCGCTGGCCAGCGGGGTGCCCGGCTCGGTGGCCGGGATGGCCGCCGCCCACGAGCGCTTCGGCAGCCTGCCCTGGGAGCGGCTCCTGGAGCCGGCCATCCGCCTGGCACGGGACGGTTTCGTCGTCCGGCGGGAGTTCCACGACAACGTGGCCGGCTCGGACCGCATCCCCCGGTTCGAGGCGGCCCGTGAGACCTTCCTCCCGGACGGCGAGCCCCCCGCGGTGGGATCGGTCTTCCGTCAGCCCGAGCTCGCCCGGTCCCTGGAGGCCGTCGCCGGGACCGGCGGACGGGCGTTCTACGAGGGGTGGATCGCCGACTCCCTGGTGGCCCAGATGGAGCGGCTGGGAGGGATCATGACGCGTGAGGACCTGGCGGCCTACGAGGCCGTCTGGAGGGAGCCCGTGGAGTTCGACTACCGGGGGCGCCGGGTCGTGTCCATGCCGCCTCCCTCCTCGGGCGGCGTCACCCTGGCCGAGATCCTGAACATCGTGGAGGGATTCCGCCTCGACTCCCTGGGCTGGCACTCGGCCGACGCCGTCCACGTGGCCGTGGAGGCCATGCGGCGGGCCTACGGGGACCGGAACTACTACCTGGGCGACCCCGACGTCGTGGAGATGCCCCTGGAGATGCTCACCAGCCAGGCCTATGCCGACTCCCTCCGCGCCTCCATCCGCATGGACACCGTCTCCCCCTCGAGCCGCTTCAACAAGGTCTCGGGCTCGGAGGAGTCCACGGAGACCACCCACTTCTCGGTGGTGGACTCGGCGGGCACGGCGGTGGCCGTCACCACCACGGTGAACGGCTACTTCGGATCGGGGGTCCTGGTCCGGGGCGCCGGGTTCTTCATGAACAACGAGATGAACGACTTCTCGGTGAACCCCGGGGAGCCCAACGCCTACGGCCTGGTCCAGGGCGAGGCCAACGCCATCCGGCCCGGCAAGCGCATGCTCTCCTCCATGAGCCCCACCCTCCTGGTGGGCCCCGACGGGACCACGGAGCTGGTCACCGGCACCCCCGGGGGCGCGACCATCATCACCACGGTCTTCCAGATCCTCTCCAACCACGTCGACTTCGGCCTGCCGGTGCAGGCGTCGGTGAACGCCCCCCGGTTCCACCACCAGAACCTCCCGGACCGGATCCACTACGAGCCGGAGGGACTGCCGCCCGAGGTGGTGGAGTCCCTGCGCTCCCGGGGGCACGAGCTCCGGGAGCGGGGCGGCTACTCCGGCGACGTGGAGTCCATCTGGATCGACCCCGACGGCCGGTTCTGGGGCGCCGCCGATCCCCGCCGGGAGGGATCGGCGCTGGGCTACTGACCGGCCGGTAGCTCCACGTCCCGCTCCAACCGGACCTCCATCCGGCCGCCGGCCGGCATCTCGGCGTCCACCTCCTGGAACAGCATCAGCGCCACGGCAGCCAGGACCGCCGCCACGCCGGCCCCGGTGAGGACGGCCCCTCTCCCGCCGAGCCAGCGGCCGGCGAGCCCTCCCGCCCCCGCGGCGGCGGCCATGAGGAGCACCGAGAGGAGGGTCCCGATCCGCGAGGAGCGCTCCGAGGACGCCTGCAGGAGGGTGGCCGCGACCGGCCGGACCGCGCCCCGGACCTCCAGCGAGTCGAAACGGAGCCGGACCACCGTGGGCTCCCACGCGGCGGAGGAGGGCTCCAGCCGCGCGGCGGTGAAATGGAGGGTCGCCCCCCGGGGGACGACCACGCCGTCGGGCCCCGTCACCGGCTCCACCACGGTGGCCGCGAGGGCTTCACCCTCCCGGCTCCACCGGGTGGAGAGGCCCTCGCGGAGCTCCACCACCAGCCGGGTCCCCTCGGGGACGGTGACCTCCTGTGCCGGGGCGCCGGGGAGGTCGGCGGCCGCGCCCCCCGGGACCGGGAGGAGCAGGAGGAAGAGGCCGACGGCGGCGGGAGCCGGGCCTCGGGAGAATGGGAGGGGACGGACCATGGCGATGGGGCTTTGCGGAGAACGCTGACCGGCGGCGGGGCCGACGGGCGACGGGCCCGGCGCCCGGACCGCGCCCCCGTACCCGCCCGGCCCTCCGAACCCGGCGGTTAGGATCGCGTATGACAGGGGCCGCCACAAGGACCCCGAGGGAGGAACACCGCGACGGTATGAACGAGCTGAAGCGCCTCATCCCCTACTACCGCCCCTACCGGCGGGGCATGCTCCTGGGTCTGGTCCTGGTGGTGGTGAGCAACCTCTTCATGATCGCCGGGCCCTACCTGCTGCAGGTGGCCATCGACGCCATGGAGGAGGACCTCTCCAGGACCCTGATCTTCCGGTACGCCGGCCTCATCGTCCTGGTGGCCCTGCTGGGGGGCGTTGCCCGGTACGGGATGCGGGAGCTCCTCAACGGGATCAGCCGCCGGATCGAGCGGGACCTGCGGGACGACCTGTTCCAGCACCTGAGCCGGCTGCCCGTCCAGTTCTACGACGAGTGGCGGACGGGCGACCTCATCAGCCGGGCCACCAACGACGTCTACGCGGTACGTCAGGTGGCGGGCCCCGCCATCATGTACCTGGTGAACACGGCCACCATCTCCAGCCTGGCCATCGGGTTCATGGTGGCGACCGACCCGCGGCTCACCCTCTACTCCATGATCCCGCTGGCCCTCCTGCCGGTGGCCGTGGTCTGGTTCGGCCGGAAGATCCACACCCGCTTCGAACGGATCCAGGCGAAGTTCAGCGACATCTCCAGCTTCGTCCAGGAGAACCTGGCGGGCATCCGGATCGTCAAGGCCTACGCCCGGGAATACGACCAGACCGAGCAGTTCGATCGCCTGAACCAGGAGTACCTGGACCGGAACATGGACATGGCCCGGATCTGGGGGGCCTTCCGGCCCACCCTGAACTTCTTCGGCGGGGTCGCCGCCGTGGTGGCCCTGGGATACGGCGGACTCCAGGTGGTCCGGGGCAACATCACCGAGGGCCAGTACGTGGCGTTCTTCTTCTACCTCACCCTGCTGAGCTGGCCCATGATCTCCCTGGGATGGGTCACCAACCTGTTCCAGCGGGGGGCCGCGTCCATGGAGCGGATCAACGAGCTGTTCGAGGTGGATCCCGCCATCGCCGATCCGCCGGAGCCGGTGGCCCTGGGCGAGGCCGACGGAGCCGTGGAGTTCCGCGGGGTCTGGTTCCGCTACCCGGGGACCGACGAGGTCGTCCTACGGGACGTCTCCTTCCGGGCCGAGCCGGGCGAGACCGTCGCCGTGGTCGGCGGGACGGGGTCGGGGAAAACCACGCTGGTCCGCCTCCTCCCCCGCCTCTACGACGTCACCCGGGGCTCGGTCCGTCTGGACGGGGTGGACGTCCGCCGCTACCGCCTGGAGGATCTCCGCCGGCAGATCTCCGTGGTCCCCCAGGAGCCCTTCCTCTTCAGCGCCCGCCTCCGACGGAACATCCTCCTGCCGGACGGACCCGACCCCTCCGGCGGCCCGGGATCGGCCCGGGGCGACGGCGCGACCTCGCCCCCGGAAGCGGCCCTGGACCGGTCCCTGGAGATCGCCCACCTCACGGAGACGCTGGACGTGCTCCCCGACGGGCTGGACACGGTCCTGGGGGAGCGGGGCGTGAACCTCTCCGGCGGGCAGAAGCAGAGGGCCACCCTGGCCCGTGCCCTGCACCGGAACGCCCCGGTCCTCATCCTGGACGACGCCCTCTCGGCGGTGGACACCGTCACCGAGACCGAGATCCTGGAGGGGCTCTCCCGATACCTGGAGGGACGCACCGCCCTCATCGTCTCCCACCGGGTGTCCGCGGTCCGGGACGCCGACCGGATCCTCGTCCTGGAATCCGGGGAGATCGTGGAGCGGGGAACGCACCGGGAGCTCCTGGACCTGGACGGGGTCTACGCGCAGCTCCTGGAGCGCCAGCTCCTCGAGGAGGAGATCGCCCGCGAGCAGGTTGTGGGATCGGGGGACGGCGGGTAGCTTGGAGCTTTCTGATCGCTCGGTCGGACCCTCCAGCCCCCGTCTCCCGCGACACGTCCACGCCCCGGTCCCATGTGCAGGAAGGAGCCTTGAGCGCCGACTCCGAAGGGTCGCCGCCCGACCGAGAGGAACTGATCCAGGAGCTGGATCGCCTCCGGCGTCGGGAGAAGGCCCGCAACCGGTTCCTGGCGACGGTCTCCCACGAGTTCAGGACCCCCCTCACGGCCATCCTCACCTACGCGGAGGCCCTGTACGACGGGGTCCTGGGCGACCTGGACGAAGGGCAGCGCGACGCGGTGGAATCCATCCAGGGGGCCACCCGGCAGCTCCTGAGCATGGTGGAGGAGATCCTCGAGTTCTCCCGTGACGATCGGGACCGCTCCGAGCTCGAGCCGGAGCCGTTCGAGGCCGGCGAGCTGGTCGCCGAGGTCCGGGGCTCCCACGAATCGCTCCTTCGCCGCAAGGACCTGGCGTTCAGCGTCGAGGTCGCCGACGACACGCCGCCGCTGTTCGCCGATCGCGCGAGGACCACCCACACCCTCAACAACCTCCTGGCCAACGCCATCGACTTCACCCCGGAGGGAGGGAGCGTCGCCATCCGGGTGGAGCCTCGGGACGAGGACCGCCGGTGGATACGGGTGGAGGTCCGGGACACGGGGATCGGCATCTCCCCGGAGGACCAGGAGCGGATCTTCGAGAAGTTCGTCCGGGGCCCCGAGCCGCCGGACCGTACGCTGGGCGGCACCGGGCTCGGCCTCTCCATCGCCACCGAGTTCGTGGAGATGCACGGCGGAGAGATCGGCGTGGAGAGCGAGCCCGGGGAGGGCAGCTGCTTCCATTTCACCCTTCCCACCCTCGAGAACCGGACGTTCGTGAGCCGTCACCGCGCCGACGGGTCGGGGTCGCCACCGGGCCAGGCGGAGGCCTCCGCCGGACCGGCCCCCTCGTGACGGCGGTCCGGGGCACGATCCTGCTCGTCGACGACGCCGCGTCCCTCCGCTCCGCCTATCGCCTCATCCTGGAGGCGAGGGGCCTGAACGTGCTGGAGGCCGCCAGCGCCCGGGAGGCCGTGGAGGAGATCGATCGGGAGCGTCCCGACGCCGTGGTGGCCGACCTGGGGCTGCCCGACTCGAGCGGGACCCAGGTGGTCCGAAGGATCCGGGAGGCCGATCCCGACGTCCCGCTCCTGGTCCTCACCGGAACCGACCGCGCCGAGCTCCGGTCCCGGTGCCGCGGGCTGGACGTGGACGATTACCGGGTGAAGCCGCTGGGCGGGGCCGATCTGGCGGAGCGGATCGAGTCTCTCCTCAGATGTTCTGGAGGATGAACTCCGGCGTGAACCGGGCCGCCCATCCGGCCAGGACGGTGAACTGCCCGCTCACCAGCAGGACGCCGACCAGCACCAGCAGGGCCCCGCTGGCGCGCTCCACCCACGGTACGTACCGGCGGAACCGCCGGTAGGCGCCGAGGAACCGGGAGAGGGCAGCCGCGCTCAGCAGGAACGGCACCGCCAGCCCCGCCGAGTAGACCGCCAGCAGCCCCGCCCCTTCGGCCACGCCGCCGCTGGTGGCCGCCAGCGTCAGGATCCCCCCCAGGATGGGACCGATGCACGGGGTCCACCCCGCGCCGAAGGCCAGGCCCACCAGGGCCGTCCCGGCGTAGCCCACCGGCTTCCGCTGGAAGTGGTACCGGCGCTCCCGACTCAGGAGGTCCAGGGGGACGAGTCCCAGCAGGTGGACGCCGAAGAGGATCACCACGGCGCCGCCGAGGCGGGCGATCCAGTCCCGGTGGGAGCGCAGGAGCTCCCCCACCAGCGACGCCGAGGCCCCCATGGCGACGAAGACCAGGCTGAAGCCCCCCACGAACAGGACGGCGTGGATCAGCGCGATCCGGCGGGCGTCGTGATCGGCGGCCTCCAGCTCCTCGACGCTCAGGCCGGTGAGGAACCCCATGTAGGAGGGCCACAGGGGCAGGACACACGGCGACAGGAAGGACAGGAGTCCCGCCAGGAACGCCACGCCGATCCCCAGGCTCGTCGTCTCGACCATCCCGTGTCCGATCCCCTCCGCCGGTGGCCTCGCTCGACCGCCGGGCGGGAGCTAGGCCCCGCCCCGGTACGCGATGAGCTTGTACACGAGCTTCGCCGCCACCGCCTCCGAGACGTGGGAATCGGGCTCCGGCGCCAGCTCGACCACGTCGGCCCCCACCACGGTGCGCCGCCGGAACACCTCCCGCAGGAGGTCCAGGGCGTCCCACCAGCTCCCGCCCCCCGGCTCCGGGGTTCCCGTGCCGGGGACCAGGGCGGGATCGAAGAAGTCCACGTCGATGGTGACGTAGACCGGATCCCCCAGCGCCTCCACCACCCGCCCGACCCATCCCTCCCGCCGTAGCTCCGAGGCGTGGAAGGAGGGGAGCCCCCGCTCCCGGATCAGCTCCCGCTCCTCCCGCGACTGGGATCGGATCCCCACCGGGACCACCCGCTCCACTCCGCCGTCCAGCACCCTCCGCATGACACAGGCGTGGCTCCAGGGAGTTCCCCGGAAGCTGTCCCGGAGATCGGTATGGGCGTCGAGCTGGAGGACCGTGAAGTCCGGAGAGGCGAGCCGCTCCCGCCACTCCAGCACCGGCGCGCTGCTGACGGAGTGCTCGCCGCCGAGGAGCACGGGGAACCGACCCTCGGCCGTCTCCAGGAGCCGGCCGTAGAGGTCCCGGAGGGCCCGATGGGCGGCCTCGGGGCCGGCGTCGGGGAGGGAGACCGACGGCAGGGTGGCGATTCCCGCACGGGATGGATCCTCGTCCAGCTCCTCGTCGTAGGTCTCCAGATGGTGCGAGGCTTCGAGGATGGCGTCCGGCCCCTCCGCGGCCCCCCGGCCGAAGCTCGTGCTGGCCTCGTAGGGCACCGGCAGGATCAGGTGGGCGGCCGTCTCCCAGGCCGCGTCCCGGCCCTCCAGGCCGAGGAAGCTCCGGGCCGGACCCCAGGGGCCTTCCTCCAGTCCCGGCGGCGGCCGGACGGTCACGGCCTCAGGCGCAGAAGATGGCCGCGGCCACCGTCGTGGCCCATCGGCCGTCGGCCGGCCCCTCCACGGCCTCGGTGACGCTCGTGGTCCGGACGATCTGGCCCGACATCCGCCAGACGTCGCGCTGTTCGTCCCAGTCGGCGTCCGGATCGAAAGGGATGTCCAGGATCGTGGCCAGCATCTGGGCCGCCAGGTCCTCGGCGTAGTCCCCGGCCTCGCTCGCCGTCTGACCGTGGCCGTGGTGCTCGGAGAGATACCCGAACCGATCCTCGGCCTTCGGCAGGGCCACCCCGATGCTGGAGGCCACGAGCCGGCTCGGCTCGTCGGTCTCCGCCCGGGCCAGGACCGAGAACACCACCTCGCCGGGCTCCAGGAGCTCCAGCCCTTCGTCCGGCGTGACCAGGTCGCACCCCGCCGGGAAGATGGAGGAGACGTTCACCAGGTTGTACCGGGCGATCCGGGCGTCCCTGAGCGCCATCTCGAAGGAGCTCAGGCGCTCACGGTGCATGCCCCGTCCGGCCGTGAGGAAGAGCTTTCGGGGGACGAAGCCGGGCCCGGTGGCCGTCACCGATGGCCTCCCGACCGTGTCGTGGGGGAAGCGGGCAGGGTCGCGGGAGGCTCGAGGTCGCTGGAAAGCATCCGGGTCCGGGAGAGGAGGATCAGCTCCGGCACTCCGGACAGACACCCAGGAGCTCCAGGCGGTAGTCCACCACCTCGAAATCGGTGCCCCCCTGGAGCTCCTGCAACCAGCTCTCCCCCGACGGGTTCTCCACGTCCCTCACCGCTCCGCAGGAGGTGCACCGAACGTGATCGTGGGCATCGGTCCGGTGATCGTACCGGGCCGGGCCCTCGCCGTAGGTCAGCTTCCGGGCGAGCCCGCAGCTCACGAACGCCTCCAGCGCCTTGTAGACGGTGGCCAGGCTGATGTCGGGGATCTCGTCCCGCACCGAGAGGAAGATCTCGTCGGCGGTGGGGTGGGAGGCCGTACCGTGGAGCGCCCGATAGGCGGCGGCGCGCTGAGCGGTGTACCGGTGCCCGTCCTCCTCCAGGGCCTCCCGGAGGCGGCCCTCCATCTCGCCGGGCGCCGGCATGTCGTCCGTGGTGGCGGGCATCGCCTGCAACGGGTGAGGGGATGGCGTGTCTCGAGTCGTGGAACGGTACGCCGACGGAACGTAAACGATCCACCCGCCGCCTTCAATTCAGGCGGCTCGCCCCTCGCCGGCCGGTTCCGATCCCGCGGCGCGGGTCACCAGCTCGTCCCATCGGCGGCGGGACCCCTGGATGGCGACGTGGGTCGGAGCCCGGTCGTCACCGAGGCGTCGCAGGAGGTCCCGGACCAGGCCGGGCATCCGCTCCGCCGGGGCCCTGCCGTGCTCGATCACGGCCTGCTCCGGGGCGCCGTTTCCCGCTCCCTCCGACGGGGGATGCCCGTTCCGGGCCTCGCCTCCGTCCCCGGGCGCAGGAGCGCCGTCGGGCCCGGCCCCCCGGTGGCGGGCGCTGTAGACGGCCCGCTCGTCCTCCCCGGCCATGCGGGTGAAGAGAACGAACTCCCGGGCCTCGTGGGGCTCGTCGAGGGGAGGGAAGATCCACAGCTCCCCCATCTCCTCGGGAGGCACGAAGGCTTCCAGCTGACGGAGCCGACGGATGAGCTCCGCCGACAGCTCCAGCTCCTCCGCCAGCTCGTCCGCCTGGTCCACGCGCGCGTTGTCCATGATCGAGCCCCGGCTCAGGTTCGGTTGGAGGAGGATACCGATGGTGCGTCGGGGCACTCCGTCCGGGGGCCGCCGCGCGGGCGGGGCCCGACGAAGTCGCGCGGATGGGTGCTGCGGGACACCTCCATGATACCGCCGGGAACCCCGCCCATCAAGGGGACCCGGCCCCTCACGTGCTCTCCCTCCGTGCTCGCAACCCCTCCCGGACGTCCGAGAGCACGGCGCCCACCGCGGCCTCCATGGGGAGCTCCACCACCGCACCGGACGCCTTCACGTGCCCCCCTCCCCCGTAACGGGCGGCCAGGGCCGAGACGTCCACCGGGCCGTTGGAGCGGAAGGATACCTTGGTCCGGCCGTCGGTCATCTCCCGGAAGAGGAGCGCCACCTCCACCCCCTCCAGCCGGCGCGCGTACTCCACGAGCCCTTCCCGCTCCTCGCCCGTGGCGCCGGACTCCCGGAGGTCGTTCTGGCTGAGGGTGAGCCAGGCGAGGGGGAGCTCCGGGTCCCGGCGGAGCTTCCCCAGGGCCCGCTGCAGCAGGCGGGCACGGGGGAGGGTCAGTCGGGCGTAGAGGTGGCGATACATGGCCTGGGGATCCACGCCGGCCTCGATGAGCCGGGCCGTGATCCGGTGGGCGGCCGGCGTGGCGTTGGAGAACCGGAAGGACCCCGTGTCCGTCACGATGCCCACGTAGAGGGCCCGGGCCACCTCCGGCGCCAGACCTCCGGCCTCCCCGTCCTCCGTCTCCTCCGTCTCCGTCATCAATCGGAACAGGAGCTCCGCCGTGGCACAGGCCGACGAATCCCGCCACGCGGGATCGCCGATGGACTCGGGCGACGGCGGGTGATGGTCCACCACGGCGACGGGAAGATCCTCCCGCGCCTCCAGGAGATCCCACACCTCGCCCAGGCGGTGCCGCTCCGAGGTGTCCACCACCACCGCCAGGTCGGCCTGGGCCACGGCGTCTCTGGCTCCGTCCTCGCCGGCGGTGAACTCCTCCAGGTCGTCCAAGAGGAAGCGGAACCGATCCGGAAACGGCGTGGCGTTGACCAGAGTCGGGCGGATCCCCCGGGCCCGGACCCAGTGGGCCAGCGCCGCCTCGCTCCCGGCGGCGTCCCCGTCGGCGTTCCGGTGACTGCTTATCACGATACTCGACGCCGACGCCAGCGCCCGCCGGATCTCCGGGGCTCCGGCCCCGCGCTCCGCCCCCGCCTCCGACCGCGAGGCGGCCTCCTGTTCGGCCCGGTCGGGCTCAGCCACCCGGGGCGCCTTCCTCTCCCGCCCTGTCGTAGCTCACGTCGCCGCCCCGGAGGACACGCCAGAAGCAGTAGCACATCAGGAAGGTCACCGACAGCATGCTCACCAGCATGAAGATCAGCGCGAAGGTGGTCATGGGCGGCTCCTCCGGCGCGAGGCGTTCACGAGTCCCGGTCCTCCCAGGCGGTCTTGATCATCCAGCACGCGAGGCCGACGATGGCCAGGATCAGGAGCCGGCTGGCCCACCGGTAGGGCAGGTTCTCCGGATCGGTCACGTCGTTCATGAGCAGGACGTCCACGGCCTCGGTGGCGCCCCACCACGTGAAGAGCACCACCAGGAAGGCCGGGGTGACGTACTTCATGATGGGCTTGTAGATGGCCGGGACCTGGATGTCCGCTCCGGAGTGCATGCTCTCCCACCCGCGGTCGATCCCGAACAGGTAGCCGAACATGAAGATCTCGATGGTGGCCAGCAGCACCAGGCCGAAGGTCCCCGCCCAGTAGTCCCACTCGTTCATGAAGCCGTTGTCGTAGAACACCACGTGGGTGAAGCCCAGGACGAAGGCCACGGCCATGATCCCGTAGGCCGCCTTCTTACGGGTCCAGTCGAACTCCTCCTGGAGGAAGCTGATGGTGGGGGTGGCCAGGGCCACGCACGAGGTGATCCCCGCCACGAAGAGGAGGAAGAACCAGAAGAAGCCGAAGACCTGGCCCCAGACCGGGTCGCCGGGCAGGCCCTGGAAGACCACGCCCATGGCCACGATCCCCAGGTCGTAGGTCCCGCCCTCGGCGATCTCCACGGCCCCGCTCACGCCGAAGAAGACCACGGCCGCCGTGATGGCGATGGTCCCGCCCAGCACCACCTCGGCCCACTCGTTGGTGGCCGCCGTGGAGAGGCCGGTGAGGGTGATGTCGTCCTCCCGATCCAGGTACGACGCGTAGGCGTGGACGTGTCCCGCGCCCAGGGAGAGGGTGAAGAACATCTGACCCGCGGCGGCGAGCCACACCTTGGGATCGCTGAGGCTGGACCACTCGGGGTTCCAGATGAAGTTCAGCCCCTCGGCCGGCGAGGCCTGGACCTCGGGCAGGGTGAGGACCCGCCACATGAGGACCAGGGCGAACAGGAACAGGATGGGCATGCCGATGAGGGCGAGCTTCTCGATCCCGCCGCTGATCCCCCGGGAGAGCACCCATCCCAGGAAGAGGAGCGTCAGGACGAAGAAGACGATGGCCAGCCACGGGACGCCCAGCTCCGGCGAGGCGGCGAAGACGTCCTGGAAGTTGTACAGGAAGTCCTGCATCTGGCCGACGTCGGCGAAGCCGAAGTACTCGCCGGTGATGCTGAACAGGCTGAAGCCCAGCATCCACGACACCACGTAGGTGTAGTAGATGAAGACGATGAAGGGGATGACGAGCCCGAAGACGCCCAGGTATTTGGCCCACTTCTTCTTCCGATCCCCGAGCACGTCGAACATCCCGGGCAGGCTGCCGTGGCCGTACTGCCCCCCGTGGCGCCCGATGGTCCACTCGATCCACATGAGGGGGATCCCCAGCACCAGGAAGGAGATGAAGTAGGGGATCATGAAGGTGCCGCCGCCGTTCTGGGCGGCCTGCACGGGGAACCGCAGGAAGTTCCCCAGCCCGACGGCGTTCCCGGCCATGGCCAGGATCAGGCCGACCCGGGTCGCCCACTGCTCCTTGGAATGAGTCTCGACGCTCAAGCGGCTCCTCCTGGCTTCGTTCGGCCGATCCGGCGCCACGGTACCCGCCCCCCGGAGGCCCGTCAAGCACGGCCGGGCCGGGCCTCAGGGGTCTGCGATCAGACGGGGAGCGCTCCCCGGACCTTCGCCCAGGTGGAGCCCAGGTGCACCCATCGACCCGAAGGGCGGCCGTCCAGACGTCCCGCCCTCGCGGCCCCCTCCAGGGCCTCCGGGCCGTCGAACGGGGGACAGATCAGCACCCCCCGTCCGATCTCCCGGAGCAGGTGGGCATCGCTCCCCGCTCCCAGGGGGAGTCCGTGTCGCCGGGCCCAGGAGACGGCCCGTTCGTTCCGTCGGGGATCGTGGATCCGGGCGTTGAACCCCTCCACCAGGTCCACGGCCCCGGCCACCCCGTCGAAGAACGACTCGTCGGCGCCGCGGTGGGAGTCGAAGGGATGGGGCAGGTAGGTGACCCCGCCCTGCTCCCGGATCGCCCGGGCCGTGGCCCGGAAGGAGCGGCCCGGGGACACGTGCTCCTCCAGGTACAGGCCGATGAGATCGAGCCCCTCGGCCGTCCGGATCTCTTCGCCCACGATCACCAGCTCGGGGTCCAGCTCCGCGGCGGCGAAGGCTCCGGTGATTTCGTCGTGGTCGGTGACGGCGATCCGGTCCAGGCCGACGGCCCGGGCGCGCGCCACCACGTCCCCGGGGGCGCTGAGGCAGTCGTACGAGTGGGAGGTGTGCATGTGGAGATCCACCCGCCAGCTCGACGTCTCCTCCGTCCCCTCCCGCCGGTCGGTCACTCCCCGGTCGCCCGCCCGGCGATCTCGGCCCAGACCTCCCGCGCCCGGGCCTCCAGGGACGCCTCGTCGCCGTCGTTGACGATGGACAGGTCGGCGGCCTCCCGCTTCCGCTCGCCGCTCCACTGGGCCGCCTCCATCCCCTCGAAGGCGTCCCGACCCAGGCCCCGGCTCTCCGAGATCCGTTCCCACCGGAGCTCCCGGGGCGCGTCCACCGCCACCACCACGTCGAAGGGCCCCCGGAGGTCCTTCTCGAAGAGGAGGGGGACCTCCACCACGGCGATCTCGGCTCCCTCCCGCCGGGCCGCCCGGAGCCGCTCCTCCACGAGGCCGAGGATCACGGGGTGGAGGATCTCCTCCAACCGGCGGCGGGCCTCCGGATCGGCGAACACCTCCCTCCGCAGGGCCATCCGATCGAGCTGACCGCCGTCCTCCAGGATCTCCTCTCCGAAGGCTCCGGCGATCTCCGCCAGGGTGGGTGAGCCGGGCCGCACGGCGCGGCGGGCCAGCTCGTCGGTGTCCACGCGCCGGGCCCCCCACGTCTCGAACAGGCGGCCCACGGTGCTCTTCCCCGCCCCGGGGGTGCCCGTCAGGGCCACGACGATCACGCCGACCCCTCCTCCGTCCCGTCCGGGTCGATGATGGGGACCTCCTCGGAGTCCTCCTCTCCCAGGCGAACCTTCAGGTCTCCGGAGAGCTCCTCCTGGAGGGCCTCCACCTCCGCGTCGCTCCGGTCTCCCAGGGGGAGCTGGGCGCCGGCCAGCATCCCGTGTCCCCCGGCCGAGCCGCGGTCGCCCACCACCTCCCGGATCAGGCGCCCGGCGTGGGCGTCCGGCTCGGCGCAGCGCACCGAGAGCAGGAGGTCGTCCTCGTAGCGTCCGGCGGCCACCGTCCACCGGATCCCCTCCACGCGCATGAAGAGGTCGGCCAGCTCGGCCACCATGTCCGGGTAGTCCAGGCGGCCCGCCGGGATCCACACGAAGCCCCCGATCCGCCGTGCCCGCTCCAGGGCGGAGTGGATGGAGCCGAGGTAGCTCTGGGGCACCCGGGCGTGCCGGATCCGGGCGATGGAGCCCGGGTCGGACCGCGGGTAGAGGTAGAGGCTCGCCGCCACGTCGGCCGAGGAGGCCTCCCGGCCCAGGTCCATGGTCTCCGACTGCACGCCGTAGAAGAGGGCCGTGGCCAGGGGACGGGGCGGCTCGATACCCGCCGCCCGGAGGTACTCCACGAGGATGGAGCAGCTCGCCCCGTACTCAGGCCGGACGTCCACGAAGGTGCTGGCTCCGGTCTCGGGCCGGACCGGATGGTGGTCCACCACGATGCTCACGATCCGCCCCGGCGGCACCGCGTTGTTCCCGGTCCTGGGCTGGGTGTCCACCAGGGCGATGGCCCGGCCGGTGGGGAGCTCCGCGGGCCTCATGCGCCGGAACTGGACGCCCAGCTCGCCGATGAGCGCCCGATTCTCGGCCCGTCCCACGATCCCGCCGAAGCCCAGGGTCGTCTCCTTCCCGCCTTCCGCCTCCAGGAGGTGGGACAGGGCCGCCGCCGAGGCGATGGCGTCGGGGTCCGGATTGTCGTGGGTGAGGATCAGGACCTCCTCGACGTCCTCCACGGCTCCCAGGAGCTCCGCCAGCCGGACCCGCTGGTCCACCGTCGGATCCGGGGGCTCCAGGGGGCCGGCGCCGGAGAGGGACGAGGGCTCAGGGACGCCGGAGCCTTCCGAAGGACCGGAGGCCGGGTCCCCTCCACGATCGTTCTCAGCGGAGGTCATGGCCCGCTCAGTCGGAGCAGTCCCCGTGGGGGTAGGGATACCCGCAATTGGGGCAGTGCCCTCCCTTGCAGCCCATGAGGCGGATGGGGATGGGGACGCCGCACCGGAGGCACGGCTCCCGTTCTCCCTCCGCCTCCGGCGAGGCGCTCCCCGTCGAGGGGGAGGGCCGCCGGCCCACCGGCCGACCGGTCACCCGCTCCACCCGAAGGCCCCGCTGAGGAACGGGTTCGACTCCGCCTCCCGTCCCACGGTCGTCTCCGGCCCGTGACCGGGATGGAGGACCGTGTCCGGCGGGAGGGAGAGGACGTGCTCCCGGATGGACCGGAGGAGGGTCTCCGTGTCGCCCCCGGGGAGGTCGGTACGACCGATGGAGCCGGCGAAGACGCAGTCGCCCACGAAACAGGCGTCCTCGGTCCGGAAGACCACGTGGCCGGGAGAGTGTCCCGGCGTGTGGCGGACGTCGAGAGCCATCCCCGCGAGCTCCAGGGTGGTGCCGCCCTCCAGCTCACGGTCCGGCTCGGGGAGCTCCGGCAGCCGCAGCCCGAAGGAGGCGGCCTGCTCCGACGCCCCGTCGTAGAGAGGGCGATCGTCCGGGTGGAGATAGAGGGGCGCCGGAAAGGCGTTCAGGAGGGCGGGAACGCCGCCGACGTGATCCAGGTGGGCGTGGGTGAGGAGGACCGCGGCCAGCTCCCCTCCCCACTCCTCCAGCTGCCGGATCAGACGGTCGTCCGGATGACCGGGATCCACCGCCACCGCCGGGCCGGCGGGCCGGCGGACGAGGTAGGCGTTCGACTGCAGGGGCCCGACGGTGTAGCCCCGGATCTGGAGACCGGGGGGGCTCACACGGCGAAGGACTCGCCGCAGCCGCAGCCGCCGGACGCGTTGGGGTTCTCGAAGGTGAAGCCCGAGCCCTGGAAGCTGCTGGTCCAGTCGATGGTGGTCCCCTCGAGGTACTGGGCGCTGAAGGGATCCACGAAGAGCGGGATCCCCCGGCTCTCGACGACCCGGTCGTCCTCCTCCGCCCCCTCGGCGATCTCCAGGCCGTACTGGAACCCGGAGCATCCTCCCGGGAGCACGCTGACCCGCAGTCCGCTGGCCTCGTCGGTCAGCCCTTCCTCCTCGAGGAAGCGGCGGACCTCTTCGGCCGCCCTCTCCGTGAGGCTGAGCTCGAGCTCCGTGCCTCCCGTCTCGTCGGCGGGAAGCTCCTCCGTTCGGGTAGCCATGGGTGTTTCCCTCCCTGTACGGCCCTGGGGTCTCTCCAGGGGAAGACTGGCGCGTCGGGAGCCGCCGTGTCAAACCCCGGCTGCGGCCCCCGCCTCTCGCGGCCTCAGCCGCGGGGTGCGGCCACCGCCGTCGACATCTCGGCCCCGCTCCCGGGGTCCCCGCCCTCCTCGAGCGACTCGAGGTAGGCCTCGGCGGCGAACAGCGCCGTGGTGGCGTCGCCCACGGCGGTGGTGATCTGCCGGACCAGCTGGGCCCGGACGTCCCCGGCCACGAACAGCCCGGGGACCGACGACTCCATCCGCTCGTTCGTCAGGATGTATCCGCCGTCGTCGTGATCGGCGTGGACGTCGAGGATCCCCGAGTTGGGGACGAAGCCTATGAATATAAACACCCCGGTCACCGGAAGTTCCCGGGTCTCTTCGGTCTCCACGTTCCGGATGGTGAGGTGGGTGACCCCTTCCTCGTCGCCGTGGATCTCCTCCACCACCGTGTCCCAGATGACGTCGATGTCGTCATTGGCGAACAGCCGGTCCTGGAGGACCTGCTGCGCCCGGAACTCGTCGCGGCGGTGGATGACGTGGACCTTCTCGGCGTACCGGGTGAGGAACACCGACTCCTCCACCGCCGAGTCGCCGCCCCCCACCACCGCGATGGTCTCGCCCTTGAAGAACGCCCCGTCGCAGATGGCGCAGTAGCTCACCCCGTGGCCCCGGTACTCCTCCTCGCCGGGGATCCCCAGGGTCCGGTGGGTGCCGCCGGCGGTGAGGATCACGGCGGGGGCCCGGTACTCGGGTCCGCCGTCGGTGAACACCCGGAAGGTCCCGTCCTCCTCGCGGCGGATGGAGGTCACCTCGTGCTGCTCCGTCTCCACTCCGAACCGGGCCGCGTGGTCCGCCATCTCCCGGGCCAGCTCCATCCCTCCGATCTCCTGGACACCGGGATAGTCGTCCACCAGCTCGGTGAGCAGGAGCTGGCCTCCCGGCATCCCCTGGTCGAGCATGGCCGCGTCGATCTCGGAACGTCCGGCGTAGAGCCCGGCGCACAGGCCGGCCGGGCCGGCTCCGACGATGATCAGCTCGTGCTCTCGGATCTCGACGCTCTCGCTCATCGCTCCCTTCGTGTTCCTCGCTTCACGCTCTGGCTCGTCGCGATCGGCACGCGTCCAGGAGCCCGTCCATCCAGGCCTCCGGCACCTCCTCACAACCCAGCTGCCGGTGGTGAGGTTCCTGGCCGTGCCAGTCGGACCCGCCGGTCTGCAGGAGGTCCATCTCGGTGGCCAATCCCCGCAGGCGGCGCCGGAGCGCCGGGGAGTTCGAGGGATGGAGGACCTCCACGCCGTCGACTCCCTCCCTGGACCACCGCCGGATCTGGTCCGCCACGTCGTCCCGGCCGGGATGGGCGATGACCGCCACTCCCCCGGCGGCGTGAACCCGCTCGAAGACCTCCGCGGGACGGAGCGGCGGCTTCTCCACGAAGCACGGCCGCCCCCGGGAGAGCCACCGGTCGAAGGCCGCCGACTGGTTCGGGACCAGCTCCCTGGACACCAGGGCCCGACCCACGTGGGCCCGGGTCAGGACGCCGCCGTCGGCCTCGGCCTCCACGTCGTCCAGCCGGAGGGGCACCCCCTGTTCCCGCAGGAGCTCCACGATCCGCTCGGCGCGACGGTGCCGCGTCTCCCGCCATCCGGACAGGAACTCACGGAACGACGGGTCCGCCGGATCGAACCCGTAGGCCAGGACGTGGACCGAGCGGCCGGGCTCGTTGGCCGAGAGCTCGGCACCGGGCAGGAACCGCAGCCCCAGGTCGGCCGCTTCCGCGGCGGCTTCCTCCAGCCCGTCCACCGTGTCGTGGTCGGTGAGGGAGAACCCGGCCAGGCCGCGATGGGCGGCCTCGCGGGCCACGTCCCGGGGAGAGCGGGTCCCGTCCGACGCGGTGGAGTGGAGGTGGAGGTCGACCCGCGCTCCGACGGTCGGCGACTCCGCGGTTCCCGGAGGTCCGGCGGGCTCGGGGCCGCCGCTCCCGTCGACGCTCACCCGCTCAGGGCCCGGCTGGTCGTCCGGCCCATGGACTGGGACTCCCGGAACAGTTCCTCGAGCTCACGTCGGGAGAGGGCCTCGAGCTCCGGATCGCCGACCACCCGGGACTCCTCCACCGACGCCACCCGGTACGGCCGCTGATCGGTGGTCTTGCAGAAGAAGAGGACGGACCGCTCCCCCTGCTCCGGGACGTCCTCCCCGAGCCGGACGGTCCACGTGTCGTTGTCGGCCTTCAGCGTCCGTGGCATGCGGGATCTCGTGGCTCGAGGGACGGGCGGTTCGGAGGGACGGGCGGTCCGGCCGGGGGCTCAGCGCCCGGGGCGAAAGTCCACGTCCGGCGTGAGGTCCACCAGGAACCGGGCGATGAGACGAATGGCCCTCTCCACGTCCTCCCCGTCGATCACCTGGTTGGGGCTGTGCATGTACCGGTTCGGGATGGAGACGATCGCCGTGGCGACCCCGCTCCGGCTGGTATAGATGGAGTCGGCGTCGGTACCCGAGGAGGAGGGCGACGCCAGGCGCTGGACCTCCACGCCCTCCGCTTCGGCCGCGTCCACCAGCCGGCGGAACATCACCGGGTTCACCACCGCGCCCCTGGACAGGACCGGGCCTCCGCCGAGGGTCACGTCCCCGTGCTCGGTCTGGTCCACCGACGGGTGGTCGGTGGCGTGGGTAACGTCTACCACCACGGCAGCCTGGGGATCCAGCCCGAAGGTGCCGGTGCGCGCCCCGCCGCCCGACTTGTAGCTGATCTCCTCCTGGGTCGTACCCACGGCCACCGCGCGGGCGTCGCACCCCTCCTCCCACGCCCGACGCAGGGCCTCGAGGACGACCACCGCGCCGATCCGATCGTCGATGGAGCGGGCGGCGACGCGGCCGTCGCCCAGCTCCACCGTATCGGAGCGGACGATGGCCACGTCCCCCACCTCGACCTTCTCCCTGGCCTCGTCGGCGTCGGAGGCGCCGATGTCGATCCAGAGGTCCTTCAGATCCACGGCCTTGTCCCGGTCCTTCCGTTCGATGAGGTGGATGGCGCGCCGCCCCACGACGCCCAGCAGGGGACCGTCGGCGGTGAGGATCTCCACCCGCTGCCCCACCAGGACCTGGGGGTCCCAGCCGCCCACCGCCTTGACGTAGAGGTACCCGTCGTCGTCGACGTGATGCACCATGAGGCCGATCTCGTCGATGTGACCGGCCAGCATGACCCCGGGAGCGCCCTGCTCGCCGATGGCGGCGAAGCTGTTCCCGTACACGTCGGACCAGACCTCCCCGGCGAACTCCTCGGCCTCGGCCCGCCACACGCGGGCCGCCGCGGTCTCGTATCCCGACGGACCGGGGGCGTCCAGGAGGCGGCTCAGGAACGTACGTGTCCTCTCGTTCATCGGCGTCCTGTTCATGAAAGGGGGACGTTCACGAAGGGGCGAACCTACGGACCCTCCCGGAGGCCGGCAATCCACTCCCCCCTACGTAGGGTCCCGGCCCGCGGCACGCCTCATCCGGCCCCTTCCCCGCCGGCGTCCGCTCCCTCCCCTCCGACGGCGTCGGGATCCTCCCGCGGCGGCGGCGCGAACAGCGAGTCCGGCAGGGAGGGGCCGATCACCACGTCGTCGATTCGGAGCTCCATGGTGGGACGTCCCCGATCGTCCTCGTACCGGCGGGTGCCCACGTAGGTGAGGGGGGAGGCCGTCCTGAAGTCCCGCCACAGGGTCCGGGTCCGCTCCTCCGCCCCCTCCTCGATGTAATGGACCTCCTCGGGGAACGGGTCGGTGTCGGTGAACAGGTAGAAGTATCGGTCGCCGCCGTCCTGACCCGCGCCGTCACCGAAGCGGACGGCCACCTCGTGTCCTCCCGTCTCCAGGGGACGGGCGTCCAGCTCCACGCCCGGATCCCGGAGCTTCCACGGGAGGCCGATCCAGTAGTACACGTCCCGGTTGACGTATTCCGCTTCCTCGGCGGCGGGATGATCGGGCGGGAGGGGATGTCCGTTCAGGGTGGCCCACAGGGTGTCGCCGGTGAAGCCCTGGACGTACAGGCCCTCGGCCTCGGGGCGCTCGATCCGTCCCATGAAGCCCGTGGAGGTCTTCTTGAGCTCCACCCTTCGGGGCCGCATTCGCTCCACCCGGCCCGTGGAGTCGTACCAGACCGTGGTCACCGTATATCGCAGGGTGCGGACGGACTCCCACGCCGACGGGCCGCCGGCGGCCTGGATCCACCCGGCCACCAGGGAATCGGCCACGGAGCCGGCCCCGGCGGCCTCCGATCCGGCCCCCTCTCCGTCGGCGCCGCCGCACCCCCAGAGGAGGAGGCTCGCGGCCAGGATGGCGAACGATGAACTTCTTCCTGTCATGCGTCTCCCCTCTCCCGGACGATATCGATCCTCCGACGGCCGCTCCGCGGGCCCCCCGTGGTCCGGCCCGCCTCGTCTCCCGGACGGGCAAGATAGGTGCCCGGCGGGACGGCCGCATCGGCGTTGAACGGCCACCCTCGGGGCCGGACGCCGGCCCGGCGGCGGGACGCATGGCCCCTGGACGTCGCCGTCGTGCTGACGGCCGCCCTGGCGGGCCTCCTCCTGGTGGTCCAGGGGAGGCTGGATCGATCGGTGGCACCCGTGGAGACCGCCGACGGGCTGGAACGGTGGGCCCGGGAGCACCTGGAACGGGACGTGGCGATCGGCCGGATCGTCCCACGGACCCTCCCGCGTCCCGGCCTGGAGCTCCGCCGTGTCCGGGTCCGCCACCGCCCCGGCACGCGGGATCCCCTCCTGGCGTCGGCCCGATCGATCCGACTGGAGGCCGATCTCCCGGCCCTGCTCCTCGGCCGGATGGAGGTGGGACGGATCACCCTCGACGGCGCGGACGTCCACCTGACCCGCGAGCCCGGGGGCGGGTGGCCCGGGCCGTCGGTGGGGCTGGGGGAGCCGCCACCCGACGGCGCCCTGCCGGTGGCGTTCCGGGTCCGGAGGATCCGTCTGGAGGACGGGACGGTCACCTACCGGGACCGGCGCGGAGCCCTCCGCTTCCGGGCGTCGGATCTCACGGTCGACGCCCGGGGACGACCGGGGCCGGACGGCCCGGGGGTCGAGGTGCGCCTCCGCGGCCTGGCCCGCGGCCGCCCCGGGGCTCCGCTGCCCCGGCTGGGCCCGGTCCCGCTGGAGGCGAGGCTGGACCTCCGGTGGACGGGCGAGGCGGTGCGGCTGGACCCGTCCACTGTACGGCTGGGCCCGGGGGACGTCTCCGTCCAGGGCGACGTCCGGCCCGGTGGGGCGTTCCGGCTGGCGGCCCGCCTGGAGGGTCTCCCCCTCGAACGGCTCCCGGTCCTGCCGGGGGGCTGGCGCCTCGGCGGAACGGCGAAGGGCGAGTTCCGGGCGGCCCGGGCGGGCGGCGAGGCCGCCCCCCGGATCTCGGGCCGCTACCGCCTCCGGGAGCTCTCGGCGACCGGTCCCGGCGGGCCTCTCCTGCTCGAACGGGGTCGGGGAGCCGGACGTCTCGTGGGGGGGACGCTCTTCCTGGACTCCCTGGCCGCCCGGACCCTGGACGAGCCGGCCCGGCTCAGAGGGCGTCTGGACCTGGAGCCGGGCCTCCCGTTCCACCTCCGATTCCGGGGCGAGCCTCGGATGGGTCCCCTCGTCGACCTGGTGGCGGGGCCCGGACCCTCCGGAGAAGGACGGATTCGTGCCCGGCTGGACGCCTCCGGGGTCCTGATCCCGTACCCGGTTCCGCACGGGCTCGAGGGGACCCTGACCCCCGTCGGCGTCCGCCTGCGGCATCCCGCCCTCGCCCTTCCCCTCTCCTTCCCCGATGGCCGGATCCGGCTCGGCGGCGGGAACGCCCGGACCCGGGACCTGCCGCTCCTGGTCGGGGGGCGGGCCCTGGCCTTCACGGGTTCGGCCACCGGGCTCCTGGACCTGCTCCGGCATCCCGGCCCCGAGGAACCGACGGTCGGGATCCGGGGAAGCCTGACGGGCCCCTCCCTCGACCTCACGGAGCTGCTCCCGGGACCGGAGGCGCGGCGACCGACGGCCCTCCCGGCCGTCGACCTGACCCTCCGCGTGGACACCCTCCGGGCGGGCTCGTTCGAGGCCCGGGCGGTGGGGCTCCGCATCCGGAGCTCGTCTGGCATCCTGGGTGTGGGCCCCGCGAGCCTCCGGGCCTGGGGAGGCACCCTCCGGCCCGACCTGACGCTGGGGATGGGAGACGACTCCGCCGGGCCGTTCAGCCTCCGCGTCGCCATGGACTCGGTACGGGTAGGACGGGCCCTGGAGGCCCTGGTCCCCGAGGGGAGGGCACCCCCCCTGGAGGGACGGGTCTCGGGAAGGATCGAGGCCTCCGGCGAGGCGTCGGCGCGGCTGATCCCCCTCCCGGAGGCCCTGGCGGGATCGGGGAACCTGGAGCTGACCCGGGGGCGTCTCGGCCCCACCGGGATCGGCCGGGCCCTGGCCACGGCCACGGGGATCGAGGAGATGGCCGACCTCCGGTTCTCCTCGGCCTCCGGCCGCCTCCGGTTCTCCGGCACCGGCACCTCCCTGGAATCGGTCCGGGTCGAGGGGGACCTCCTGGAGGTCCGTGCCCTGGGCTCCCTGGCCTTCGACGGGACCGGCCGGCTGACGGTGTGGCTCCTGGTTCCCTATGGCCGGCTGGAGCCCGGGGCACCCGTCTGGGAGGGCCGCCACCCGGCGGAGATCCTCGGCTCGGTCCCGGCACCCGACCGGACCGTGGCCTTGAGGCTCGGGCTGACGGAGGGAGAGGAGAGGCCGCGTGTGGAGCTGGGCGATGCCGGCTTCCCGGAAGAGCTCAGCCTCCCGGGAGATCCCCGTGAGCGCTGAAACCGCACATCCGACCGTCCACGATCCCCTGGTCGTCCAGCCAGCTCCGGGGAAGTCCGGAGGCGTCGGTCCATGGATCCCGGACCTCTCCTCCGGCGCACGGCCGCTCCGGATCCGAGAGGCACCCGGCCAGAACCACCTCGGCCGGACCCGTCCCCGCCCGGACCGATCGGGTCACCGACCGGCTCTCGGCGTCGATCCGCACCAGGCCGCCCGCCGCGGACTCGACGTAGGCCTCCGACCCGTCCGGCGAGAAGGTCAGGTCCCGGGGCCGCACGTCCAGGGGGATCCGGTCCAGGATCCGGTGATCCCGGGCGTCCACCAGCACCACGTCCCGGCTCCCTTCGTGGGCCACCCAGATCTCGTCGCTCCCGGGACGGACCCGGAGCTGGATCGGCCCCCGGCCGCCGCTGGACAGGCGGGCCTCCACGTCTCCGCTCCGTCCGGATACCGCCACGAGCTCGTCGCGCACGGCGTTGGCGAGCCACGCGGTCCGCCTCCCCCGCTCCCAGAGGTCCACGGCGCTCACCCCCCGTCCGAGCTCCACGGTCCGGGCCCCCACCGTGGCCCGGTCGATGATGGTGAGCGTACCCGCCTCCCGATTGGTCACGTAGATCTGGCGATCCCCGGCGGAGACGGCCCCGGCCTGCGACGAGGTCTCGCCGATGGTCCAGATCATGAGGAGGTCTCCCGTCCGGGTGTCCACGGTGAGGACCCGGCCGCCCTCCTCGGCGGCGACCCATGCCCGGGTCCCTTCGTGGCTGGGCCAGATGTCCGTCACCTCGCCGTAAGACCCGAGATCCACCGTCAGTCCGGCCCGGCGGTCCCCGAGGTCGACGACCCGGAGGAAGGTCCGTCCCGGCCCCGACCTCGTCTCCCGGGTGAATCCCACCAGGGCCCGGCGGCCGTCACGGCTCAGCCGCGTGGCCCCGATCCGCCCGTCCACCTGGAGCCAGCCGGGTGTCTCCTCGCACGCCGCGCCCCAGGGGCCGCCGGTGCCCGACCGCCCCGCCGCCCCGGCCGTCACCCCGGGCGCCGACCGGGAGGGCGGCGGGGAGCGCTCCTGGCTCACCGCCGCCGGAGGGACCGCCAGGACGGCGCAGGCGGCGAGGACCGTCGCCGTGGCGAGGCGTCGGGAACGGCCGGCGCGAGCCGACCTCCGGTGGTGAGCGAGGGAGTCCATGGAGGCTGGAAACCTAACGTTCCGTGCCCCGGAGGACAGCCGCAGGCCCCCGAGACCGAAGGCCCCGGCGGCGTCGGGCGATTGTCCAGGGGGATGGGTCCGCCCACCTTCCCGGGAAGGGTCGGGACGGGCGCGACCTGTCAGAAACCCCGCGGCCCACTCGTTCACGAACCAGCACGTGGAGTGACATCGGAGAACCGTGGACTATAACGAGGTCTTCGACCGCCACTACGATGCGCTGTTCCGATACCTCCACCGACTGACGGGAGACGAGGACCTCGCGGAGGATCTGGCACAGGAAACGTTCGTCCGCCTCCTGGAGCAGCCCGTCTCGGAGGACGGCATCCGCAGCTGGCTCTTCACCGTGGGACGGAACCTCCTGCGCGACCGGTCACGTGTGAGGACTCGGAGGGAGGAGCTCCTGGATCAGTTCGAGACGGGTCCCTCCCGGCCCGAGAGGCCGGACGAGGCCACGGAACGGCGGGAGCGGGTGCAGGCGGTCCGGGACGCCCTGGACCAGCTCTCCGAACGGGACCGCACGATCCTGCTGCTCAGGGAAGAGGGCTTCAAGTACGCGGAGATCGCCGAGGTGATCGGTGTGGCGACCAGCTCCGTCGGCACCCTCCTCGCCCGGGCACTCCGCCGGTTCGAGAACGCATACGATAGGGACGACACGGCCGAATGAGCCATATAGACGAAAGCGTCCTCCTGGCCCGACTCGACGGGGAGCTCGCCCCCGGCGAGGTCGACCGGGTGCGGGACCACCTGGAGGACTGCGGCGAGTGCCGTCGCCGGAGCCACGCCCTGGAGGAACGCAGCCGGCTGTTCTCCCGGGCCGTGGAAGCCATCGACGCGGTGCCCCCCACCGTGCGGTGGGAGCAGATCCTGGATCGGGCCCGGGAGACCCCCGGGGCCGGCGGAGGGTCGCCCGTCGAGCGTTTCGGGACGCCGGGTCGCGGGGCCTCCGTCCTGAAGGCGGCCGCCGTGCTGCTGGTGGTCACCGGCGTCGCGGCGGCCATCCCCGGATCCCCGGTGGACGACTGGATCGGGGCGGCGGCCGACCGGGTCGCCGACCTGGTGACCGGCGGGGACGGGGCCGTGGAGGCTCCGGAGACGGATCCCCCGGCCGAGGATCGCTCGGCCACGGAGGTCTCGGTGGCGCTGGATGGGGGCCGGGTGCTGGTCTCCCTCGGCGGCCTGCCGTCGGGCACGCCGGTGGAGGTGCGTCTGGCGGAGGGGAACGAGGCCCGCGTCCAGGCCGAGGGGGCCCGTTACCGCACCGGCCCGGGACGGATCGAGGTCCTGGAGGCCTCGGGAGAGCGGGTGGCGGTCCGCCTCCCGCGGAGGGCCACGTCGGCGCGCGTCGAGGTGGACGGTGAACCCGCGGTCCGCCTGGAGCGAGGACGACTCCATCTGCTCCTGGAGGCCGGGACCGAGGGGGAATCCTCGGTCACCTTCCCGGTTCCCTAGACGGCGCCCGGGCCGGGCCGGAGAGGTGCGTCGTCCCTCTCCAGGTGATATCTTCGGATCCAGGTGTGCGGGCGAAGGGACCCCGGCGGGTGAGAGGGACCCTGACCCCGCCGAGTCCGGTAGTATCATTCCGGGGCGACGGGTCGACGGTACGTCCCGTTCATCTGCCCGGGGATCCTGTCCCGCGGTCGTGCAGGGGGGCGCGAGATGACTTCCATCCTGCTCATGGCCAGCCTGGTCGTCAGCCCTCTCCCGGGGGGCGAGGGAGAGAGCCCGTACCCCGCCGGAGCTGACCAGCCCGCCGACACCGTCCCGCGATCCGCCCTCCTCGACACCACCACCGCCCGATCCCCTGGTTCCGGAGGCGTGATCCAGGGCAAGGTCCTGAGTGACCGGTCCGGCATGGCCCTCCCCCTGGTCCTGGTGGAGGTCGGCCGGGGCGACAGCTATCGAGCGGTGCTCACCGACGAGAAGGGCCGCTACCAGTTCCAGGACGTTCTCCCGGGTCGGCGGATGGTCCGGGCCCGGAGCCTGGATCACGCCCCCCACGAGGTCACCGTCGACGTGCCCCGTGACGGGCGGGTCTCACTGGACCTGAGCCTCCCCGTCCGGCCCATCGACCTCCCCGCCATACGGGTCGTCACACGTCCGGACGAAGGTGTGTACATGGACGACTCCGGCGGCACGGGACTGCGGAAGTCGCCGGCCACCACCCGGTTGCGAGCCCTGGAGGCTTCGCCGGGTGCCGCGGAGATCGGTCTGGCCCGCGCAGCCCGTTCCGCGAACCGGACCGATCCCGGGAACGCCAGCAGCGTGCTGTTCGTGCGGGGAGGAGCGTCGGACCTCAAGCTCGTGCTCCTGGACGGTGCTCCGGTCTCCTCCCCCTTCCACCTCGGAGGAGTGATCGATCCCCTCCCCGACGGCGTCATCGAGGGATCCACGGTCCACCGGGGAGGCTCCCCCGCCCGCATGGACGGCGGGATCTCCTACGTGCTGGAGATGGAGACCCGTTCCGACCTCGGGCAGGAAGGGCATCGGGCGAGCGGATCGGCCGACCTGGTGGGTGCCCGGGCCCGGGCCGAGGGTCCCCTTCCCGGCGGATCGTACACGATCTCGGGCAGGAGCATTCACGCCGCCGGCGCCGACAGGATCCTGGACTCGCCCCTTCCGCTGGAGTATTCCGATGCCCTGGCCCGGGCCCACGTGAGCCTCTCCGACCGCGACACCGTGTCCGTCACGGGTTTCTGGAACCGGGAGGCCGTGCGGCTGGACGGCCACGGGGCGACCTCCCCGTCGCGGGCCTCCTGGGGCAACCGGGCGGGCTCCGTCCGGTACCGCGGCCGCGCCGGGGAGACGCGGATCGACATCACGGCGGCCGGCGGGGAGTTCCGGGCCCGCATCCCCATCGGGATGGGGACCGGTGACTTCGCGTCGGGGACCTCCCGGAGGACGCGGATCGTCGCCGAGGCACGGCGGGAGATCGGGCGTCTGGACGCCTCCGCCGGCGCGACCTACCGGACCAACGTCACCCGGTACCGGGCCGTGTCCGACCGCGGCGAGCCGTCGGGGCTGGAGCATCGCGGGACCGGACGGACCCTGGCCGCCTTCAGCGACGTCCGGTGGAACGCGTCCCCGGAGCTGGAGCTCCGGACGGGCCTCCGGGGCAACGTCTTCCTGGACGCCGACGAGTCCCGGCTCTCGCCCCGGATCCAGCTCACCTGGACCCCGATCCCGGATCTCGCCCTCTCGGCCTCGTCGGGACGGTACCATCAGTACGTCCGGTCGGCGGCCTCCCTCCTCCCCGGGAGCCTGGGCTCCTCCGACGACGGGACCGGGGCCTCCCCCGGCGCGACGGGTGATCTCTCAATCGCCGGGGCGACGCATTACACCCTGTCGGCTCGCGGGCGGCCCACCGGGGAGCTGACGGTGGGGGGAGAGACGTACCTGAAGAGCTTCGACGACCCGCCGGGCGGGGTGGACTTTCGGACCGTCGGCTTCGACGGCTGGGCCGACTGGAGCCACGACACGTGGTCGGCGTGGGCCGGGCTGGTCATGAGCTGGACGTGGGCTCCGGAAACGGCGCTGACGCCCTCGGAGATCCAGTCCGAGGAGCGCCTCGAGATCCACGATCGTCGACTGGTCACCGGCGGCTTCCGCGCCCCCCTGCCCTCCGACGTCAGGATCTCCATGGAGGTCACCACCAGCACCGGCCTCCCGTTCACGCCCTTCCCCGCCACCACCACGGCCGGCGGCGGGTCGGGGAGCACCACCGGCGGGGGGACGGGGGCGGACATCCCCACGGTGGACGTGCCCCGGATCATTCGGACCCCGCGGTCCTCCTACCTGCGGGTCGACGCCGAGATCTACCGGAGCTGGTCGGCCCGGGTGATGGACACTCCCGTCCGGATCACCCCGTACGTCCGGGTGCTGAACGCCCTGGACAGGAACGATGCCCTGTTCTACCGATACGTGCGGGACGAGGACCTGGTGGAGCAGCGGTCCCTCGGCGTCGTGCCCCTGCTGCCCGTGGTGGGACTGGAGTGGTCCGTCCTCTGAGCCCCGGGGGCGTACCCGGAGGCCGGGCCGCTCGGCCCGATACCCCTCGCCGCCGGCCGGGCCTCACCACCTGAGGAGGCCGAGGATGTTCGAGTAGGAGTCGGTCCAGAGGAGCTCCTCCTCCACCGGACCCCGCCAGCGACGGTCCGTGGCCACGGAGCCCAGGTCCGACGCCCGCCGGGCCAGGACCACCCAGCGGGAGGTCATCCACCGGTCGCCCCGCCCGTCCTCCAGGGAGTCGGGCACGTGGTGGAGCTGCATCCGGTGGACCAGCCCCAGCTCCCGGGCCAGAGCCGCGGTCACCGGCCGGAGGTCCAGGTAGCGATTGGAGATGTGGAGCGCCAGGACGCCGTTCTCGGCGAGCCGGGAGAAGTAGAGCTGGACGGCTTCACGCGTGAGCAGATGGACGGGGATGGCGTCGGAGCTGAACGCGTCCAGCACCAGCAGGTCGTATCGACCCGGGGGCTCGAGCTGGAGGCTCCGCCGACCGTCGCCCACGACCACCCGTGCCTCCGGTGCGCACTCGGTCAGGTAGCGGAAGTACGACGTGTCCCGCGCCACCCGGACCACCACCGGGTCGATCTCGAAGAAGGTCCACCGGTCGGAGGGATACCGGTAGCAGGCCATGGCTCCCGTCCCGAGCCCCACCACCCCCACGGTGAGGCCTCCGTCCCGGGGGGGCAGCGCCTCGAAGAGCTGTCCCGCCGGACCGGGCGGGGCGTAGTAGCTCTGCGGGACGGTCCGGTACTCCGAGCTCATCCGCTGGGCGCCGTGGATGGTGGTCCCGTGCCGCAGGACGTGGACTCCGGGCTCCGGCCGGGTGACGGCGAGGCGCCCGTAGAAGCTCCGCTCCCGGAGCAGGACCTCCCCCCCCTGGCTCAGGCTCATGGAGGCGAAGAGGAGGGCGCCCACCCCCAGGGCGAACCGGAGCGCGCGCTTCCGGAAGGTGAAGGTCCAGCCCGCCGCCAGGACGTAGAACACCATGAACTCGGTGCTCTCGTAGGAGACCTGCGGTCCGATCCCGACGGCCGGGAGCAGCCCGACCGCGGCCACGAGCGCCGGGAGGAGGACGTCCCTCCCGTTGGGTCCCCCCTCCTGTCCCCTCCAGTCCGGCAGGACCGCGCAGGCCAGGGCCAGGACCAGGGGATACTCCAGGAGCCGGTCGAAGAGGGAGGGGGCCAGGAGGGCGTTGAAGGCGCCGCCGGCCACCCCGCCGACGGAGAGCCACAGGTAGAACCGGGTGAGGTGGTCCGTCTCGGGCCGGTCCCTGGCCAGCTCCCCGTGGCAGGCCATCCCCAGCACGAAGAACGCGGCCAGGTGGAACGGAAGGGCGAACTGGAGCTGATTCTCCCGGGTGGCGGGCACCACCAGGTCCAGGAGGAGAACCAGGACCACGAAGGGGACGGCCTGGAGCACCCACCGATGGGGGAGCCACGCCCTGCGCGAGAACGTCAGGACGAAGGTCAGCAGATAGAGGGCCAGGGGCAGGACCCACAGCAGCGGGACCGCCGCCACGTCGGTGGTCAGATAGCCCGTCACGGCCAGCAGCAGGCTGGACGGGGCGAAGGCCAGCAGGGCCCAGCGGCCCTTCCGCCGCCAGCCCACACGGGAGGGCCCTCCGGCCCGGGACCGCCTCTCGGCCCCCTCCGGCTCCCGATCCGCCGAACGCTCCGCCCCGGACCCGATTCGCCACCAGACCACGGCGCCGCACGCGGCCAGCAGCGCGGCGGCTCCGGCGTAGGCACGGGCCCAGGCGGTGGACTGGGTCTCCAGGTCCAGGGCGGGCTCCAGCAGGAGCGGAAAGGCCAGGAGCGCCCCCAGGCTCCCCAGGTTGCTGGCGGCGTAGAGGTGATACGGGTCGTGGGCCGCCGGGTGGTCCAGCTCGGAGAACCAGCGCTGGAGGAGGGGCGCGGTGGCCGAGAGGGCGAAGAACGGGGGCCCCAGGGAGACGGCGAAGAGCGTCAGCAGCCAGAAGGTCGGAAGCTCCCCGGCCGGGGGATTCCAGCCTTCGGGCACGGCCACCGGGAGCACCAGGACGGTGGCCGCCAGGAGGAACAGGTGGACGACCACCTGTCCCCTGGGACCCACCACGGCCGGGAGCCCGTGGGCGTAGAGATACCCGGCCAGGAGGGTGCCCTGGAAGAAGACCAGGGCCGTGTTCCACACCGCCGGGGATCCTCCCAGGAGCGGGAGCACGGCCTTGGTGAACATGGGCTCGACCCAGAAGATGAGGAACGCCGAGACGAAGATGGTCCCGGCGAAGAGGGCCGTCAGGGCCCGGTGCCCGGCCCTCACCCGCCCGCCGCCCCGGTGGTCCCCTCCCCCTCCCCGGCGCCCGGTCTCCGGGACCGGGAGGGCGGAACCTCACGTTTCGTCACGTTCGATGAGCAGCACATGACCGGCAATGTGGCCCCCGGGCCCGTCGTCGCACAATTTGTAGGCTCACGCTCTGCCTGGATGCGGCCTGGCAGGGCCCCGACGATGGCTCCCCCCACCCCGACGAGAGCTCCATGATTCCGGCCGGCCGGCACAGAGAAGGACCGCGGCGCCTCACCGCCGTCGGGGCCCTCGCCCTGGGCGCGGCGCTGGCGCTCGCCGCCGGCTGCGGCGGCCGCCAGACCGGCCTGGTCCGTTTCGATCCGGATCCCCCCTCCGCGGCCGATGACGTCCACGTGGTGGAGTACCAGGCCAGCTGTCAGTCGGGGGCCGAGTGCGTGGTGAGCTTCCGGGGCCCGGAGGGGGACGGACGGGAGATCTTCGGGAGCCAGTGGAGCCACCAGGTCCACGCCTCCACCGGCCAGGAGCTGTACCTCGGCGTCACCGTACGGCGGTTCTGCAGCGGAAATTACGCCCTGGGCAACGTCCGCTGCCGCCGGGCCAGCGGCACCGCCCGGGTCGCCCTGTTCGTCGACGGAGAGCGGGTGGTCAGCAAGGTGGAGCACGCCCGGGACCGTCGTATTCGGAGGGACGCAAGCTTCACCGTCTCCGTGCGCCATCGGATCGCCCCCGACACCACCGCCTCCTCGGCGGAGCCTTGAGCATCCCGGCTCCGGAGCGGCCCGTGGAGGTCTCCCGCATCACCATGCGGGAGATCCGCCTCCCTCTGGTGGAGCGCTTCGAGATCTCCTCCGGCGCCACCCGGGAGCGCCGGATCCTCCTCCTCGAGCTGGCCTCCCCCGACGGCGCTCGCACCTGGTCGGAGTGCGTCGCCGGGGAGAGCCCGCACTACAGTCCGGAGACGGTGGACACCGCCTGGATGGCGATCGGCGACTGGCTGGGCCCGCGGATCCTGGGACGGGAGCTGGCGGGACCGTCGGAGGCCGGCCGGCACCTGTCCGACGGCGTCCGGGGCCACCGGATGGCCCGGGCGGCCGTGGAGATGGGGGTGTGGGGTCTGGCGGCCGAGCAGGCGGGGACCTCCCTCTCCCGCCTCCTGGGAGGCACCCGGGAGGCGGTGGAGACGGGGATCTCCCTGGGGATCCAGTCCGATCCCGAGACCCTGGTGGAGCGGGCGGTCCGGGAGCTGGAGGCCGGATACCGGAAGCTGAAGATGAAGGTCCGGGCCGGTGCCGACGTGGAGTTCGTGGGCGCCGTCCGGAAGGCCGTGGGGGAGGACGCCCCCCTGGCCGTGGACGCCAACGGAGCCTATCGCCTGGAGGAAGCGGATGCCCTGAAGGCCCTGGAGGCCCTGGACCGGCTCGGCCTGCTGATGATCGAGCAGCCCCTGGCGGCCGACGACCTGGTCCGCCACGCCCGGCTCCAGGAGCGGCTCCGAACCCCGATCTGCCTGGACGAGTCGGTCCGGGACCCGCGCCACGTCGAGGACATGGCCGAGCTCGGCGCCGGCCGGATCGTGAACCTGAAGCCGGGGCGGGTGGGAGGGCTCGGCCCGTCGCTGGAGATCCACGAGCTCTGCCGCGCCCGGGGCCTGGGCCTGTGGTGCGGCGGGATGCTGGAGACCGGCGTCGGCCGGGCCTACAACGTGGCCCTGGCCTCCCTCCCCGGCTTCGACCTCCCGGGCGACCTCTCCCCCAGCCGACGCTACTGGGCCGAGGACGTGGTGGAGCCCGAGTGGACCATGGAGGAGGGCCGGGTCAGGGTCCCCCGGGACCGGGCCGGGCTGGGGGTGGAGGTCCGGCGGGACCGGATCGAGGAGCTCACGGTCCGGGAGGAGCGCCTGGGATGACCTCGACAGGGTCTCCCGACCCCTCCGACCCCTCCTGCCGTCCCCTCCGTTCCCGGGAGGAGCTCCGGGCCTGCGTGACGATCCAGGAGGAGACGTGGGGCGAGGACGCCGGCGACATCGTCCCCGCCTCCCTCCTCTCGGTGGCGACCAAGGTGGGCGGCGTGGTCGCCGGGGCGTTCGCCGGCGGCCGCCTGGCCGGCTTCGTCTTCGGGCTCGCCGGATGGCGCCAGGGCCGGCGGTGCCACTGGTCCCACATGCTGGCGGTCCGCCGGGAGCATCGGAACCGGGGGATCGGCCGGCGCCTGAAGTGGCTCCAGCGGGAGTTGCTGCTGGAGGACGGGGTGGAGACGGCGTACTGGACGTACGATCCCCTGGTGGCCCGGAACGCCCACTTCAACCTGAACGTCCTGGGAGCCCGGGTCGACGAGTTCGTGGTGGACATGTACGGCTCCGGGGGGAGCAGCCCCCTCCACGTGGGAGGTTCCACGGACCGGTTCATCCTCCGGTGGGAGCTGGCGTCCCCCCGGGTCCGCCGGACCCTGGCCGGCGACGGCGACGGCTCCGCCGGGCGCGAGCCGGACGGGCCGCCCGGAGGCGAGGCGGCCTCCCGCCTCCCCACCGTCGATCCCCGGGAGGCGGCGACGTCCGATCCGGCAGAGGCCCTGCCCGAGCCGCCGGCCCTGCGCCTGGCCCTCCCCGGAGACGCCGTCGCGCTGGACCGGGAGGACCCGGAGGCCGGGCGAACGTGGCGCCTGGGCCTCCGGGCAGCCCTCCGGCACTACCTCTCCCGCGGCTTCCGGGTCGACGGCTTTCGCCCCGCCCCGGGAGAGGACCGGGAGGACCGGGCCCACTACCTCCTCCGGCGGTGATCCATCCCGTCGGGAACCACCGCCACGTCCGTGCCCGGAGTTCCTACGGCCGCCAGGCGTAGCCCAGCTTCAGGAAGAACGTCCGGTCCGTCTGCGTCAGGTCCTCGCTGGCCCGGTCGTCGGGGCCGGAGAGAGGACGATCGGTGAAGCCGGCCCGGTTGTCGGAGTAGCCCGCGTAGAGCACCGTCCGTGGGTTCAGCTCGTAGCTGAACAGGAGCTGGGTGAAGAGGGCCTGGGAGGCCTCCTCCACCGGAGACCCGTACATGGCCGGGTTCCGGCTCACGTGCCGGTACTGCACGATGGCCCGGAAGAAGGCCTCGACGCTCAGGTGATAGAGGACCCGGGCCTGGGGCAGGTTGGCCGTGAAGATCTCCCGGCCGTCCAGGCTCAGCCGCTCGTAGGAGTGTCGGAGCTCCAGGTTCAGGGCCTTCCCCGCCTTCCAGGTCACGCTGGGACTCGCCGAGAAGACGTCGGCCCTCCGGGCGTTGGCGAAGTCGATCTGGTCGCCCGTCCGGACGTGGCCGCCCAGGGAGAAGGACCCGGAGGGCTGCATCCGGAGGAAGACGCCCTGTCGGGCCAGCGAGAAGAGCCGGCCGGCGAAGAGCTCGTCGGACCATCCCAGCTCCAGCTCCACCGTGGTCTGCAGCGGTCCCCGGTAGTTCGGGTTCAGGAAGACCGACCGCTCCAGCACCCGACCCGACCCGTCCTCCGTGTAGTCGGCCCCGCCGCCCAGGCCGATCCGGCTGAACCACCCGTCGCCGTCGCCCCAGAACACCTTCTGGCCGAAGACCGACCCGCCCCGGTATCCCACCCGGTTGAGGAACCCGGCGTCGGCGCGGAGGTGCTCGTCCACGTCCAGCGCCTGAAGAGCGAGCATCCAGTTCCGGCCGAACCGGTTCAGCGTCACCTGGTACCCGTTCCCGCCGAAGACCTCCGTGGGCTGGCCGAACGCCGTGGCCAGCGAGTCGGGATACCCGGTCTCCGAGCGGACCGCCTGGAGCCCCAGCGTCCAGCTCCTGGAGAGCCGGACGTCGGCGTCGGCGGCGGCCAGGCGGTTGTGGTATCCCGATCCCTCCCGGGCCGTCACCAGGGCGCCGACGGTCGAGGACCTGCCGATGTCACGCCGGTACCGGGCCACCGCGGTCAGGACCTCGCTCCTGTCCCCGGGATCGTCCAGCAGGGTCCGGCGGGAGAACTGGGACCCGGGGAACAGGATGCCGTTCACCTCGTCCACCGTGACGAAGGCGCCGACGGCGTTCCCCCCGCTCTTGCCGGTGAACTTGGCGCCGACGATGGGATCCACCACCGTCCGGGTGTGCACCAGCGGGGCGTTGGTCTCGAAGAGGTCGGCGCCCTCCAGGAAGAACGGCCGTTTCTCCGGAAAGAAGAGGGCGAACCGGCGGTTGGTCTCGAGCTGGGCCACGTCGGCCTCCACCTGGGAGAAGTCGGGGTTCAGCGTGGCGTCCAGGGTCAGGTTCGTGGTGAGGCCCCACCGGACGTTCAGGCCGGGATCCACGTCCAGCGGTCCCTCCTCCAGGCCGTCGGCCCCGAAGGACGCCCGGGCGTCGGTCCGGGTGGTGGTCACGGTGGGGTTGAGCTCCACGTTGCTCCCCACCTCCATGCCCTGGAGTCCGGTGAGGGTGGCGGCCTGGCACAGCAGGCAGCCGTCGTCCCGGTCGGTGGGCACGTTCCGCATCCGGTGCCGTACCGACCGGGGATAGGAGCGCCCCAGGATCACGCCCCAGCTCTGGACCTCCGAGGTCGCCGGGAAGTTCAGCGACTCGAAGGGGATGGCCACCTCCACCTCGTAGCCATGGTCGGTGATCCGCCCCTTCGACGCCCAGATGGCGTCCCAGGAGAAGTCCTCGAACCCCTCCCCGGTCAGGGCGTCCATCTGGACCCCGTAGGGGTTCACCCGGAACTGGAAGGCCCGGCGCTGGTCCCCGAAGGTGTCGAAGAGGAAGGAGAGATGATCGTCCTGGAACGGCGTGTCCCGGTCGGCCAGGTGGGCCCGGATGGCGTCGGGCTCCGGGTCCCGGGCCAGGCAGCCCACGTAGAGATTCTCCCGGTCGTAGGCCACCCGGCACTCCGTCTCCACGGGCGCCGGAACGTTGTCCCCCGGCGACCACTCGAAAGGCATGCCGATGGCGGCCGCCCTCTCCCACGCCGGCTCGTCCAGGACGCCGTCGATCTCGAAGCCCTCCTCCACCCGGAGGGCCCGGAAGGTGGTGGGTGGGGCCTCGACGGACCCCGACGCCCGGCCGTCGGTGCCGCCGGGATCGCCGGTCCCCTCCTGGGCCAGGAGGATCCCCGGGGCGAGGGCCAGGAGCGCCGCGGCCACCGGGAGGGCCACGAGGGAGGAAGCGGAGGCGAGGGGAGCGGGAAGCGCGCGGGATCTGTGCATCGTTCTCTCGGCGGGTGGAGCGGATCCGCGCCGCGGGCACCGCGGCCCCCGACGCGACGGTCTGCGTCTCCTTGGACGCTTCCGCCGGAGAAAGGGTTGGACCCCCCTGCCCCGGCGATCGCTCCCCCGTACGACCCCGGGCTGCCGGAGGTTTCAGGAGGGGATCATCCGGCCCGGAGATCCTCCCGCTTCCTGAGGAACTCGTCGCGGTCGATCTCGCCCGCCGCGTACCGCCGCTCCAGGATCGCCAGGGGCGTCTCTCCCCGCGGTCCGGGCTCGCCGCCCGATCCGCTCCCGGCGGCCGAGGATCCCCGGTCGCCGTCCCCTCCCGCGCCGACCAGCTTCCAGATCACCACGACCAGGAGGACGAAGACCGCCACCCAGAAGAGGATGCCGAAGAGCCAGGCGCCCCACATCATCCAGCCCATGCCCCCCATCATCTCGCCGGGGCCGTGGAACTGGGCCAGGGCCGGATCGGCGGTGAGGGCGGTCAGGGCGAGGGCCGCGGCCAGAGCGGCGGTGAGTCGTCTCGTCGTCATGTCTCCCCTCCTCGGTTCGGGGTCCGTGTCCCGGCGGAGTCTGCGATCTCGGGATCGGGGCTCGGTGCAGCGGGGCCGCGTCGGGGTCGATCCGGTCAGTGCACGTTCCAGCGGATCCCTCCCGTCCGGGCGAGGCGGAACTCCTCCGAGCGGATCACCCGACCCCGGTTCGTGCGTGCCAGGAGCCGGATCCTGCGGGTCTCGGACCGGGGGCTGTACCGGAACGTCTCCGTGCGGGCCGGCTGGACCCGTCCCATCCGGGTCCGGGCGCCCGTGGACGTCTCCACGAACACCACCACCGACGTCGGTGGGGTGAGGTCGTTCGTCACCTCGATCCGCACCGACTCCTCCTCCTGGACCGTCGCGGTGTCCCCGGGAGAGACACCGGGGTCCACGTTCACCCGGCCGGTCTCCCGCCCGGAGCTGCATCCGGCGACCAGCAGACCCGCCAGGGTCAGGGCCAGCGCGGTTCCGGGGGCTCGACGGAGACCACTCACGGTCAGATCTCCTCCCGACGGAGACGGTTGGCGTTGGTCACCACGGTGACGCTGCTGAAGGCCATGGCCGCCTCGGCGATGGCCGGATGGAGCAGCCCGAGGATCGCCACCGGGATGGCCACCACGTTGTAGGCGTAGGCCCAGAACAGGTTCTGGCGGATCTTCCGGAAGGTGGCCCGGGAGAGGCGTACCGCCCGGACCACGGCCGTGAGGCGCCCGTCCACCAGGGTGACGTCGGCCGCCTCGATGGCGATGTCGGTGCCCGTTCCGATGGCCACGCCCACGTCGGCCCCCTTCAGCGCCGGGGCGTCGTTGATCCCGTCGCCCACCATGGCCACCCGCCTCCCCTCGCCCTGGAGGCGGCGGATCTCGTCCACCTTGGCGTCGGGCATGACGTCGGCGATCACCCGGTCGATCCCCACCTCCCGGGCGATGGCCCGGGCCGTCCGCTCGTTGTCGCCGGTGACCATGACCGGCTCCATCCCCATCTCCCGGAGCGCGCGGACCGCCTCCCGGGAATCGTCCTTCAGCCGGTCGGCCACGGCCACCACACCCAGGAGCTCGCCCCCGGCCGCGGCGTACATGGCCGTCTTCCCCTCCTCCTCGAGCCGGTGGACCTCCTCCTCCAGGGCCCCGGTCTCCACGTCGCTCTCGTCCATGTAGCGTATGCTTCCGACGCGGACCTCCCGGCCGTCGACCCGGGCCCGGACGCCGCGGCCGGTGACCGCCTCGAAGTCGTCCGCGTCGGGGAGCTCGATCCCCTCCTCCAGGGCGTGCCGGACGATGGCCTCCCCCAGGGGGTGCTCCGAGCCCCGCTCCGCGCCGGCCGCGTGCCGGAGGAGCGACGACGCGTCGGTCCCGGCGGCGGGCAGCACGTCGGTGACCCCCGGCTCGCCCCGGGTGAGGGTGCCCGTCTTGTCCAGGACCACCACGTCCACGTTCCGGAGGGTCTGGATGGCCTCCCCGGAGCGGATCAGGATCCCGTGCTCGGCGCCCATCCCGGTCCCCACCATGAGGGCCGTGGGGGTGGCCAGGCCCAGGGCGCAGGGGCAGGCGATGACCAGCACCGCCACCGCGGCGAAGACGGCCAGCGACACCGGGCCCAGGGTCGGATCCACCCACGGCAGGAAGCCCGCGGCCCAGGCGGCCACGTCGCCGAAGGGCCCCGGGAAGATCAGCCAGGCCAGGAACGTGGCCGCCGCCACCCCCAGGATGGTCGGCACGAAGACCGCGGTGACCCGATCGGCGAACTCCTGGACCGGCACCCTGGTGGCCTGGGCCTCCTCCACCATCCGGATCACCTGGCTCAGGAACGTGTCCTCGCCCACCCCGGTGGCCCGGACCCGGATGACGCCCTCCCGGTTCACCGTGGCGCCGATGACCTCGTCCCCCTCGGACTTCTCCACCGGCATGGACTCGCCGGTGGCCAGCGACTCGTCCACCGAGCTGCTTCCGCCCACCACCCGGCCGTCGGCGGGGATCTTCTCCCCTGGCCGGACCACCATGACGTCGCCCACCTGGACCCGGTCCACCGGCACCTCCTCCTCGGTGCCGTCCCGGAGCACCCGGGCGGTCCGGGGCTCCAGGGACATGAGCTTCTGGATCGCCGACGAGGCGCGGCCCCGGGCCTTCGTCTCCACGTAGCGGCCCGTCAGGTGGAAGGCCATGATCATGGCCGCCACGCCCGAGTAGTTGAGGAGCCGGGGGGCCAGGCCGAGATCGTGGGCCACGGTGACGAAGCCGGTGGCGAAGGCCGCGCCGCTCCCCAGGGCGATGAGGGCGTCCATGTTGGGGGAGCCGCGGAGGAGGCTCCGTAGGCCGCCGGTCATGGTCTCCCGTCCCCAGAGGAAGAGGACCGGGGCGGCCAGGACGATCATGCCCGCGTCGTAGGCCAGCTCGGAGGGCCAGGCCACGCCGGCGACCATGTGGGGGATCATCCAGGCCACGATGGGCGCGGTGAAGGCCCACGCCCACCACATCCGCCGCCTGGCGTCGGCCACCTTCCGGCGGTCCTCCTCCAGCTTCCTGCGCTCGCGGTCGGCCCGGCTCTCCCCGGGGGCCGTCTCCGCGGATTCCAGGTCGTAGCCGGCCTCCTGGACCGCCCGCCGGATCTCCTCCTGGGCGACCGCCTCCGGATCGTAGGTCACCGACGCGGACTCGGCGGCGAGATTCACGGACGCCGAGGAGACGCCCTCGACCCCCGCGATCGCCTTCTCCACCGCCCGGGCGCAGGAGGCGCAGTGCATGCCCTCCACGCCGTAGGTCCCGGACTGGAGCCCTCCTTCGGAGCCCCGCTCCGAGGCTTCCCCGCTCGTGCGCTCCTCGGTGGCGGTCCGGGTCGTCGCCATCGGTCAGTCCCTGTACCGGTCGAAGAGCTCCAGGATCTCCCTCCGGGCCCGCTCCGCCGCCTCGCCCCCCGAGGCGATGGCGTCGCTGGCGCACCGCTCCAGGTGGTTCTCCATGAGGGTCCGCTCGGCGGACCGGAGCGCCGAGCGGACAGCGGCGAACTGCTGCAGGATGTCCGGGCAGTACCGCTCCTCGTCGATCATCCGCCGGAGCCCGTCCACCTGGCCCCGGATCCGGGCCAGCCTGCGGGTGAGGCCCTCCCGCCGGTCGACCGGGATGCCCATCCCGTGGGCTACGTCCTCGTGGGCTCGCGCCGGTCGTGTCATCGCATCCTCCGCCTGCCCGGGGTCCCGGTCCGGGTCCCGGCCCCGGTCGCCGTCCCGGTGCCGGGCCCTCCTCGTCGCCCCTTTATACCATACCCCGGTAGGGTATGGTCCGGGACCGGGCCCGGGCGTCCCCGCTGCGCCTCACGCCTCCATGGCCAGGCGGACGTCGTCCGCGATCTCCCCGCCCGATCCCCCCCGCGTGAAGCGGGAGACGGCGAAGAAGACGATGAGCGACGTGACCAGGGTGAGCCCGGAGACCGTCACCCCCGCGGGAAAGGAGTAGAGGCCGACGTAGGCCAGCGTCTCGAAGACCAGCGTCAGGGCCAGGCCCGAGGCGATGGAGGCCACCGCCCCGGCCCGCGTGGCCCCCTTCCAGTTCAGACCCACGGCCAGGGAGGGGACCAAGGCCGAGGCGAAGAGCCCCCAGCCGAAGATCCCCAGGAAGGCCACCAGGGTCCCGGAGAGCTGGGCGGTGAGGGCCGCGGCCACGGTGATGGCCACCGTGGCGATGCGCCCCCCCAGGAGCTCGTCGTCCACCGGCCGGCCCAGCGCCACGGGGAGGTCGTGGGTGATGACCGCCGCGCCGATGTTCACGAAGGCGTTCACCGTGCTCATGATGGCCGCCGCCACGCCCGAGAAGACCAGGGCCGCCAGGACGAGCGGGGTGAAGCGCAGGAGGAAGACGGGCGTGGCCTGGTCGGGATTCGCCAGCGGCTCCAGCGCGCCGTCCACCACCGCCGCCTTCACCGCCACGCCCACGCCGACGAAGAGGAGCATGGTCAGGAAGAGCGCTCCGGTCATGAGCGCCGGATACCACTTCAGTCGCCGGGGATCCTTCAGCATGTAGAACTTGTGGAGCACCTGAGGCTGCCCCAGGGTGCCGAGGCTGAAGACGAAATAGAACGAGAGGGCGGCCAGCGGGGTCAGCTCCCCCCAGGGCCCGAGGAAGGTCGGGTCCGCGGCCACGATGCTCCGGGAGATCGCCTCCAGACCGCCACCGGACTGCAGGCAGAACGCGAAGACCAGCACCGAGGCCACGGCCATGATCCCGCCCTGGAAGACGTCGGTGTAGATGCCGGCGATCATGCCGCCCGCCACCGTATACGCCAGCACCAGCCCCGCGCCCATCCAGATCGACGGGGCCAGTCCTACGCCGAAGATCGCCTCGATCACCAGGCCCAGGGCCAGGAAGTTCGTGGCCATGTAGCCGACCACCGCCACCAGGATCGCCACGCCGGCCAGCCCCTGGGCCGCCGGTGATTCGTAGCGGGCGCCGATGGCGTCGGGCACGGTGAGCAGACCCCGGACTTCGCCCAGCAGCCGCAGGCGCTTGGCCAGGACCCACGCCACCATGGCGGCGGTGATCCCTGCCGGGAGGACGATGAACACCGCCCCGAGGCCCAGGTTGTAGACCAGCCCCGGCCCGCCGATGAAGGCGAAGCCGGAGAGTGTGGCGGACATGGCGGCCACCGACAGCGCCACCAGGCCGATCCCCTTCCCCGCCACGAAGAAGTCGTCGGCGGTCCGTGTGCGTCGCATGGCCCAGGCGCCGATGGCGGTGATCACCGCGAAGTAGCCCACGGCCACGGCCACGATCACCGGCTGACCGAGATCGGGGAGCTCGGTGGCCTGAAGGGCCGCGAGGAGGCGAGCCCCGGTCACGGGCTCCCCCCTCCGGGCGCCTCCGCCCCGGTTCCGGGGGATGCTTCCGGCGTCTCCCGCTCGCGGGCTCCGTCGGCCCGGCGGTTCCCGTGCCGGCGGCGGGCCGCCTCGCGGATCCGTTCCCAGTCCTCCTGGTCCAGGGTCATCCGGTCGAAGGTGGCGGCGTAGGCCAGGGGTACCACGAGCAGGGGGAGGACACCCACCAGGTACAGGCTCAGCGCCGCCCCCGCGGGAAGTCCCAGGAAGAGCGGGAGCTCTCCGGCGGCACCCTCGGGAGCGCCCACGACCAGCGCGGCCCCGAACCCGCCGGCCAGGGTCAGGAACACGAAGAGGAAGACCGGGCCCAGCGGGCCGAGCCGGCCGTCCCGGGCCGCCCCCAGGGCCATGGCGGAAGTCAGGGATCCGGCGGTCCCCAGGGCCATGAGCCAGGCCCCGACGAGCGGAGGGGGCTGGGAGACGAAGGCGGTGGCGTAGCCGGCGGCCACCGCCAGCGCCGACAGGAGGAGGCCGGAGCGGGCGCGCGAGCGGGCGTCGCCGCCCTTCCTCTCCCCCCGCGAGGCGTCTCCCTCCCCCATCCGCCCTACACCCGTCGAGACCCCCGCTGGCCGGCTAGTGGCTGGCGAAGACCCGCCGCCCGCCGCTGCCGTCGAAGGCCACCACGTCGTACGGCACCGGCGGCGGCCCCTCCATGCCGGGGCTGCCGGCGGGCATGCCCGGCACGGCCAGTCCCTCCACGTCGGCGGGACGCTCGGCCAGGAGACGGCGGATGTCCCCGGCCGGCACGTGCCCCTCGATGACGTATCCCTCCACCACCGCGGTGTGGCAGGAGCTCAGATCACCGGGCACGCCCAGGCGGCGTTTCACCGAGGGCAGGTCTCCGGTGTCCTCGACCTCCACCCGGAAGCCCTCGGACTCCAGGTGGTCCACCCAGTCGGCACAGCAGCTGCAGGCGGGGCTCTTGGCCACCTGGACCACCGGCCCGGCCTCCCCGTCCTCCCGCTCCATGGCCAGGACGACCGCCACGGCGGCCACCGCCACGGCCACGAGGGATCCGATCAACTTCCTGCTCATGGGGACGCCGTGGCCCCGCCGGCCGAGAACCGCGCCGCCGCTTCCTCCCGGAGGAGGGTCCAGAAGGTGTAGATGGCCGCCAGCGTTCCCAGGGGCACGTGAAAGACGAGGAAGGCCGAGACGATCAGCAGGACGATGCGGGCCCAGTTCTTCCCCTTCAGGATTCCGATGCCTCCGATCAGTCCGGGCAGGGCCGTCAGCGCCAGGAATCCGGCGATGAGCGCCCCCACGGTCCCGGTGATGAAGACAGCGTCGGCGTCGCCGCTGGCCACCCCGGCACCCATCAGGATCATCCACACGAACCCGGCGCCGAGGAGGCCCAGCACGCCCAGGACGATGTGGATCCCGGCGACGATTTTCAGGTGTTGATCGAAGGTCATGTGCTCCTCCGGTGAATCAGTTCCACGCCGGGAGGGATGCACCCTCCAGCGCCAGCAATCGTCGTTTCCTGTCCAGCCCTCCCGTATACCCACCCGGGCTCCCGTCGCTCCGGACGACCCGGTGGCACGGGACGACCAGGGGCACCGGGTTCCGGCCCAGGGCCGAGCCCACCGCCCGGGCCGCGCCCGGACGACCGATCCGCTCGGCGACCTCTCCGTAGGAGGCCGTCTCGCCGAACGGGATCTCCCGGGCCACCGCCAGGACCTCCCGGTCGAACTCCCCCACCGCCGAGAGGTCCAGGGGAAGGTCGAACGTCCGCCGATCCCCCCGGAGGTACTCCAGGATCGCCCGCTCCACCGCCGCCAGCGCCCCGGGGGCCCGGACCACTCGCCCCTCGGGCCGTGAGATCGACAGGGTCTCCCGGAAGTCCCGCTCCTCCGTCCCCGGCGCCAGACGAGCCAGGCCCTCCGCCGTGGCCGCCACGCTCACCGGCCCCAGCTCCGAGGGAAACCAGTGCCAGCGGATCTCCGTTCCTCCGCCCGCGATCCGTCGACCTCCCGTCACGTTCATCCGCTCCCCCTACGTTCCCGAGCCCTCCGAGCACAGGGGCGTAAGTTAGGCTCTCGGCCAGGATTTCCATAGACTCCGTTGGCGCGGAGCCGGTCGCCCCCGGCTCCACGCTCGCGTTCGTCCACCTCCACCTCCCTTCGAGAATCCGACATGACGAACGCCCTGGCCGCCGCCATCCCCGCCGCGGGGTTCCTGGACAGCCCGGCCCTCGCCATGGCCCTCGCCCTGGTGGTAGGCATGGTGTGTCAGGCCGTGGCGCGTCACCTGCAGCTCCCGGGGATCGTCCTGCTGCTGCTGGCGGGCGTCCTCCTGGGCCCGGAGGTGGCGAACTTCATCCGGCCGTCGGCTCTGGGATCGGCACTTCCCATGATCGTGGGGATGTCCGTGGCCATCATCCTCTTCGAGGGAGGGCTGAATCTGAGCCTCACCGGCCTCCGGCGGGAGGCGGTGGTGATCCGGAGGCTCGTCACCGTGGGGGCCCTCATCACGGCCCTCGGCGGCGCGGGCGCGGCGCTCCTCTTCCTCGGATGGGACTGGCGGCTGGCCGCTCCCTTCGGTGCGCTGGTGGTGGTCACCGGCCCCACCGTCATCACCCCCCTCATGCGGCGCATCGACGTGCGCCGCAACATCTCCACCATCCTGGAGGGAGAGGGGGTGTTCATCGACGCTCTCGGGGCCATCGCCGCCATCGTGACCCTGGAGGTGGTGCTGGAGACCACCGCCGCCGGGAGGGCCACCGACCTCCTGGGCGTCGTGTACCGCCTCGGCATCGGCGGCGGGGTGGGCATGCTCGGTGGCCTGTGCATGGGCTGGCTGCTGAAACACCGGTGGGCCGTCCCCGAGGGCCTGGAGAACGTGTTCACCCTCTCCGTGGTCCTGGTCCTGTTCGAGCTCAGCGAGTCCATGATGGAGGAGACGGGCATCCTGGCCGCCGTGCTGGCGGGCATCGTGGTGGGGAACATGGACACCCGGGTGCAGGAGGAGCTGAAGGAGTTCAAGGAGCAGCTCACCGTCCTGCTCATCGGGCTCCTCTTCGTGCTGCTGGCGGCCACGGTGAGGGTCGAGGACGTGGTCGGCCTCGGATGGGGGGGAGTCGCCACCGTGGCGCTCCTGATGATCCTGATCCGGCCGCTGAACGTGGCGGCGAGCACGTGGGGCTCGAACCTCGACGGCCGGGAGCGCCTCTTCCTGGCCTGGGTGGCGCCCCGGGGGATCGTGGCCGCGGCGGTCTCCTCGCTGTTCGCCCGGAGACTCGAGGCCGAGGGGATCCCCGGCGGACCGGAGCTCCAGGCGCTGGTCTTCCTGGTCATCGCGGTCACGGTGGTGATCCAGGGAGGGCTCGCCGGCTGGGTGGCCTCCCTGCTCGGGATCCGCCGGGAGACGGACCGGGGCTACGCGGTGGTGGGGGCGAACCCCATCGGCCGGGTCCTGGCCCGTACCCTCATGGCCGCGGGACAGCCCACCGTGCTGATCGACTCCAGCGCGCCCGAGTCACAGGAGGCCGAGGAGGAGGGGCTGGACGTGGTCTTCGGGAACGCCGCCGAGGAGCGGACGCTGCTGCGGGCGGAGCTCGACACCAGGAAGGGACTGGTGGCCGTCACGCGGAATCAGGCGGTGAACACGCTGGTGGCGACCCGGGCCTCGGACCGCTTCCACCTCTCGCACCTCTCGGTGGCGCTGAACCGGAGGCAGCGGGAGGTGGAGACGGCCCAGGTTCACGAGATCGGCGCCGACGTCCTCTTCGGGGAGCCCGTGGACCTGGAGTACTGGAACCACGAGCTGATCCACGGCTCGGTGGACGTGGCCGCATGGGAATACCGGGGCGAGTCCTCCGTCGACTCCCCGGCCGGGTCCGGCGGATCCGGGAAACTCTCCGGACGCAGCGTGAGGCTCCTCCCCCTGGTCCACGTCCGGGGGGACCGGGTCGTCCCGGTCACCGACCGATGTCTCTTCCAGCCCGGTGACCGGGTCTACTACGCGTGGACCTACCGGGAGGGCGAGGCCGCCGGCGATTGGCTGGTCAGCCGTGGCTGGCGGCCCGCCGTGGAGGAGCCCGTCGAGGAGGAACCCTCTGAGGAGGAGCCCGACGCGGAGTGAGCCTCAGTGCTCGTGGCCCCCGTGGGCGCCGCCGGAGCCGCGTCGGACCGGCGCCGTGAGGGTGTTCCACAGGTCCCTGACGTAGGCCGGGTCCTCACGGTCCAGCGCGGGGAAGTCGTCGGGATCGGCCAGGGCCGCCCCCGCCACGACCCCCATTCCGCCGTGGGGGGACGGATGGTCCAGGGGGTTCTGGTAGACGGCGACGACCCGGTAGTCCTTCCCCGCCTCCACCTTGATGCCTCCCTTCATCCACAGCTCGCTCACCGGTACCTCGACGACGTGGTGCGGTCCCTCGGTCACCGGCTCCGTGCTCCACAGGACCTCGCCGGTCCCGGCGTCCTCCAGCCGGAGCTCCTTCCCGTAGTCGTGGAGGTGTCCCCCGAGGGCGAGCAGGCGGGCGTCCACCACGGGGCTCCCGGTCCACGACTGCACCGTCCGGCCCGGGGGCACCGGGAAGCTCTTGTCCCCCACCGGCGGCATCACGTCGGTGTAGAAGGGGAAGACGTTCCGCGGGTCCACGAGCCGGTCGCCGGGGAGACTGTACGTGAGCTCCACCTCCAGGTAGGCCCGGGGATGATCCTCGGCCAGCGGATTGGCCAGCATGGCCACGACGGCCCACCGGTCGCCCTGCCCCACGGGAACCCCCAGCAGGTCCGGGAGGGACTCGGCCTTCGTCTCCCGTCCCGCCGCCATGATCCGCCGGGCGATGGGCGAGAAGATCTCACGGTGATCCACGTCGATGAGGTTCACGTGGTGGAGGAAGTGGTCCGGGAGCTCCCTCCCCTGGCGATCCACGATCCGCCAGCTGAACCCGTGGATCCACCCGTCGAAGGGCACCTCCATGAACTGGGCAGGAGCCCGCACGTGGGGCATCCCCCCCCGGAGGAAGAACGGCCCCACCCGGAGCTGGAGGACCCGATCCTCCCGCCGATCGACAACCTCCAGGAGCCCGGGGTTCGCCGCCGTCGCTCCCGGCACGTCGGAAACGTCGACCTCGGGGGAGGCCTGGGCCGTCGCCGGCGCCGCCGAGAGCGTGCCCCACAGGGAGCCGAGCACCAGGCCCGCCAGCAGGATCGGGAGCCGGGTGAGAGGGAACGATGCCGCGCGCTTCGGGGCCTGAGCGTGGATCATCGGTCGTCGTGCCTCTCGTGGTCGTTGATCGTTCCTGGAGCGTCTCGCGCCGCCCACCCGAGCGCGGAGAGCCGTCTCGCGTCGCTCTCCTTCCGGTCGGGACGGACAGCGAAGATCGTACCGGCGACACGGCGGAGGGATCCGGATCGCAGGCGTCGGCTTTGCAGGGAGGTGGACGACAGGGAGACGCGTCCGATACGCCAGCTCCACCACCGACCCGAGGTGACCCACATGGCCGAGATCCAGGTCCGTCACGAGCGCGGAGACATCTACCGGGTGGAGGTCTCCGAGGGGAGCGAGACCAGCTCACACCGGGTGACGGTGCCCCCGGACGAGCTCCAGCGGTACGGCGGTGGCGCGGAGGCCGAGGAGCTCCTGGTCGCGTCCTTCCGATTCCTGCTGGAGCGGGAGCCGTCCAGCGCCATCCTCTCCCGCTTCGAGCTCTCCACCATCGAGCGGTACTTCCCCGAGTATCCCGAGGTGATCCGGGAGCGCGTGGGCTGAGTCCCGGCGTCCTCACCCCACGGCGTCTCCCGCCCCGGGGAGGCTGGCACCCGGGGGGAGCATCAGGAGGAGCGTCAGGAGGGCCGCCCGGTCGGACAGCGCATCCACGAAGACGAACTCGTGGTCGGCGTGGGCACCGTCTCCCACTGCTCCCAGCCCGTCCAGGGTGGGACAGTGCTGGCTGGTGAAGTTCCCGTCCGACGCTCCTCCCGACATCGCGTGATCCAGCTCCAGTCCCAGCTTGTCTCCCTCCCTCCGGGCCGCTTCCCAGAGGGCCATGTTCCGGGAGGTCCGCTCCATGGGGGGACGGGTCACCCCTCCCCGGATCTCGAGCTCGGTCCCCGGCGTCCGCGCCTCCAGGGCGCGAACCCGTTCCTCGAGCCAGCGGGCGTCCTCGGTGGTCCGGACACGGACGTCGGCCTCCGCCCGGCTCCGGGGAGCCACGACGTTGGCCCGCTGCCCCCCCTCCACGACGCCCACGTTGACGGAGACCCCCCGCGAGGAGTCGTTGAGGGCGTGGAGCGCCTGGATGACGTGGGCGAGCTCCGCGATGGCGCTGGCGCCCTCCCGGGCGTCCATCCCGGAGTGGGCGCCCTTGCCCCGGATCCGGATCTCGAGATGGCCGGTACCCCGCCGCGCGGTCTTCAGCTTCCCGTCCAGGTCCAGGGCGGGCTCCAGCACGTAGGCCCTGCAGGAGATCCTCGCCAGGGAATGGATCCAGCGTTCCGACTCCGGGCTCCCGATCTCCTCGTCGGAGGTGACGAGGACCGCGGGGTCCACCTCGGGACGGAGTCCCAGGTCGTGGAGCGCCCGGAGCGCGAAGATCATCTGGGTGAGGCCACCCTTCATGTCGAAGGCGCCGGGGCCCCGCAGACGCCCGCCGTCGACCGTCACCGGCATGCGTTCGAGGGTGCCCTCGTCCCACACCGTGTCGGCGTGGCCCAGGAGGAGCTGGATCGGACGTCCCCGCTCACGTCCGGCGGGACGGGCGAACAGCAGCCCGCCGGTCCGACGTCCCCCCTTCCGCCGCACGACGTATCCCGCGGCCTCGAGCTCCGCGGCCAGCAGGTCGAACACCGGCCCCTGGGTGGCGGGGACGTCGGACGGAGATTCACGCCGGACGAGCTCCCGGAGGTACGCGACCATCTCCGGGGAGCGCTCCCGGAGATGGGATCGGATCTCGGCCGCCTTCTCCGCTGGAAGACCGTCACCTCCGTCCGGCATCGTCACCTCCGCTTTCGGAACCGTCGCCCCGGCGCTGGATGTTCGTCGTCCACCGTCAGGCCCGGAGGGCCGTGCCGGCCAGGGACAGGGCCCGGGGGAGGCCCGGTCGGGCCTCCCAGCGACAGTACCGTCGGCCGAACTCCGCCAGCACCCCCGAGGAGGCCAGGAACGGATCCTTGCGGCGCCGGAAGGGAGCCCGGATCACGTTCTTCTCCACCCCCGGCAGCATGAGGGCGTTGCCCATCCGACCGACTCCCGACTGGATGTCCGTGGAGTCCGAACCCGGGTACCCTCCCCAGGCCGTGGTCATGAGGAGATAACCGTACTCGCCCCGGGCGTTCAGGCCCACGGTCCCGTACTCGAGCTCCTCCACGGCCCGCTCCACGGCCCTCGCCATCCCGGGCTCCTCCAGCGAGGCCGGGTGCACGAGGACGGTGGCGGTGAGGGTCCCCCAGAGGCGTTCGTTGACGAAGCGCACCGCCCGGTCCAGGAACGTCGAGGGATCCGGAGCCTCCAGCGACGTCTCGCACATCAGCCCGCAGAACGCCTCCTCCCGGAAGCACGGATCGCCGGCGTCGTCCTCCGGATCCAGGTCCGGTACCACCGTCCACGGCAGGCGCGTCCCGGCCGTCGATCCCACCTGGATCGCCTCCGGCCGCCCCCGGGTGAACTTCCGGTGCCGCTCCTCCGACCCGGGGTAATACGCGGGTCGTGTCTCGATCCGGCCCAGGGCCCCCTCCAGGTGATCCAGGAGTCTGACGCGGCCGGGCCAGGCCCGTTGCTGGACCAGGACCCTGGGCGTGACGCAGTTGAATCCGGCGTTGGTGACCAGCCACGAGGCGAGCTGGTCGGCGTGGTACCGGTGGTCCTCCTCGCTCCAGGGGCCGGGGACCACGACCACCGGCGTGACGTTGCCCAGCTCCGCCGTCACGCGCTTGTCGAGACGAGGGCGGCCCTCCTCCTTCCGACGCCGTCCGGACGGATCGGAGCCGAACACCACCGCCTCGTAGGTCCGGGCGGAGCCCGTGAGATGGATCTCGTCCACCTCCGGATGGAGGCTGAGCCGCTCGCCGACCCGGGCGTCTCCGTAGACCACCCGGAGCGCCCCCCGCTCGACGAGCGGCCGGAAGGCGTCTTCGAGGAGCGGGCCCAGATAGTCGTTCAGCGGACTCATCTTGAGCAGCACCACCCGGTTCTCGACCACCAGCCTGGTGAGGCTGTCGGTCACCGGCAGGCTGCCCGCGTTGCCCGCACCCAGGACCAGGCACAGGGGCGACGGGGCGCCGTCGAGGTCCCGGTAGGGACGGGCCTGTCCTCCGCGCAGCGCGGCCGGCGAGGTGGAGGCGGGAGCCCGCAAGTCGGCCCGGACACCCCGGAAGAGGAGCCTCTCCCCGACGGTCCGGGGGAAGACGCGGGCCACCGCCCTTCCGGACGGATCCCGGTAGATTCCTCTCGGCACCCTGGGGCGGCCCCGGGACTCGATCTCCAGGAGGGAGAGGCGGAGGTGTCGGAGGGCCCGGAAGACCACCCCGAGGACCATCCACTCCTCGCCCGCGGGCGCGGTCCCGGGCTCGAGGCCCTTGGCGTCCAGGGAGGCCTCCACCCACCGCCCGGCGGTCCCCTCCAGGCGATCCCGGCATTCCTCCAGCAGGCCCGCCCGATCGCCGGGCCCGAGCGACCCCCAGTCCGCCGCCCCCTCCCGGAGCGCGGCGACGGCCTCGTCCTGCTCCCGGGGGGAGCTGGCCGTCGCTGGACTCAGCGGGTGAGGATCACGAACCGGGCACCCGGTCGCGTGTCGGTGAGCTCCAGACGGATACGGGGGCGATCGGACCCGGGCACCGAGCCCATCCGGACGATCCCCCGGGGGCCGAAGATGATCCGGCGGGCCTCCTTCCCCCATTCGGCGGCGTCCCGGACCCAGAGCATCACCTCGCGGGCGTCGAACAGCTCGACCAGGAAGGGAGGCTCGTCGTCCTCACGCCCGTCGGTGCCGGTCCGGGAGAGCCAGGCCCCGGCGTCCGGCTCCGCACCGTCCCCTCCCGTCCCCAGGAGGGGGCCGCCCCCGACCAGCCTCCAGCCCCGCTCCAGCGTCGACGCCTCGCGGAAGAGCGAGCCGGTCGATTCGGCGAGCGCCCCGGACGGGACGGTCACCCGGGCGCCGGGTCGTCCCCCGTAGGCCGAGCCCCGGGAGACGGAGGTCCCGCGGGCCGGGCCCACGGAGGGAGCCTCCGCCATGCCCGGGGCCTGGAGGAGCCCGCCCGCCAGCGTCTGCCCCAGGAGCGCGACCGAGGCCCGGGCGTGGGAGGAGACGGACTCGGGAGAGCTTCCGTCCTGGGCGTCGGCCGGAGCGGGGGAGACCATGGCGGCACCCGCCAGCAGCCCGCACAGGATCCCCGCGGCCCGGACGGCCCGCATTCGGGAGGGCCTGGTTCGGCAGTTCGGCGATCTGTGCGGATCCGCGCCCCGCATGGCGTCGTCTCCCTCGAGAACCTGCCACCACGCTCGCATGCGCGAAAGGTAACGTCTCGCCCCCCCTCGCCCAAACATATCCCCCATCCGAACCGTTGGTATGGATGGCGGCCGACGGCGGTACGCCCGTTGCTCCGGCGTGAGGGGAACCGTACGACCCGATGACGCTCGCTCTCCATGGATCGCGGAGGACCCGTGGCACCCACAGATCGACTCCCCACCGTGCAGATGGCTCTGGGGCTCACCCTGTTCGGCGCCCTAGCGGCGCACCCGACAGCGGCGGCGGATCCCCCGGGCTCGCCTTCGCTGATCGAGGGTTCCCCGGCCGCACCGGCCCAGGGGGAGCTACGGAAGCAGGAGGCTCCGAGCGCCCCTCGCCTGGAGGCCGCCCGGCGTGAGGGCGAGGTGACGGTGGACGGCTCGCTCGACGAAGAGGCGTGGCAGGGGGCGCCGGTGGCCACGGGCTTCGTGCAGGGCGAGCCCGAGGAGGGAGCAGAGCCCGTCCAGCCCACGGAGGTGCGTGTCCTCTTCGACGGGGAAGCCATCTACGTGGGCGCCCGGATGCACGAGCCTTCGGCCGCGGCCGTGGCCGACCAGCTGGTGCGCCGGGACGAGGACGGTCAGTACGACTACATCGAGGTGGGCTTCGACCCGAACCTGGACCAGCAGACGGCCTACGTCTTCCGCCTGGGCGCCTCCGGCGTGGAGCGGGACGCCTTCATCGTGGAGGGGGGCGGCGGATTCGGCGACGACGGAGGCGGCGGAGTGAACTGGAACGCCGTGTGGTCCTCGGCGGCCCGCATCGACTCGGCGGGATGGACGGCGGAGATGCGGATCCCGCTCTCCGAGATTCGCTTCGAGTCCGGATCGGGATCCCAGACCTGGGGCCTCAACTTCGAGCGACGACGGCTGGCGTCCAACTCCATCAGCTACTTCGCCCTGATCTCGCGCACCGAGTCCGGGACGGTGAGTCAGTACGGCAGGCTGACCGGCCTCGACCTGGCCGGGGCCGGCGGGCGCTTTCAGCTCGAGCCCTACGCCGTGGGACAGCTCTTCCGCGGCCCCGAAGCGCCCGGGAATCCGCTGGTGGACGGGTCCTCCTTCACCCCCCGCCTCGGAGCCGATCTGAGCTACGGCCTCGGCCCCCAGTTCACCCTGGACGCCACGGTGAACCCCGACTTCGGACAGGTCGAGGTGGACCCGGCCGTCATCAACCTCACGGCCTTCGAGACCTTCTTCCCCGAGAAGCGGCCGTTCTTCGTCCAGGACGGGCGGATCTTCGACTTCGACCTCTCGGGGCGTCGGAGCAGTCTCTTCTTCAGCCGGCGGATCGGGCGCAGCCCCCAGGGAGACGCGCCCGCGGAGGCCGCCGCGACCGACGCGCCCCAGCAGACCACGATCCTGGGCGCGAGCAAGGTCACCGGTCGAACGCAGGGGGGGCTCTCCATGGGAGCCCTCGCCGCGGTGACCGGCCGCGAGACCGGCCGCGCATACTTCGCCGAGGCCGATTCGGTCGGCGAGTACGTGGCCGAGCCCCTGACCGGCTACGCCGTGGGCCGCCTCCAGCAGGACTTCCGCGACGGCGCCTCCAACGTCGGCGGGATCCTCACGATGCTCCGCCGGGACCTCCCGGAGAACGGCCAGCTGGATTTCCTCCCCCGGACGGCTCTGAGTGGAGGGCTTGACTTCCGCCACCGCTGGGGCGGCGACCGGAATCGCCGGTGGAGTCTGAACGGCTTCTTCGCCAGCACCCACCTCTCGGGAGAGCCCGAATCCATCGTCCGGGTCCAGACGAACCCTCAGCACTACTTCCAGCGCCCCGACGCCGAGGACCTCTCGGTGGACTCGGCGGCCACCTCCATGACCGGCGTGAACTGGCAGCTCAACTTCAGCCGGGCCAGCGCAGAGCACTGGACGTGGTCCATCTGGCTCGGGGACATCACCCCCGGCTTCGCGCCGAACGACCTCGGGTTCAGCACCGAGAACCCCCGGCTGCACGGAGGGGGCCGGATCTCCTACCGGGACATCGAGCCCGGCCCCCTCTTCCGGAGCTGGAACGTCTTCGCCTTCACCTTCCACAGCTTCCGCCACACCCTGACGGACGACCTCTTGTCGACCGACCAGTGGTCGCGCTCCTATCAGGACGGGGGGCTCTTCCTGAACGGCCGATTCGAGTTCCACAACAACTGGCGGCTGAACCTGGGCCTGAACCTCCAGCCCACCGGCCAGTCGGTGTCGAAGACCCGGGGCGGGCCGCTCATGACCGAACCCACCTCCCGCTCCTTCGAGGTCAGCGTGAGCACCGATCCGAGGAGGGCGCTGAGCCTGGAGCCCTCGGTCAACTACGGGACCACCAGCCGGAGCGCCGGACGCTCCCTCTCCCTGGGCGCGGAGCTCACCTGGAGGCCCTCACCGAGCTGGCAGGTGGAGCTGGAGCCGGAGTTCCGCTCGGAGGACGACGGCGCCCAGTACGTGGCGACCACGAAGGCCGTGCCCTACGAGCCCACCTACGGGGCCCGGTACCTCTTCGGCGACCTGGAGCGGATCCAGCTCTCAATGCAGACGCGGCTCAACGTGGTCTTCAACCCGGAGATGAGCCTGCAGCTCTTCGCCCAGCCCCTGCTGTCCTCGGGCGACTACACGAGCCTGAAGCAGCTCGCCCGACCCCGCAGCTTCGAGTTCGAGCGGTTCGAAGAGGGGGCGCCCCAGCTCCGGTCCGGCGTCGGCGGGACGGAGGTGGTGGGCTGCACCGGGGGCACCACCTGTACCCGGGACGGGACCCGTTACGTGGACTTCGACGGGGACGGGAACGTCGACTACTCGCTTCCCGTGCAGGACTTCAACATCCGGTCGCTCCGAGGAAACGCGGTGCTCCGGTGGGAGTACACGCCGGGCTCGGAGCTCTTCCTGGTCTGGCAGCACGACCGCCGCGCCTTCGGCCGGGACGGCCGCTTCGACGTGGGCCGGGACCTGGACGCCCTCTTCGGGGCCCCGGCCGAGAGCACGTTCATCCTGAAGGCGAGCTACTTCCTGAACCTGTAGCGCCCCGCCACCCGGGCTGCCCCGGGGCCGTGGTGCCGCCGCTTGTGGCTGTACATCCACAAGCCCGGAGACCGGACGGCCGGGCCGGACCGAACGGCCGGGCCGGACCGGGCGGCGGCGGTCAGAGCGCGGATCCGTCGACCGCTTCCAGGCCGGCCTCCAGGCTCGCGTCCGGGGAGACGGCATGGAACGTCAGCTCCCGGGCGTCGCCCTGGGCCTGACGCATGGCGAACTCCGACTCGAAGAGTACCAGGGGCAGGTCCCGGACGTCGGTGACCAGCGCCCGGCCGTAGCCGGCGGCCAGCCGCCGGATCGCCTCTTCCGGGCCCGTGACCCAGCGGGCCCGCTGGTAGGGCAGGTGGTCCAGCCTGGCCTCCACGTTGTACTCGTGCTCCAGCCGGTGCAGCACCACGTCGAACTGGAGCTCGCCCACCACGCCGATGAGGGGATTCGGGTTCGTTCCCTTCTGGGGATAGAACACCTGCACGGCCCCTTCCTGGGCGAGCTGGGCCAGGCCCTTGTCCAGGTGCTTCCGCCGGAGCGGATCCTCCACCCGGACCCGGGCGAAGTGTTCGGGGGAGAAGCTCGGCACCCGGCCGAAGTCCACGTCTCCGCCCTCCGAGAGCGAGTCGCCCACCCGCAGGCTCCCCCGGTCGTGGAGGCCCACCACGTCGCCGGGCAGCGCCCGGTCCACGTGGGTCCGCTCCCGGGCCATGAACTGGCGAGCCGCGCTCAGGCGCATCCCCTCCCCGGAGCGGGTGTTCCGCACCTCCAGCCCGGGCTCGAACGTCCCCGAGCAGATGCGCACGAAGGCCACCCGGTCCCGGTGGTTGGGGTCCATGTTCGCCTGGATCTTGAACACGAAGCCCGTGAAGTCGGCGTCGGTGGGCTCCACGCGGCCGCCCCTCTCGGCGTCCCGGGGCTGGGGCGGCGGGGCGTGCTCCAGGAAGTACGACAGGAACGGCTCCACCCCGAAGTTGAGGAGCGCCGACCCGAAGAAGGTCGGCGAGGCCTCGCCGGCCAGGATCTCCTCGCGGGTCACGTCGCCCGCCACCAGCTCCAGGAGCTCCACCTCCTCCCGGAGCTCGTCCACGCCCTCCTGGCCCAGGAGGTCCCGGGCCTCGGGGCCGTCCAGCTCCAGCAGCTCCTCCTCCGCCCGGCTCTCGCCGTGATCGCCGGTGCGGCGGAAGCGGCGGATCTGGCCCACCTGCCGGTCGTAGACGCCCACCGTCTCACCGCGCCGGGTCACCGGCCAGGTCACCGGGTGGCAGCGGAGCCCCAGGTCCTCCTCGACGTCGTCCAGCAGGCCCAGGGGCTCCACCCCCGGACGGTCGCACTTGTTCACGAAGGTGAAGATGGGGAGCCGGCGCATGCGGCAGACGCGGAAGAGCTTCCGGGTCTGCTCCTCGACGCCCTTCCGGTTGTCCAGGAGCATGACCGCGCTGTCGGCGGCCAGCAGCGTCCGATAGGTGTCCTCGGAGAAGTCCTGGTGACCCGGCGTGTCCAGCAGGTTCACCCGCCGTCCCCCGTACTCGAACTGGAGCACGCTGGAGGTGACGGAGATCCCCCGCTCCTTCTCCATCTCCATCCAGTCGGAGACGGCGTGCCGGCTGGCCCGGCGCGCCTTCACCGACCCCGCCAGGTGGATGGCCCCGCCGTAGAGCAGCAGCTTCTCCGTCAGCGTGGTCTTCCCCGCGTCGGGATGGCTGATGATGGCGAAGGTTCGCCGGCGGGCGATCTCTTTCTCGGACGCTGCGCTCATGCCGGTGGGATCGGGGATCGGGGATTCGGGAGTTCGGGGGATGGGGGAAGGGGCCGGCGGGCCGCCCTACCCTACGTCCCGTGGCGGCGGCTGTTCCGGAACGCCTCCCGTGAGGCCCCGGTTTCACTCCCCACGGAGGGAGCACCGGTGCACAACAGGTTCGACACCATCGAATTCTTCCCACACCACCGGCCTCGACGAAGCGACGACGCTGTACGGATCGAACCACCTAACCCATGTCTGTACAACAGGTTAACATTCCAGGACACATGGAGAGATCTGCGGTACGTGATATGCAATACCCTTCAGGCCGGATCGTTCCAGGCATCCATCCAAGGACGAGGAGTGGGACATGAGGCCCCTTCGATCATCGCTTCTGGTCACGGCCGGAGCGCTGCTCCTGCTGGCCGGCTGCGAGGAAGGCACCCAGGTCACCCAGCCCGATTCGCCGAACGCGACGGCGGCTCGGGGCGGAGGGCCGGCCGTTCCGACCGCGAAGTGCGACGTGACCGTACCCGCCGATTTCTCCACCGTCCAGGGAGCGGTCGACGCGGCCAGCTCCGGCGACGTGGTCTGCGTGGAGGGCGGCACCTACGTGGAGCAGGTCACCATCAACAAGGACCTGACGCTGAACGGGATCGGCGATCCGGTCCTTCAGGCTCCGGCGGATCCGGGCGATTTCACGATCGCCGAGAGCGGTCCGACCTGGGAGCCGATCCTCTTCGCCTACGGCGGGACGGCGAGCGGCGGTGACGTCTCGGGCACCTCCACCGTGAAGGTGACCGTCCAGGGCTTCGTCGTGGACGGAGACGACCGGCAGCCCAACACCAGGAGGTCCGTGGGAATCTTCCTCCGCAACGTGGAGGGCACCGTCTCCGACAACGTCGTCCGGAACATGGGCGTCGGCGGCAAGGAGACCATGGGGATCCTGGCCTACGGCGACTCCCGGGTCCGCATCGTGGGCAACGAGGTCTCCGAGTACGAGCGCGGCGGCATCGGAGCCAACGGCGACGGCGGCGCACATCCCGCTCCGGAGGTCGTGATCTCCGACAACCGCGTCACCGGGAGCACGGGGATCGGGGTGGCCTGGGCCCCCAACGGCATCCAGGTGGGCTTCGGCGCCACCGGTCAGATCACGAACAACGTGGTGGAGGACAACCGGTGGTCCGGCAGCGGTTGGGTCGCCTCCTGCATCCTGGTGTTCGAGTCCGACGGCGTCCAGATCCAGGGCAACTCGGTGGAGAACTGCGACGCCGGCATCGGGGTCAGCGCCTGGGGCTGGTTCCTGCCCTCGGCCGACAACGCGAAGGTCCAGCGGAATTCGATCACCGAGTCCAGCGTGGCCATCAACTTCCAGGCGGTGGCCTTCGACGGCTTCTCCACCAGCGACGCCTCGGTGAGCAACGGGAAGATCGTGAACAACCGCCTGAGCGCCGGCGCTCTGGGTGACGTGGGGATCGCGGTCACGAGCTTCGACGGCCATCCGGACTTCGACGCCCTCGTCGACAACAACAAGCTGATCCGGAACTCGATAACCGGCTTTGCCACGCCGATCCTGGACGGCGGCACGGACTCGAAGGTCCAGGCGAACGGACCGGCGCTTCCGTAAGCGGACAGGCGGCCGGTGCAGCCCTCCCCGCCGGGAGGGTGAGGGGAACGGGCCCGCCCTCGCGGCGGGCCCGTTCTCATTTTGCCGAGCGGCGGAGCGAGCGGCCCGGGCGCGTCAGCGACGAGCGGCGGTCCCCGCGGCCTGCCGGCACCGCTCTCCCTCTTCGGCGGCCCGGACGAGCCCCTCCACCATGCCGAAGATTCGGCGGTTGTGACTGAAACCGCTCCGCCGGGCGGGGCTCGAGACCGAGGTGGTGACGATCAGCATGTCCAGGGAGGGGATCAGGAACACGTACTGTCCCCCGTACCCCCACGCGTGCGGCACCCGCCGGCCGCCGATCTCCCGGATCCACCAGAAGTAGCCGTACTCCTGGCCGTAGCGGGGATTCACCGCGTGGCTGGCCAGGGACTCGGCCACCCAGTCCTCGGGCAGCACCCGCCGGCCCTCGTAGCGTCCGCCCTCCAGGTACAGCCGGCCGAAGCTCAGCAGGTCCCGGGGCGAGAGGGACATGTTGTTCCCGCCGAAGTGGATCCCCCGGGGCGAACGCTGCCAGGAGCCGATCCTCACCCCCAGCGGATCGAACAGGTGGCGCTGGGCGTAGGCCCGGGTGGAGGTGCCCGCGGCCGCGGCCAGGATCGCCGAGATCAGGTGGGAGTCGCCGGTGCTGTAGTCCATCCTCGTCCCCGGGGGGTCCACCAGCGGCTGGCCCAGCGCCGCGGCGACCCAGTCGCCCCGGCTCACCCACCAGCCGTAGTTCCCGTGGCTGGTGGTCTCCAGCCCCGAGCTCATGGTGAGCAGGTCCCGGACGGTGATCTCCCGCTTTCGGGGATCGACGCCCGGTCCGAAGTAGCCCGGGAGGAGCTCGGCCACCGTCCGGTCCAGGCCCTCCAGGTCGCCCCGCTCCAGGGCGATCCCCACCAGGGCCGACAGGACGCTCTTCGAGGCGGACTTGATGTTCACGTCCCGGTGGGGACGGCCGCCCCGCCAGTAGCCCTCGGCCACCAGCACCCCCTCCTTCCAGACCAGCAGGCTCGTGAGGCCCTGCAGGTCGGACGCCCGGCGGTAGACCTCCGCTACCGGGGCCGGCGCCAGCCCCAGGGGGGCCGGGGGCGTGCAGGCCCGGGTGGCCTCGTTTCCTGCGGGAGGTCCGTCGGCCGGCGGCTCGCACGCCGGGAGCAGGATCAGGGCGAGGAGGCAAGCGACCCGGCCGGCGAGATCGAGACCGACGGACCGGCCGCTCCCGGCCATGTCGCTCCCGGCGATGGAGTGCACGATGAGGATCACCTGGGGTACGTTCTCCCGGCTCCGGCTCCAGAGGTCGGCGTGTCAACGGAACACCCGGGACGGTCCCGATGCTCAGCTCCCTCAAAGCAGGCTCCAGCATCCTGGAATGCGCGGGCCGGTGCTCCGCGGTCCGCACGGTGAGCTTCGACGAGTTCCGGGACAAGGTCCGCGGCACCACGTACCGGGAACTCATCGAGTATCACCTGAGGAGCCACCCGCCGGAGGAGGTTCGCCAGGCCCTGCGGGAGGTGCTCGGGGTCCTGCCCGAAGAAGGGACCGAGGTGGCCTCGGAGCTGGCCTCCCGCTGGAGCGAGCGCCTGTCGGACGGGGAGCTCTGGGAGCGCGACTGTGCCGAGGTGGCCGGGGAGATCGCCGGGGAGGCCCGCCGGGGGCTCGAGGACCGGGGCGCGCGCCCCGACCCGGACGTGCTCTTCGACCTCTTCGAGGTGGTGACGCTGAACTACGCCCGGGCGGCCCACGAGCACGAGTCCGTGCGCCGGGCCATGGGCGTCAGGCGGCACGGCTGGCTGGGACGGAACGGCTGGTACCTGGTGGGCGCCGTCGCCTGTCTCGTGGGCGCCGTGGCCGTCGAGGGGCTCTGGCCCCGGGCCCTGTTCGCCGGGAGCGCCGGTGCGCTCCTCCTCCCGCCGGTGGCGCGGTGGGTGGACGGACTGTCGGGAGGACGGACCTAGCCGGAGCTCATCGGCCGTCGATCAGCCGCCGCCCTGCGGCCGGATCTCGTCTCCCTCCCCCGCGTCCCCGGACACCACGCGGCACACCGACGACTGGGAGAGGACCCGCGTGACCTCGATCACGCCCACCTTCTCCGTCACGGTGTCCAGGAGCTCACCGTCGGAGCTGCGGATCTCGTCCACCACCCGGTAGACGTCGAACCGCTGGCCGGTCTCCACGTCGAAGTTCTCGCCCCGGTCGATGTAGACGCCGTTGTCCCCGGTGCCCACCACCTCGCCCGGGGGCGCCTCCGGCTCGATGGCGGCGAGCTGCGACTTCATCTCCGAGATCCTGGTCACGGCCTCCTGTACCGCAGGGCGCAGGGCCTTCTGGGCGATCCCCGCGTCGTAGCTCCGCTGGAAGTTCACGTCCTCGAAGCGGGCCCCACCGAAGCCCTCCTTTCCGCTGCTCTCCACGGCCATCATGATCTCACCGGTGGTCGTGTTGACCAGCCTCACGTCGAGCTGGCTCTCGGCCTCGCCGAAGCTCGCCTGGAAGGGGCCGATCCCGCCGCCGGTCTGGTCGATGGAGAAGGAGGTGACGGCCCCCGTGACGATGGCCTGGACCCCCAGGAGCTTTCCGACTTCGGCAGCCGTGCTCGCGTCCACCGCGCCGCTCTGTCCGAGCCTCTGCTCCGCCATGATCGCCTCCAGGCGGCTCCGCTCGATGACGGAGAAGTCTCCGCTCTGCACCAGCTGGGTCGCGAGCTCGTTGGCGGCCGCCTCCCCGAGGCGCGGACCCCAGTGGTTCCAGGTGCTGTTGTTGCCGAAGTCCACCACGGCGATCCGCACCTTCCCGTCCTCCTGCGCCGGCAGGGCGTCGGGGGTGACGGCAACGGCCGTCGACACGACGAATGCTGCGACCACGGCGCTCCAGATGCCTCGAATCATCGGCTTCTCCTCCCGCTGGTTCCCCTCGTGGTTCACGGTGACGATCACGGGGAAGGGGCGTCCCGTGCCGAGCCCCCCGCCGAGAGCGATCCCACGGTATAGATAAAATATGTTCCCTGCGCTGGCGAGCCCCGGAGGCCCGCTTCCGCGGCCGGCGGGTCCGGCATCGGTTGCACCGCCCGGTCGCAACCGCTACGCTCCGATTACCATGATTCGATCGTCCGCACTCCCCGGTGCTTCCCGCCTCCCGGCGGCGATCCTGGTCTCGGTGCTGCTCTCCTCCACCCTGGGGTGCGCCGGCTCCCGCCAGGGCCCGGTCCCTCCCTCGCCCGAACGGATCCCGGAGCTGGAGCGCGCCGTCCAGGAGGAGCCCGCGGACGTGGACGCCCTGACGCGGCTGGGAGCCGCCTATCGGGAGGCGGGCAGACAGGCCGAGGCCCGGGAGGTCCTGGAGCGGGCCCGGGAGCGGTCCCCCGGCCATCCGCCGGCCGTCTTCTTCCTGGGGCTCACCCTGGAGGATCTCGAGAGATACGATGAGGCGCGGGAGATGTACTCCACCTACCTCGCCTCCGGGGACGATCCTCCCCTGGCCGGAGCCGTGGCCGACCGCCTGCGCCTCCTGCAGCGCCGGGAGCTCGAAGCCTCGGTACGGCGGGCCCTGGACCGGGAAGGGGAGTACGCCGACCGGCGCCCCCCCGCGGCCACGGTGGCGGTGTTCCCCTTCCTCTATCGGGGAACCGACGAGGGCCTGCGGCCCCTGGGACGGGCGCTGGCGGAGTTCCTGACCACCGACCTGGCGCGCACCGAGCGGCTCCGGGTGGTGGAGCGCATGCGAGTCCAGCTCCTCCTCGACGAGATGGCCCTGGCCGACTCGGGCTACGTGAACCCGGGGACGGCCGTCCGGAGCGGGAGGATCCTCGGCGCCGGCAGGCTCGTCCAGGGACTCCTGGCCGGGGACGCCGGTTCCCTGGAGGCGGAAGCCTCGGTGGTGGAGGTCGACGGCGACCCCGCGGGCGCCGGGCCCACCGTGGCCGCCACCGGCGCAGCCGAGCGGCTCTTCGAGCTGGAAGCCCGGCTCGCCCTGGGCATCTACCAGGACCTGGGGATCGAGCTCACGCCGGCCGAGCGCGACCGGGTGACCCGCCGACCCACCGGGAGCCTCGAGGCCCTGCTGGCCTTCGGGCGGGGGCTCGTGGCGGAGGACTCGGCCCACTTCGGCCGCGCCGCCCGGCAGTACCGCCAGGCGGCGGAGCTGGACCCGGGGTTCTCGGCCGCCGTGGATCGGGCCGAGCTCGTCGAGGGGATCTCCTCGGCCCTGGAGCTGGATGCCGCCGCGCTGTCGTCGCTGGCGCTGTCGGAATTCTACGGTCCCGGTCCCGGTCCCGGGGTGTTCGACGCCGGGCGGGCGGTCCGTGAGCCCGGCTTCCTGGCGCCCACCCCGTGGACCCGTGACGCCGTGATGGAGGTGCTGGGCTTCGAGGGCCTCACGGGGCGACCGGTGGAGTTCCGGATCATCGTGGGAGCCGGCGGGAGCGTCCCCCCGTGAGCGGGCGCCGTGACCTCCTCCGGGGACTGGCCCTGGCGACCTCGCTCCTACTCTCCGCCAGCGCGCTCCCGGCCCAGACGGCGTCGATCGGGGCGGGCTCGGGCGGGCTCGGGTCCGGCGTCCACTACCAGCACTTCACCTTCGGGGACGCCGGCGCGGCCGGCGTGGAGAGCCTCTCCCTCCTCACCGTGCCGGTGGCGGCCCGGGCGCCTCTCCTGGACGGGCTGACCCTGGACGTGGGGACCCGCTGGGCCCGGGCCGAGCTCACCGCGCCGGACGGATCGGCGTCCACCGTGGAGGGATTCACCGACACCAACGTCACGGCCACCCTCGACCTCGCCGACGGCGAGGCCACCATCGCGGCCGTCGCCGCCCTCCCCACCGGCAAGTCGTCCTACACGGTGGAGGAGATGGACGTGGCGGGGGTCCTGGCGTCCGATCTCCTCCCCTTCCGGGTCTCCAACCTGGGCAGCGGCGGGGGCTTCGGCCTGCGGGCGTCCACGGCCCGGGACCTGGGTGCCGTGGATGCGGCCCTGAGCGTGGGGTTCTTCCGCTCCGGCGAGTTCGATCCCGTGGAAGGGGAGCTGGTGGCCTACCGCCCCGGGGACAACCTGAGCGTCCGTGCCGCCCTCGCGGCGCCGGCCGGCGCGGCCGGCGAGATCGGCCTGCAGGTCGGCTACCAGCACTACGGCGACGACCAGCTCGATGGCACCAACCTGTTCCGGCCGGGCGATCGGATCGAGGCCCTGGGCACCTACAGCTTCGCCCTGGGATCCCGGAGCGCCGGCTTCCTCTACGGCGGCTACCACCGGCGGTCGCAGGGGACCCACCTCCAGGGCCTCGATCCCGTGGCCGGCGAGGATCTCCTCCTGGCCGGAGGCGGCCTTCGCCTGCGACTGGGATCGGTCCTCCTGCGACCTTCCGTGGACGGCCGGATGCTGGAGCGCGACGAGAGCTCCCACGACGGCTGGCAGGTCCGGGCGGGAGCCCGGGCGGAATGGCGGACGGGATCGGTGACACTGATCCCCACCGTGCGAGGGCACCTGGGGAGCGTCACCCTCCGGCCCGGAGCGCAGAGCGACGTCAGCGGCGTCGAGGCCGGACTGACCCTCCGCCTGGGCGACGGAGGAGGATCCCCGTGAGCGGATACGCCCCTCCCTCCCGCCCTCCCCGGCCCCTGGCGCTCGCCTCGGCCGCCGTCGCCTGGGCCGTGCTCGCCGGCGCCGCCTGCGAGGGGACGCCGCAGAATCCTTCCACGGCGGGCGAGGCCGGGCTGGCCGTGGCGGCCTCCCTCCCCACGGGATCCCAGACGGGCGTGGACGACGCCTTCGGGAAGACCGACGGGGCCCGGGTGATCCTCCTGCGGACGGAGACGGAGGAAGCGGCCCTGGACCGGGTCCTGGACTTCGACCCGGACCGCGAGACCACCGACGTCTCCGTCCGGCTGTCCCTCGACGGCCCCGGGGACTTCCACCTCACCGTGCGCCTCCTCCGTGGGGCGGATCCCCTCTTCCGGGGGAGCACTCCCGTGACCCTCGAGCCCGGCCGGACCAAAGTGGTGGACCTCACCCTGGAGCCCGTGCCCGCCGGCGTGGTGATACGGACCGACGGCCCCCTGATCTTCCAGGAACCCGGGGAGACGATCCAGGCCAGCGCCGACGTGGTCTTCGCCACCGGGGATCCGATCCCGGACCGGGAGGCCCAGTGGTCGAGCCGGAACCCCCAGGTGCTGACGGCGTCCCCCGACGGGCTCCTCACCGCCCAGTCCTCCGGCGAGACCCACGCGGTGGCCGCCCACCTCGCCTTCCGGGACTCGATCCTGGCGCAGGTGGACACGACCAGCGAGTTCTTCTGAACCTCCCCACCGCCTGACGAGGCCGGATGGTGGCCCGAGGTGAGTTCCGGATCGAGGTCGAGGAGGGCGGCGAGGTCCGGACCGAGCACGCCGCCCCCGGACGGCCGGCTCCGGAGACGCCGTTCCGGGTGCTGGTCCTGGCCGATCTGACGGGGAGGGGAGTCGGCGGATCCGACGACGGGCCCGCCGGAGCGGACGGCCTCCGGGAGCGGGAGATCATTCCCGTCGACCGGGACGACCTGGACGACGTCCTTCGGCGCTACGCCCCCTCCATCACCCTGCCGGCCTCCGATCTCGTGGACCCGGCCACGCTGGAGGGCGGCGATCCCGCCGGGGCTCCGGAGCTCACCGTCGCGTTCCGGGCCATGGAGGACTTCCACCCCGACCGCCTGAGCCGGGAGGTCCCCCTCTTCCGCCGGATCCGCGACGCCTTCCGCGACGACGCCGGAGCCGACGACCCGTCGTCGGCCGTCGGGGGGAGCACCGGGGAGGCGGTGGGGGAGGATGGGGCGGCCGGCGGCGACCTCCTGGAGCAGATCGTGGAGCAGGAGGAAGGAGAGGCCGGCCCGGCCGGAGACGGTCGGGGCGCGGCTCCCCCCGGCGACGCCCGGAGTGGCTCCGACGAGCTCGCCGACTACGTCCGGCGCCTGGTCCGTCCTCACCTGGTACGGGGCCCCGATGCGGAGGAGCGGGCCCGCCGCCGGCAGGAAGAGGCCGCCCTCCAGGCGACCATGCGGCGCCTCCTGCATCACGACGCCTTCCGGGCCCTGGAGTCGGTCTGGCGGGGTGTGGAGTTCCTGGTCCGGCGCGCGGAGACGGGCTCCGACCTCGGGATCCACCTCATGGACGTCTCCCGGAGCGAGCTGGAGGACGCCCTCTCCCGCCCCGATCCCCGGGAATCCCCCCTGCACTCACGGATCGTCGAGGGCGGCGCGGGAGCGGATCCCGCGGGCGCCGCCGGCAGCGCGTCCGCGGCGCCCTGGAGCCTCCTCGTGGGCCACTACCGGTTCGGCCCCGACGACACCGCCCTCCTCCAGCGATTGGCGCGCCTGGCCGGACGGGCCGGCGCTCCGTTCCTCTCGGCCGCCGCGCCGAGGCTCGCCGGACTCGCCAGCTTCCGGCGCCGGCCCTCCCGATCCGACTGGCGGGAGGTGGAGTCGGAGCGGTGGCGGGAGCTGCGCGGGAGCGACGAGGCCCGCTGGCTGGGACTGGCCCTTCCCCGCTTCCTCCTGCGACAGCCCTACGATCCGGAGGACGCCCCCTGCCGGACCCTCGAGCTGCGGGAGATCCCGCCGCCGGGGGAGACGGGAGCGGGCGACGAGGAGGAGGACGACCGGACGCGCCACGAGCGGTACCTGTGGGGGAACCCGGCGTGGCTGTGCGCGGCGCTCCTCTGCCGGTCGTTCCGCCGGGCGGGCTGGGAGATGCGCCCCGGGATGGACCGGGAGGCGGAGCGCCTGCCGCTCCACATCTACGAGCGCGGCGGCCGGGCCGAGGCGAAGCCCAGCGCCGAGATGCTCATGACCGAGGACGTGGCGGTCCGCCTGCTGGAGGATGGCTTCATCCCCGTGGCGTCGGTGAAGGAGCGGGGCGCCGCGCGGGTGGTCCGCTTCCAGTCGGTGGCCCGTCCGCCGGCGCCGCTGGCCGGCCGCTGGGCGTAGCCCTCACCTGACGTAGAGCCTCCCCGCGGGGGGCGGGGGGGTTCGTCGCCGGCCGCCTCGCCGCCCGCCCGCCTATCCTCCCCGCAGGTGGTCCCTGAGGAGGCGGTTCAGGGCGCCGGCTGCCCGGTATCCCACCGTCTCGGCGGCGCTGGTGGCGGCGTCCGCAGCGGTGTTCCCCAGCTCGCCGGGCTCACCGCCGCCTCCCACCCGGAACGTCTCCGACCCCAGCGTCCGACCCGTCCGCGTGTCGTAGATCCGGACCGAGAGCGTCGCCGTTCCGGTGAAGAAGCCGCCCACCGAGCGAGCGGCCTCGGCCCGGTAGTCGGCGAGCACCACCGCCGCCACGCCCGCCCGCCGTCCCAGGGCGTCCGGCTCGGAACCCTCGCCGCCGGCCGCCGCGGAGCGAAGCTCCAGTCCGGTCCGGTCGGCCACATCGTACCCGTCGTCCCTGAGCTCCCGGAGGAGGACGTTCTCCACCGTCGAGTGCCCGGGCACCTCGTCGCCCCGGACCACCACGAGGACCCCGGAGGCCGGGGGCTCTTCCTCCTCGCCGGCGGCCCGGGCGGACGGCACCCCCGCGTCCTCCGAGGCCGTCTGTCCTTCGGGACCGGAGGCCTCGCCGGCGGGTGCGACGTCCTCCTCCTCGGCCAGGCCGGCGCCCGTCGGGTCGGCGCCGCCCGGCGCCGGCTCCCCGCCGCCGGCGGCGGCTTCGGACGAGGCGACCGCCGGATCGGCCGCCGGGTCCGCCACCACCGCTTCAGCCGCCGCGTCGGCGGTGGCCGTATCCCCTCCGGCCACCGCCGGGACGTCGTCCCTTTCCCCGCCGCCCACCAGCGGCAGCCCCCGCGATTCCACCAGCTGCACGACCCCGAAGGCGGCGGCCACGGCGGTGACCACCACCAGGGCCGCCCAGGCCCCGCGGCTCATGACGCCTCCGGATGCCCGGGCGGATCCGTCCCCGCCGCCTCCGGCCTCCGGTACTCCGCCGTCGCCCGCAGCGCCTCCCGCGGCTCCTCCGGCAGCGCCGCCCGCCGCCGCCCCGACCGCTCCGGCCGCGGCGCCCGCCGCGGCCTCCCGGTGGTCGTCCCCGCCCACGGCCTCCAGGGCCTCACCGACCGCGCCGAAGTCGGCGTAGCGCCGCTCCCGGTCCTTCCGGAGGCAGCGGTCGATGCACGCCGCCAGCGCCGGATCGCAGTCGGGAGCGACCTCCCGGATCGGCGACGGGTCCTCGTGGCTGATCTGGTAGAACAGCTCCGAGACGGACTCCCCCCGGAAGGGCTTCGACCCCGAGACGAGCTCGTAGGCCAGGACGCCGAAGGAGAAGATGTCGGCCCGGCCGTCCACCTCCTTCCCCTCGAGCTGCTCCGGGGAGACGTAGCCGGCGGTACCCAGGCTCATGCCGGTACGTGTCAGGCTCTCCTCGGCCGTCAGGACCTTGGCGATGCCGAAGTCCATAATCCGCACGCGGCCGTCGGGGAGGATCCGGATGTTCGAGGGCTTCACGTCCCGGTGGACCACGTCCCGCCCGTGGGCGAAGGCCAGGCCCGCCGCGATCTCCCGCAGGTAGCCGACACGGGTCTCCGGGTCCCCCGCCTCGCCCTCCCGGATCAGCACGTCCAGGTCCTCGCCCTCCAGGTACTCCTGGACCAGGTACGGCCGGTCGCCCTCCGTGCCGAAGTCGTGGACGGTGACGATGTTCGGATGCTGGAGGCCGGCGGCGACCTCCGCCTCCTGGACGAAGCGCCTGCGGAGGTGCTCCTCCCGGAACGAGCAGGTCTTGATGGCCACGTACCGCTTCAGGACGGGGTCCCATCCGCGGTAGACCTTGCCGAACCCCCCTTCGCCGATGAGATCCGTGACCTGGTACTTGCCGAAGGTGTCCATGGGATCCTCCCCGTGGGTCCGACGAGTCCGACCCTCCTCCGCGTCGGACCCTCCCCAGGCCGCCCGATCGACGCCGGGCGGCTCTCATCTCATCGTATACCTAGGGTAGCGGGCCCGGACCCCGGCGGCCAACGCCGGATGTCGGCAGACCCCCTTCCGGCTGACCCGAGCGGCCCGGTCTCAGGCCGGCTCTACCGTCTGCACGGCGATCTCGTAGGCGCGCTTGCTGCGCATCCAGAGAAGCGGCTGCGCCTCACGCTTCACGGAAATCGCCGTGACGGCGAAGATCAGCGGCGGACGCTCGACGAAAGCGCTCCGAAGCTCGACGGGGCGCCCGGCCATGGTGCCCGAAGCGATGCGCCGGTCCATCAGATCCTCGAGATGGGAGAGACCCCGATCGTCGTCCTCCTCCCAGGTCGAGGTCACCTGGACGTTGGCCGCCTCGAGCTCCTCGGTAGCGTCGAACAGGAGGTCGTCCGCTCCGGGGTCGCCAGCGACGTCCCGTTCGATGGCCTTCACGCGGAGGTAGGCCATGAGCTGGGGCTCCTCCCCCCGCTCCTCCTCCTTCGGCTCTCTCACCAGCAGCATGTCCGTGCCGCTCTTGCCGGGAGCGTCCACCTCCTTCGGACGTCCCCGCCAGGAGGCCGGCATGGCCACGGTGAAGTCGGGGTCGGGGACCTCGACCTCGAGCCACTGCTCGAGACGCGGCGATCCTCCGGGGTTCAGGAGCTTGAACGAATGAGTGGCGATGGTCATGTCCTCCATCTGTTCCCCGTACCGCGAGCGCGGACACATGGCCGTGGCCAGGAAGATCCGGCCGCCGTCGGGCAGGACCAGGAGCCGGACGACGAAGGGCGGCGTGTCGGGACGACGCATGATCCCACCGGCGTCCACGCCCGGACCCTGGGCGAGCTCGATGGGGGTGTTGCGAAGGAGCTCGATGCCCTGCTGCTGCGCCTGCAGCGCCACCCAGTCGCGCAGGGGCACCTCCACCGGGAGGCGTGTGAACGATACCTGGACCACGGTGGCGTCGGGAGCGGCCCGGTCGGCGAACAGGCCGATACGGGCCAGCTTCCCAACTCCTCCGGGCTGCTCCCCCACATCTGACTCCTGGATCCACGTCTTGGGCAGGATCAGGGAGTAGGCCAGCGGCGGCTGTTGCATGGGTGTGACCCGAACGAGATTGTGGGTCTCCTCCAGCTCGGAGAGATCCACCCCTCCGACGGGGAACGGGATGTCGGGTCTCTCCATGGCTAGACCTTGCCTCTCTTCCCTACTTGAAGCCGACCGAGAATTTGACTCCGGCTCCCAGACCGAGACCGGCCTTCGCACCAGCTTCCGCCTTGAAGCCCTCGCCCTCCTTCCATCCCGCCGCGGCCTCCGCCTCGGCCCCGGCGCTCACCGCGCTGCCTTCCGCGGTCGCGCCGAGGGTTACCGAATGACCGGTGAAGGGGATCGGTACGGCGAGCTCGCCCCCGATGCTCCCCCTGGCGACTGCGGCCATTCCGCCGACCCTGGCAGCCGCACCTTTCTGCTCGCCACTCCACTCCGCCCCGAGTTCGCCGGACGCTTCGGCGTGGAGGACGTCGCCATCCGCCTTGCCCGAGACGTCCAGACCGGTGTCGGTCGGTCCGCCACCGCCACCCCCGCCTCCGCCTCCACCGCCTCCGGCACCGCCGGAGCCGACCATCACCGTGGGGCACCCCATGACGATGGGGTTCGGCCCCCCCGGCACCTCGACCACCATGTCTCCCATCCGGACCGCGGGCATGCCGTTGATGAGCACCGTCGGGGCGCCCATGGCGACCATCCCGCCCACGTCGGGGACCACGCCCTTGACGATGGGACAGGCATGGAAATCCATGCCTACCCGCCAGGCGGGCATCCCGCCGACCAGAACGTTCGGGCTGCCGATGCCCGGCGCCAGCGGGGTCCCGTGGGAGGTGAGGTCCCCCAGCCGGGCGGCGAGAGGACCGCCGCCGGCGGCCGGCGCCTGGGGGCCAGCCCCGCCTCCGCCAGTCAGTGAGTTCCACACGTCCTCCGAGGTGTCGGCGATCCATCCGCCGAGATCGAAGCTGCCCTCCGCCTCGGCGTGGGCGAGGGAGCCCGAGACCTTGGCGTCCACGGCCGTGAGTTTTGCCTCGGCCTCCTGGAGGTCGTAGCTGATCTCCGAGGAGGCGCCCGCCGAGTAGTGTCCCAGACCCGCCGACGCCTTGCCTTGCGCGTAGTCGGACTCGGCCTCCCCGGCGACGTGGGGCCCGACGTAGCCGGAGTGCTCCTCCTCCTCGACCCAGTCCTTCTTCCAGAGCGTGACCTTGGTCTGCTTTTCGGTCCCCTCGTCGCCCCCGTCGTCGTCCGAGGACATGCTGCCCCAGGTCTTCTCCTGATCGGGCGCGGAGGACCGCTGGTGGGAGCCCTCGACGAGGGGCTCGTCCGAGTCCTCCCCCCCGTCCGCTCCCTGCTTCCCGTCTTTCGGCTCGTCTGCCATGACACCTCACGAGGGCCAGTCCGCGTCGATCTCTGGACCGCCGGCTCAGGATTCTTCCGGGAGGGCGTCCCTGCTGCCCTCGGCGATCTCCACCGCCCACCGCAGGAATCTCTCACGGGTCTCTTCCACCTCGGAAGCCTCCGGCCGGCCAGCGGCGATCATCACGGCGCCGGAGATCATCGCCGGAATCATGTCCGTCTCGATCTCCACGCGCTGGTCGCCGCCCACGACGATCGTCCCGTCGCTGTAGCCGGCGGCCATTCCCAGGAGCTGGCCCGACGAATCGTCGGGCTCGTCCTGGGCCAGCTGGAGAGCCGCCTGGCGACGCTCCTCGTCCGGCTCGCGAAGCCAGCGCTCCACGGCGGCGAGGAGGACCTCGTGGCGCTCGCCCTCGTCGCCGGCGGCGGTGCTTCGGTCGCACTGGACCGCCCACCCGACGGCCTCGTGCGTGGGGAGGGCATGGGCCATGAAGGTCAGGGCGTCCGTCCACTGCTCCTCGTCCCGGAGACGATCCACGAAGGCTTCCGGGCGCATGCCTTCGGACAGGAAGTCTCTGGCCGGATCCTCCAGCTCGGCCGCCTCCACGAGATCGGCCGCGGAAGCAGTCGTCAGGTTCGTCCACTGGTCCATCTCTGGCTCCCGCTAGTTGATGAGGACGACGCCCCCCTTCAGGGTCGCCATCCCACCGCCCTTGAGCTGCAGCATGCCGTCGCCCTTCACCGTGGTCATCGGCGACTTGGCCTCGAGCATGGCCTTGCCCTCGATTTTGACGTTGATCCCTTTCAGGGTGATACCGGTCTGATCGATCTTGATCGAGTTGGGGCCGACCTTCATCTCGATGGCGGTCATCGCCTCCTTCTCGTCGCTCCCGAGCTCCACTTTGGTGACGTTGTCACCCTGCTTTACCCGGAGCTTGTTGTCCCCCGTGTCCACCCGGACTTCGTTGTCCCCCTTGTCCACGCGGGTCTTGCTGTTCCCCTCCTTGACGCGGAGCCCGTGATGGCCCTCCTCCACCGTCACCCCGCGGTCGCCTGCGTCGCCCTTCACCACCAGGACGTCGTTCCCGTGGATCGTCTGTCCCCGGGCGCCGTGGACCTCGGTCACCTCGATGTAGTCGTCGTCCCCGGCGGTGCCGTCTTCGTCGCCGATGGTCGTGTCGCGAGAGTTGTAGACCTTCCGCAGCTCGCTGTTCTCCACGATCGTGCGGAGATCCTTCTCGGCGTGGATCTGTATGTGCTCGCTCCCCTTCTTGTCCTCGAAGCGAATCTCGTTGAAGTCGCCCGAGGATCCCCCCTTGCTGCTCCGGCTCTTCACGCCGCTCCGGGTCTTGTCCCCGGGGAGGTCGTACGGCGGCGGGTAGTCGGCGTTGTAGACGCTGCCGGTGACCAGCGGCCGGTCGGGGTCTCCCTCGAGGAAGTCCACCACCACCTCCTGGCCGATACGCGGGGTGTGCAGCTCACCCCACGTCTTCCCGGCCCACCGGGAGGCCACCCGGATCCAGCACGAGCTCTTCTCGTCGAATTCCCCCTCCCGGTCCCAGTGGAACTGGACCTTTATGCGGCCGTGCTCGTCGGTCCAGATCTCCTCGCCGCTCTTTCCCACCACCACGGCGGTCTGGGAGCCATGGACCACCGGTTTCTCGGCGTTCCGCGGAGGACGGTACGGCACATCGTGGGGGATGGCCACGAACTCGTTCCGGTAGTCCAGGGAGCCTCCCTCCCCCGACCGGATCTCCCCGGCCGACCCGGAGTGGCGGATCTCCACCAGCGCGTACTCCCGGTTCACGTCCCGGCGGTAATGCCCCTCCAGCTCGAATCTATGCCCCGAGCGGAAGCCTCGGCACGTGCTCTCGCCCCGGACGACCTGCCGGCGGCTCTCCTCCGTCTCCATCAGCAGCCGGGCCTTCCGGTCTCCCTCCTCCCGGGAGGTGAACTGCCGTGGGTGATAGTCCCGGACTTCTCCCTTCCCGTCGCCGGAGATGGAGCTCGCGAGGCTCAGCGACGGCTGGAGGTAGTCGTAGTCGGCCAAACTCATCTCGCCGGCGTTTACGCTGTGCTCCTGGATCAGGCCCGTGACCACGTCCTCCTCGGGAATCTCCTCCTGCCTGAGCCGGGCCGTCTCCTGGCCAGGACAGGGGCTCATCTTCCTGTTGTTGTCCGTGATGACCAGGGTGTGCTTGTCCTCGGTGTGCTCGAAGAAGTAGAAGATCCCCTCCTCCTCCAGGAGCCGGGAGACGAAGTTGAGGTGGGTCTCCCGGTACTGGACGCAGTAGTCCCGCACGGGATAGTTGCGGGTGCACCGTATCTCGTAGTCCGGATAGCCCTGGGTGTCGAATACGTCCTCCACGATCTCCAGGACGTCCTTGTCCTGGAAGACCTGGCAGTCCCTGGTGAGAGAGAGGAACCAGGTCCAGGGTACGATCTCGGCGCGGTAGGCGGTGTGATCCTCGTGCTGGCCCAGCTGGACGAACCGCCGGACCAGCCCGTGGACCACCCGCTCCTCGCCCGACGGCGTCTCCAGCTGGACGACCATGGGGGTCCGGAGGAGGTCCTCCGCTCCGATGGAGGGATCCTCGGACAGCAGCCGGAGCTCCCACTCGAACGGAGCGGACAACCGTTCCCGCCCGTCGAAGGACTGGAGGAGGAGGACGTCCTCCTCGAGCTCCGTGCTCACCCGCATGGGTCGTCCTTCCTGAGTGTAGTCGGGCATCACGCGCCTCCGCTTCTGGTGCTCCCTCTCGACGAGGACTGATCGTGGCTCACGCCGCCCTCAGCTCTCCATGTACCGGAACTCGCCGTCGTCGCCCACCTCGACCCTGACGCCCTCGGGCTCCGTCTCGTCGACCAGCGACCGCAGGAGGAGCCGCGAGACCGACGGCAGGACCGTGTTCGTGAGGATGTTGTCGATGTTCCGGGCCCCGCTCTCCACCTCGGTGCACCGGCTGGCGATCTCCCGGTAGACCTCGTCTCCCAGCGTGAGCTCCACGCCGTGACGCTCGCGGACCCGGCGGGCGACCCGGTCCACCTTCAGGTCGATGATCTCCCGCAGGTCCTCGTCGGCCAGCGGGTAGTACGGGACGATCACGGTTCGCCCCAGGAAGGCCGGCCGGAACATCTCGTTCAGGTCGGGCTTGACGGCCTCCACGAGCCCGTCCGGGTTCGGCCGGGTCTCGGGATCGCCGCACAGGGAGAGGATCTGGTCGTCCACGGCGTTGCTGGTCATCAGGATGATGGTGTTCTTGAAGTCCACCTCCCGGCCCTCGCCGTCCTCCAGCATCCCCTTGTCGAAGACCTGGTAGAACAGCTCCAGGACGTCGGGATGGGCCTTCTCCACCTCGTCCAGCAGCACCACCGAGTACGGCTGTCGCCGCACGGCCTCGGTGAGGACCCCGCCCTCGCCGTAGCCCACGTAGCCCGGGGGCGATCCCTTCAGCGTGGAGACGGTGTGCTGCTCCTGGAACTCGGACATGTTGATGGTGATCAGCTTCTCCTCGCCGCCGAAGAGGATGTCCGAGAGGGCCAGGGCCGTCTCCGTCTTGCCCACGCCGCTGGGCCCCACCAGGAAGAACACGCCGGCCGGCTTCCGGGGGTCCTCGATGCCCGCCCGGGAGGTGCGGATCCGCTTGCTGATGATCTCCAGGGCGTGGTCCTGACCGATGATGCGCTCGCCGAGCCGGTCCTCCAGCTCCAGGACGGTCTCCAGCTCGTCCTGCATCATCTTGCCCATGGGGATGCCCGTCCATCGGGACACCACCCGGCTCACCACGTCCTCGTCCACGAAGACGGGCACCAGGGGCTCCTCGTCCTGGAGCTCTTCCAGCTCTCCGCTCAGCTCCTCGAGCTCCCCCCGGAGCTCGTCCGGGTCGCCGTCGAGCTCCTCGCCGGAGGAGTCGTCCGGATCATCGGAGCCGCCGTCCTCTCCGGCCTCTCCGTCCCCCTCCGACTCCGCCCCGTCCTCCGCCCCGGCCTCGGGGCCGGCCCCGTCGCCCAGGGCGCTCTCCTCGAGGCTCCGGCGGATCCTGCGGATCCGGTCCACGAGCTCCCGCTCCCGGTCCCAGCGCTCCTCGAGGTCGGCGAGCTCCGACTCGGTGGCCTCCTTCTCCGCGGCCAGCTCCTCGAGGCGCTCCTCGTGGTCGGTGCCGGCGGCCTGCTCCCGCCGGAGCACCCGGATCTCGGCCTCCACGTCCTGGAGACGCCGCCGGGCGTCCTCCACCGGGGGTGGCGTGGCGCTGTGCCCCAGGGAGAGGCGTGCGCAGGCGGTGTCCAGCACCGTCACCGCCTTGTCCGGGAGCTGGCGGTCGGCGATGTAGCGGTTGGAGAGCCGCACGCCGGCCTCCATCCCTCCGGAGAGGACCCGCACCCCGTGGTGCTCCTCCAGGAAGGGGACCACCCCCCGCATCATCACCATGCACGTCTCCTCGTCGGGCTCGTCCACCTTCACCGGCTGGAAGCGGCGCGTGAGGGCCGGGTCCTTCTCGATGTGCTGCTTGTACTCGGACCACGTGGTGGCGGCGATGGTGCGGAGCTCCCCCCGGGCCAGCGGCGGCTTCAGGATGTTCGCCGCGTCCCCCTGGCCCTTCCCCCCGCCGGCGCCGATGAGCTGGTGCGCCTCGTCGATGAACAGGATGACGGGACGGGGGGAGGACTGGACCTCCTCCACCAGGCCCTTCAGCCGCTCCTCGAACTCGCCCTTCATGCTGGCGCCGGCCTGGAGCAGCGCCAGGTCCAGGCTGCGGACGGAGACGTTCTCCAGCACCGGCGGCACGTCGCCTTCGGCCACGCGCATGGAGAACCCCTCGGCGATGGCCGTCTTCCCCACGCCGGCCTCGCCCACCAGGATGGGGTTGTTCTGGCGGCGCCGCATGAGGATGTCCACCACCTGCCGGATCTCCTCGCTCCGACCGAGGACCGGGTCCATCTCCCCGCGGCGGGCCCGGGCGGTGAAGTCCTCGGTGAACTGCTCCAGGTTCGCGGCCTCCCCGGCGCCGGCCTCCCCCTCCGCGCCCTCGGGCACCGGCGTCCGGGCCACGCCGCCGACGCCGGCGTCCTCGGCCGACTCCGCCACGATGGCGTCGAACTCCTCCTCGAGCTCCTCGGCCCTGATCTTCCCGAACTCGTCGCTCACCTCCAGCATCCGGCGCCGGAGGTCGTCCTCGGAGGCCAGCGCCAGGATGGTGTAGCCGCTCCGGATCTTCGTGGCGCCGAACTCCAGGGAGCCGATGGTCCAGGCCTCGGTCAGGGTCTCCACCAGGGCCGGGCTCAGCGAGGGCGTCCGCGCGTTCCCCGTGCGGAGCCCGTCCAGGCACTCGGTGAGCTCCCGGGCGAGCCGGGACCGGTCCACGCCGAAGTGACCGAGGATCGGCCCCAGGTCGCCGTCGGAGACGTCCAGGAGCTTGGTCAGGTAGTGCTCCACCTCGACGTCGTAGTGGGAGCGGTTCACGCAGAGGCCCGCGGCACCCTCCACCGCGTTCCGGGTCTGCCTGTTCAGCTTGTCCACCAGATTGCGCAGGTTGACCGTCATGGCGATATCGTCCCGTCAGAGGGTGAGGATCGTCTCGTCGGCGTCCCGGCCGCGGGGCTCGGTCCGGATCCAGGTGCACCACCCCAGGGGCTGGCTCTCTCCCTCCCCGGAGTCCAGCACCACCCCCGGAACCTCGTCGGCGGCCAGGATCAGTCGCACCTCGAAGTCGTACTGGCCCCGGCCGAAGAAGCGGGTGATCTCCCGGAGGGGTTCGTGGTGGCGTCCGCCGGGGAGGAACTCGTCGTACCGCCGCCGGGACAGCGGTCCGATCTCCACCCGGACCCGGGCCTGCTGGTCCCAGATCTCGTCGCCGGCCACCGACCCCACGCCGAGGCGGCTGGAGAGCGTCTCCGCCCCCAGCGTGCACTGCTCGTCCGCGGAGATGGGGTACCAGCCGCCCACGAACTGCTCCACCCGGGCGGGCACGTCGAAGTAGTCGGAGACCATCTGCTCCAGCGCCTGGGCGCTGCGCTGCTGCGGGCCCAGCAGCCCGGCGTGGAAGACCAGGGCGTGCTCGTCCACCGCCGTGCCCGACCGGAGGGGCTCCGAGCCGGTTCCCAGCAGGTCCAGGAGGTGACGGCTCAGGGAGTCGTCCTCCCGGTCGCCGTAGCCCACCAGGAACCGGTTCTTGCGCCAGGCCCGGTAGAAGAGGGACAGCATCCGGTGATGGAACAGGTCCAGGAAGTCCCGCAGGGCCGTGTCGCCCTCCCACTCCCGGCCGGCCACCAGCTGGGTGTACCACTGGGGGAGGACCCCCTGGGGCCCCACCAGCCCCATGAAGTTCACCGTGAGGCGCGGCGGCCCCTCCTCCGGGAACTCCAGCTCGTGGATCTGGTTCGGGCCGAAGGAGAGGGACGGATTCACGCTGAACCGGACGGCCTCCCCCCGCGGGCTCCCGTAGTCGCCCGGACGGTCCCTCTCGGGATGGAGCCGCTCCATGAGGAGGACGGCCCGGAAGAAATCGTACGCCCGGGCGTGGCCCTCCAGGTCCTCCTCGAGGGGGCGGAGGTGCTCGGGCGCGCCCGGCTCCGCGGCGTGCTCGGCCGTCACAGGAGCGGCTTCCTCCCGGCCCGCGGCTCCCATTCCCGGAGCGTCTCCTCCCGCTGACGGGTCCGGGCGGCCAGGCGGACGAAGCTGTTGAGCGAGACCGAGAGGGCCAGGAAACGCTCCAGCACGCTGGCGAAGAGGTACACGCCGCCCCCGGCGAACTGCTCCTCGTCGAAGGTCATCTCCAGCCGCTGGCCCCGGGCGAAGGTGAGGCCGTGCTCGCTCTCGATACGCGCGTGGGTGGGTCCGGACTCGAGCCCGAGGATCCCCTCGATCTGCTTCTCCGCCGCCCGGTCGCCGGCGAAGTTGTGGAGCCTCAGCACCTCCTGCAGCGCCTCGGCCCCTCCGTCGGCCAGGGAGACGTAGTTGAGGCCGAGCTGGGAGATGAGGCGCCAGAGCTGGGGTTTGCCCAGGGGCGGCTGGACCGTCTCCGTCGGGTTACTCACCGCCACCACCTTCTCCACGGGGCCTCCGCCGGGCACCTCGAAGTCGCCGCTGGGATCACCGAAGGGCAGCCGGGCCGGCAGGTCCCCGTTGTGGCAGGTGAGGCCCGCGGTCACCGAGTCCGTCCCCGGATGGACGGTCCGGCCCGACAGGTTGACAAAGGAGAGCGCCACGGAGGCCTCGTCGTCGGCGCGCCACCGGCTCGAGCGTCGCCTGGCGTACCAGTAGATGCGGTCGCCCCCGGTCCGGCCGTGCCGGAAGGAGTGGAAGGGGGCGAACTCCGGGGGCTCGTCCCCCCCCGAGCTCACGGGATTCACCCCGTCGACGGAATACACCTTCACCGAGTCCCGGCGCCGGGTGTCGGCCACCACCGGGTACTCCTGCCGGCGCTGGTCCAGGAGGACCGGCTCGGAGGAGCGCTCGAACAGGTTGACCACCGGCGTACAGCCCAGGCGTACCGTGTCGGCGGTGACGGCCGTCTCCAGGAGCTCCGACCGGTCGCTCCGCTCGAAGCTCGAGATCAGGAAGATCACCTCCACCCCCGACGTGAAGCCCGCCTCCCTCGCCCGGTCCAGCCCCTCCAGGTCGAAGAAGAGGTACTTCTCCGGAAAGGCGAAGTACTCGGTGAGGAGACGATACGGGAGGAACGCACGTCGCGGCGCGGGGAGCAGCCCGTGGTCCTCCTCGAACCCCACGGGGGAGAGGGCCGAGGCCGGGAGCCGGAGGACGTCGTCGGGATCGTCGGGATCCCGGAGGAGGATCTCCGTGCAGTCGTTGGACAGGAGCTCGTAGAGGGTCGTCGCCACGTTCGACTCGGCACTGAGGTGCAGGCGGAGCCCCTCCAGCTCCAGCTCGTCGAAGCTCAGGTCCGGCGGCGTCCGGAGCTCCAGCCGGAGCGCCGCCACGGCGTCCCCGCCCCGGACGGGCGAACCGAGCTGCTGGGGGGAGCCCCAGTCCGCCTCGGCCACGTCCAGGGGCCAGAGGGAGACGTCGTAGCACGTCCGGAACTTGCACGGCGCCCCGCTGACCGGCCGGGTGTAGAGCTCGGTGCCCCTGGGCATCTCCACCCCGCTGGTGACCTCCCCCTGCTCGGGATCCAGGTGGAACTGCACCAGGGCCAGGGAGGGGATGGGCCGGACGTACTGCGGATAGAGGACCTCCAGGAGCGCTTCGCTGATCTCGGGGAAGTCGTCGTCCAGCTTGAGCTGCACCCGGGCGGCCAGGAAGGCGAAGCCCTCCAGCATGCGCTCCACGTGCGGATCGTCGCACTTGTTCGCCTCGAGCTCCAGGCGCGCCGCCACCTTCGGGTACTTCTCGGCGAACTCCGCGCCGGACCGGCGGAGGTAGGAGAGCTCCCGCTCGTAGTAGTGCAGGAGTTCGTCGCGCACCGCTCAGTCCCCCCCGTCCACGACGTCAGTCCCCCTCGACGTCGAACCGGCCGCTGGCCAGCGACAGGACGGTGTCGAAGGAGACCCGCTCCGGGCTCGGCTCCATCCGCAGGAGGCCCCGTACCGAGAACCGGATCTCCGGACGTCCCGCCTCGCCCACGTCGGCCAGGTTCACCTGCACCCCGTCGAGCCGGGGCTCGAAGGTCTCCAGCGTCCGTTCCACCTCCCGGAGGAGGAAGCGCCGGTCGGAGGTGGAGTCGGCGCTCAGGGAGCCGAGATCGGGGAGCCCGTAGTGGTAGACGGACTCGCGGAGCTCCGGGAAGTCCTCCGGCGCGGGCTCGGAGGTCCGGCGGGTGTTCAGGAGCCACTCCAGGTCCCGGAGCACCGAGGCCCTGTACCGTGCCACCGACTGGCCCCAGCCCCTGGGCGCGCCCGCGTCGTCCCCCGACGTCAGCCGGTCGATGACCGACGCCCGGACCGGCTCGTCGCCCTCCCTACGGGCCATCGGCCGCCTCCGCGGCGTCCCCGCCGGCCGCGGCCGCGGGCTCGCCGCCGGCCGCCGTCGCGCCGCCCTCGGTCCCGCCGCCGGGCACGTAGTCCAGGGCCTGCACCGGATCCAGGCGGCAGACCCGCTCGTAGAGCTCCTCCTTCTGGGGCGTGTCCCCCTCGACGGCGTCCACGCAGCGGTAGAGGAGACCCAGGGGCAGGGCCACCGTCTCGCCGTCCTCCCACTCCTCCAGCTTGTGCTCCTCGATCTCCTCCAGCATCTCCCGGAGGATGGGCAGGGCCACCGACTCTCGGCCCGACTCCACCATGATGCGGGCCGCCTCCGTCCGTCCGAGGAAACGATCCCGTTCGCTGTTCACCCGGTCCACGTAGTCCATGAGGACCTGGATGGCGCCGTCGGCATCACCGGAGCGGAACCGCTGGCGGGCCCGCTCGCTCACCCGGCGTCCCCCGGTCCGGGAGGCCCGGGAGGCCGCTCGCCGTCCGGACGCCTGGCGCTCCTCGTCCTCGCCGGGCAGGATCCCCTCCTCGCGCAACCACCGCCGGGTCTCCCGGTTGGCGGTGGGAGAGTCGTCCATGAGGGTCATCTCCGGGAGTCCGGGCAGGTCGCGGAGGAGCGAGCCCAGGGCGCCCCTGATGGACCAGGCCACCGCATCGTAGTCGGCCCCGAGCCCGTCGCAGGCGGTGAGCACGTACCGCTGCAGGTCGAGCCACCCCCTCCCGTACGGCGTGGCCATCACCTCCTCGGCCCGGTCCAGCAGCTCCTCCCACCGGGAGTCCAGGAGCAGCTCCTTCAGGCCCGTGCGCACGTCGGTGGGCGGCGCGGCCAGGAGCCTGGGATCCACGTCCTCCGGATCCTCGCGGAGCTCGCCCCACCGGAGCCCCCGGAGCATGAGGTAGGGACCGGGATCCGTGGGATCGTCCCGGCGGAGGAAGGCGGCGGCCCGGCCCACGAGCCGGCCGGCGTCCTCGCGGCTCTCCAGCGCCGCGGTCGAGGCGCCCGAGGTGCTCTTCCCCTCCTCCATCGGTGGCTCCCCTCCCGTGGATTCCGTCGAGGATCCGTCCCCGCCGCCCGCTCCGCCGGACTCCGCCGCTCCCTCCGTCGCGCCGCCGGCCTCCCCTCCCGGGGATCCGTCCCCGTCCTCCCCCTCTCCGGCCAGGACGGCTTCGATGTCGGGGGCACCCGGCTCCTCCTCGAGCTTCCGCTCCAGGAGCTCCCGGGCCGCCCCCCTCACGTCGCCCATGGCGCTCCTGAGGTCCCGAAAGCCGGGGGCCACGTCCCCGAACCTCTCCTCGGCCACCTCCTCCAGGGCGTCCAGGGAGCTCCGGGCGCGCTCCAGGCCCCGGTTGAGCTCCACGTACCATTCCCGATCGGTGGCGTCGAAGGCCTCGTCGAAGTCCTCGGCGGTGGGCTTGCCGGCCTCCACCGCCTCCCGGCGAGCCCGCTCCTTCTCGGCGCTGCCCTCCGCGTCGTCCTCGTATCCCACCTGCCGGGAGACGCGGTAGGCGAAATAGTCGAACCCCCGTGCCGTGAGCGGGAGCTTCTTCACCGTGGTGGAGAGCTGGTTGTCGGCCCAGGAGAGGGCCGTCGCCCGGAACCGGGCGTCGCCGTCCTCCAGGGGGGGGAAGAGCCCCTCCCAGAACTCCTCCAGGTAGGCGCGCAGGAGATCGAAGCCGTCGGCCAGTCCCTCGAACCCGTGTCGGTGGGCCAGGGCCTCCACGAGCCAGGCGGCGATCTGGAGGTCCTTGGTCCTCTCCTCCAGCGCCTCGGTGGCGAGGCCCTCGACCTCCCGCCAGTCCGCCTTCTTCCGTTCCCGCTTCCACTCGCCCTGGGGGAGCTCGTCCTCCTCCTCCCGGGCGTCCTTGATGTCGGAATAGGTGGTGTCGGTGGTGTCGTAGCGGAGGAAGCGCCCGGCGGGGCTGTCCTCGGCGATGGGCTGGAGGAGCTCGTCGCTCAGGGGCATGAGGGGAGGTCAGTCCTGCTCGTCGGTGCTCTCTCGCTCCACCTCCAGCTCCCGGATCTCGAGAAACGGAACGGGCTCGTCGTCCACCACGAGGAGCTTCGCCCCCACCGGAGCCGGCGCCCCCCCGTCCAGCTCCTCCCACTCGGTCACCCGCCCCAGCCGGACCTCCGGATCCGGGTGACGCCACGCGAGAGCCGTCGTGGCGGGGAGGAAGACGTCGCCCAGCTCCACGTCCTGGAACTCGGGGCCGGTCCGAACGGCGGCCGGCGCCCACTTGAGATCCCGGAGCCTGGCGGGCTCCTGCATCCGGATCGACCGGACGTGCCGGAGGGGGATCCAGTGGTAGTTCCCGCTGGCGAACACCTCGAGCCGCGCGCCGATCCGGGGATCGGCGTCGGTGAGGGCCTCGAAGGGCTCGCCGTTCAGCGTCCCGGCCACGGGCCCGGGGACCTCCGTCTCCGGGAAGTCACCGGCCCGGAACATCTCGGCACGGGTCCGCTCCGAGTCGAGGGCCGCCCGGTAGAGCCAGCTCCCCATCTCGGCCTCGTCGCTCCGGCTCGCCAGGACGTCCAGCTGGCTCTCGGCCCGGTCGTACTCCCCGGCGAAGGCCAGCAGCTCGAACAGGAACGTCCGCGCCGTCTCGTCCGCCGGATCGCTCCGGAGATCCTCGCTGAGCACGTCGATCGCCTCGTCGAGCCGTCCTGACTCGAAGAGCTCACGGGCCTCGGGTCTGATCCTGACCTCCTGGACTCACGCTCCCTGGGGTCCGGGAGCGCGGTCGCCCGCGCTCCCGGCTCGGCCGACGTCGGTGCCGCGCGGAGACGTCTACTTGGAGACCTTCATCTGGTCCCAGCTCGCCACCTTGGGCGAGCCCTTCGCCCCGGTGTCGGTCTGCGGCGTGTAGGTGATCTCGATCTTCCCGAACGAGAGGGTCACCTGCTCCCGCGGGCGCTCCTCCATCCCGGAGCTCCCGTTGATCTGGTACTGGGAGATGTAGACCTTCTCCAGGCTCCACACGAGGTAGTCCACGGCCTCGTCCCCGCCGGCCCGATGGAACGTCACCTTGGCCGTCGGGAAGTGCTTGCCGGTGCAGCACGCCTGAAAGAGAGCCGTGCTGGCCGAGTCGGCGAGCTTGGTGACCGTGATCGGCCGCAGGGTGACCTTCCCCGCTCCCCGGCCGGAGCCCGGCCCCATGGAGGTGGGGTTCTCGGCGCCGAAGTCGACGCTCTCCACTTCGATCTGCCCCTCGAACCCGCTCCGCGTCGACTCTCCCTCGATGCCCTCGAGCTTCAGGAATGCATCATACGGCATGGACGTCCTCCCACCTTGGAGTTCTCTCCCTCTCGTCGACCCTCTCGTCGATCCGCCCGCCGGATGCTCCTCCCGGCGGACCGCTTCTCGGCGCGCCCCTGTCCGGGGCGTCTACCGTCCGTCATCCGGCCCCACCCCCCCGGCGCTACCGCACGGGGTCCGGCAGGTCCGCCACCAGTCGCATGGAGACGCTCAGCTCGTCGAGCTGGAAGTGCGGCCGGAGGAACGCGACCGCCCGGTAGGCGCCGGGCTTGTCCGGCTGCTCCACCACGTCGATCCGCGCTTCCCGAAGCGGACGCTTGGCCTTCACCTCGGCCGAGGCGTCCTCGTTGCCCACCACGTAGTTGGCGATCCAGTTGTTCAGGAACGTCTCCGCCTCGCTCCGCGACATGTAGCCGCCGATCTTGTCCCGCATCATCGACTTCAGGTAATGGGAGAAGCGGGAGACCGCGAAGATGTAGGGGAGCTGGGCCGAGATCCGGGCGTTGGCCGTGGCCTCCTCCGTGTCGTACTCCTTGGGCTTCTGACACGACTGGACGCTGAAGAACGCGGCGTTCGGCGTGCCCTTCTGGTGCACCAGCGGGGCGAACCCCAGGTCGGCGAGCTCCTTCTCACGCCGATCGGTGATCTGGACCTCCGTGGGGCACTTCATGGCCACGTCCCCCGAATCCGTCTTGTAGGTGTAGACGGGGAGGTTCTCCACCAGCCCTCCGCTCTCCACGCCCCGGATCGTGGCACACCACCCGTGCTTGGCGAAGGAATCGGTGACGCGGGCGGCCAGGGCCCACGCCGAGTTGGCCCACAGGAAGTCCTCGTGCTCCATCCCGTCCATGTCCTCGGCGAAGTTGAAGGTCTCCACCTCCACCGACTCGGGATCGTACGGCTCCCGGAGGAGCATACGGGGTCCGGTGAGCGCCGTGTACCGGGAATCCTCGCTCTCCCGGAAGGACTTCCACCGCGCGTACTCGGTGCTGTCGAAGATCTTCGACAGGTCCCGGGGTTTGTCGAGGTCCGTGTAGCTCTCCAGGTTGAACATGTCCGACGACGCGCCCGAGATGAACGGCGCGTGGGCAGCAGCGGCCACCTCGGAGATCCGCTCCAGGAGCTCCACGTCCTTCCCCGAGTTGTCGAACTCGTAGTCGCCCACCATACAGCCGTACGGCTCGCCGCCGAACACGCCGTACTCCTCCTCGTAGACCTTCTTGAACAGGGCGCTCTGATCGAACTCGGGCGCCCGCTGGAGGTCCCGGAGGAGCTCGTCCTTCGTGGCGTTGAAGACCCGGATCTTCAGCATGGTCCCGGTCTCGCTCTCGTCGACCAGGTACTTCAGCCCGCGCCACGTGGACTCCAGGTCCTGGAACTTCTCGTGGTGCATGATCTCCTTGAGCTGGCGGGTCACCAGCCGGTCGATCTCGGCGATCCTGGCGTTGAGCATCGACTCGGTGTCCGGCGAGACCGCGATGCTCCCCTCCAGGACCTCCGAGACGAACTGCTTGACCAGGGTCTTGCCCCGCTCCTTCTGCTGGGGCTGCTCGCCGAAGCGACCTTCCTCGACGATCTGGTCGAGGAGACCCGCTTCCTGCTCCGCGGTCTCCGTCGCTTCCTGTCCCCCCGCCGCCTGGTCCTGGGACTCAGCCTTCGCCATCGGAGCCTCCCTCGGATTCCATCCGCTTCAGCTCGGATTCGAGCTTCTCGAGCTTCTCTTCGTCGGTCAGCGCCTCCTGGAGGATGTCCTCCAGGGCGGCGTTGCCCTGGAGGCTGGCCCGGAGGTCGGAGAGCTGCTCTCGGAGCTCCAGGAGCTTCCGGAGGGGCTCGACCTGCTCGGCCACCTGGTCCGGCTCGAAGTCCTCCAGGGATTCGAAATCCAGATCGACGGCCAGCTGTCCGGCGTCGGGGTCGTCGCTCAGCTTGTTGTCGACCCGGAAGGTGAGGTGCGGCTGCATGTTCTCCAGGACCTCGTCGAAGTTGTCGGGGTTCACCTCGGTGAACTCCCTCTCCCCCAGCCGGGGGAGCTGGTCCTGGGCGTCGCCGCTGAAATTCCCCAGCACTCCCGCGACGAACGGAAGCTCCTTCTTCTCGATGGCGTCACCGAGCTCGACGTCATAGGTGATGTTGACCCTCGGGGGCCTGACCCTCTCGAGCTTGTTCTGAATGCTTTCGGGCATCCTCTCCTCCTTGGGCGGAGACGGCTCCTGTGGCGGGCGATTCCGGGCCTCGGGCCCGGACCCGATGGGCGTCGCCCTCGCCCGTCGGGTAAATGTAGCCTAGACCCGGATTCATGCGCGAGTCAAATTCGCGACCATCCCTACGATAGGGCCGTTCCCCGGAGATCCCTCCCCCCGCGGGAGGCGGGAGATCGGACCGGGCTCCCGGATCCCCGGCTTGCCCGCCCGCGGCGTAGGCGGCGAGTTTACGGGTCGGTTCGGACAGACAACCGATCGTGGGCATCGGTGCCGCGGTGGATTCCAACCGCCCCTGCTGCCGTCGGTCTCTCGTTTTCGCTCCGTCACAGGAGGCCGTGTGATGCGGCAACTGCAATCCACACTCTGGACGAAGGGATTGCTGCTCTCCCCCCAGCACCTCCAGACACAGGACCGTTTCCTGGAGGACCTCCTCGACTTCCGACTGAAGGGCCATCATTTCTGCCCCTGGGGGTTCCGGGAGCTCGAGGTCGACCGCGAGGCCCTCACCGGCGGCACCTTCGCTCTCTCCTCCGCCGAAGGGATCTTCCCCGACGGCCTCCCCTTCGACATCCCGGAGTCCGACCCCGGTCCGGAGCCCGTGCCCCTGGACGACTACTGGGAGGACGAGGAGCGGGAGTCCCTTCGACTGGCCCTGGCGGTGCCGGAGCGCAGACCCGGCGGGTACAACGTGTCCGTCGACGGAGGTGAGGCCGGGAACACGCGCTACCTGGCGGAGGCGGTCCGGCGCCGGGACGAGAACACCGGGAGCTCGGAGCGCCCCATCCAGGTGGCCCGGAAGAACCTGAGGATCCTGGCGGAGACCGAGGCGCGGGAGGGACACTCGACCCTGCCCGTGGCCCGGATCGTTCGCACCTCGGCCGGGGAGTACGCGCTGGACGACGGGTTCGTGCCTCCGGTGATCGCCGTCGGGGCCAGCCAGCACCTGACCTCGCTCACCCGCCGCCTGGTGGAGATCCTGTCGGCCCGGAGCGCGACCCTCTCGGCCATGCGCCGGGAGCGAAGGAAGGGCCTGGCGGACTTCGGCGTCTCCGACGTGGCCAATTTCTGGCTCCTGTACACCGTGAACTCCCACCTCCCCGTGGTGCGCCACCTCTTCGAGACCGGCGCCACGCACCCGGTGGAGCTCTACAGGACCATGCTCTCCCTCGCGGGCTCCCTGTCCACCTTCTCCACCACCCGGGAGGCCGCCGATCTCCCGTCCTACGACCACGGCGATCTGGAGGGCTGCTTCGAGGCCCTGGACGGGATCATCCGGAACCTCCTCGACACGGTCATCCCGTCGAACCACGTCTCCCTGACCCTGGAGGCCACCGAGCCGTCCATCTACGCCACGGCCCTGGAAGACGACCGGTACCTGGAGGCGCCCGAGATGTACCTGGCCGTCTCCGCGGGGATGGAGGGCGAGGATATCGCCGCCCGGGTCCCCGACCTGGTGAAGATCAGCTCCGCCGATCGGATGGAGACGCTGGTCAAGCAGGCGCTCCCGGGCCTGGGGCTCCGGCACATGCCCGAGCCGCCCGGGAGTCTGCCGATCAAGCTGGACCACGAATACTTCCTGCTGGACCGCTCGGGTGAGGATTGGCGCGCCATCCGGAGCGCCCGGAACCTGGCCGCCTACGTCCCCTCCGACTTCCCGTCCCCGGAGCTGGAGCTCCTTGTGGTCCTGCCCGGGGAGGACTGAGCCCGGGAGGCGAACCGGAGCGTCCCGGACGCGAGCTCCACGGATCGACCGGCCGCTCCCTCCGGGGGAGCCGGGGCCCGCGCTCCCTCCGTCACGGCGGCCTCACCGTCCTGGCCCGTCTCCTCCTGGTCGGAGCCGTCCCCGCCGCTGAGCGCCAGGTAGAGCACGAGCCCCACCGCCGCCAGGAACACGCCCACCAGGCCGAGGATCCACGGCCAGCGAGCCGGCTTCTCGTCGACCGCGCCTCCGGAGCCCCCTCCGGCGGAGGAAGCCGACGGAGATCCGGAGGAGGCACTCCCGCCACCACCCTGCGGGCCAGGCGCCGGGACCGCGCCGTCGACCGACCCCGCGCCCGGCGCCCGCCTCCCCTCGATGATCCGGGTGTACTCGCTGGGACCGGAGGAGCCGCTGGCCCCTCCCGTCCCCGGCTCGGCGTCGCGGCGCGGCGGCGGGTCGCTCCGCCGGGGAGCGTCGGAACCGGAGGAGGCCCCGGGCCCGGCATCGGGGGAGAGACGTTCCAGATAGTCGAGTCCCTCCCCGCCTCCGGACAGGCCCCCTCCGCCACCGGCCCGCCCGGAGCCTCGCCCGCCCCCCAGCCGGGAGACGTCGTCGTCGTCCGGGGTCTCGGGACTCCCGAACATGCGGGTGAACTCTCCCGGGCCCTCGCTGGAGTCGGGCTCCTCTCCACCGGCCTCCGCGGGCGGCTCCTCGCGGGGCGGGGGTGGCGCCTCGGAACGCTCCGGCGGTGGCGGCGTCCGGGGATCGGGAGCCGGCGGCGCGTCCTCCGGCTCCGGTCCGGGCGGCGGCCCCGGACCCGGCGGCGGCTCGTCGGCGCCGGGCGTGGTCTCCTCCTCCGGCGTCGGCTCTCCCTCCGCAGCGTCCGGCGCCTCGAAGAGCCGCGTGAACTCGCCGGGACCCTCGTCGGCGCCGGATTCCTCGTCGGAGACCGATCCCGCGTCCGGCGGCGGCCGGTCGGACTCGGGCGCGGGAGGAGGCTCGCCGGAGGAGGGCTCCTCCCGGTCTCCGGGCAGCTCGAAGAGCCGGGTGAACTCCCCCGGCGGCTCCCCGTCGGTCCCCTTCGATCCGGGGTCCGGGTCCCCGCCTTCCGAGGCGGCCTCGTCCTCCGCAGCCGCGGCCTCGTCCTCCGTAGCCGCAGCGTCCGGCGCCTCGAAGAGCCGGGTGAACTCGCCGGGGCCCTCGTCGACGTCCGATTCCTCCTCGGGGACGGGCCCCGCGTCCGGCAGCGGCCGGTCGGTCCCCGGGTCGGGAGGAGGCTCGCCCGGGTCGGGAGGAGGCTCGCCCGGGTCGGGCCGGGGCGGCTCGTCCCCCTCGTCCGACCGGTCGTCCCGACCGGAGGAGGGCTCCTCCCGTTCGCCGGGCAGCTCGAAGAGCCGCGTGAACTCGCCGGGGCCCTCGCCGCCGGACTCCCCGCCCCCGGGATCGTCCCCTCCGGCCTCTGGGCGCGGCCCCCTCCCCGGCGCCGAGGGCTCCTCCGGCTCCTCCCCCGGCGCGTCGCGGGGAGGTGGGGAGTCCGGGGCCGCCCGGCGGCTCACCCACTGGCCGAACGACTCGAAGTCCTCCAGATAGTCGGTGACGATCACGGGCCCGTCCTCCGCCCGCTCGGAGGCACGGATCCGGGACCGTGCCGGTTCGGGGAGCCGGTCCAGGCGCTCCAGGAGGTCCCGGGTCGCCCGGTCCCCCCCGGGCAGGAGGTGGACCATGATCCGGTCGCCGTTGGGCGCCCGGGCCAGGTAGGTGGACACACGGGTCTCGGTCAGCTTCTTGAGGAGCTGGTACCGATTCCTGAAGTCCTCTCCGCTCATGGTGGGATGGAGCGCCGGTTCGAGGGCGAGGCGCCGGCGGGAGGAAGGCCGCCCGGTATGGATTGTCAGCCGGCGAGACGATCGTCTATTATCGTACCTTCGACGGTGGTGGCGAGCAAACCGATCAACATGGGCGACTGGAGGCCTGCATGCGGTCCCTCTCACCGGTCGTGTGGCGCGAGGGAATGCACCTCGCCCAGCATCACTTTCAGCTCCGCGACCGGTATTTCACCGATTCCACGGCCTTCGCCCTGGAGAGCCTCCATCGGGCGCCGTACGGCGTGGGGGGGCTCGAGCTCGACGAGGAGGCCCTGCTCAACGGCACGGTCTCCGTGGTGCACGCCCGGGGCGTCATGCCGGACGGGCTCCCGTTCTCGTTTCCCGACGAGGAGGGCCCGCCCCCGCTGAACATCGGCGAGCGCTTCTCCCCCACCCGGGAGAGCCACGTCGTGCTCCTGGCGATCCCCGCCTACCGGCGGGACGCCCCGAACCTGGAGAACGGGAGCTCCGCCCCGGCCGGCGGGAGCGGCCGGTTCGAGGCGGTGACCCGCGAGGTCCCCGACGAGACCACGGGGCAGGACGTGCAGGAGATCGCGGTCGCCCGGAAGAACTTCCGGCTCGTCCTGGACGAGGAGGAGCTCGACGGGCTCGTGACGCTCCCCCTGGCCCGGGTCCGGCGCGATCGGTCGGGGAATTTCGTGTACGACGACGGGTTCGTCCCGCCGTGTCTCCGCATCGGCGCCAGCTCGGGGCTCCTCCGGCGGCTGGAGCGTCTGGTGAGCATCCTCGGAGAGAAGGGAGCGGCGCTGTCCTCCGACGTGAGGAGGCCGGAGGCCGGACGGGAGCTCGCGTCACCGGAGATCGTGAGCTTCTGGCTCTCCCACGCCATCCATTCGACGCTCCCGCTCCTGGAGCACGAGCTCGAGACCCGGGACGCCCACCCCGAGGAGCTGTTCCGGATCATGCTCCGCCTGGCGGGCGCCCTGTGCACCTTCTCCATGGAGAGCGATCCCCGGGAGCTCCCCGGCTACGACCACGACGACCTGGAAGGGTGCTTCGAGGCCCTGGACCGGCACATCCGGGAGCACCTGGACGTGACCCTCCCCCGGGCGGCCATCCGGATCGAGCTGGATCCGGAGGAGGAGTACTTCCTCCAGGGACGGATCACCGATCGTCGCGCCCTGGGAGAGGACGCCCACTGGTTCCTCGGCGTGAAGGCCCCGGGCAGCCGTCAGGCCACCATCTCCGAGGTGCCCCGACTGGTGAAGGTCTGCTCGGCCAAGCACATCCGGCGGCTGGTCCAGGCGGCGCACCCCGGTCTCGAGCTGGAACACGTGTCCTCCCCCCCGGCGGAGATATCCTCGGGCCTGGGCACGGAGTTCTTCCGGATCGAGACCGCGGGGCCGTGCTGGACCTCGATCCAGGACACCCGGGACGTGGGAGTCTACGCGCCGGAGGCCCTGGCCGACGCCGAGCTGCGACTCCACGTGGTCCCCGAAGAGTAGGCGGGCGATCCCAGCCATGAGCCAGGCCACCGAAGCCCTCCAGCGACAGGTCGGACGAGGGGAAGCCCGCCCCGCGGGTCAGCTCGCCCTCTGCTTCCAGGAGGCGTTCACGGTCACGGTCCGGCTCCGGCGGAACGAGAGCGTGGCCGCCGACGCCGAGACCTTCCGCCGGCGGATCAAGCAGATCCTGGTGGCCGCCAACAACGACGCCCGGGACCACGGCTACGACCAGGACGACATCCGGCTGGGGGTCTACGCCTTCGTGGCCTTCCTGGACGAGAGCATCCTGGGCTCCTCGCAGGCCATGTTCTCGGACTGGTCCCGGAAACCGCTCCAGGAGGAGGTGTTCGGCGACCACCGGGCGGGCGAGACGTTCTTCCACAACCTCCGGGAGCTGCTGGATCGCCGGGACTCCCCGGCCCTGGCCGATCTCCTGGAGGTCTACCAGCTCTGCCTCCTCCTGGGCTTCCGGGGCCGCTTCGGCTCGGCGGAGGGAGGGGAGATCTACTCCCTGATCTCCAGGGTGGAGGAGAGGATCGAGCGCATCCGGTCCCTGCCCTCCGAGCTGTCGCCCTCCGGAGAGCCGCCGTCCCACGAGGAGGCGCCCGAGGCGCGGGATCCCTGGGCCCGGCGCCTCACCCTGGCGGCCGTGGGGACCGGCGGCTTCGCCCTGATCCTCCTGGTCGCCTACCTCCTGCTCCTGGGCGGCGGTGTGGACGAGATCCGGCTCCTGGCGGAGGACCTGGTCGGATGAACCGGAAGGTGAAGGTCTGGACGGGCGCCGCGGGGAGCGTCCTGTTCTTCGTGACCATGGGATGGGTCCTCAGCGCCGTCATGGAGCTGAGCGGCGGGAACCGGTGGCTGCTGCGCGGCGGGATGCTCCTGCTGGGCCTGGTCACCGGTTTCATCATGCACCGGCTCCTCTCCACGTCGACCTCCTCCGGGGACGAGGACGAGGCCGGGGCCGACCGGGCGGGCCCCGGGGGGCGGACGGCCGAGGCGGTGGACCAGGCCTTCCGGGAGGCCAACGGCATCCTGCGCTCGGCCGGCGTGGAGGGCGGCACCATCGAGGATCGCCCCGTCGTCCTCTTCCTGGGCCCGGAGGGCGCCGCCAAGACAAGCGTCGTGGAGCAGTCCGGGGTCGAGCTGGAGCTCCTGGCGGGCGAGACCTCACGGGACGGCGAGCCCGTGCCCACACGGGGAGCGAACATCTGGCTCGCCGGGGAGACCGTGTTCGTGGAGGCCGGAGGGCCCGTCCTCGAGGACCCCGAGGCCTGGGATCGGCTGGTGGCCCACCTCAGGCCCAGCCGGCTGAGCGCGGCCCTCGGGCGGGCCCGCCAGCCGTCCCGCCTGGCCGTGGTCTGCCTCCCGAGCGGGCACCTCCACGGGGCCGGAGGCTCCGAGGCCGCCGGCGGCGCCGCCCGCCGGCTGCGGGAGCGCCTGGGAGCGCTGTCGGAGGTCCTGGGGGTGCGGCTCCCGGTCTACGTCCTCTTCACCCGGACCGACGAGATCCCGTACTTCCGGCCCTACGTGGAGCAGCTCACCTCGGAGCAGGCCGGGGAGATCCTGGGATCCACCCTGGCCCTGGAGGCGGCCGAATCCGGGGGATCCTCCTACGACGACCTGCAGTCCCGTCGACTGAGCGGGAGGTTCGACGAGATCTTCCATTCGCTGGCGCTCAGCCGGCGGGAGATCCTGCGGCGGGCGTCGGACCGGGAGACCAAGGCCGACGTCTACGAGTTCCCCCGGGAGTTCCGGAAGCTCCGGGACCCGGCCGTGGAGTTCCTGGTCGAGCTCTGCCGGCCCAGCCAGCTGAGCGTCAGGCCGTTCCTGCGCGGCTTCTACTTCACCGGGGTCCGACCGGTGGTCCGGGAGGAGGGCTCGGCCGCTCCTCCCGGCGCCCGGGACCTGGGCGGCGGCGACGAGCCGGTGGGCGCCACCATGGCGTTCGACGCCGAGGCCGCCATGGCGGAGGCCAGGCGACCCGCCCCCTCGCCCGGCGGAGGGCGGCGCCGGGTGCCGCAGTGGCTCTTCCTCCGGGGGCTCTTCCGCCGGATCTTCCTGGGCGACCGGGTGGCCATGGCGGTGACCGGAGGCGGCCGGCGGGTCAGCTTCCTGCGCCGGTCGCTGGCGGGGGCCGGTCTCGGCCTGGCGCTGCTGCTGCTGGTGGGCACGACCGTCTCCTTCTTCCAGAACCGGGGCCTCCACGATCGGGTGGCCGAGGCCATGGACGACGTGGACGGCCTGACCCGGGTGGACGAGTCGATGCCTCCCGGCGAGGGGGCGCTGGCGGAGCTGGACACGCTGGGGCAGGCGGTGGACGAGCTCCGGAGCTGGGAGACCGACGGTCCCCCCTGGCGCTACCGGTGGTTCCTGTATTCGGGCTCGGACGTCCTGACTCCGGCCCGGGACGTCTACTTCCACCGGTTCTGGGAGCTGCTGGGACGGGAGACGCACCGCTCGCTCACCAGCTCCCTCCGGGTCCTGTCCGACACCGCCGACGCCGACTACCCCAGGGTCTACAGTGCCCTGAAAGCGCACCTCCTCATGACGCGGGAGCCGGAGCGGAGCAGCGCGGACTTCCTCGCCCCGGTCCTCATGGAGCACTGGCCGCACCGCGAGGGGGTCCAGGAATCCGTCCGGTCGCTGGTCCGGAGCCAGTTCAGGACGTACGGGCGGGAGCTGAAGCACGAGAACCCCTACGATCTCCCCGAGGAGTCCGATCTCGTGTTCGCGGTCCGGGACTTCCTGGAGGAGTTCGGCGGGGTCGACCGGTTCTATCAGCTCCTGGTCTCCAACGCCTCCAGCACCAACGAGTCGGTGCGGTTCGGCCAGGTGGCGCCGAACGCCGGGGGGGTGCTCCAGGCGAGCCACGTGATCCCCGGGGCCTACACCCGGGAGGGATGGCGTCACGTCCACCACAGCCTGAGCAACGTGGACAGCCTCCTGGCCAACGAGCGCTGGGTCACCGACCAGGAGTTCACCGACGTCCAGCTGGAGGCGCTGGCGGAGGAGGCCCGGGAGCGGTACGTGAGGGACTACATCGGGCAGTGGCAGGACCTCCTCTCCTCGGCCGACGTGCGAGGTCTCTCCAGCGTCTCGCGGGCGGCCCGGACGCTCGCCGACCTCAGCGCCAACGACTCCCCCGTCCTCAGGCTCCTGGCCGTGATGGCCCGCCACACGGCCGTCGACAGCACGGTCCGGGGGGCCTTCCAGCCCGTGCACTCGGTGGCACCTCCCGACACGGTGGACCGCTACATCGTCCAGGCGAACCAGAAGTACGTGGACGCCCTGGGCGGGCTGGGATCGGCCCTGGACGAGCTGGCCACCTCGTCCGGAGGAGGCGGGGACGGAGCGCGGGGGAAGGCGGTGGACGCGGCCCGGTCGGTGGAGGACGTGGTGAGCCGGATGAGCCGCCAGTCCTTCAGCCCGGCACCCGAGGCCGCCCCCGTGGGCTCCACCCTGGCCTCCCTGCTCAGCGAGCCGGGGCGGGAGCTCCGCCGGATGCTGGAGCGGCTCCCGGCCCAGCAGGTCAACGGGCGGGCGCGGGAGTTCTGCCAGAGCTTCGGATCGGTGACCTCCGCCTACCCCTTCGAGGCCTTCGACCGCACCGACCGGAGCGTCTCGCTCGAGGAGCTGGACTCGGCCCTGATGCCGGGGGAGAGCCAGCTCTGGAGCTTCTACGACGACGCGCTGAGCGAGCTCCTGGAGCAGCAGGGCTCGCGGTGGGTGGCCCGGTCCGGGGCCTCCCTCCAGCCCACCGGAGCGTTCCTGGCCTTCTTCAACCGGGCGGCCTCCATCTCCCGGGCGTTCTACACCGATCAGGGCGAGGGGCCGGCCGTCAGCTTCCGCCTCCGCCTGGAGACGTCCAGCGCCCTCCCGGAGGTGCGGGCCCGGATCGACGGTCAGACCTACACCTGGACCCGGACCATGTCGCAGCTCCAGGCCTTCCGCTGGGTGGGCAGTCGGGCCCGATCGGCGGAGATCACCGGCACCGTGAACGACAGGGAGACGACGCTGGTGGACCCGGACGACGGCACCTGGTCCCTCTTCCGCCTGTTCGAGGTCGCCGACCTGGAGCACATGGGCGGGTCGCGGTACCGGGTCCGGTGGCCGGCGGAGGGCCGTCCCGTGCCGGTGGAGGGCGAGTTGATCCTGGGTACCGACGTACCCATCTTCGATCCGAGCTTCCTCCGATTCGACTGCGTCTCCACCGTGGCGAGGTGAACCCGTGAACAGCCCCCTCCCGGGATTCGATGGCGTCCCCGGCTTCCCCACGCACCGGGCCCACCGGCCCTCGACCTGGTCGGTCCCGGCCTCGGCCGGAGCGCTCCTCTTCCTGTTCCTCCCGACGTGCGGAGGCCCCTCCACCCCGGAGCCGATCCCCGAGATCGAGGCGCGGGACATCCTGTACCATCACGACGGGAGCGGCATCGCCGACTCCGTCCGCCTGGTGATTCGGGACGAGGAGGGACTCGGGGAGTTCTGGGACCGGGCGACGGCCCGCGACGACGATCCTCCCGCCGTCCCGTCGGTGGACTTCGAGCGGTCCATGGTCCTGGCGGTGGGGGCCGGTCTGAGCACCCCCGGCGACCAGATCCACGTGGACAGCGCCGGCGTCCGGGAGGTCCGGAGGTCGGGCGGCGAGGAGGAGGACGTCATGAGGGTCTTCGTCCGAACCGTCCACGCCTGCGGGGACTTCCAGGCCGACACCTACCCCCTGCAGGTCGTCCGCGTCCAGCGGTTCGACGGCCCCGTCGAGTTCATCGAGAGCAGCCAGGCCGGAGCCGGCTGTGGCATGAACCCGCGGCCCGCCGAGCCCGGTGTCCCCCCCTCCCCCTGACGAGCAGCATCCCCTCGTAGGCGAGGTCGTCGCGGGACGGTACCGGGTCCTCTCCCTCCTGGGCCAGGGCGCCATGGGCTCCGTCTTCCTGGCGGAGCACCTCCACATGGGTCGACGCGACGCGGTGAAGGTCCTGAGCCGGTCCGTCGCCGACGACCAGGACGCCCGGGCCCGCTTCACCCGGGAGGCCCGGAACGCCAGCACCATCAACCACCCCAACGTCTGCACGGTCTACGACTTCGGGGAGATCCGCGACGGCCTGCCCTTCATCGCCATGGAATACGTGGAGGGGCACACCCTCACCGAGGTCATGGAGCGCGAGGGTCCCCTCCCGCCCGAGCGCGTGGTCCGTATCGGGGCGCAGGTGTGTCGGGCCCTGGAGGCGGCCCACCGCCGGAAGATCGTCCACCGGGACCTGAAGCCCGACAACATCATGCTGACCCGGGAGCCGGGGGGCGGCGAGGCCGTGAAGGTCGTGGACTTCGGCATCGCCAAGGCCATGCGGGAGGAGGGGGAGGAGGACGGAGGCCTGACCCGGGCCGGATGGGTCGTGGGCACCCCCGAGTACGTGAGCCCCGAACAGCTCGAGGGACGGGAGCTCGACGGACGCAGCGACCTCTACTCCCTGGGCGTGGTCCTCTTCCGGGCCCTCTCGGGCCGTCTCCCCTTCTCCGGGGAGAGCTGGCAGGAGGTCATGACCAGCCGCCTGTCCGAGGACCCCGCCGACCTGACGGCCGTCGCCGGCGATCGGGTCCCGGCCGGGCTGGCCGGGGCCATCCGACGCGTCCTGGAGCGCGACCGCGATCGGCGCCATCCGGACGCCGGTGCCTTCCGCGCCGACCTGGAACGCTCGGTGGAGCCCTCGGCCGACGGGTCCGGCGCGGGGCTCGCGGCCACCGTGGCGGTCCCGAGGGGCGACGCACCGCCGCGAGGAGGACGCCCGGATCCGGCCGACGGGGAGGAGGCCGGGTCCCCGGGTCCGGACCCCGGGGGCGCTCCCGCGGAGCCCGCGTCCGCGGACCGGCGGAGGACGCTGGCCTGGATCGCCGGCGGAGCCGTGGGTGTCGCGGGGCTCGCCCTGGCGGGAGTCGTCCTCCTCGGCGGAGGCGGCGACGGGAGCGGCGCGGCGGGGACGGAAGCGGGGAGCGACGTGGTCGCCTCCGAGCCGACCGAGGACACCTCCGACGGGACGACGGGAGCGGGGACGGAGGCGACGGGAGCGGCGGAGATCGTCGTCTCCTTCCCGCCGGGGAGCCTCCCGGTGGGCGGAACCGGCCGGGCCGACGCCGAGGTCACCGACGCCGACGGCCGCCCCCTCCAGCGCTCGCCCTCGTGGACGAGCCTGGATCCCGGCGTCGCCACCGTGGAGGCCGACGGCTCGGTGACGGGGCGGGCGGCCGGGACCGCCGGGCTGGTGGCGTCGGTGGGGGGCGTGGCCGACACCCTGACGCTCCGGGTGCGGGAACGCGGCTCAGAGCAACAGGAGGTGGGGGAGGGGGAGCAGCAGGGGGCCGAGCCCGCGCCCGATCCCCGGACGGTCCTGGACCGCCAGTTCGACCGCATCGCCCTGGGACCGCAGCCGTCGCCGGCCGAGCTCTCCGCCATCGAGGACACCGCCCGGACGTACTGGGGGCGCGAGGACCTGTCGCCGGAGCTCCGGGCCCACGCCGCCTGGGTCCTGAGCAACGCCCTGGACAGCCGCGGGCAGGCGGAGGAGGCGTGCCGCTGGATCCGTCAGGCGCTGGATCTGGTCCCGGGCGTGGACCACTACCGCAGCTTCCGGGCGGGAGTCTGCGAGGAGGACGGATGAGCGGAGGGGACCCGCCGGAGACGGCCTCCGGGGCCCCGGTCCTCCGGATCGCGGCCGCCACCGATCCGGGCCGGAGCCGGGAGGAGAACCAGGACGCGTTCCTGGTCACGAAGCTCGGCGGGAGGAGGGGCCCGGGCGGGGAGGACCCGTCCCTCTCCACGCTGGAGCCGGACGCCGACGGGGCGGAAGCGGCCTCCGCGGTGCTGAACGCCGGGCCTCCCGGCGTCCTCATGGCCGTCGCCGACGGGATGGGAGGCGCCGCCGCCGGGGACGTGGCCAGCAACCTGGCCATCTCGGCGGTGGAGGAGGCCCTGCGCTCGTCCCTGGCCGGGGAGACCGGAGCCCCGCCCCGGCCGGAGGACCTGGCGGAGGGGATCCGGGCGGCCGATCACGAGATCCGGAGCTGGGCCTCCAGGCACGACGAATACAGGGGCATGGGCTGCACCATGACGGCCCTCCTGGTCGCCGGCGCCGAGCTCCACCTCGCCCACGTCGGCGACTCCCGGGCGTACCTGATCCGGGACGGGAGGGCCCGCCGCCTGACGCGGGACCACACCGTGGCGCAGGAGCTGGTGGAGGCCGGCACCATGAGCCAGGAGGAGGCCGACCGGAGCGACCAGCGCCACGTGCTGCTCCACGCCCTGGGCGGGGAGCGGGAGCCCGACGTGCTGGAGGCCAGCGACCGGTGCCGTCCGGGGGACGTCCTCCTGCTCTGCTCGGACGGCCTCACCGACGGGATCGACGACGGTGAGCTGGTGGAGAGGATCTCCGCCATGGATCGGCCCGGCGAGATCTGCCGCCGGCTCCTGGCGCTGGCCAACGAGCGGGGCGGCCCGGACAACATCACGGTCGTGGCGGCCTTCGTGGAGAAGGCACCGGATCCGGCGGGCGAGGACCGGCGGGACGGCCGCGGCGATGGCTGAGGCGAGCCCCGGAGAGGAACGGTCTCCTCCGGCTCTCCGACTCGAGGTCATCAGCGGCGGGCGGGCCGGCACCTCCCGGCGATTCACCGACCCCCCGGTCCGGATCGGCCGGCTCCCGACCAGCGACCTGCCGCTGGACCCCGAGGAGGACGCCACGGTCTCCAAGGAGCACGCCGCCGTGGACAGGGACGTGGGCGGCTGGTTCATCCGGGATCTCGAGAGCCGGAACGGCACGCTGGTGAACGGGGACCTGCTGAGGACGGACCGCTACCTGGAGGACGGGGACGTGGTCCGGCTGGGCCCCGGGGGGCCCCGGATCCGGGTTCGACTCGGGAAGAGCCCGACGGAGGCCGGCGCGGGTGGGACCGCCGGCTCCGCCCGGCGCTGGACCTGGTGGATCCCGGCGGCGCTGCTGGCGACGGCCGTCGTGGCGGCCGCCGCCGGTGGGGTCGTCATCTATCGCGGCGTCCTCTCGGAGGGAAGCGGAGGATCCGGGGACGGCGCCCCCGAGGCGGCGGTCCTGGAACAGGATTCCGCGGCCCGCCCGCTCCCCGGCGACGGGGGACGGGACGGCGGCTCCGGAGACCAGGCCCGCGGGGCACCGGACGCCGCAGGGGGCGGCGGGGCCGCCGGGCCGGAGCTGGCGGAGCGGCTGGACAGCCTGAGCCGCGCGCTCCGGGCCTCGCGCCGGGCCATCGACTCCCTGGAGGAACGGCTGGCCGAGGCCGAGGCCGGGGCCGGCCAGCGGGAGGCCGGGGCCAGATCACGGGAGGAGCTGGAGCGCGAGCTCCAGAGCGCGAGGGCGGCGCTCCGCCGGCAGCAGCTCGCCGCGGACGTGGACTTCGAGGCCATCGATCGGGCCAACTGGCGGGCCCTGGCCCAGGTCTACGTGGAGTGGCCCGGAGACCGCGTCGTCACCGCCACGGCGTTCGCCGTCCGCCCCTCGGGCGTGCTGGTCACCGCGGGGCACGTGGTGCGGGGCACGGAGGGCGAGGAGCCGACCCGTGTGGCCGTACAGTTCTCCCGCTCCTCCCAGGTGTGGCCGGCCAGCGTGGTGGCGGCCTCCCGGACCCCCGACGTGGCGCTCCTCCGCGCCCGGCGCATCGCCGGAGAGGTTCCCACGGTCCGGGCCTTCAACCGGAGGCCCGACACCCTGGCCTCCGGGGCCCCGGTGGTGGTCATGGGCTTCCCCCTGGGAGGCGACGCCCCCCGGCCGGGAGAGGAGGCCGGCGAGGACGGAGTCCCGGCCCCGCCCCGTCCCCTGGTCACCCTGGGGCTGCTGAGCGCCCGGAGCGGGAGGCTCCTCGAATTCCAGGGCTACGGGGAGCGGGGCGCCAGCGGGAGCCCCATCTTCGACGCCGACGGCCGGGTGGTGGCCGTGCTGCTGGGAGGACGGGAGGACGCCGGAGCGCGAAACCTCCTGGGGGTCCCCGTCACGGCCGCCCTCTCCCTCCTGGAGAGCCGGGAGGCGGGGAGATGACCCCTCCCGTCCGGGCTCTCTCAGCCCTTCAGTCGGTGCCCCCGGAGAGCTGCCGGAGCGCCTGCTCGGCTCCCACGTACTCGGGATACTCCTCCACCACCCGGGGGAAGCGGTCCATCACCCGCTCGTAGATCTCCCTGGCCTCGTCGGTGCGGCCCTCACGCTCGTAGTACTGGGCCCGTGAGTAGAGCGTCATGGCCTCGCCCGGGATCTCCCGCTCCCGCTGGACCTCCCGGGCGGCCGGCGGGAGCGGCGGCAGGTCGGCCTTTCGCGTGATCTCCTCGGCCAGCTCCACGATCAGGCCGTAGAGATTCTCGCGGTCGTCGGTGACGCTGGCCGTCTCGACGATCTCGCTCGTCTCGGCGTCGATGATCCGGGCGTCCATCCGGAACTCCCCGTACAGGTCGGCGAAGACGCCGCTGATCATGTACCGGGCTCCCACCAGCTCGCCCACCCTGGCGGCGGTGGAGGGATCCACCCGACCGGTCTCGGCCAGGTCCTGCTCCTGGAGGATCCGGTCCAGTGCGCTACGCTCCACGATGCGGAGCTGGTCGTTCTCGGCGAGCTGGGTGAGGAGGAACTGCTGCAGCCCGCCCCGGAACGCCTCCATCTCCTGGGCCCCCTCCCCGTAGGAGCCCCCGTTCACGAAGGGGAACACCGCCACCCCCGGCCGGCGCTCCTGGGCCGCTTCTCGCGCGTCCGACGGCTCCTCGTCCGTCGCGGGCCGGTCCGCCTCCGTCACCGCCTCCCCCACCGACGTCGTGCCCCTCTCGGCCGCGGCCGGGTCCGCTTCCCCGCCGTCGGTCTGGCTCGCGGCGGAGGCGCCACACGCGGCGAAGAGGCCCGTGAGGACGAGGACGAACGCGCTCCGGCTCAGCCCGTGGGTCATCCGGATCCTCCCTGCTCGGAGGTTCGAGGAGGCTCGACGGAGCCTCCGGGAGCAGCTCGACACCTATACCCGCCCCTCGTAGCGCCGGGCGTACTCGCCGAGCACCGGGACCTCCCATTCCTCGCCCTGGAAGGCCTTGTACATGAGGGCCAGCCAGAGGACGAAGCCCAGGATCGAGAGGGCGAAGTACGCCAGGGTGGTGATGATGAAGCCGATCACCGGGATCATGCCCAGGATCATCCCCAGGACCATCAGCCCCAGCGAGATCACCAGCCAGGCCACCGTCACCACGATACACTGGACGGCGTGGAATCGGACGAAGGGCCGTTCCTTGTCCAGGATCAGGAAGATGATGCCCGTGACGGGACCCATGAGATAGGAGAGGGCTCCCGCCACGTTCTCCTCGAGGCCCGAGCCTCGGGAGGCACCCGGCGCGGCACCGCCGGGGGAGTGACCGGTGCCGCCGGAACCCGACGGCGGAGGGGTGGAAGGCGGCGTGGACTTGTCGCTCATGGGGACTCCTCGGCGCTGGATTTCCTGGGCGGCTCGCGGAGCGACCGGCGGAGGGGCCGGCCCGGCCGTCAGGCTCGAACCTCCCCCCGCACCCTCGCTCCCTCGTCCCTTTAGAGTAAGCCCGATCCGGCCCGCCGTCTACGGGTCCTCGCCCCGGAGCCGGGCCGGATGGTCGCGGCGGCCGCGAACCCGTAGGCTCATGGGCGCCATGAACCACGAGACGCCACGACCGCGAAGACACCTTGACGGAGCGTAAGGACAGCACGCGAGAAGAAGCCGCCCCGAGCGCCGGAGAGCTGGCCGGGCAGGCCCGGCGGATGGAGCGGGCCGCCCGGCCGCTGGAGCCCGACGCCCGCCGACGCGCCGCCCTCCGGCGTCCCGTGCTGGAGCACGCCGAGGAGTTCCTGGAGCGGCTGCCGCGATCGCCCGTCTACCGCGCCGAGAAGGAGGCCGCCGGGGAGATCCGCCGGCATCCCTTCCCGGAGCGGGGTCCCGTGGGCGCGCCGGATTCGGCCTCCCAGGGCGGCGGCGACGGCACGCCCCGCGGGACGGACCCCGGAGGTGACGGCACCTCAGAGGCGGAGTCCCCCGGCGACGACGTCACCCGCCTCGAATCCGGCCGGGTCCGGGAGCTCCTGGAGCTCCACCGGCGCTCCGTGGAGGAACCCGGCCTGAACCCCGCCCACGGGGGGCACCTGGGCTACATCCCCGGCGGCGGCATCTACACCTCCGCCCTGGGCGATTACCTGGCGGCGGTGACCAACGAGTACGCCGGGGTCCGCTTCGCCGGACCCGGCGCCGTGGAGATGGAGAACCACGTGATCTCGTGGATGGCCGAGATGGTGGGTTACCCCGCCGACGCCGCCGGCAACCTGGCCTCGGGAGGCTCCATCGCCAACCTCGTGGCCGTGGTGAGCGCCCGGGAGGCCGCCGGGCTCCAGGCCCCCGACTATCCCCGGGCCGCCGTCTACCTCACCGAGCAGGTCCACCACTGCGTGGACAAGGCGCTCCGGATCGCCGGGATGGGCGAATCGGTGATCCACCGGGTGGCGATGGACGACCGCCGCCGGATGGATCCCGAGGCCCTGGCCCGGCAGGTGGCGGCCGACCGCCGGGAGGGGCTCGTGCCCTGGCTCGTGGTGGCCTCCGCCGGCACCACCGACGTGGGCGCCATCGACCCGCTGGAGGAGCTGGCCGACGTGGCCGAGGCCGAGGACCTCTGGCTCCACGTGGACGGCGCCTACGGCGCCTTCTTCATGCTGTGCGACGAGGTCCGGCCGAAGCTCGCCGGCATCGAGCGCTCCGACTCGGTGGTCATGGACCCCCACAAGGGGCTCTTCCTCCCCTACGGCCTGGGGGCGGTGGTGGTGAAGGACCGGCAGGCCATGCACCGGGCCCACCACTACCGGGCCGCCTACATGCAGGACGCCCAGGCCGAGGAGGCCGGCGGCCCCGTGGACTCCCCGGCCGAGCTGAGCCCCGAGCTCACCAAGCACTTCCGGGGGCTCCGGATCTGGCTCCCCCTCATGCTCCACGGCGTGGCGCCCTTCCGCGCGGCGCTCCGGGAGAAGCTGCTCCTGGCCCGGTACTTCCACCGCCGGATCGGCGAGCTCGGCTTCGAAACCGGCCCGGAGCCCGAGCTCTCCGTGGTCATCTACCGCTGGGTGCCCGAGGAGGGCGACGCCGACGCCTTCAACGAGGCGCTGGTGGAGGCGGTCCACGAGGACGGCCGGGTCTTCGTCTCCTCCACCCGGCTCGACGGAAAGTTCGTGCTGCGGCTCGCCGTCCTCTCCTTCCGCACCCACCTGGAGACCATCGACCTGACCCTGGAGATCCTGCAGGAAAAGGTCGCCGAGCTGGAGGCCCGGCCGGAGCGTTGGCGGGAGGGGGAAAGGTGAGCCCGGACGGATCGCCGTCCCTCTGCCGATTCGCTGGGGGGGGTACTCGGGGAAGGTGCTCATGGATGGTACCCATGGACCCGCTGGACCATCTTTCGCCGGCCACGGGACCGACGCCGGGGCCACCGACCACGTACGACGACCCGGACCAAGACACCGACGCTGACACGGACGCTGACGCGTACGACGAGGACGACGAGATCGACCTCACCCCCTCGAGGAGATGGAGATGAGACGTCCGACCCCCTTTCCCGCGATCCTCCTGGCCCTGGCGCTCTCCCTCCAGCCCCTGGCCGCACCAGAGGCCGCAGCGCAGGAGCCGGAAGCGGACCGCCTGGACCTGGTCATCGCCGACGGACGGATCCTGGACGGGACCGGGAACCCGTGGTTCCGGGCCGACGTGGGCGTCCGGGACGGTCGGATCGTGGCGGTGGGCGATCTCGACGGCCGGCCGGCCGACCGGGTCCTGGACGCCCGGGGCAAGTGGGTGACCCCCGGCTTCATCGACCTCCACTCCCACGCCGGCGACCCGGGACGGGACGACGACCGGGGCCTCACCTCCCCGGACCGGGCCCGGCGGGCCGCGCCGAACCTGGTGGCCCAGGGTGCCACCACCGTGGTGGTGAACCAGGACGGGCGCTCCCCGTGGCCGATCCGGGAGCAGCGGCAGCTCATGGAGGAGCGGGGGATCGGCCCCAACGCCCTCCTGCTGGTGGGCCACGGTGCCGTCCGGAGCCGGGTGATGGAGGATGACGTCCGTCGGCCGGCCACCGAAGAGGAGACCGAGGAGATGGCCGCCCTGGTCCGCCAGGCCATGGAGGAGGGAGCCCACGGGCTCTCGGCGGCCCACGAGTACTCGCCCATGCGGTGGGCCACCACCGACGAGATCATCGCTCTGGTGGAGCAGGTGAAGCCCTACGGCGGCACGTACGTGGTCCACGAGCGCAGCTCCGGCGCCGAGCCCATGTGGTGGTGGCCCAGCCAGGACGACCCGGGGCCGCCCACCATGCTGGACGCCGTCGGCGAGACTATCGAGGTGGCCGAGAGCACCGGCGTCCCGTCGGTCCAGACCCACATCAAGGCCCGGGGCGCCGACTTCTGGGGCTCCAGCCACGCCATGGTCCTCCAGATCGAGCGCGCACGGGAGCGCGGCGTCCCGATCTGGGCCGACCAGTACCCCTACAACACCACGGGGAGCGACGGGCGGACCGTGCTCATCCCGCCGATGGTCCGGGAGGCGGCCCGAGCGGCGGTGGAGGACGAGGGGGAGGCCGGGGAAGCTGATGAGGCCGCGGACGCCGAAGGCGCCGAAGACGCCGAGGACTCCGAAGACCCCGACCCCGACTACGCGGCGGCGCTCCAGCGGCTCATGGAGGATCCGGACACGGCGGCGCTCATCCGCCGGGACGTCCGCCACGAGATGGACAGGCGCGGCGGACCGGGGAACCTCCTGATCCTGGACCACCCCGACGAGGACCAGGTGGGCCGCACCCTGCGGGAGCTGGCCGAGGAGGCGGGGATCGACCCGGTGGAGGCGGCGATCCGTCTCCAGCTCGAGGGCGACCCGAACCAGGCGGGAGGCGCCAGGCTCCGCGGGTTCTCGCTGTCGGAGTACGACGTGGAGACCTTCGCCGCCCGGCCCTGGGTGGCCACGGCGAGCGACGCCGGGATCGCCCTCCCCGAGGACGGCTTCGTCCACCCGCGCTACTACGGGACCTTCCCCCGGAAGATCCGGCGCTACGCCATGGAGAAGGAGGTGCTCTCGGTGGAGGACGCCGTGCGCTCCATGACCTCGCTCCCCGCCCGGATCCTGGGCCTGGAGGACCGGGGGCTGATCCACGAGGGCCACCACGCCGACCTGGTGGTGATCGACCCCGAGCGGATCCGGGACCGGGCCACGGCGCTGGAGCCCCACCAGTACCCGGAAGGGGTGGAGGCCGTGCTGGTGGGCGGGACCTTCGTGGTGGACGGAGGGGAGCGGACCGGGGCGCTCCCGGGCCGGGTGATCACGCCCTGACCGGAGGGGTTTCCCTACCGGCTCTCCGGAGATCGGGTCATCAGCGACGCCTGGAGTGAGTCCCCTGCGAGGCACCCCAGGGTGACGACCCGGTAGCCCCGGGCCCGGAGCTCCGGCAGCATCCGATCGAGCACCTCGGCCGTCCGGCGGCCCCGATCCGGGCCGTCGTGGAGCACGATCACCGATCCCGGGCGGACCTTTCGCGACACGAACCCGGCGAGCAGGCCCGGGAACGGCAGCAGGGTGTCGAAGGGATAGACCGAGCCCAGGGCGATCCGGTCGCCGCGCGCCGCGGCCACGGCCACGAGGTCCTCGTCCACCCACCCGCTTCCGGGACGGATCCAGTGGGTGCCGCCGTAGGGAGCGAGCACGGCCGCGGTCCGATGGACGGCGTCCCGGACCTCTTCGCGGGACAGCCGCCAGGTCGGCCGGTCCCGGTAGAGGTGGTTCCCGAGCTCGTGCCCCTCCCGGACGATCCGACGCGTCAGCGCCGGGTGCCGTTTCGCGTGTTCCCCGAGCACGAAGAAGGTGGCCGCCGCCCCGTGGCGCTCCAGGACGTCAAGGATCCGGGGCGTCGCCCTCGACGGTCCGTCGTCCAGGGTGAGGGCGACCAGGGAGTCGGGCGTATCGACGTGGTAGAGGACGTTCGGCGAGAGGCGATGGAGCCCCCGCGCGATCCAGGGCGAGCTCCACCAGGTGAGCGCGGCGCCGACGACGAGCAGACCGCCCGCGAGCACGAGACGCCGGATCCCCCTCCGCAGCTGAAGCCGCCCCTCTCGCCCGCCGGGCGGAGGCCCGCGCCGTCCGTTCTCCTCCTCCGGCGCCATTGAATTTCCCGTCTCCATGCCTTCTCGTTGCTTCGATGATCGGTACCGGCCGGCCGCTCCCCGGGTACGGGGAGGCCACCCGGAACGCGATCCGGCTACCGATGCCAGCTCTGATCTGGAGGAAGGGACATGACCGTCAGCCGCCCCTCACGCCCCGCACGCCCTTCACGCCCCGAAACCTGCCGCACGGCGGGCGGCGGGACGAGCCGCTTGCCCGGCCTCGTGGCCCTGATGGCGGTGGCCGGGCTCTCCCTGTCCTCCCCCGGCGAGGGCGCCCTCGCGGGGCCCGACGCCACCGCCCCGGCCGACGGCGGCGATCGAGCCGGGGTCGACGCGGGGACTCCGGCGGCCGCCGACACCACGACCGATCGCCGCGCGATCCCCTACCCCGTGGTCCCGACACGCGCTTACCGACGAGCCGTGGAGCGGGGGACCCGGACCGCCGACGGCCGCCCCGGGCCGGACTACTGGACCAACACCGCCCGCTACCGGATCGAGGCGAGCCTGGACACCGCCACCCACCGGCTCTCGGGCCGGGCGGAGATCACCTACCTGAACCGCTCGCCGGAAGCGCTGGATCGGATCGCCGTGCACCTGCGCCAGAACCTGTTCGCGCCGGGGGCCGTGCGGCGGGACGACGTGCCGGTGACGGGCGGCGTGGAGCTGGGGACGGTCACGGCGGCGGGGAGGGAGCTCCCGCCGGCCGGGAGCGGCGACGCTCCGTCCGGAGCACCGACCTATCAGGTGGACGGCACCGTGGCCTGGCTGGAGCTGCCCGAGCCCCTGGCCTCCGGGGACAGCGTGGAGCTGGCCGTGGAGTGGAGCCACGAGGTGCCGCCCCGGCCGTCGGACGGCCGCCAGGGCCGGGAGCCGGGCCTCTACTTCATGGGCTACTGGTACCCCCAGGTGGCCGTCTACGACGACGTCTCCGGCTGGGTCGCCGAGGCCTACACCGGCCAGGGCGAGTTCTACATGGGCCAGGCCGACTACGACGTGCGGATCACCGCCCCCGCCGGCTGGCCGGTGGAGGCCACCGGTGAGCTCCAGAACCCGGAGGAGGTGCTCTCGGAGCGGAGCCGGGAGCGGATCGCCCGGGCCCGACGCACCGGCGAGGTGGTCCCGGTGATCGGGCCCGGAGAGCGGGGCGACGGCGGAGCCACGGTGGAGGCCGAGGAGCCCCTCACCTGGCACTACACGGCCGAGAGCGTCCGGGACTTCGCCTGGACGGCGAGCCGGAATCACCTGTGGGACGCCACCCGGGCCCTGGTGCCGGCCGGAGACGGCGCACCAGCTCCGGGCGCTGCTGCCGGGGACGGCGCCGCGACCGAAGAGGGCGCCGCCCCCGACACCGTCATGGTCCACAGCTTCTTCCGGCCCACCGAGGAGGCAGCCGCCTGGCCGGTGGGCGGCGCCCGCTACACCCGGGACGCCGTGGAGTCGCTCTCCCGGGTGCTCTGGCCGTATCCCTATGACAAGATGACGAGCGTGGAGGGCATCCTGGGCGGCGGCGGGATGGAGTTTCCCATGATGACGGTCATGACCTCCTGGGCCGACACCCTGAAGCTGGCCGGCGACCTCATGCACGAGGTGGCCCACAACTGGTTCCCCATGGAGGTGGGCTCCGACGAGAAGCGGTGGGTGTGGATGGACGAGGGCCTCACCCAGTTCAACACCGCCCAGGGCATGGAGCCGATCTACGGCGCGCCCCGGGAGGGCGGCCGACCCAACGACTCCGAGGCCGGACAGCGCTCCCTGTACCTGTCGGCCGCCGGCTCCGACGAGGCCGCGCCCCTCATGCGCCACGGCGACCTCTACCCCCGGAGCGTCTACTTCGTGCTCCCCTACAACAAGGGCGCCCAGGTCCTGTCGACGCTCCGGGAGCTGGTGGGCGAGGACGCGTTCTGGGAGGCCTATCTGGAATACGGCCGGCGCTGGCGGGGGAAACACCCCTACCCGTGGGACTTCTTCCGGACCGTGGAGGACGTGACCGGCCGGGACCTGGGATGGTTCTGGCGGACCTGGTACTATGAGACCTGGCCCATGGACCAGGCCATCGGCTCCGTCCGGCGGGACGGCGATTCCCTGGCCATCACGGTGGAAGACCGGGGGCTCGCCCCCATGCCCGCCCGTCTCCGCATCACCCGGGCCGACGGATACCACGACCGCGTCGACGTGCCCGTGGACGTGTGGCTGGAGGGCGCCACCCGACACGTGGTCCGGGTGCACCGGGACCCGCCGGTGGTACGGGTGGAGATCGACCCCGAGGAGCACTTCCCCGACGTGGACCGCTCGAACCAGCTCTGGCGGCGGGAGGAAGGCGGCAACTGACCGCTGCCCAGCGTCAGCGAAACCGGACGAACCCCGCCGGGTCCACGGGCTTCCCGTAGCGCAGCACCTCGAAGTGGAGATGGCTGCCGGAGGCCCGTCCGGTGCTCCCCGCCGCCCCGATGACCTCCCCCGCCTCCACCGCCTGGCCGAGCCCCACGCGGACCTCGGAGAGATGCCCGTAGAGGGTGGCGAACCCGTCGCCGTGGACCAGCCTCACCATGGTCCCGTAGTCGCCGGCGGGCCCGGCCCGGACCACCGTACCGGCCGCCGCCGCGCGGACGGGGTCCCCTTCTTCGGCCTCGAGATCCACGCCGGTGTGGCCCCGGTCCCCGCCGAAGGGCGAGGTGATGGCCGAGGGGCCCTCCAGCGGATCCGCGAACCGGATCGCCCTCCGCGGCTCGCCCCCCTCCGGATCGGCAGGTGCCCCGGGAGCCGGCCGAACGTCCTCCACGTTCCCCGCCCGGCTCGATCCCCCGCCGAACGGGACGCTCAGGGAGAGGCTCAGGGAGATCGTCACGGGATCCAGGTCGGCGGCCCGGAAGGCGGGAGCCGGAGATCCGCCCGGCTCCATCTCGATCCTCGCCGGATCGCCCAGCGCCGTCATCACCTGCATTTCCGCCGCGATCACCGAAAGCAGGTGGTACCGGATCCCCCCGCCGACGGACGCCGTCCACTCCCCGTCCGATCCCGACGGCCGGACCCAGACCGTTCCCCCGTCGGACTCTTCAGCCCGGACCCGAATGCCCCCGAGACGTCCGCCGTGGATCGATCCGAAGATCCCGAGCCGGTCCCCCTGGAGCCCGAGGTTCAGCCCCACGTCCCAGCCGTCGAACCGGGCCGGGCCTCCGAGGAAGAAGACACCGTCGTCGTGGGCCAGGTACGATGCAGTGGCGGACCCGTAGAGGGGGCCGGCGAGGAATCGGAGGTACTCAGCCTGGAGGGCGCCGCTCGTGAGCGTCCCCGCCCCGTCGCCGGCCTCGGGATCGAGCTCCGCCGAGTACCGGTAGTTCCGGACCTCGTAGCCCACCGAGACCCGGGCCTCCTGGGCCTGGAGGGGGAGCGCCGCAATCAGCGGGAACAGAGCGGGAAGACCGAGCAGGGAGAGCATTCCCCCGCCGCCGGGAGGCCACCGCCGGTGCTGGCGAGTCGCTTTCCTCATTTCCTACTGAGCCGGTACGCCCGGATCGACTCCACGTCCACCTCCCGAACGAACCCCCCGTTCCGGGTGAACACAGAGATCCGTTGTCGGTCCGGGTCCCCTCATCACGGAGGATCGGTCCCTGCGGACGCCCATGCCTCCGGGCCTCGAGTCGAGAGACCTCTTGCTCAGCCCGAGGGCCTGGCGCCGAAGCCCACGTCCTCCACGGCCGCCACGAGCGACCCCACGGTCACCCCGGCGTCGGCGTCCACCTCGGCCCGTTCCTCCTCAAGCGAGACATCCACCGTCCGGACGCCTTCGACTCCCTCCAGCGCCGAGGTCACGCTCTTGGCGCAGCCCTCGCACTTCATCCCGTCCACGTCGAGCGTGGTGTGCTTCATCCTGATCCGTTCCCGTCTTCCGTGAGCGTGTACCGAATCGAACCCCGCGTCCTCCGTCCCTTGCGTACCCGCGAACGGCGGCGAGGTGGTCCGCAGCGAGGCGGCGAGATCTACGGCCCGTCGTCCGTGGGGAGCGCGCGCTCCGGACGGAGCACCGCGTAGGGATTGAGCGGAGTCCCGCGCCACCAGCGCCCATCCGGGCGAGCCAGGTGAATCGCGAAGTGGAGGTGGGGAACACCGGCGGGTGCGTTCCCCGTGATCCCCACCGAGCCCAGCCGCTGTCCCCTCCGGACCGGTTCGCCCTCCTCCAGGCCCGGCGCGATGGCGTCCAGGTGGGCGTAGTAGTAGACGAATCGGCCCTCGGTCCCATACTGGTAGACCACCGTCCCGCCCCCCGCCTGGGCGGTGTCCAGGTGGGCGATGGTTCCGTCCTCCACCGCCAGGACGGGACGACCTCTGGGTGCCAGGATATCCACCGCGTGGTGCGTGCGATCCCCACCGCGCGGATCGAGGAAGTGGTCGCGTACCTCTCCCGGCTCGACGCCCTCCACCGGCACTCGAAGATCCCGGCGGCGCAGCTCGAGCAGCAGCGCCCGGGCCGAGTCCTCGGCGATCTCCACTCCTCCGGGAACCAGCGTGAGGCCCGCGAGCGGGTCCAGGGAATCCGGAGCCGCATCACGCGCCACGGGGACGGAGTCGGCCTCCGGCTCCGCTCCCGTATCCGGCGCGGCAGCCCGGTCCGGGGAAGCGCTGTCCGCTGGACACGGCTCCGGCACCCCGTCCAACGCGTCGGGCGGTTCGGCGCCGACACGTGCGCTGGTCACGGGCTCCTCCTCGGGCCCCACCAGGAAGCCGAGCGCCAGCCCCAGCCCGAGGGCCGCGACGACGGCCGCGAAGCGGGCCACCCGGCGGAGCGGCGGACGATTCCCCACCCGGCGCACCTCCCTCAGAGGCGGAATGCTCATTCCCGGGCCTCCCGTCGGGCGGCCCGGGCGATCGTGATAGACCGTACCCCCGAAAGAGAGAATATGTCACCGAACGCTGTTTCACCGGCCGGACGGGACGGGGAGGTCAGAGGCCGGCGCGCAGCACCCAGACCGCTTCCTTCCGAACGGTCCGGACGAACCGGTCGCCGCTCTCCATACGCTTCGTCCACTCGTCGCGGTCGAACACGAGGAGGTCGGCCGGTACGGGGAGTCCCGTGACGTCGAACGATCGTCCGCGTCGCCAGACCGGCTCGTCCGTCTCCTCCACCACGACCACGAGGTCGACGTCGCTCCCGGGGCCCCAGTCGCCCCGGGCGTAGGATCCGAGATACGGCTACCCGGCTGCCAGCTGCAGCTCAGGTTTCGACTTCGCCTGGGCGCTCGGCCGCCTGTTCTCCCCTCGGACGGATCACCGCACGCGAAGAGATGGGTTCAGCCGCCCCCCTTCGTCGTGATCCGGATGAGGCCGTCACGGGCGCGCTCGCCGTAGGCTTCCCGGGCCGCCTCGCCCTTCACCACCTCGATCTTCTCGATCTCCAGCGCGTTGATCTCCTCCAGGTCCATGTCGCGGCCCATGATCACCCCGTCCACGACCACCAGGGGGGATTCGGCGCCGGCCACCTTCATGCCCCGGAGGCGTCCCGAGCTCGCGCCCTCGGCTGCTTCCGAGGCGTCTGGCTCGGGCCTCTCGACCGTGGTCGGCCCGGCGGGCTCGCGCTCCTCGGAGACCGGGGACCCGTCACCGTCCCGGGTGGTGATCTGCACGACGCCGTTCGCCGCCCGTTCGCCGTAGAGCTCCCGGGCCGCCTGGCCCTTCACCACCTCCACGCGTGCGACGTGGAGCGAGTCGAGGTTCACCGGCGCGTTCGCGATCACGCCGTCGATGACCGTCACAGGAGCGCCGGGAGCGCCCGGCCGGAGGACCCCGCCGTTCACGTGGACCTCACCCGCCTGGATCGGCTGGCTCTCGACGCGAGCTTCCGGAGCCTCGGGTTCCTCCTCCCCCGGCGGGACCGGCGTCTCGCAGGCCAGCGCCAGCGCGGCCACGGCCAGTCCGGCCGCTCCCGCCATCCGCAGGCCCCTCCAGGATTCGTTCTTCGCACGCAGCATGGTCACCCTCCTCTCCAGTTCGGTCGTTCCCTCGGTCAGTGCCACCGCACCTCCGATCCCCTGCCCTCCGGATCGGCCTCCCACGGCCACCAGCAGACGGCCGTAGCGGCGACGGTCGACCCCCTCGCGGACGATCCTCCGGTCGCAGTCCAGCTCGATGGCGCGGCGCAGACGCCGGACGGTCCAGTGGAGCGCGGGATTCCAGGGCATGAGGACCAGCGCGAGCTCCGCCCCGAGGGCCAGCCAGGGATCCCGGGACCTCCGGTGCTCCTCCTCGTGGCGCAGGGCGAGCTGCCGGAGGTCGGGGGAGATCTCCCGGAACCATTCCGGGACGACGATCTCGGTCCGGAACAGGCCCACCAGGGCCGGTCCCACGTCCGGGGCGACCAGCACCGCACGCCCGTCGATCCGCTCCCTCCGCCACCCCGAACGGCGACGGGCCCGCCACCATCCCACCGCCAGCCGGGCACCCAGGAAGGCGCTCAGGAGGCCCCAGAGCAGGAGGAGCGGCCCCTCGAGGGAGACGGCGAGCTCACGGGCGAGCGCGGCCGGTCCGGACCCGCCACCGCTCGCGGACGCCGCCGGGCCGACCCCGGCGAGAGCCGAGGTCAGGAGCGCCGCCAGCCCGGATCCGCCGGCGCCGTCGGCCCGGGTCCCCCCGGACGCGCCGACCGCCCCCAGGACCTCGGAGACGGGAGAGACCGGCCCGACGAGGTAGGCAACGGCCGGGAGCACGACCGCCCCCGCCACGGCGGCCACCCAGGCACCCCGGGCCTGCCGGTCCGCGAGCCGCAGGCCCCGCTCGGCCGCGGCTGCCGCCAACCCCAGGGCCAGGGCGACGGCGACGGCGTACGCCATCCAGAGCGCGATCACCGGTCGCCCTCCTCGTCCAGCTCCTCCTCCACCAGCTGGCGGAGGCGCCGAAGCTCCTCGTCGGAGACCTCCTCGTCGGACACCAGGTGCATGAGGAGGCGCTCACGGGAGCCGCCGAACATGGTGTCGACCAACCGGCGGAGGGCGGTCCGGCCGGCGGCCTCCCGGGGGACCTCGGGATGGTACCGGTAGGCCCGCCCCTCCTCCTCGTGCCGGACGTAGCCCTTCTCCTCCATGTTGCGCAGGGTGGTGAGGACGGTGGTGTAGGCCAGGTCGTCCTGGAGGGACTCCTTGACCTCCC
>CAZVIY010000003.1:0-193901 GCA_964627425.1 uncultured Gemmatimonadota bacterium
GGAGGAACCGGAGGCCGCCCGGTAGAGCCGCTCCTCGGCCGCCTCCAGCGCCTTCCGGAGGACGGCGCCGACCTCGGGGTCGAGCTCGCCGTGGATCCGCCAGCTGCCGTTGGCCCCGGGACCGAGCCAGAGTTTCCGGCCCGCGTGGCGCTCCTCCTCCTCGGCCCGGAGCTCCTCTTCGCTCCGCAGGCACCGCTTCCACTGGCGCACCAGCCGCTCCAGCGCCGAGGCCGGGGTCACCCGGGCCACCTCCAGGAGCTCCCCCTCGTTCTCGGGCGTGGCCACCCGGGTGAGGGCCCGGAGGCAGCTGTAGTTGAGCTCGCCCGTCCGCATCGCCTCGCTCAGCTGCGGCAGGTGCTCCAGCGCCCGGGCCACCCGGACCCGCTCCCGCGCCGTGCCCGGCGCGACGTGGATGCGCCAGCTGAGCCACGCCGCGCAGTTCTTGAAGCCCTGCAGGTGCCAGCCCTGCCACCGGTCGAACTCGCGGATCTTCACCAGCAGACGGTAGTCGGCCGCCGCCAGGTGGGCCGCCAGGGTGGCGATCTCATCGTCCAGGGCGTCGATCCGCCGGCGGCGATCCCGGGACTCCGCCGGGTCGGTGGGCCAGCGGGCGTAGGCCACCTCGTGGTCGCCCGTGGGGATCGGCTTCGAGGGGTCGAGGGCGGCGCCGGCCAGGGCGCGGTCGGACGGGGAGGCGGCGGGCGGGTCGGTCGAAGCCGACGGGCCGGCGGGGGCCGACGGGACGGCCGAAGCGGGGGACGCGAACATGGGAACCTCCGGGTCGAGCGGATACCGAACAGACACCGAACCCCAATATAATGGGCCGATTTCGGACGCCTCAGATCGCCGGCTCCGGGGCGGGAGAGGGCACCCGAGGCGTCGGAGGGGCCCCGGGAGGACCGGAGCCGCGAGGCGGCGAACGGGGCGGCGAGAAGGGGGTCAGGGCTCGGGTCCGGGACCCTGACGCTTGCGAGGCGGGAATCCTGTCAAGGGGGTCGCCAGGAACCCACCGACCGCCCTCCTGTCATCCAATCCCGGGAATCGGCGAATTGGGCGACAGGACTCTCAACGACGGGCCGGGCCGTAGAGGAGGCGGCGTTGACGGTCGGTTGACGCTTCCGCGGAAACGCGGGGTCGGGCCATCGACCGCAGGGCTGGGCCCGGGCCGTGGACCGTTCCGCCGAGGCTGGCCCGTGGGTAGCCCGCGACCTCGGAGCGATCCGCGCCCTCACTCCCCCCGGAACTCGGGCTCCCGCTTCTCCAGGAAGGCTTCCACGCCCTCCTCCTTGTCTGCGGTGGAGAAGAGCAGGGCGAACCAGCCGCGCTCGAACTTGAGGCCCTCGTCCAGGGGGGTCCGGCGGGCGGCCTGGATGGACTCCTTGGCCGCCTGGAGCGCCACGGGGCTCCGGCTGGCGATCTTCCGGGCCAGCTCCAGGGTCTTCTCCCGGAGCTCGCCGGCCGGATGGACCTTCTCCACCAGCCCGATCTCCCGGGCCTCCTCGGCGCCCACGTGGTCGCCGGTCATGACGAGCCGCATGGCGTGGCCTTCGCCCACCAGCCGCGGGAGCCGCTGGGTGCCGCCGCCGCCGGGGATGATGCCCAGGTTGATCTCCGGCTGGCCCAGCCGCGCGGCGTCGGAGGCGATCCGGATGTCGCAGGCCATGGCCAGCTCGCAGCCGCCGCCCAGGCAGTAGCCGTTGATCATGGCGATGACGGGCTTGGGGAAGGCCTCCAGCGCGGAGTAGATGTCCCCCCGCTGCATGGATCGGTACTGGGGCACCGGGTCGGCGTCCCTGAACTCGCCGATGTCGGCGCCGGCAATGAAGGCCTTCTCCCCGGCCCCCGTGATGACCACGGCCCGCACCTCCTCGTCGTCCCGGAGCTCCTCCAGCGCGCCGGTGAGGGCGCAGCGGACCTGGCCGTTCAGGGCATTCATCTTGTCGGGCCGATTCACCGTGAGGAGGACCACCCGACCCTCCAGCTTCTCCATCGTCAGCACGTCGCTCATGATTCCGTCCTCTATTCTCTCGTGATCTCGTAGCCTCTCGTGATCTCGTCCGCTCAGGTGATCTCGCCCGCTTTCCTGAGCTCGTCCCCTCGAGTGATCCCGTCCGTCGGCTCCCGCTGGCTCCCGCTCCGGGCTCGCCCTCAGTCGTCCCAGTCGTAGAATCCGCGTCCGGACTTCTTCCCCAGCCGGCCCTCCTCCACCATGCGTTCCAGGAGGGCCGGCGGCTCGAACCGCCCGCCGGGGGTCTCGTCCTCCAGCTCCCGGTGCAGGTAGCGCGCGATCTCCAGGCGAACGTCCAGGCCCACCAGGTCCGTGAGCTTCAGCGGGCCCATGGGGTGCCGGTAGCCCAGGGTCATGGCCCGGTCGATGGCCTCGGGCTCGGCCACCCCCTCTTGGGCCATGCGGATGGCCTCCAGTCCCAGGGCCACCCCCAGCCGGGACGAGGCGAAGCCCGGGGAGTCCGCCACCACGATGGGGGTCTTGTCCATGGCCTCGGCCAGGGCCACGGCCCGGTCCAGGCTCCCGGGGGCCGTCTCCTCGCCCCGGACCACCTCCACCAGCTCCATGATGTGCACCGGGTTGAAGAAGTGCATCCCCAGGACCCGCCCCGGGTCGGGGACTTCCCGGGCGATCTCTGTGATGGAGAGGGAAGAGGTGTTGGTGGCAAGGAGCGCGTCCTCCCGGGCCCCGGCGGCGGCGTCCCGGAGCACCTCACGCTTCAGCTCCAGCCGCTCGGGCACGGCCTCCACCACCACGTCGGCCCCGGAGACGGCCTCCTCGAAGTCGCCGGTCCCCTCCAGCCCCTCCAGCGCCCGGTCCCTGACCTCCGGGTCCACCTTGCCCAGCTCGACACCCTTCTCCAGGTGACTCCGCACCCGCCCCAGGCCTTCCTCCAGCGCCTCGGCGCTCACGTCGTACAGGCGCACCCGGGCGCCGGCCATGGCCGCCACCTGGGCGATGCCGTGGCCCATGGTGCCTGCGCCGAGGACGGCCACGCGGCGGGCGTCGAGTCCCGGAGGCGTCACTCCACCTGCTCCTCGGGTGGCCGGCTCCAGTCCACCTTCCGGCGGCGCACCACCTCCACCGCCTCGAAGCCGCGTTCCTCGGCGATGGCGTTGGCCAGGACGTTCTCGGCCGACGTGTACAGGCGCACCTCGGTGAGCTCCATGTTCCGGGCCCACTCGAACCCGGCCACCAGGAGGCGCTTCAGGTTGCCGCGCTTCCGGGCGTCGGGCCGGACGTAGGGGGTCTGGAAGCGGGCGTAGGCGGGGGGCAGGAAGTAGGAGTGGTTCTCCTCGACGAAGCAGGTGAGCATCCCGTCCAGTCCCCCGTCCTCCCGGGCCACCACGAAGATGGCGGAGTCCTCGCCCAGGATGTGTCGCCGGAAGAGCTCCTTCCGCTCCTCGATGGCGTCGGGCGCTGGCCGGTAGGCGGGGTTGTCCCGGTGGGCCCGGATGTAGTGGGACCAGAGGGCCACCACCTCCTCCAGGTCCTGGAGGGTGGCGCGTCGGACGGTGGTCTCGTCGTTGGACATGTGGTCAGGATCTCTCGTCGTCATCGGGTGATGGTGGGGTGGATGCTGACGAACGTGCCTCGGCGACGCTCCCGCTCCCGGAGCCGCCGGATCCGAAGTCCGGCGCTCGCTTCTCCAGGAACGCCCGGATGCCCTCCCGGGCGTCGTCGGAGTCGAAGCAGGCCATCTGGGCCTCCAGCTCGTAGTCCAGCATCTCCGGGAGGGAGGCATCCAGGCTCCGGCGGAGGCCCTCCTTAGCGAGCCGAAGGGGAAGGGCGGGCTTGGCCGCCAGGCGGCGGGCGAGCTCCCCGGTCTCCTCGGCCAGCCGGTCGTCGGGGACGACCCGGTTCACCAGGCCCATCTCCAGCAGGCGGTCCGCCTCGACCATCTCGGCCAGGAACACGAGCTCCGCGGCCCGGGCCCGGCCCACCAGCCGGGGCAGCAGGTACGTGCCGCCCCAGTCGGGGTGAAGGCCGATGCGGTTGAACGTCTGACCGATGGCGGCCCGCTCGGAGGCGATCCGGAGGTCGCAGGCCAGGGCCAGATTCGCGCCGCCCCCCGCCGCGGGCCCGTTGAGGGAGCCGATCACCGGCTTGGGCATCTCCATGATGGCGGTGACCACCCGACGGCCGGCCTCGACCAGCGACGCCGCCTCCTCCCAGCGTTCTCCGTCCACCAGCTCCCAGAGGTACTCCACGTCGGCGCCGGCGCAGAAGGCCCTGCCGCGGCCGGTGACGACCACGACCCGGACGTCGTCGTCGGAGCCCAGCTCCTCGAGGGCGTCGGCGACCTCGTCGCGCATGGTCCCGTAGAAGGCGTTGAGCCGCTCCGGGCGGTTCAGCACCACGCGGGCGACTCCGGTCTCCCCGCCGCGCTCCACCAGGACCCGGGGCTCGCTCACGCGGCCGCCTCCCGGTGGACCAGCGAAGCGATGCCCTGGCCGACGCCGATGCACATGGTCACCAGGCCGTGCCGGGCGTCGCGACGGGCCATCTCGTGGAGCAGGGAGGTGAGGAGCCGGGCCCCCGTGCACCCCAGGGGATGGCCCAGGGCGATCGCCCCGCCGTTCACGTTCACACGGTCGGGGTCCAGGCCCAGCTCTCGGATGCAGGGGAGCGCCTGGGCGGCGAAGGCCTCGTTCAGCTCCACCAGGTCCAGCTCCCCGGTCTCCATCCCGGCCCGCTCCAGTGCCTTCCGCGTGGCGGGGACGGGGCCGATGCCCATGCAGGCGGGGTCCACGCCGGCCACGGCGGAGGTCCCGAGCCGGGCCATGGGCTCCAGGCCCAGCTCCCGGGCCGCGGCCCGGCTGGCCACCAGGAGCGCCGCCGCGCCGTCGTTGATCCCCGAGGAGGTGCCGGCGGTGACGCTGCCGTCCTCGCGGAAGATGGGGCGGAGCTTCTCGAGCTTCTCCTTCGTCACCCCGGGCCGGGGGTGCTCGTCCTTCTCGACGACGGTGGCGCCGCCGGGCCCCGGAACCTCGATGGGGACGATCTCCTCCCGGAACCGATCCTCCTCCAGGGCCCGGGCCGCCCGGCGCTGGCTCTCCACGGCGAAGCGCTCCTGCTCCTCGCGGCTCACCCCCCACCGGTCGGCCACCTCCTCGGCGGTCTCGCCCAGCCCGATGGTCCACTCCTCGGGCATTTCGGGGTTGGTGAAGCGCCACCCCACGGTGGTGTCGGCGGAGACCGGGTCCCCCCGGGGGAACCCGCGCTCTGGCTTGAGCGTCACCCACGGGGCCCGGGACATGCTCTCCACGCCGCCGGCCACGAAGACGTCGCCTTCGCCGCAGCGGATCGCGTGACCCGCGCTCACCACCGCCTGGAGCCCGGAGCCGCACAGCCGGTTCACCGTCTGGCCCGCTACCTCCACCGGAAAGCCCGCCAGCAGCGCGGACATCCGGGCCACGTTCCGGTTGTCCTCGCCCGCCTGGTTGGTGCAGCCCATGATCACGTCCTCCACCCGGGACGGGTCGAGGCCGGTACGCTCCAGCAGGCCCTCCAGGACCCGGGCCAGGAGGTCGTCGGGCCGGACCCGGGCCAGGGCGCCGCCGTGGCGCCCCACCGGGCTCCGGACGGCGGCGAGGATCACGGGCTCCCGCTCGGGGGGGAGGGCCGGTGCGGAGGAGGTCGGACGCGGACTCACGGGCCGGGTCCCCTCATCCGTCCAGCGCCACCCAGACGCTCTTGGTCCGGGTGTACTCGTCCAGGGCACGGCGTCCCAGGTCCCGGCCGAAGCCGGACTGCTTCACGCCGCCGAAGGGCGAGGCGCTGTCGTAGCGGTTGTAGGTGTTCACCCACACGGTGCCCGCCTCCACCTCGCGGGCCAGCCGGTGGGCCTTCCCCACGTCCCGGGTCCACACGCCGGCGGCCAGGCCGTAGATGGTCTGGTTGGCCTGGCGGACGGCGTCGTCCACGTCCTCGAACGTCAGGGTGGCCAGCACGGGGCCGAAGATCTCCTCCCGGGCGATGCTCATGTCCGGGTCCACGTCGTCGAAGACGGTGGCCTGGACGTAGAAGCCCTTCCCGTCCACGGTCTCGGCCTCGCCGCCCGCCCGCAGGGTGGCGCCGGCTTCCTTGCCCTCTTCGATGTAGCGGAGCACGCGCTCCCGCTGGGCCTGGGAGACCAGGGGGCCCAGCCGGGTCTTCGGGCTCGTGGGGTCCCCGGGTACCATCTTCGCCGTCCGCTCCAGGAGGCGCTCCATGAACTCCTCCCGCACCGACTCCTGGACGTAGAGGCGCGAGCCGGCAGCGCACACCTCGCCCTTGCCGTAGAAGATGCCCGTGGTGGCGCCGCGGACGGCGGCGTCCAGGTCGGCGTCCTCGAAGACCACGTTGGGCGACTTCCCCCCCAGCTCCAGCTCCACGTCCTTCAGGGTGTCGGCGGCGGTCCGCATGACCTCCTTGCCCGTCTCCACGGAGCCGGTGAAGGCGATCTTGTCCACACCGGGATGGGCCACCAGCTCGTGCCCGGTGACCCGGCCGCGGCCGGGGATCACGTTCAGGGCCCCCGGCGGAAAACCGGCCTCCAGGGCCAGCTCGCCCAGCAGGAGGGCGGTGAGAGGGGTCTCCTCGGCGGGCTTCAGCACCACCGCGTTCCCGCAGGCCAGCGCCGGCGCGCACTTCCACGAAGCCAGCGACAGGGGGAAGTTCCAGGGGACGATGGCGCCCACCACGCCCACGGGCTCCCGGAGGGTGTAGTTGAAGAAGGGGCCGGAGACCGGGATGGTCTCCCCCTCCAGCTTGTCCGCCCATCCGGCGTAGTAGCGGAAGTTCTCCACCACGCTGGGGAGATCCACCTTACGGGACTCGAAGGTCGGTTTCCCGTTGTCCCGGGTCTCGACCTCGGCCAGCTCGTCGGCGCGCTCCTCGACGAGGTCCGCCAGGCGCCACAGGAGCTCGGCCCGGCGGTGCGGGTCCGTCTCCCGCCAGCCCCCGTCGAAGGCCTCCCGGGCGGAGCGGACCGCGCGGTCCACCTCCTCCGGTCCGGCCTCCGCCACCGAGGCGATGGTCTCCTCGGTGGCCGGGTTCACCGTGTCGAAGCGGTCGTGGCCCTCGATCCACTTCCCTCCCACGAGGAGCCGCGTCCGGAGATCCACGTCAGCGGCCCTCGAACTCGGCGTCCCGCTTCTCCAGGTAGGCGGCCAGGCCCTCCTGGGCGTCGGCGGACTTGAACAGCTGCTGCTGGAGCTCCCTCTCCAGGGCGAGGCCCTCGCCGAAGCCGGCCTCGACGCCGCTGGTCACGGCCCGCTTGATGGCCCCCACCGCCATGGACGCCTTCTCCGGCGGCGTGAACGACCGGGCGTAGTCCATCACGTCCTCGGTGAACTCCTCGTCGGTGCCCTCGACGATCCTGTTCACCAGGCCCAGGTCCTTGGCCTGCTCGAAGCCGATGGTGCGGCCCTCGGCCATGAGCTCGATGGCCTTGGAGCGGCCGATGAGCCGGGCCAGCCGCTGGGTCCCGCCGGTGCCCGGGAGCACGCCCAGGTTCACCTCGGGGAGGCCGATCTTGCCCGAGCCCTTCCGGGCGATGCGGAGGTCGCACGCCATGGCGATCTCGAGTCCCCCGCCCACCGTGTGGCCGTTCAGGGCGGCGATCACCAGCATGGGCGTCTGCTCCAGCCGGTTCAGCGTCTCGTTGGCGTGGAGGCAGAAGTTGTACTTGAAGTAGGGGTCCGACTCCTTGAGCATCCCGATGTTCGCCCCGGCGCAGAAGAAGCGGTCGCCGGCGCCGCGGACCACCACCGCGTGGACCTCCTCGTCGAAGCGCGCCTTCAGGATCGCCTCGTCCATCTGGCGCATCATCTCGTGGGTGTAGGTGTTGGCCGGCGGGTCCTGCATGGTGATGGTGGCGACGCCGTCGGCGGCACCGTAGTCGATGAGCTTCCCGTCCTCGGACATGCTGGTCTCCTCCTCTATGGCGCTGTCGTGCTCTCGATCGCTTCGGATCCCGGCGTGCGGGCCCCGACGTGGGGGCTCCGGCGGCGGGGCGGTCCCGGACCTCCCTCGCGTCGGGGAGCCGGGTCCGTGCCGGGGCGGGGCATCGGCCCGGTCGGTCGGGCCGTCTCCGGCCGATGAAAATAGCCGTCCGCCGCGGCCGCCTGCAACGGGAATCGCCGGATCTCACCGGCGGGAGGCGCCCGTCATGCCTCCCGGCCGCGGGTCAGGAGATAGGCGGTGGTTCCCACCAGGGCGATGGCGGCGAAGGCGAACCACTGGATGGCGTAGCTCAGGTGGGGCCCGGCGTCGATCTCGGGGGCTCCCAGGGCCACCGGCAGGGAATCGTCCGTCTCGGAGGGAGGCCGTCCTCCCCACCCGACGTGACCGGGCGCCGACGGATCCTCGAAGGCCCGCTCCGTGAGGCGGCGCACGTAGAAGGGAGCGAGCTCCCGATCCAGGGAGTCGGCCAGCACCCCCGGGGCCAGCCGGGCGACCACCAGCCGACGGCCCTCGTCCACCATCGTGCGGCGGAGGTCCCCCGTCGAGTCCGCGCCGGGCAGGGCCAGCCCCCGGATGGTCTCCTCGGCCGAAGGTCCGGGGGGGATGGCCCGGGAGAGGGGCGCGCGGACCCCGTCGGCGGCCGGCATCCATCCCCGGACCACGAGGACGTCGGGCCCCGAGGTCCGGACCAGCGGCGTCACCACGTGCACGCCAGGGGTGCCCTGGAGCCCGCGTCCCCGTAGGACCACCGTGGCGTCGTGGTCCAGCCGTCCCCGGAGGACGACGCGGCGCCAGAGGAGATCGGTGGCGGCCGGGAGGGAACCGGCCTCCACCTCCACGGAAGGGGCCAGGATCCGGCTCCGACGCGATTCGGCGTCGGCCCGGGCGCCTCGATGGCGGTCCAGCTGCCAGAGTCCCAGCAGGGAGAACAGGGCGGCCAGGACCACCGAGACGCCGATCAGGAGCCGGTTTCGTGCGGTTCGAGTCATGATCCGGGAAGCTCGCTCCCGGCCGTCTCCGGCTCAAGCTCCCGGTGCCCTCCGCCCGGGGTGTCGTGGGATCTCGCCGCTCGCCATCTTGAGTCTCCGCAGGACGGCTGGCCACTGGTGCGGGGAAGGGGAAGGAACGGGACGTGGACCCTGAAGAGAGCTACCGGATCCTCCGGAACCTGAGCTCCCCCCTGGTGGCGGTCACGGTCCGACGCGGGGCGGAGCGGAACGGGATGGTCGCCAACAGCGCAATCCGGGCGTCGCTGGTGCCGGGCCGGCAGCGGGTGGCCCACTACGTGTTCAAGGAGCACCTGACCCACGAGTTCCTGGTGGAGACCGGCCGCTACGTCCTCCACCTGCTGTCCCGGGAGCAGTGGGAGGAGATCCATGCCCTGGGCTTCGCCTCCGGGCGGGAGGTGGACGACAAGTTCAAGGGTCTGGAGGTCCGGGAGATCGAGGGCGGCCTCCCCGTCCTGCCGCGGTCGGTGGCGTGGATGGCCTGCCGGGTGGTGAACGTCATGGACGCCGGGGCGAGCACCTTCTTCATGGGCGAGATCGAACGCATGGAGAGGGGCGAGGGCGAGCGGATCATGGACGCCGACCACTTCCGCTCGAACATGCCCGAGGCGTGGCGGGGGCCCTATCGGGAGAACCTGCGCCACGTGCAGGAGTGGGCGGCCGAGCACGCACCGGAGGTGGACGACCGTCCGTGGCACCGGCTCCGGGGGGAATCCGGAGGGTAGCACCCACCGGGGCGCGCGGCGCCGGGGGCGGGGGTGCGCCTCCGCCAGATCTTCGCCTGTTGGCCGGGGTGGTGGAATTGGCAGACACTGGGGACTTAAAATCCCCTGGGCTTCGGCCCGTGCGGGTTCGAATCCCGCCCCCGGCACTTGTTGGTTGACAAGGGGTTACAGACTTTAGGTTCTCCGTGAATACCCGCCAACTCCCGGGAATGGGAACGGAAATGGGAACGAATGAAACTGGTAAAGCTCGGGCACCCGTTATTTTTCAGGTGTCCGAGACTGAGGATCCTACTACCGGGAGGGAGCCGTGCGATTCACCCAAGTTACAGCTCTGATTTTCAATCTCCTTCGGATCGTTGACCAGAAGGACGAGATCAGTATTGGGCGCGTGCAAGCGGCACTCGCGGCTGGAAGGCTCTTCGACTTCCTCGAAGAGGAGGCCGGCGACATTACCGACCTCTCGCTTATTGACCCTGATACCTGCCGAGAGATCGAATCGGCTGCACGGTCTGTTGACCATGTCACCCTCCCGGAAGAGATGGGGGTGACGGGAAACGGCATTGTGTGGCTCATTGGTGTTTGCACCGAACTCTTGCAGATGGGCTACGACCATAAGAGCCACACATGGGATGATAGCACCATGGTGAAAGATCAGCCGCCGGAAGGCGCTTGATGGCCCGTTGATCCGCCCCGCTACCCTCCAGCAACCCTTACCTTGAGGAGACTGTGGGCGGACACATCATCTAGCCGGAGGACATCCAGCAGTGGCTCTACGCTAGGCAGCGGCCTGTTGCTCCTAGTTCAGCAGCTCCCGCGCCCGACGAGAAGCCACACGGATAAGAGTCCAGTACCGCGACCGACAGCTCCAAAAGCGTAAGCCGACCGTAGCCCACCGCCCGCGACCGCCCAGGTGTGCGGGTTTTAGAGGAGCCCCGCGCCTACTGCACCCCCTCAGCGTGCGGGGGGGTTGTCACTGTGGCTGTCACTGTGAGGCTACAAGAGGAAGGTGTTCCGCGACCTCTTCCGCCTTTTCACTCGCCCAGTCCTCCAGATCGTTTTCAAGAACGATGTCTGCTCCATGGTCTGGAATTACCTTCTTCGCCCTTGCCCATAACTCAGACTCTCGGTCCGGAGGCAGTGCCAGTAGTCCAATCGGAATCTCTTCGTTTACGTTTCTTACATCCTCGATTCGGTACAGAATCGCTTCAAAGTTCGTTTCCAGTCGCTTGGTTTCCCTTGGCTCAAATGAAAACCCATGTCCAGTCAGCAGGGGGGTCCCGTTTTCCACGACCACATCAAAGGGGTGAGACTCAACATCTCCGGTCACATGAGCATTTCTGTGGGTAATCTCCTTAGCGATTTCCCCTACTTGATCGATCAAGGCCCTCTTCACCCCCTTGGCGACAGTACTCGCGGCGGTCCTTCGCGTCCGGGGTTGATTGCGCTTTTCCCTCTCCACCAAAAATCGGTCAGAAATATATTCCACTAACTCCGATGGCTCCTTCGTTGACACCCGAGGGGGAGTCACGCGAATCGCATACGACCACTTATCCGCCATATCGCGAATATCATCCTCGGTGATTCGATCGCTACCGACACCCGGCAAGGATCCCTGGTCTTCGACGGCCTCTAGGATCTCTCTGGCCAGCGTCTTGAGAAAGCCAACCTTTTCGCCTCCGAACGACTGAACCCGTCGCCAGTTACTCAGAAAGTGTGCCTCAACATCGTCGCCTGAATATGCTAGGACACCAATGTTGATTCTCTCATCGGCTGCGGGATCCGGCGCATACTGTACGACGCTGTAGTGACTAGTCATCGTCGCCATCTCCCTGAGTTAGAGTGCTGACCAGCTCATCGCGCCGATTAGCCAAAAAGCGAGCAACTGCAACCCGTTCATCTTCTGTTATGTTCCAGCTTTCGTGAGGCCGTGACACAGCCTCCGCAATCATGGAATCACTTATCCTTTGCAATGCCCGCGCCGCCTGACTCTCATCAGACTGGGAGAGCTGGGCTCCGTTTACAAAATTCTCCCAAGGAGTAGGCGAATCCGTGTGCTGCTGAAGTGATTGCTTGCTCCACCCCGTCCCCGGCGGAGGCAAGAAAAGTCCGTGATCAACGGAGAAAACTAATTGCGGTTCCTGCTTCTTATAGATCACCTGTGCATCATGAGGGAAGATCCAGCCGAAGAAGACTGCTAGCTTGGAAAACCTGTTTCTATTATCCCCTGCATTTAGATGTGCAACGTTTTTATGTTTATTCGTGCACCCTGGGATGGCTTCCGTGGCATGCGCGACACCCGGACACACATCTTCTAAGTCCTGCTCATTTTCAAAAAACTCTTCCGGCAACTCCATAAGAGCCACTGGAGCCACCGGAGCTGACATTTGGTAACCTAGGTACCCAGCAATCTGGTCAATTGAGAGCTCTTTTCCGTGTGAAAGATTTGACAACCGACCTTTCACATAATAGTCGCCCTCGTCGGTCGCCACTTTAAATGGACTCGCGCGACTTCTTTCTTTTCGGTCATTTAGATACGTGTGCGGGGTAAGTACCTCAGGCTCCGGTGCTTCACGGATCAAACTCTTCCATTCGTCGGAGGTCGGCATTGGCCCCTAGTATCGTAGGATACTACTCCCACCTTCGAATAGGAATCATTGACCTATCACGCAAGCACAAGGCGGCCCACAGACGAAAACGTTTTGGGGGTAATCTCGTGCAAGTAGACGATAACCCCTTCAGCTCCGATAACCACGGCTTCAAAGTCACATCTCTCGAAGGTAGCCTTCGAGAAGTCGCATTCACTTGGTAACACTGCTCCTGAAAAATCTGCTTCCTGAAACTCAGCTTCTCGGAAATCCAGCGCCGGGGTATCGGCGCCGTCAAGAAGATCCCCCTCGGTTGCCTCGTAGTACTCCTCCGGATGCATACGCGGCTCGCCGTCGACGCAATCAAACTGCGACATGTCGATACCGGGCGGGAACCGGATGCCTCGACAATTCGTCTCGCCAGCATCAAGAAGACCAGCGAACTCATCCTTGAAGGATCTGACCAGACCCGGATGGTCCGCGTCGTTCTTCTGATCTGGCGTGAGGTGAAAGATGCAAGCATTCCAACTGGAGTGATCTCCCCTGGTCGCACGCATTGGTGTGCACTTGTATTCGCCGTCGGATGATTCCCAATTACATGGGCGTTTGGGCATGGTAGCTTCCTTCACCGGCTCGGCGCAGACTTATTGGGCGGACGTTACGAAGTTACTCTTCCTCCTTTCCGCCCGTTAACCGCCTCCACGTGACCACCATCGCGCCGGCTAGAAGCATCAAAAGGCCGAACACGGCTACCCCGGCGGCCAACTCCGCACCACTACTCTCCAACTCGAATGCGAGGGCGACTAGGGGGAAGCTAACCACCGTGGCGAACATCCATACGAGGATGACCGGCCACCGCCCCCAATTATCAATCCGGGCAATTATTGGCTCCCTGATCAGATTTACTTTCCAGCCACCGTATCTCCGGAGTCCAACCTTCTCACAGATAAACAGAGAACCACTCTCGCCAACCCTTGTTCCCTTACTCGATCCCGATCCATTTGAGGAGCGGCCCGAAATCTCCATCATCGGCTGCTCGTAGTGCGTCGATATATTTGCTTCGTCGATTGCTTTGATGATCAAGGGACCGCCCCCCCCAAGGTAATCTCGGCAGATTATGCTCATGGAGAAGTAGGTCAGCGGATAAGCGAGCGTGCCGTCCATTCCCATTCGGAAAAGGATGGATTGAAACGAGTCTATGATGGAAGCGGACAGCTATTTCCGATAGCGAAAAGCTTTTATTGCTGATCCAGTATTCCGTGTCATCGCAGGTGTTTCTCACACCGACAGCTATCTGATTCGGCGGGACTCCGATGTTTCTTTCCATGGTTCGGAATTCACCCGCCCACTCCCATGTCTTATCAAACATTCGTTTGTGGAGCTGACGCAGATATTGGATTGTCAAAATCTCCCTCTTCTTGCGTCGGAAGGCCCAGTTTTCGGCTGCCTGTATGTTGGTGTGTTCCCATTCGTTGAGTTGTTCGCGGGTCGTGATGTGGCCGGGAATGAGCTGATCCCGCTCTTCTTCCGTGATTGGTGTTGCCCCTTTCGGAAGCTTGTAGCTCACGGTTCGGACCAGATTTCTCTTGGCCACTCGTTGAGCAGCTCCTCCGTGAGCTCGTTGATTTGATGTTGCTTTTCGTTTTCCGAGATAGCCTGATCCTCCAACTCCATTGAGTTGTGGACTGACTCGACACGTCTTCGAGCGACCTGGCGGGCCCGCTCACGCCGGAGCTCACTGATGGGTCTTCTCGGTAGTATTGCATAGACAACCTGACAGCCGAGTGCTTCTGAGACCCGTTTCAGTGTTCCCAGTGTTATGGAGTCCTCTCGTTCGGCTTTCTCGTAGCGAGAGATCATCCCTTTTGTGACGCCAACTCGATCGGCTGCTTGGGCCGTTGTCATCCCGAGTGCTGTCCGGATTGCTTTGAGCCATCCGTCGCGTGGGCGGTCTACTGAACGCAGGGGTTCTAGTTGTTCGAAGAGGTCGTCTAGTTGGCGACGGCGAAGTTTGTCGAAGCGGTTCTTTGACATGGTGTGAATCCCATTTTGGGTGAGTTATAGCTCAACGGATCGCACGTCTCCGATGAGTTATAGGTAAACGTTTAACACTCGATCGTTTACCTTTTACTCATCAAATGATACAAGCTTGGTGAGCTATATATCAACAGTAAGGGCCTTTTCGTTTCCATATAGCTCATCACAAATTCTGCTTACTAGAAGCCTAGGCGCGAAAATCCTACCGAGGAGAGAAGGTCGACGAGGAAGGAGAAGAAGATGATGATCGTGGTGAGGACGAACGGAAACAGCACATCAGGAGGTAAGCAGTCCGTCTCGGATCATCCCTCTCGAGTGTGTCACGATTGTGAGGTGACTCAGCCACATGCAGCGTTGAAGCGGGCCGTTCGACGGTTCGGCCCAACGGGTGTCTGTGCGGGAGTTATGCGGCTAAACGTCGCTCAACCATGCTGTCTGGAGCTGGATGTTTCGATTTAAAAGCCTCTCGGCATCGGCCCGTGCGGGTTCGAATCCCCTCTCACCCGTTAGTAGACTACGAGGAGATTCCATTTGATGGTGCCCTCAAGCTCCGGCCCTAGGTTCATATGAATCAGAAGACCTCCCCCGCTTGGGGGGAATCGGGCTCTTGTGTGCCGGTGAGTAATGTGGAAGGAAAGCTAACTTTTGAAGGATTCTCCGATGAGCGGGTTGTTCGGCGAAGCAAGCTGCAAGGTTCAAGAGGCCGATGCCACTCGATTCCGCGTCACAATCACGTCACACTGACTTGGAATTCCCTAAAACCATAGGGGTCCTGAAGGGCGCAGTGGATTCGTAATCCATCACCCTCGACCCTCCGTTCCCCTTGCCGAGCAAATCCACGCCGTTCTGCGTTGTAGAGCCGGTCGGCGCGCCTTCCTGGTAGGCGGGAGGACGCTTGGAATTCCTATTCCTCTGATCGGTGCCGGCAGCGGGGTGGGGGCGGTATCGATCCCATTACTCGCGAGCGTGCCTCCAACTTGACCGACGGGAGGACCGGACGACTAACCTTCCCCCGGCCGTCTGTCCTCTTCCTCTCGGGGCCCACATGCTCGCCTCGGAAGGCAGAGCCGGAACGTCCTGCCGTTGCCAGAGGGGTAGACAAGCAGCCCACTCGTCCTAAATTAAAGTTAACAGAATTGGACTGCGTTTTGTTCCGGGCCTCCAGGCGAGCCGGTGGAAGCCGTCGACACAATCCGACGACGATGTCATCGGTATCAGCCGCGCGCATTACAGTCTCTGTCACGGCACTCTAAGGAGCGTAAGAATGTGCAGATGCAAATCACTCTCGGTGTTCGTCGAAAGCATTACGGTCGAAAAACCTACGACTTCCGGGAGCGGTATGCCCGAGAGAGTTTTTGGCGGCTTCTTTGAAACGGACGACGTTTCCTTCGCTGCCATTGCAGAGGGAACTAGGCTGAGTTATCCCCCTGGAGGAAGAAAGGGCTGGCCGGAGGATGGTAGCTGGGAGCTTGGCAAGGGGGAGAAGGCACCTTCGGGTAGTAGGATCCGGGTGGCCACGGTCACACCGTTCGATGAGAGAGGCTGTTCGATCGAACTCAAATGTCTCGTTCAGTTCTTCGAAAAGGACTGGGACAGCCTCCAATCCCTATTGGATCAGGCTGTCGAACAGGCGGTGGAATTGGGGTTGATCAGTGCACCGGCGGCATCGGGCTTTAGTGCGCTGGCAAAGGACGCAGTAAACGTATTGAAGGACATACTGAATCTCATAACGAGCCTCAGTAGCGAGAGTATGGGGGATCCTACCGTATTCAGACTTCCGACGATCAATATTGATAATCCGAAAGAGCTTGCTGAGCTTCCCTGGGGGAGCGAACTGATCAGATCGAACATGTCCGACAAGGAGCAGGACAGCTTTCGATATACCGAGACGCTCCGTCGTTGGGGTGGGGAATGGACGGTCGTCTATTTCGTGCAGAGGCGATGCGTTGGAGCCTCAGACACCGGGGACCCTTCCAGTGGGGGAGAAGGATGATCGGTAAGCTTCTAGGCTCTTCGCCGGTCCGATGTCTCACCGATCATCCGTTCTCCATCCGGGACGTGCTGAGCCATCTGGGGGAGCCCCTCCGGCCGTCCTCGTCCCGCCGGCTCGGGTGCACTGGCACGGCTACCACGGGGTGCTGGACCCCGACTCACTGCTCCGGGCAGCGGTGACCGCATCCGCCGGGGAGGCGGCGACGCTCCCGTACCGCTGACGACTGTGTCATGATTGTGACGTGACTCAGCCACCTGCAGCGTTGAAACGGGCGGTTCAAGGGCTCGGCCCAACGGGTGTCTGTGCGGGAGTTATGCGGCTAAACGTCGCTCAACCACGCTGACTAAACCCGTATGTTTCGACTTAAAATTCCCTGGGCTTCGGCACGTGCGGGTTCGAATCCCGCCCCCGGCACTGATTGCCATCACCCGCTGATCGTCGGCGGGCTTGGACCCCTGCGGATCTCAGGCGTCGTCCCTGGAGCAGCACCCCCTCATTGCACCCTGACCGGGACCTCCATTGTGTGGGACGGCGGCGCCTCTCGTGGGAACGCCGCCAGGCCTCCGTCGAACGTGGTGACGATCTCGAATGTCAGCTCGCCGGGATCCTGGGGCGTCCAGAGGACGTCGAAGCTGGTGCCGACGTCGACCGAGGGCAGGTCGGCGGGAAGCGTCTGCACCTGCGAGGATGGCAGGTCGGCGCCGTCCCTCGCCACGAACCGCCACTGGACGGGCTCGCCGCCGGCGAGGAGGGAGATCCGCTTCCTGTCGTCCGGGCTGATGTGCATGAAGCGCAGCCGGTACGTCGTGCCGGCGCGGAACTCCATGGGATGGGTTCGGGATGCAACCTCCCGTTGAGGGCCGGAGGGGGATCTTCCCCGGCGCCCAGCGAGCTCAGCAGGAAGAGCCGGTCCGTCTCGGGATCCCACGCCTGGCCCGGCTCCAGGACCAGGAACGGCCCGTGGAGCCCCTGCGCGAGCAGATGGCCGGGCTCGCTGTGCACGTGGTACATGAAGCTCCCGGCACGCGGAGGGGTCATCCGCACCACGAACGAGTCGCCCGGAGCCACCGCCGGGCTTCTGGCCCCCGGCATCCCGCTCCAGCCGGGGACGCCGTCGGCCCAGCTCTCCAGCTCGAGCCCGTGCCAGTGCACGCCCAGCGGGACGTCTGCCCGGTTGTGGACCACGATTTCAGCCGGCTCGCCCCGGGTGAGCACGATAGGGCTCCCGGGGAAACGGACGGAATCGGCGGCCGGCGGCTCGGGGCCTTCCTGGAGGACGAAGCCGTAGGACGGCTCCTCCCCGAATACGCCGTGCGCCTGCCGATGTGGAGCCGAAGCCTGTTGCGCGGCACCTCGGCCCGCGGCTCGTACCCCTTCTCCGGAAGCACCGTGACACCCACCACCTGGCCGCCCATCAGGCCGGCGTCCTCGGGTGGGCTATGGGCATGGTGGTCCTCCTCGCCCCGCAGCCCCGGAGAGGGGCCGTCGTCGCCGAACGTGGGCCGCTGGATCCACGACATGCACCGCATCAGGTGGCAGTGGAAGGTCCAGTTTCCGGGCTCGCCCGCGACCCATGACACGCGCATCGCGGTGGTCGGCTGGAGCGTCCACGTGACGGCGAGGGGGCGTTCCACCGGATCGTCCAGCAGCGATCCTCCCGTCTGACTGGAAAGCTTGTCCACCTGGAAGAAGAAGCCGTGCAGGTGCATGGGGTGAAACGCGCCGCTCTGGTTGATCACGCGCCAGCGCACGATGTCATCCTGCGCGTAGGCGACCACCGCTCTCGTGTGCGGCCACGCGCGGCCGCTGATCAGGAACTGGGCTGCCGGCAACCAGGTTTCGGAGACCTCGCGGTCCGCCCAGTGGCTGATCAGGAGGATTCCCTCCACCGGATCCGGTGCCCCCCCGGGGCGGCCACGACCAGGAGGCCTACGAGCGCCCGGTCGGGGGCCTTCGCGCTCCAGCCCTCCTCCATTGTCTTGCCGAAATAGAAGTAGCTGCCCGGCGCGGCGGGTGTGAAGCGCACCTCGGCCGTGGCGCCCGGCGCGACCACGGCTGAGTCGCTGAGGAACGCCAGGCCATCGAGCGTGGCTCCCGGCGACACCCCGGGAGGGAGCTCCTGGCCCCGGCCCCGAAATCCGCAGACGAGCAGCGTGTCGCAGAGCGTGTTTCCCAGGGTCACCCAAACCGGCGTGCCCGCCATCGCCTGGAACAGCGGACCCGGAACCCTGCCGTCCGCACCCGCCTCGGCGAACACGTGTGCGCCGATCGTCGGTCCCTCCTCGCCCCGCGGCCGCCAGGCGGCCGCGCGCGCTTCCTTGGGAGGACGCGCAACTCGCGTCTTCGAGGTGTCTGACCGGCTCCCGGTAGTCCTCGAAGGCGGTGACCTGGAGCTCGGCGTTCTGGACGGGCAGTGTCTGCTCGGCCGCCGCAGCCAGGGGGGAGTATCGGCAACAGAAGGCTAGAAGCCACCGTTCGCTTGAACATTCCTGCGGTAAACGGGGAGGCGGGTCCGTGGGAAGGCGGGCCCGAAGGAAAGGCAACCTGACTCCCGGACGGAGTAAGGTCGCGCGGTATACGCGCAAGATGGAATAAAATACGCTTTCTTCTCTGGCCGGATCTGCCTCTACCCGCTGAACCGCTCCCGACACGTGGCTTCCGGCCAGATCTTTCCCTCCTCCCGGGACAGGTTGAAGTGTCCGCCCGTAATCAGGAGGGAGCTGTGATCTGGCCGGTTCATATGGCAGATCCCTTGGACGGTAGTTTAAGAGAGTGTAGGGCGAGCTTCCTTCTCCGAGCGGGTCCGCTCACAGCCCCAGCCAGTGCTCGACCTTGACCAGGAAGACGTCCCGGCTCGGCGCCCCGAAGAGCCCGTCCAGGTCGTTCCCGAGCCGGAAGCGGCCGTCCGGAGCGAAGCCCGACCGGTCCTGGCTCCAGACCAGGAAGAGCCGTGAGCCGGGCATGTACTCCCACCGGAGCACCACGTTGGAGCGGAGCTGGCGGATGTTGAAGTCGGGGTTCCGGAACGTGTACTCCGCGGCGCCGTCGCCGTCCCGGTCCACCGAGTAGCGGCCGTCCCCGGCCGTGATCTCCCCGTCGGCGTACGCCCGGAACCGCTCCCCGACGTCTCCCGCGTGCGGGTCCTGCACTTCGCTGAACCCGATGTACTCGCCCGCGCTGATGAACGGCTGGGCGTAGAGCTGCAGCGAGAGGTCCGGGCCGAAGATGTAGTGCAGCCGTGCGGTGAGGGAGGCGGTTCGCTGGCGCAGATCCCCCATGACGTAGTGCGTCGCGCCGTCGGAGTCCCGCGCCGTGGCCACGTACTGCGATTCGTCCCGGTTCCAGGTCATGCCCGGCTGGAGCGTGAGCTGGACCGCGTTGGACGGCTGGTAGCGGATGCGCGGTTGGATGGCGACCCGTCCGCCGTCGGTGTCCAGCACCTCCTCCCGGTTCACGTGCAGCCCGAACTGCACCGTCTGGCGCGGGTCCGTCATCACGCCGACGATCCCGCCCACCTGGAGCGGCTGGCGCAGGGCCGGGCCCCCTCGCAGCTCGGCCGTCTCGAACCGGGTACCGAGGAACTGGCTCGCGGCGAAGGCCTGCCAGTAGTTGTTGAACTGGGCGTTCGTGTTCAGCGCGACGACGTTGGCCGTCCGCTGTCCGCCGAAGGTCCAGGCCTGGACTCCGGTGATGTTGGCGTTCCAGTCGCGGAAGCCGCCCGTCGGGCCGAGGCTCCTGTAGTTCAGGGATCCGATCACGGCCATCTCGTCGGCGTCGGACTGGAAGCCGAGGTCGTTCACGTCGAACCCGGGGGTCCGGAGCTGGCCGAACAGCCGGCCCTGCCAGTTGCCCCTCACGTTCCGGAGCTCCACGGCGGCTTCGCCGCCCGTGAGGGACGTCCGGTCGGGATCGAAGGTGAGGTGGTCGGCGTCCGGCCGCTGGTAGTTGTGGGTGGGGTTTCGCTGGAGCCGGACGATGGCCTCCTCGCTCCCGGTCACGTGGCTCCCCAGCAGGTGGCTCCGGACCTCCCACTCTCCTCCCGGGAACCGGTGGCGGACGTCCAGCCCTCCGGTCCAGGCACCGCCGGGGAGGTGCCCCATGGGACCCCCGGCCTCCACGTCCCGGATCGTGGAGGTGAGGATGCCCCCCACCGAGCTCTCACCGCCCCGGAAGTCCTTCTTGAGGCGGGCCACGCCGTAGTTGGTGAGCGGCTCGGTGGTCGCGCTCCCGACCTCGCCCTCGCTCCCCGGAACCAGGTACCGTGTCGTCTCCTCGGCCGTGAGCGCGTTCAGCACCCCGAGGGTCCACCCGTCGGAGGTCCGCCCCGTGAGCTTGGCCGCCCCCAGGATGGTCGTGGACGTCGGACCCTCCGAGTACGCGGCCTCCCGGGGCGCCCGGCCGTGGGGCCGCCGGCCGATCCGCCGCGAATAGAAGAGCCGCTCCTGGCCGCCGAGGCTGCTGAGCTGGAAGATGTCCGTGCCCTCGGTGAAGAAGGGCCGCTTCTCCGGGAAGAACGTCTCGAAGGCCGAGAGGTTCACCACCGAGGGATCGGCCTCCACCTGGCCGAAGTCCGGATTCACGGTGGCGTTGAGAGTCAGGTTCGGCGTGATCCCGTAGCTCAGGCTGCCGCCGAGCGAGCCGCCGAGCTCCGCCGAACCCCGGAAGGGGTTTTCCGCGTCCACCGGCGCCCGGTCGACCTGGAGGACCGTGTAGGGTCGGATCTCCAGGTTCTTCGGTTGGGACAGATCCCGGAGGTCCGTGAGGGAGCCGAAGGCAGAGACCATCCGGGACATGTCCGCGGGGAAGGGCGCCCACTGATCCCGCTCGTCGAGTCGCGCGATCTCCCGCTGGAAGTTCACGCCCCAGGTGTCCCCGCGGGCCGCGTCCGCCAGGCGGGAGAACCGGAGCTGGGACAGAGGGATCCGGAGCTCGGCCGTCCAGCCCGCCGAATCGATGGCGGTGGCCGACGCCCAAACCGCGTCCCAGTTGCCGTCCTCGCGGGTGTCGTCGAACAGCAGCGCGTCGCTCTGGACGCCGGCCGCCGTGACCATGAAGACGAAGCCCGTCCGGTTGTCCCCGTAGCTGTCGAAGGCGACGGCGAACCGGTCGGCCGTGACCGGCTCGTCCCGACGGGAGAGCCGGGCGATGATCGCCTCCGGCGCGGTGTCGAACATCCGGGCGCCCACGTAGACGGCGTCGGAGGTATAGAGGATCCGAACCTCGGTTCGCTGGCTCGGCTCCGCCCCGTGCTCGGGGTCGAACTGGATGAAATCCGTCGCCACCTCCGCGGCGCCCCACGCCTCGTCGCGCAGGTCCCCGTCCACGTCCGGCGGCGAGGAGGTCCGGACCGCCTGCAGGCGACGGTCCGTGGCCGGGCCACCGCGCTCACCGTTCTCCGGTGCCGCCGCGGCCGGGCCCGGGAGATCCTGCCCGGGAGCCGCAGCCGGGGAGGCCAGGAGGTGGAGCCCCAGGACGACGGCGAGGAACCCTGTCTTCGTGTGCACTCCCGGTCTCAGATCAGACGCCGGAAGATCTGGCGCGGCTTGTTCCGCTTGGTCCACCTGGTCTGGGTCCAATGATGTCCGAACATGGTCCTCTTCTCCTGTCTCCGTGTGAACTTCCTGTTCCGGTGGCCGGAAGGTTCCGGCCGGTCTCCCGCCGCTCGTGCCCGAGGGGAGGCTTCTACTTCGGTGTGGTCTTGCATCGTTGCCTGCCGGTTCGGGTCGCACCGCGGATCGCTCTCGATCCGGTCCTCACAAGATCTGACGCGGCCGGCCGCCGAATGGTTTCAATCGGGTCCGGGCGGCCGCTCTTCGATCCCGGTTTGCTACGGTGGACAAGATCGGGTGGCCAGGGGGATCTGTCGTCGACTCGGGAACGCGTGTCCCCGCCTCAGCGGCACTGAACCTGGCGGAGATGGGGAGGGCCTGGCAGGGGCTAGTGTGCTCCGCCAGGTTTGGATACATGATGGACCTGGGACGTCCCGAATCGTTCGGATGATCCGCCCGGCGCCTCCAGCCCGAGCCCCGACCTCCACCTCCGCCGCCCTTGGAACAGCTCACCCAACAGGCGATCGAGTTCTTCCTCGGACTGAGCGGCCCCGTGGTCTGGGGGCTGGTGGGCTTCTTCACGTGGGCCGAGGCCGCGTTCTTCCTGGGACTCGTCACGCCCGGGGAGATCGCCATGGCGGTGGGCGGCGCGCTGGCCACGCGGGGGCAGGTCGCGCTGACGGGGGTGGCCGTCGCCGCGGCGGTGGGCACGGTCACCGGGAACGTCACCGGTTACTGGCTGGGCCGGCGGTGGGGGCGGCTGCTCGACTGGCCGCCGCTCCAGCGGTTCCTGGGGAGATCCATCGACGGCTCGCGCGACTTCCTCGCCCGTCGTGGCGAGTGGGCCGTGGTGCTGGGACAGTTCGTGTCGTACGTCCGGATCTTCGTGCCCTTCCTCGCCGGTGCCTCGGGGATGCCGTTCCGGCGCTATCTCGCCTACGGCGTACCCACGGCGGTGGTGTGGGCCGTGGGATGGGTGCTGGGCGGGTACGTCCTGGGCGAGTCGTGGAGGATGCTGCAGGACATGGCCGGACCCGCTGCGTTCCTCGTCCTGGTCCTGGTCCTCCTGGGGCTGGCGATCCGGTGGGTGGCGTTCTGGATCGCCCGGCGACGGGATCGGGTGGAGGCGGCGGCCCGGTGGATGGGGCGCCGGGCTCCCGTCCTCTGGCTCCGGCGTCACTTCGGCACCCAGCTCCGCTGGATGGGGGAGCGGTTCGACCCCCGGATCGCCCGCGGGCTGAACCTCACCCTGGGCTTCCTGGTCCTGCTGTTGGGCGTCGGGGTGGGCGGGATCGTCCTGGCCCAGGTGGAGCAGGTCCAGGGCATCGCCCGGCTCGACTATCCGGTGCTGGAGTGGATGGCGGCCACCCGTACGGAAGAGGCCGTGCAGGTCGCCCGGGTCATGCTCCAGCCGTTCGTGGTCCCGGGATTCGTGGTCCTGGCCGTGGTGCTGGCCGCGGGTGCCCGGTGGCGCTCGGGCTGGATGGCGGCGGCACGAGGAGCCGTCGGGATGCTCGGGACCGGCGTCGGCGCGTACCTGCTCGACCGACACGCGCTCCACGGCGTGGTGCCCCGGGCGGGCTTTCCCTCCGTTCCCCTGGCCGTGGCCGCTTCGCTCGGCGTCCACGCCACCGCCCTCGTGGGAGCCCGACACGCCTGGGGCGCGACCGTGGCCACGGCCGCGGCGGGGATCTTCCTGACGTGCGCGGTGGGAATGGCGACGCTGGTGGCGGGCTGGGCGGCCCCCTCCGGGATCGCCCTCGGGTTGGGCCTCGGCCTCACCTGGTCGACGTCGGTGGAGCTCTCGGTCCAGCTCCCGTGAGCCGACCTCGGGCGCTCGTCGCCGCGCCTCGTCGCGGGACGTCGCCACCGCCGGCCGTTCCCGCCGCGCCGACCGTTGTCTCCGGGGGGGAGCCAAAATATTTTTTTCGGGGTTCGGCGACCATCTCCCGGACCATGTCCCGAGGCCTTTCGATCGGGATCCACCCCGTAGCTGACCACCCGATGCTGTACCTGAACGAGGCTTTCCATCGCACGGGAGGACGGACCCGATGACCACCGACTCGGAGCGACGAGGGGAGCCGGTCCTGGTGGCGGCCCTCGGTGCCTCGGCCGGCGGCCTGGAGGCCCTCCAGGAGTTCCTGGACCACGTCCCGAGCGACACCGGGGTCGCGTTCATCATCGCCCAGCACCTCGACCCGAGCCGCGAGTCCATCGGTCCCGAGCTCCTGGGTCACCACACCGAGATGCCGGTGAATCAGGTGATGGAAGGCGACCGGCTCCAGCCGGACCACGTCTACGTCACCCCGCCGGACGCGTGGATCTCGATCGATTCGGGGACGCTCCATCTGGAGCCACCGGAGGGACGGGGCACCCCGACGGTGGTGGATCGCCTCTTCCGGTCCCTGGCCGACGACCAGGGCGAGCGGGCCGTGGCCGTCATCCTCTCGGGGGCGGGCTCGGACGGCGCGGCGGGGCTCGTCCGGGTACGCGAGGCGGGGGGGCTCACCATGGTCCAGGACCCGGCCACCGCCCGCTACGACTCCATGCCGCGGCACGGGATCAGCGCGGGCCGCGTCACCGACGTCCTCCCCCCGGCGGAGCTGGCGGACCGGCTGGCGGAGCACGCCAGCCGAGTGCGGAGGGGCGGGGGGAACTCCGGGGTCGGCGAGCACGGCGAGCCCGAGGTGGTCTTCGACCGCATCACCCGGCTGCTCAGGAGAGAGACCGGCCGGGACTTCTCACGCTACAAGCCGCAGACCATCCTCCGGCGGCTGGACCGCAGGATCCAGCTCCGGCAGTGCCACGGCGTGGATGAATACCTGGAGCTCCTCCAGGAAGACGAGGACGAAGTCAGGGCCCTGTACGAGGACTCCCTCATCGGAGTGACCCGCTTCTTCCGCGATCCCGAATCCTTCCGATTCCTCGACCGGGAGGTGATCTCCCGGCTCGCCGCCGACCGCGAGGCCGAGGATACCGTCAGGGTCTGGGTGACGGGCTGCGGCACGGGCCAGGAGGCGTATTCGCTGGCCATCCTGATCCACCGTGCCATGGAAGAGCTCCCGCGGCGGCCCCAGATCAAGGTCTTCGCCACCGACGTGAACGAGGACGCCCTCGTCGTGGCCCGACGCGGATCCTACCCCCGGGGGATCGCCGAGGAGGTGCCCGAGCCGCTCCTGGACCGGTACTTCCGTCCCGAGCAGAACACCCTCCGGATCGTCGACGAGATCCGGGAGCTCTGCATCTTCGCTCCCCACGACGTCCTGACGGATCCCCCGTTCTCCGATCTCGATCTCCTGTCGTGCCGGAACCTCCTCATCTATCTGAGGTCCGAGGAGCAGGACCGGCTGATGCCGTACTTCCACTACGCGCTCCGACCGGGCGGATTCCTGTTCCTGGGGAGCTCGGAGAGCGTGTCTGGCCGGGAGAAGCTCTTCCGGAAGCTCGAGAAGGGCCACGGCGTCTATCAGCGGCGGGAGGTGGCCGGCCGGGTGCCGATGCGCTCCTCCGGCCGGGCCGTCCATCTCTTCGGCGGGATGGAGGATCGGTCGGGCCCCGGGAGCCGACCCGTCGCGTCCGACGAGAGCTCGGCGACCGGGAGGGGGTACGGCGACGGTTTCGTGGACCGGCTGGAGCGCATCCTCCTGGCCGAGTTCACCCCCCCGTGCGTGATCGTCGACGAGCACGGTGAGATCGTCTACTACCACGGGCGAACCGGCGACTACCTGGAGCCGGCGCCGGGTCGGCCACGGGACGTCCTGGTGGACATGGCGAGGCCGGGCCTCCGGCACCACCTGCGGAGCGGGCTCGCCGAGGCGAGGGAGTCGGGCGAGCCGGTGCAGCGGACCGGGCTGATCGTCGACGCCGCCGACGGGTGGACGGAGACGGATCTCACCGTTCGCTCACTGGCCCCCGCCGGCGAGGAGGGGGAGCTCTACCTGGTGGTCTTTCGGGAGCGGGCCGACCGGATGACCGCCGGGGAGGAGCTGGACGCCGAGAGGGCGGAGCTCCTGGAGCTGGAGGGGGAGACCACCGGGGACCAGATCGTCGAGGAGCTCGAGCAGGAGCTCGCGGACACCCGGGCCCAGCTCCAGGCGACCATTCGGGAGCTCGAGGGCTCGAACGAGGAGCTCCGGGTCGCCAACGAGGAGCTCATCTCCATGAACGAGGAGCTGCAATCGTCCAACGAGGAGCTCCAGACCGCCCAGGAGGAGACGCAGTCGATCAACGAGGAGCTCCAGACGGTGAACGCGGAGCTCAACCAGAAGGTCGAGCAGCTCAAGGAGGCGCACTCCGACCTGGAGAACCTCTTCCGCAGCACCGAGATCGCGACGGTCTTCCTGGACCACGAGCTCCGCTTCAAGCGCTTCACCCCGGCGGCCACGGCGCTGTTCCGGCTCCGTGAGGGCGACATCGGCCGGCCCCTGGAGGACATCACCTCCCGGATGGCCAGGGAGGGCGACCGGATCCGGGAGGAGGCCCGGCGGGTGCTGGACACCCTGGAGCCGGTGGAGCGGGAGGTCCACGTCCCGGAGGAGGACGCGTGGTTCTCCCTCCGGATCTTCCCCTATCGGACGGTGGACGACGTGATCAGCGGGGTGGTCCTCACGTTCGTGGACATCACCGACGTCAAGCGGCTGGAGGTGGAGCGTAGCCGGCTGGGGGCCATCGTGGAGGGCATGCACGACGCGGTGGTGGGCCACGACCTGGACGGGGCCATCACCAGCTGGAACGAGGCGGCGGAGCGGCTCTTCGGCTACGACGCCGAGGAGGCGGTGGGCCGCGACGTGTCGCTGATCGTGCCCGAGGACCGGGAGCGGGAGTTCGCGTCGGCGGTGGAGAGGGTGGCCCGGGGCGAGTGGTCGTCGCCCACCGAGACCGTCCGGCTGAAGCGGGGCGGGGAGCGGGTCCACGTCTCGGTCAACTATTCCCCGGTACGGGACGCCACGGGGGAGGTGACCGAGATCTCCCAGACGGCCCGGGACATCACCGAGCGGATCCGGGCGGAGCAGGCGGTGGAGGTGGCCGAGCGGCGGCGGAACGAGTTCCTCACCATGCTGGGCCACGAGCTGAGGAATCCGCTGGGGACCATCCGGACCTCGGTGGAGCTCCTCAAGCGGGGGGAGGCCCGGTCGGCATCGGACGGGGGCGTGGACGCCGTGGAGGTCCTGGACCGGCAGGTGGACTATCTGGCCGACCTGGTCGACGATCTGAGCGACGCGGCCCGGATGAACACGGGCGAGTTCGACCTCCGTCTGGACCGGCTGGACCTGTCGGCCGTGGTCACCGAGTGCGTGGAGGACTACGAGGGGATCGCCACCGAGGCCGGCGTGGAGCTCGATGCGCAGGTCCCCGGCGAGCCCGTGCCGTTCACCGGGGACCGGACCCGACTGGTGCAGGTGCTCGGCAACCTGGTGCGGAACGCCTGTACGCATACCCCGGAGGGGGGACGGGTGGAGGTTCTGCTGGAGCGGGACGACGAGGCCGTCGTCGTCTCGGTGCGGGACGAGGGGGTGGGCCTCGAGGAGGAGGACCTGGAGAAGGTGTTCGACCTGTTCCACCGCGGCTCGTCCTCCAGCTCGGGATCGCCGGAGGACGGCGGCCTGGGCCTGGGGCTGCCGGTGGCCCGCCGGATCGTGGAGCTCCACGGGGGTACGCTGCAGGCCACGAGCGAAGGACCCGGCCGGGGCTCCACCTTCTCCTTCCGGCTCCCCCTCTCCCGCGACACCGGGCCGGGGACCGGCGCAGCGGAATCGGCGCCGCCCGCCGACGCCGCCGGGGAGGCTCCCGACCGGAGGATCCTGATCGTGGAGGACAACGAGGACGCCGGCCGCCTGCTGGCGCGGCTCCTCACGGCCATGGGGCACAGGGTCTCCGTGGCGGGCGACGGGGCGTCCGGCCTGGAGTCGGCCCGCCAGCAGCAGCCCGACGTGGTGCTGTGCGACATCGACCTCCCCGGCGAGATGGACGGCTACGATCTGGCGGTCGCCCTCCGCCGGGAGTCGGAGACCGAGGGGATCCGTCTCGTGGCCCTCACGGGCTTCGGCAGCGACGTGGATCGGGAGCGCGCCCGGGACGCCGGCTTCGACGAGCACCTGACGAAGCCGGTGCGGGCCGAGGCCCTGGAGCGCGCCCTCTCCGCCGGGTGAGGGTCAGCCGCCGGCCTACCCTTTCTCCGCGGGCAGGATCGCCACCACCTCGGCCCGACCTCCCCCCTCGGCTTCGATCCACAACCGGCCGCCGAGATCCTCGACGAGACGGCGCAGCGACGGAGGGAGGAATTCGGGTCGTTCGGGGGCCCGCTCCCGCACCTCGGCGCCCTCGCGGGCGGGCGGCGCCGGCCCGAGGTCCACGGACAGGCTCACCCGGACCCCGGGGCCGGAGGCCCGGGAGAGGGTGATCACCGATGCGTCGCGGGAGCGGGTCGCCAGATCCAGGAGCTCCCTCAGGCCGCCCAGGAGACGAACGCGATCGGACCGCACCGGCGGCAGGTCGCCGCCGATCTCAAGCTCCGGGAGCGCCTCTCCGGGTGCGTCCTCGCCTCCTTCTCCCCGGGCCTCGCGCAGGAGCTCCGGGACCGGGAGCTCCTGGAGCTCTCCTCCCCCGGTCCGCGGTGCCGTCGCTCCGGTGGACTCGGGGAGCTCCAGGCCCTCGCTGATGTCCTCCTCCATCTCCCAGAGCAGGTGCCGGATGCCGTCCAGGTGGTTCCGGACCTCTCCCGCGTCGGCGCCGTCCCCTCCCAGCTCCAGCTCCAGCGACTCGATCCGCATGAGGGCGGAGTGGAGATGTCCCCGGAGGTCGTGGGCCAGCGAGGCGTTGGCCTCCAGCAGGTCCAGGTGGAGCCGTCCGGCGGCCCGGATCAGCCGGTGTCGCTCCAGGACCATGGCGGTCTCCTCGGCCAGGGAGCGCAGCTCCTCGAGGCGGCTCGGAGGTGTCTCGTCTCCTGCCGCCGGGAGGAGGAGCCAGGCCTCGCTGCTCCCCGAGGTCTCCGGGTCCCGGACCGGTACCCGGACGGGGCTGGGGCCCGGGCCCGTCGGCGGATCTCCGGCGAGGACCACCCGGCAGGATCCACCGCCCCGGAGCTGGCCGGCGCGGACCGCCAGCAGACAGCAGACGGCCAGCTCCGAGTCGCGGTGCCGGCCGAGCTCCTCCCGGAAGGGGGCCAGGTCCGGGTTCCCATCCCGGAATCGGGGCCGGCTGGCTCCGGCGGCGGACGGTTCCTCCACGCTCTGGCCTCTCCTGTGCTGGGAACTCGGGAAGGAAGGGGCCTCGTATCGGAGGAGATCTCCCCGCCGCGTGATGTGCGGGGAGCCTCCAGGGCTTCGAGAGCGGCCAAGCTACGGGAGGGGACTCGGGAGGGAAACTCCCCTCCCGGGGTCGATCGCCGGCCCTCCCTCCCGGTTCCGATCGGGCGAACGTCCCGGCCCGCCGGGCACCGTGACGGCCCCGGGGGGCTTGAGATGCCCGCCCGGCATGTTATCTTGGGGTCGACATCTCTGCTCGGATGATGACCATCCGCAGTGAAAATCCTCAAAAGGAGGAAATCCAAGCATGCTGAATCGATTCGGCAGCAAGTTGCTCGGTGCCGGGACGGCCGTCGCCGTCGCCGCCGCGCTCACGTTCTTCTCGGCTCCCGCCACGGCCGACGCCCAGGTCTCCTTCGGCGTCCAGGGGAGCTACGGAACGGAGATCGAGGCCGTCGGGGTGGGTCCCCGGATCAACTACAACATCCCGGGCGCTGACGGCTTCGGCATCGCCGGGAGCTTCGACTACTTCTTCCCGGACGGGTTCGACTGGTGGGAGGTCAACGCGAACGGCACCTACGCCTTCGACACGGAGAGCTCCCTCGCTCCCTACGCCGGTGCCGGCCTGAACTACGCCAGGCAGGAAGTGGACTTCCAGGGCGGTTCGGCCTCGAACACCGAGACCGGCCTGAACCTCCTGGGTGGGTTCCAGTTCGGTGGCGACGGAGGCATCTCCCCGTTCGTCGAGGGGCGGTACTCCACCATCGGAACCGGACAGTTCGTGGTGACCGGAGGCTTCCTCTTCTGAGGAAGAGGTGCCGGCGTCGGCTCTGACCGACGCCACCACGTCTGCTGGACCGAGAGGGGCGGCCATCCGGCCGTCCCTCTTTTTTTGTGGGTGGGGCCGTCGGTGAGTACGTCCCGTCGCTCGCGTCCCGCGATCATCGGGCTCCCGGACGGGTATCGTCCACGAGACGGCAGCAGTCGAGGCCCGAGGCCGCCGAGGGCCGTCGTGTCCGGCGGCGCCCATCCAACGCTCCAGGGAGGTAGGAGATGATGAAGACGTGCCGATCCGGTCCCGTCCGCTCCGCCGTCGCGCGGGTCGCCATCACCCTCGCGGGTGCGAGCCTGCTCCTGGCGTGCACCGCCGCCACGGCGGAGGCCCAGGACGCCGGCGGCGGGCTCCACGTCGGTCCCCAGATCAACTTCGCCGACGACACCGACATCGGGGTGGGCGCCCGGGTGAGCGGGGATCTGGGCGGCTACCCGGGATGGGAGATCATGGGGAGCTTCGATCTCTACTTCCCGGCGTCCGACGTGGACTTCTGGGAGATCAACGGCAACGTCATCTACAACATCGACGCACGGTCCACCACGGTCTTCCCCTACGCCGGAGGGGGCCTGAACGTGGCCCACGCTTCCTTCGACGGCGGTCCGGGAAACGGCGGCTCCGACACCGAGATCGGCCTCAACGTCCTGGGCGGGGTGAAGTTCGCCACCGACGGCCCCCTCACGCCGTACGCGGAGCTCCGGGGCACGGTGGACGGTTCGGACCAGCTCGTGGTGACGGTCGGGGTCCTCTTCCCCTGATCCCGGACGTCCCGTCCTGAGACGCAGCCTCACGACGACGGCCCCGCACGTAACCCGTCGTCCCGACGTGAATCGCCAGAGGAGGCACCGATGCCCGAGAACGGAGGAGCCGAGCTCTCCGCCCTGCTGGATTCGATGACCGCGTCCCTGGGCCCGTGGATCGGCCGGGTGCTGGGGGCCATCGCGGTCCTGGTGATCGGCCGGATGCTCGCGGGATGGCTCCGGAAGCTCGCCCGCCGGGGGATGGAGCGCTCGAACCTGGACCGGGCGGCCATCCCCTTCCTCTCGGCCGCGGTCTTCTGGCTGGCCATGACCTTCGTGGTCATCGCCGTGCTGGGGCTGTTCGGGATCCCCACGGCCTCCTTCGTGGCCGTCCTCGGCGCCGCGGGCCTGGCCGTGGGGCTGGCCTTCCAGGGCACCCTCTCCAACCTGGCGTCGGGCGTGATGCTGCTGATCTTCCGGCCCTTCTCCGTGGGCGACACCATCGAGGTCGAGGATACGATGGGCCAGGTCGAGGAGACCCGCCTCATGTACACCGAGCTCACCACGCCGGGCGGGGTCCAGACCCTGATCCCCAACGGCGAGATCTTCGGCGCGAAGATCAGCAACTTCACGGCGAACCCCACCCGACGGGTGGACCTGGTGGTGGGCGTGGGCTACGGAGACGACCTGGACGCGGCCGAGGAGACGATCCGGCGGGTCCTGGCCAGCGACGAGCGGGTCCTCGAGGAGCCCGAGCCCCTGGTGCAGGTGGACGAGCTCGGCGGCTCCTCGGTGAACTTCGTGGTCCGCCCCTGGTGCCGGAGCGAGGACTACTGGGCGCTGAAGCGGGACCTCACCCGTGAGCTGAAGGGCGAGATCGAGGCCGCTGGCCTGGAGTTCCCCTATCCGCAGCGGGACGTGCATCTCTTCCAGGAGGGCTGAGGCCCTCCCACCGGACCCTCCCCGCCGGGGCAGGGTCCGGTGGCTCGACGTCCGGGCCCACGATAGACTCCACGGGTGATCCCTGTCCCGGCCGCCGGGCGATCCCGGGCGCGGGGAGACCGCCGTCGAGAGCCTCGCCACCACGGAGTCCGTCATGACCGCAGACCGCGGCCATCTGGCCCCGGTGCAGGCCCAGTTCCGCGCGCTGGCCGAAGCCTTCGTCCCGGGGGCCGGCGGGCTGCCGCCGGCGGAGTGGGACGAGATGGTCGGGGTGGTGGAGCGGGCGCTGGACGATCGCCCCCCGGAGGTCCGGCGCCAGCTCCTCCTGTTCGTTCGCCTCGTGGACTGGCTCCCCCTGGTGCGATACGGCCGCCGGCTCCGGGCCCTGGAGCCCGACCGGCGCCGGAGCTTCCTGGCGCGCCTCCAGGACGCGCCGATCCTGGCCGTCCGGCGCGGGGTCTGGGGGCTCCGGACCCTGGCGTTCATGGGCTACTACGGACGGCCGGAGTCCCATCGGGAGATCGGCTACCGGGCCCATCCCGACGGCTGGGACGCCCGGGACCGGCCGGCGCCGTGGGGGCGGCAGGGGTGAGCGCCTCTCCGCGGGCCGCCGCTGCGGTCCTCGTCCTCCTCCTGGCCGGACTCCCGGCCTGCGGGGAACCCGCCTCCTCCGACGATGCCCGCTCAGGGGAGGACGACCCCCGCGCCGGGAGCACGGTCCGGATGGCCGAGCGCCTGGGGGAGATGGCGCGGAGCGCCGATCCGGGGGAGAACGTCTTCCTGAACCTCCGTCGCGCCCGCGCCCTCCGGGAGGGCCCGGAGCCGTCGGGCTACCGGGACCGCCTGGCCCGGCGGGTGAACCTGGCGAAGGAGCTGCTCCACGCGGGGCGCCTGGACGAGGCCATCGGGCGCCTGGAGGAGCTCCGCCGGGAGCTCGAAGGGGCGGACCGCCCCCCGCCCGAGGGAGCGCTCCGGACGGTCCGGGACCTGGAGGCCGCGGCCCACCTCCACGGCGCGATCCAGGCCAACTGCGTCCGGGCCCGGGCCCCTCGCCGATGCCTCCTCCCGGTCCCGCCGGACGGGCGGTTTCCGGAGGAGGAGGGGGCGCGGCGGGCGGCCGGGGGCTACGGATCCTTCGTGGAGGATCACCCGGACGACCTCCTGGCCCGCTGGCTCCTGAACTACGCCCACATGACCCTGGGGGAGTATCCCCGGGAGCCCGCGGCGCGCTGGCGGATCCCTCCCGCCGCGTTCGGGCCCGAGGCGGAGGCGGGCCGCTTCACGGACCGGGCGCCGGAGGTCGGGGTGGACGTCCTGGGCCACGCCGGCGGCGGCGTCCTGGACGACCTGGACGGCGACGGGCTCCTGGATCTCATGGTCTCCTCCCGGGGGCTGGAGGACCCCCTCCGGTACTTCCGCAACGCGGGGGACGGGACCTTCCTGGAGCGGACCCGGGCGGCCGGGCTGGAGGGGCTCACCGGCGGGCTGAACCTGGTCCAGGCGGACTACGACAACGACGGAGACCTGGACGTCCTGGTGCTCCGGGGCGCGTGGCTCCCCCGGGCCTATCCCAACTCCCTCCTGGAGAACCGCGGCGACGGGACCTTCGCCGACGTCACCGAGGAGGCGGGACTCCTGATGCCGCGGTCCACCCAGGTGGGACGGTGGGCCGACTACGACGGGGACGGCCGGCTCGACCTCTTCGTGGGCGTGGAGTCCCCCCGGGGGACCGCCGGTCCGTCGCTCCTCTTCCACAACGAGGGCCCCGGCCCCGACGGGCGCTGGAGGTTCCGGGAGGTGGCCGGCGAGGTGGGTCTCGTCTCCGAAGGGTTCGTGAAGGGCGCCGACTGGGGGGACGTCGACGGCGACGGCCGCCCGGACCTCTACGTCTCCAGGCTGGGCCAGGCGAACCAGCTCTTCGTGAACGAGGGGCCCGACGGGGAGGGGGCGTGGTCCTTCCGGGAGGTGGGCGAGGAGGCGGGGGTGGCCGAGCCGCGCCGGAGCTTCCCCACCTGGTTCTTCGACTACGACAACGACGGCCGGGAGGACATCTTCGTCTCGGGCTACTGGGTGAGCCGGGACGCCATCCCCGCCGAGTACCTGGGACGGGAGCCCGAGGCCGCCTTCCCGCGGCTCTACCGGAACCGGGGGGACGGGACCTTCCGGGACGTGACGCGCGAGGTGGGCCTCCACCGGGTCCTCTACAGCATGGGGAGCAACTTCGGCGACCTGGACGGCGACGGGTTCCCCGACGTCTACGTGGGGACCGGGGAGCCGGACCTCCGGATAGTCTCGCCGGCCCGGGCGTTCCTGAACGTGGCCGATTCCTCGGCGCCCGGCGGACGCCGGTTCCGGGAGGTCACCTCCGCCGCTGGCCTGGGCCACGTGGGGAAGGGACACGCCGTCTCCTTCGGCGACGTGGACGGCGACGGCGACCAGGACGTCCACGCCGTCTTCGGCGGCGCCTACGAGGGGGACGTCTACAGGAACGCCCTCTTCGAGAACCCCGGCCACGGTCACGGGTGGATCGTCCTCCGGCTGGAGGGGCGGGAGGCGAACCGTTCGGCCATCGGGAGCCGGATCGAGGTGGTGGTGGAGGGCCCCGACGGGGAGCGGACGATCCACCACACGGTGGGCGGCGGAGGGAGCTTCGGCGCCTCCAGCCTCCAGGCGGAGATCGGGCTGGGCGACGCCTCGGCGATCCGGCGGGTGGAGATCCGATGGGCGGGCTCGGGCCGGCGCCAGACGGTGACCGGTCTCCGCATGGGACGGGTCTATCGGGTGGTGGAGGGACGGGAGGCGTCCCGGGAACCGGTCCCCTCCCTCCGGCTCGGCGAGGAGGGCGGGTGAGGGGCGCCGGCCTCCGGGGCCGCTCCGCCGTCGTCCCGGCGCCGGTCCTCCTGGCCGCGGCCCTCTTCCTGGCCGCGGGGTGCGGCGAGGGCCCTCCTGCCGAGCCCCCGCCCTGGCACCAGGAGGACGGCCACCGCTGGCGCGAGCTCCGGATGGAGAGAGACCGCCCCGCCGGGTTCACGCGACTGGAGCCCTCCCGCACCGGGATCGAGGCGGCCAACGTGGTGCCGGAGGAGGCGTGGGTCCGGAACCGGATCCTGGCCGGCGGCTCGGGCGTCGCCCTGGGGGACGTGGACGGCGACGGCCGGGTGGACGTCTACGTGGCCCGGGCGGTGGAGTCCAACGTCCTCTACCGGAACCTGGGTGGCTGGCGGTTCGAGGACGTCACGGAGGGCTCCGGGGCCGCGCTGCCGGACGTGGCCTCCAAGGGTGCGGCGCTGGAGGACCTGGACGGCGACGGGGACCCGGACCTGGTGGTGACGGCCCTGGGCGACCGGAACCGGGTGCTGGAGAACGACGGCTCGGGCCGGTTCCGCGACGTGACCGACGAGGCCGGGCTGGAGGGGGCCAGGGGGAGCACCACCCCGGCGCTGGCCGACGTGGACGGCGACGGCGACCTGGACCTCTACGTGGCCAACTACAAGGTGCGACGGATCACCGACAGTCATTCGCCGGAGGAGCGGTCCTTCGACCGGGTGGTCCGGGAGACGGAGGACGGATACGTGGTGGCGGCCGGCTTCCGCGAGCACTACCGGATCCGCGCCGAGGGGACCCGGGTGTGGCGCTGGGAGCTGGGCGAGGTCGACGAGCTCTACCTGAACGACGGCACGGGTCGCTTCGAGGCCGCCTCCTTCACCGACGGCCGCTTCCTGGACGGGGACGGCGAGCCCCTGGAGGAGGCCCCCCGGGACTGGGGGCTCGCCGCGCGCTTTCACGACATGAACGGCGACGGCCGGCCCGACCTCTACGTGGCCAACGACTTCGAGAGCCCCGACCGGATCTGGATCAACCAGGGGGACGGCGTCTTCCGGGCCGTGGACAGCCTGGCGATCCGGACCACCAGCGCCTCGTCCATGGCCGTGGACTTCACGGACCTGGAGGCCGACGGCGACGTGGACGTCTTCGTGGCCGACATGCTGGCCCGGGATCCCGTGCGCCGGAAGGAGCGGGTGCCCGAGACCAGCCCCGGCCCCTCGGCGCCCGGCGCCCTGGGCGAGCGGCCCCAGCAGGACAGGAACACCCTCCAGATGGGGCGGGGCGACGGGACGTGGGCCGAGGTGGCCCGGTACGCCGGGGTGGAGGCCTCGGACTGGACGTGGGGGGTCCTCTTCCTGGACGTGGACCTGGACGGCCGCGAGGACCTGCTCACCACCACGGGGCACGCGTGGGACCAGCTGAACGCCGACGTCCAGGAGGGGATCCGTCGGGGGGAGAGCCCCGTGGACTGGACCCGCGAGCTCTCCCTCTATCCCCGGCTCCCCCTCCCCAACCTGGCGTTCCGGAACCGGGGGGACGTGACCTTCGAGCTCGAGCCGGAGGGATGGGGGTTCGGGGACCGGGACGACGTCTCCCACGGCATCGCCGCCGCCGACCTGGACGGAGACGGAGACCTGGACGTGGTGGCCACGCGGCTGGACGAGCCCCCGGCCGTCTACCGGAACGAGGGGGCGCGGCCCCGCCTGGCGGTCCGCCTCCGGGGGCGGGCGCCCAACACCTCGGCCGTGGGGGCCGGGATCACGGTCCGGCCGCTGGGGGACGGGGGTCCCCCGACGCAGCGCCGCGAGGTGTCCGCGGGTGGGCTCTACCTCTCCGACGGCGGGCCCACGGCGACCTTCGCGGCGGCCGGCACCGACTCCTTCCGGATCGAGGTGGCGTGGCCCGACGGATCCCGCTCCCGGGTGGAGGCCGCCCGCCCGGACCGGCTCTACGAGATCCGGGCGCCGGCGGAGGGGAGGCGGGCGCCGGCGGGGGGAGGGCGGGGAAGGGGGGCTGACGACGGCCCGACCGGGGCGACCTCCCCCGTCCGGTTCGCCGACGTCTCGGACCTGCTGGATCACCGGCACCACGAGCCCCCCTACGACGACTTCGAGCGCCAGCCGCTCCTGCCCCTCCGGCTGAGCCAGCTCGGGCCGGGGCTGGCCTGGTCCGATCTCGACGGCGACGGCGACCCGGACCTGGTGGTGGGGACGGGCCGGGCCGGGGCGCCCGTGCGATTCGTCAACGAGGGCGACGGCTTCCGCCGGGAGCCCGCCGGTCCGCCCGTGGACTCCGACCTGACGGGGCTGGTGGCCGTAGCGGACGGTGCCGGCGGGACGAGCGTCCTCGCCGGCCGGCTCAACTACGAGGGCCGCACCCCGGCGTCGGCCTTCTCCGAGCCCGCGGTCGTGGAGCTCCCGGCCGGTGGAGAAGGCGAGGTCCGCGAGGTCCTGGACGGCGTCCGGGGCGGCGTGGGTCCGCTGGCGGCCGCCGACGTGGACGGCGACGGCGACCTGGACCTGTTCGCCGGCGGCCGGACGGTCCCCGGGGCCTATCCCCGGGCGCCCCGCTCCCGGCTGCTGCTGCGGGACGACGACGGGGGCCTGGCCGCGGACTCGGCGGCGGGAGCGGGGCTCGAGGCCGCGGGCATGGTCTCGGGAGCCGTCTTCTCCGACCTGGACGCCGACGGAGATCCGGACCTGGTGCTGGCCGAGGAGTGGGGGCCGGTCCGGGTGCTGGAGAACCGGGGCGGCCGGTTCGAGGACGTCACGGATGATCTGGGGATGGCCGATCACACCGGCCGGTGGAACGGCGTCACGACGGCGGATCTCAACGAGGACGGCCGGCCCGACATCGTGGCCACCGGCTGGGGCGAGAACACCCGCTACCGCCCGGAGCCCGGCCGGCCGCTCCTCCTCTTCCACGGCGACGCCGACGCCGACGGCACGGTCGAGGTGGTGGAGGCCCGAACGGTGGAGGCGGCGGGAGGCCCCGCGCCCCTGACCGACCTGCCGTCCATCCGGGCGGCGATGCCGTCGGTCCGGCGCCGGGTCCCCACCTTCCGGGAGTACGCCCGGTCCACGGTGGCCGACGTCTTCGGGAGGGAGCTGGCCGGGGGGGATCCCCTCCGGGCGTCCACCCTCTCCCACACCGTCTTCCTCAGCCGGCCGGACGGCGGCTACCGGGCCCGGGTCCTGCCGCCCGAGGCCCAGTTCGCGCCGGCCACCGGGGTCGCCGTGGCCGACGTCGACGGCGACGGGCACGACGACCTGTTCCTGGCCCAGAACTTCTACCCCGTGCGCCGGGGGACGGCGCGCTACGCCGCCGGCCGGGGGCTCGTGCTGCTGGGCGACGGCGAGGGCGGGCTGGAGCCCGTGCCCGGCCACCGGTCGGGGATCCGGGTCTACGGCGACGCCCGGGCCGCGGCGGCCGCCGACTTCGACGGCGACGGGCGGACCGACCTGGCGGTGGCCCAGAACGGCGGGAGGACACGGCTGTTCCGCAACGAGGGCGCCCGGCCGGGCCTCCGGGTGCGCCTGGTGGGTCGGGAGGACAATCCCCGGGCGGTGGGAGCCTCGGTGCGGATCCTCTACGGGGACGGGGCCGGCCCGGCCCGGGAGGTCCGGGCCGGCGGAGGGTACTGGTCGGACGACGCCGACGTCCCGGTGCTGGGAGTGCGCCGGGACGCCCGGCCCCGGGCCCTGGAGGTCCGCTGGCCCGGCGGCGGGTCCCGGAAGGTCCCCCTGGGCGAGGAGCTCCCCCGGGAGCTCACGGTCCGCCGCGGCGGGGAGGGGGCTCCCGACGAGCCGGGGGGGCGACGGTGAAGGAGCGGTCCGTGGACGTGGCCATCGTGGGGTCCGGGGCGGGGGGCGGGACGGTGGCCGCCGGGCTCGCCCCCCTGGCCGAGTCGGGCCGGCGGGTGGTCGTCTTCGAGAAGGGACCCCGGCTCCGGGACGAGGAGTTCACGGGGCTGGAGCTGGAGATGGCCCGGGCGCTGTACGCCGACGGGGGCGGGTTCCTCACCGCCGACGGCACCATGACCCTGGCCTTCGCCGAGACCTACGGCGGGTCCACGGCCGTGTACACGGGCACCTCGCTCCTGCCGCCCCGGCGGGTGATCCGGCGGTGGGACGTCCCCGGCGTCGACGCCGCCGACCTCCGGGAGCGGAGCCGGACCTACGCGGAGCGGAACAACGTCCACCACCTGGACGAGGAGCTGATCAACGAGAACAACCGTCTCTTCGTGGAGGGCGGAGAGCGGGCGGGCTACCAGGTGGAGCAGTTCCCCCTGAACCTGCGGGGCTGCCGGGGCTCGAGCCTGTGCAACCTGGGCTGTCCCAACCAGGCGAAGCAGGGCACCGACCGGGTCCAGCTCCCGGAGGCGGAGCGCCGGGGGGTGGAGGTGGTGACCCGGGCCGAGGTGCGCCGGATCGAGGAGCGGTCCCTCCTGGTGCGGGTCAGCCGGAAGCCCGAGGGCGGGAAAGGGGAGCCCGCCCCGTGGGAGCCCGGCGAATACCGGGTGCGGGCCGATACGGTGGTGGTCGCGGCCGGCGCGGTGGGCACCCCGGCCCTGCTCCTCCGGTCGGGGTTCGGGGAGCGGCTCCCGCGCCTGGGCCACGGCTTCACCTGCCACCCCGCCCACATCCTGGTGGCCGAGCATCCCCGGGAGATCACCAACGACGTGGGCCACCCGAAGAGCTACTACGTGGACCGGGCGGCCGAGGACGGCTACGTGCTGGAGACGTGCATGTACTTCCCCTTCGTCACGGCCAAGAACCTGACGGGGTTCGGGCCCGATCACGCCCGGTTCATGGAGGCCTTTCCGAGGCTGCAGATGATCCTGGTCCTGGCCTGCGACCGGGCGTCGGACGGGAACCGGGTGACGGTGGACGCCGACGGCGAGCCGGAGGTGCGGTACGAGTTCGCCGACCACGTGGTGGAGGCGCTGGTACGGGGGACCCGGGCCTCGGCGGAGATCTTCCTGGCGGCGGGCGCCCGCCGGGTCCACGCGCCCTCGGCCCGGCCGCCCACCATCGAGCGCCACGAGGTCCCGGGGCTCGGCGGGGGCGGGCCTGCGGCGGCCGATCGCGGGCCCGGATCCGCAGGCGCAGGAGAGTGGCCCGGGGAGGCCGTCCGGAAGACCCTGGCCCGGCGGGTCGGGACGGACCACTTCGTCCCCGGCAGGATCTCGGTCTCCGCGGCCCACCTGATGGGCGGCTGCGCCATGGGGACGGGTCCCGACGATTCGGTGACCGACGGCCGGGGTCGGGTCCACGGGATCCCGTGGCTCAGGGTGGCCGACGCCAGCCTGTTCCCCGACGCGCTGCAGATCAACCCGTATCTCACCATCATGGCCCTGGCCGACCGGGTGGCCGAGGGAATTCGGGAGGAGACGACATGAGCGAGGGCGGCGGGACGGCGGTGGTCCGGGCGCTGGAGGACGAGGGGATCGAGTTCACGTTCGGGATCCCCGGCACCCACAACATCGAGCTCTACGACGCCCTGGAGGGCTCGGAGCGGGTGAGTCCGGTGCTGGTCACCGACGAGCGGAGCGCGTCGTTCATGGCCGACGGCCTCTGGCGGGCCTCGGGCCGGATGGGATGCGTGAACCTGGTCCCCGGGGCCGGGCTCACCCACGCCCTCTCGGGCATCGCCGAGGCGTACCTGGACAACGTGCCCATGCTGGTCCTGGCCTGCGGGATCCGCGGCGACACCGACCACGCCTTCCAGCTCCACGACGTGGACCAGCGGGCCATCGCGGCGCCGGTGACCAAGGCGCGGCTCCGGCCCGGGAGCGGGGACGAGATCTACCACACCCTCCGCCACGCCTGCCGGCTGGCCCGGGCCGGGGCGCCGGGGCCGGTGATGGTGGAGATCCCCGCCGAGCACTACCTGATCCCCGCCTCCGGCGAGGACCGCGTGCCCGCGGATCTCCCCGAGATCCCGGATCCCGGCCTCCGGGACCGGGACGTGGAGCGGGCGGCCGGGATCCTGCGCCGGGCGGAGCGGCCGCTCCTCTACCTGGGCCTGGGGGCCGCGCCCGCGGGGACGGAGGCCCTGGTGGAGCTGGCCGAGCTCCTGGAGGCGCCGGTGGCCACCACCCTCCAGGGCAAAGGGGCCTTTCCCGAGAGCCACCCCCTGGCCCTCTGGCCGGGCTTCGGGGACGCGGCTCCGCCCTTCGTACGGGAGGTGGCGTCCTCGTGCGACGCGACGCTCGCGTTGGGCTGCCGCTTCGCCGAGGTGGGGACGGGGAGCTACGGGCTCGAGCCCCCGGAGCCCCTGGTCCACGTGGACGTCGATCCCGACGTGCCGGGCCGCAACTTCCCGGCGGAGCTCGCGGCCGTGGCCGACTCCGCCGAGTTCGTGCCGGCCCTGCTGGAGGCCCTCCGGGAGGAGGGGGGCGGCGCCGGGACGGATCGGGGGGAGGACGGCCAGGGGCGGCGGGGGTCCGACGGGGAGCTCCGGGCCCGGATCGCCGACGGCCACCGGGAGCTCCGCCGGGAGTGGCGCCGGGCCGAGGAGGGCGGCGAACGGGTGTCGCCGTTCCGTCTCCTGGAGACCCTCCAGGAGGAGCTGGGTCCCCGGGCGGCCTACGCCATCGACAGCGGGAACGGCACGTTCCTGGCGGCGGAGGGCCTCCGTCTCGACGAGCCCGGGCGGTTCCTGGCGCCGGTGGACTACTCGTGCATGGGGTACTCGGTGCCCGCGGCCCTGGGGGCGGCCCTGGGACGTCCCGACCTCCAGGCGGTGGCGCTGGCCGGAGACGGGGCCTTCCTCATGACCGGCCTGGAGCTCCTCACCGCGGCGGCCCGGGGCGTCCCGCTCCTGGTCCTGGTGCTCCGGGACCGGGAGCTGGCCCAGATCGCCCAGTTCCAGGAGACGGCCCTGGGCCGCAAGACGGCGAGCCGGCTCCCGGATTACGACCTGGAGGGGCTCGCCCGGGGCGTGGGCGTCGAGTACCTGCACATGGCCCGGGACGCCGATGTCGCGCCGGTCCTGCTCCGCGCCCGGGAGCTGCTGGAGGACGGACGTCCGGTGCTGTGCGGGGTGGAGGTGGACTATTCGCGGAAGACCTACTTCACGCGTGGCGTGGTGAGGACGAACTTCCTGCGCCTCCCCTGGCGGCAGCGGCTCCGGATGGTGGGGAGGGCCGTGGCCCGGCGGTTCACCGGGTAGGGACGGGCGTCAGCCGTCCTCCTCCCGGCGGGCCCGCTCCCGCTTGATCTTCAGCGGGTATTTCGCGTGGAACTGCCGGAGCGAGAGCTCCCGTATCGACGGATCCAGCCGGATGGCCCTCCCGTAGAGGGCCTTCGTGTCCGGCGGGTTGGCCCGGTCCAGCTGTCGCCTGACCATCGACATGATGGCGTCCTCGTCGGCTTCGTCCGATCCGGCCCCGGTCCCGTGCCCGTCGGGCGGGTCTCCGGGACGGTCGCCGCTCCCCTCGTCCATCGGATCCTCCGTGGCTGTGGTGGCGTGCTCCGCCGCCCGGCCCGGACGGCGGCGGGAGAGGCCGCGCAAGGTTCTTACCGTCGGCTCCCGTCGGCACGATTTGCGCGTATCCAGGACGACCCCGGAGACGGCACGAACCGCACACGACCGGTTCGCGCAGGATCCATCCATCGCCACGGGAGCCCCATGAGATCTCCCTCCACCCGTCCGGACGCGCCTCGTCCCCCGGCGGGGCACGTCCCGACCGCGGCCCGCGGGCTGGCGGTCGGGGCCCTGCTGGTCCTGGCCGTGCCCGCCGTGAGCGCCGCCCAGGACGTGGAGGACAGGCTCCGGACCCTGACCCGGGAGAACGCCCGGCTGTACGCCCGTCCGGTGACCGCGGGCCTGGGGGCGGCCATGAACTCCGGGTGGTTCCAGGGGGCCGGAATGCAGGATCCGCCGGGCTTCTCGCTGGACCTCCGGCTCATGGGGGCGCTGGTGCCCCCGGAGGACGAGACGTTCACGCCGGACCTCCCCCGGTCGGTGACCGTGGAGATCGACGGGGAGACCCGCACCTACCAGGATCCCTACGGACAGGGAGCCGGGCTCTCCACCCCCACGGTGGCGGGCCAGGGCGAGGGCGTCACCGTGGAACCCCGGGGCCAGCTCCGGTCGGACCTGGAGGACGCGGGCGAGGATCCCGCCGACCACGCCCTCCACTTTCCCGACGGGCTGGACGTGCCGGCGGTGCCCATGGTGGTGCCCCAGGCCAGCGTGACCCTCCCCCTGGCCACGGAGGTCGCCGTCCGGTGGATGCCCTCCATCCAGGTGGCCGGTGAGATCGGCGCGGTGAAGGCCCTGGGGGCCGGGCTCCGCCACTCGGTCTCGGCGTGGCTCCTGGACGACCCTCCGGTGGACGTGGCGGTCTCGGGGGGCATCCAGCGCTTCGAGGCCGGCGACTACCTGACGGCCGACTCGCGGACCGTCGGGCTCACCGTCAGCAAGACGCTGTCGATCCTGACGCTCTACGCGTCGGGTGGCCTGGAGGACTCCGAGGTGGACGTGAGCTACGAGCTGGAGAACCCGGCGCTCCCGGAGAGCGGCCAGACCGTCGAGTTCCGGGATCGGGGCGCCAACGAGGAGCGCGTCAGCGTGGGTCTGAGCCTCGACGTCCTCTTCCTGGAGTTCTCCGCCGACTACACGGCCTCCACCTACGAGGTGGTCCACGCCAGCGTGGGTCTGGGGATCTGAGGGCGGCCCTCAGTTGACCGGCGGCGCGGCCGCCTCCTCGACCCCCAGCTCCCGGGCGGTGATGGTGCGCTCCCAGATCTCCCGGCCGTCGACGTCGCGGATGGAGATGGTCATCCGCCGGTCGGCGCGCGGCCCGTGTACCCTCACCAGGGCGAAGTTGTGCTCCGTGACCAGCGTCCCCTCCACCCGATGGACGTTGCCCGATTCCTCGGCGCCCGTGCTGACGCCGGCCGTCAGGGGGGAGACGGTGAGCTCGTAGAGGGGACGGCCGCCGGGGCGCTCCATCCGGCTGAGCTCCGTGTAGTGGACGTCCCCGCTCAGGAACACCACCCCCCGGAGGTCCTCGGCACGGATCGCCTCCAGGATCCGGCGGCGCTCCCCGTCGAAATTGGCGTAGTTCTCCCCGTCGGGGGTCGGGTTCAGGAACTGCCCCCCCATGACCACCACCTTGAAGGTGGCCCGGCTGGAGGCCAGGGCGTCCACGAGCCACCGGAGCTGCTCCTCGCCCAGGACGGTGCGTCGGCCCGTGACCCGGTCGTTGGGGGTCCGGTGGTACCGGTTGTCCAGGAGGAAGAACCGGACGTCGCTCCAGCGGAAGGTCCCGGTGATCCCCGGTCCTCCGTGGACCCCGTAGTTCGGATTCGCCCAGAAGAGCCGGAAGGCCTCCAGGGTGGACTCCTTCATCCAGTAGGAGCGGTCGGAGTTGTTCGGCCCGTAGTCGTGGTCGTCCCAGATGGCGTAGTGGTGCGTGGAGCTCAGCAGCGGCTGGAGCTCCGGGAGCGACCGGGTGTGGGTGTACCGGTGGAGGATGCCGGTCCAGCTGTTCCAGTCGGCCTCCCGGAGATAGGTGTTGTCGCCCAGCCACAGCATGAGGTCCGGGTCCGCCTCGTGGATGGAGCGGAAGATCCGGTAGTCGCTCCCGTAGGGTTCCCCGGGCCGATCGTACCGGCTCTCGTTGACGTAGGCGCAGCTCCCCAGGGCCATGGTGAAGTCGGGGGGCCCCCGCCGCCACTGCCAGAGCTCCAGCGTCTGGAACTCCAGGGGGTGGTCCCGATGGATCTCCCGGCCGTCCACCCGGACGGTGTAGCGATACCCCCGGCCGGGCTCCAGGCTGTCGGCCACCAGGTGGGCCGTGAATCCCGTCGCGGCCCGGGTCTCCACGGCCCTCGTGCGGAACCGCCGGTCCGGGGCCGCCGTGTCCCAGTAGACGGCACGGACCCGGGCCGGACCGTCGGTCTGGACCCACAGGGCCACCTCGCGCATGGTGGAGTAGCCCACCATGGGACCCGACCGGAGGGAGGTTAGGGTGTCCGCGCCGGGAGCGGCCTCTTCCGACGCGGGACCCGTCCGGGCCCCCGCCGGGACGCCGCCGGCCGCCGGCGGGACCCCGGGCGCCAGCGCCAGGGCCAGGAGCCCCGCCGCCAGGGCGGCGAGCCCCGGTCTCCGCCTCGGGGAGGGGATCACCGGCGGCGGGAGGTCAGCGGGGCGTGACGGGGACCGCGATCCGGGTCCGCTCCCACTCCATCACCAGGCGGGCCCCGGGACCTCCCTCGGCCTCCTCCAGGGAGATCCGGAGGGATTCCACGTGCTCGCCGGTCCGGCCCGCCGGGACGACGGTCCGTCCGACGTCCGCCTCCGTCACCGACTCGTCGATGGGGACCCCCCAGCGGTCGAGCGCCCCGTTGACCGCCACGGTCCACTCCTCCTCGCCCGGCACCGCGTACAGGACGTAGGATCCCGGCTCGACGGCCACGTCGCCGATCCGGGCGGGGAAGTCGATCTGGAGGAGCGTGGGCTCGTTGGCGCCCATCCTCCAGGGCTGGCCGTAGGGAACCAGGTCGCCCATGATCTCACGGTCCCGGGCCGAGGGGCTGCTGTAGCAGACCTTGACCATACCCGACTCCAGCTCGACGCTGGACGAATCGGGCGGACTCAGCCGGTTCGCCAGCTCCTCCGGCGGCGCCCCGAAATTGCAGGCCATCTCCTGGCCGACGACGTCCACGGAGCCGACCCCCGCGGCCCCGTCGTCCGCGGATCCTCCCGTCGGGAGAGCGTGGACGGAGGGCGCCGGGCTCCCGGCCCCCACCGCCACGAACGCGAGCGCCAGACCGGCGGTCCCCAGGGTCTTCCATGCGTGCTTCATCGCTGCACCTCCCGCTTCAGGGTTCTTCGCTGCGCTGGATGATCTCCGACAGCTTCCTCAGGTCCACGTTGCCTCCGCTGAGCACGGCCACCACCGGCGATCCCTCCAGGGCCGGCGCCCGACCGTCCATCAGGGCGGCGACGCCCGCCGCTCCGGCGGGCTCGACCAGGAGCTTCGTCCAGCGGAGGATCGCGCACATGGCCCGCTCGATGGCGCCGTCGCTCACCACGAGCACGTCGTCCACGAACCGCTCCACCAGCCGGTAGGTGAGCTCCCCGGCCATGGGCGACGCCAGCCCGTCGGCCACCGTCTCCAGGGACTCCAGCTCCATCGGCTCGCCGGCGTCCAGGCTGGCCCGCATCACCGACGCGCCCTCGGGCTCCACCCCGTAGACCTCCACCTCGGGGCGACTCAGCTTGAGGGCCGCGGCGATGCCCGCCACCAGACCGCCGCCCCCCACGGGCACCAGGACCGCTCCCACGTCCGGGACGTCCTCCAGGATCTCAAGGCCCACGGTCCCCTGTCCGGCCACGATCTCGGGGTCGTCGAAGGGGTGGACGAAGTCCAGTCCCTCCTCTTCGGCCAGCGTGCGCGCCTTCCGGAACGCGTCGAAGACGGTCCCGTGCAGGATGACCGTGGCGCCGTACTCCCGGCTCGCCTCCACCTTGGCCCGGGGGGCGGACTCGGGCATGACCACGGTGCAGGGGAGGCCGGCGGCCCGGGCGCCCCATGCCAGCGCCTGGGCGTGGTTCCCCGCCGAGACCGTCACGACCCCCGGCGGGTCCTCCTCCTCCCCGTCCCCCGGCCGCCGCGAACGGAGGAGCCTGTTCAGCACGCCCCGGACCTTGAACGAGCCCGTCTTCTGGAGGTTCTCCGCCTTGAGCCTCAGGTCCACCTCCAGTCGCCGCCCCAGGAGCGTGGCGCTGAAGGTGGGCGTGTGGTGGATGGAATCCCGGATCCTCCGGCGCGCCCCCACGAACGGCTCCAGGGACAGGAGGGAGGGACCCGGATCGGAGGGGCGGGAGGGATCCTCGCCGGTCACGACGCGTCCCCTCCTTCGATCTGCGCGTCCCCTCCCTCGAGCTGGACGGTACGGGTGGGGAAGGCGAACTCGATCCCCTCCTCGCGAAAGCGTTCCAGGAGCTCGAGGTTCACCGCCTGCTGAATATCCATGTACCTATTGTAGGCCGGATCCTCGACGTAGTACACCGTCTCGTAGACCAGCGACCAGTCGCCCAGCTCCTTCAGGTGACACCGGTCCACCCGGAGGTCCTCGTGGGGCTCCAGCGCGGACCGGATGAGGTCGGGGACGCGGGCGGCCACGTCCCGGGGCGTGTCGTAGGTGACGCCCAACTCGAAGACCACCCGGCGTTCCCGCATCCGGCCGAAGTTGCGGATACGGCTGGAGAGGAGGTCCTTGTTGGAGAAGACCAGCTGCTCGCCGGAGAGGCTCCGGAGGCGGGTGGTCTTGAGGCCGATGTGCTCCACGTTGCCCACGGCGTCGTCGACGGCCAGGAAGTCGCCGATGACGAACGGCTTGTCCAGGACGATGGCCAGCGAGGCGAAGAGGTCGCCCAGGATGTTCTGGACCGCCAGGGCCACGGCGATGCCGCCCACCCCGAGGCCGGCGATGAGGGCGGTGACGTCCACCCCCACGTTGTCCAGGGCCAGCAGGAGGATGACCGACCACACCACCAGCCGTCCCACGAACCCGACGGCGCTCATGGTGGTGACCGCCGCCGGATCGGAGTCCAGCTCCTGCTTCCGGTAGTGCCCGACGAGGAACCGGATGGCGGTGCCGGCCCAGAGACCCGCCTGGAGCAGGAGGGCCAGGACCACGGCGACCTCCACGGGATCCTCGAACCTCTCGGGCAACGCCAGGACCTGGGCTCCGACGAAGGCGCCCACGGCCAGGACGAAGAACCCCCGGGTGTCCCCCAGGATCTCGACCGCGAGGTCGTCCCAGCCCGTACGGGTCGTCTCGGCGAACCGGCGGACCCTGCCGATGGCCACCCGCTCCAGGAGGTGGAGGACCGCCACGGTGACCAGGAGGGCCGCGACGGCCAGCGCCCACCGGCTCAGCGGCTGATCCAGGAAGAGTCGGTCCCACACGGGTCAGCTCACCGCCGTCCGGCTCACGCCGGCCCGGAGGCCTCGGGAAGTCACGTTCATGGGTGTGCCGGAACGACCTCGATTCGCTAGGGTTGAAATGAGCACGGTCGTACCCGCCTCGTCGGAGTCCCCGAAGGTCGGCTGCGGCGCGCGGGAGGGCAACCCTCGAGGAGGGGCCACCATGAGCTCAGAGGCGCTCCGGGTGCTGGTCGTGGAGGATGACGACACGACCCGCGAGGTCCTGGACCTCCGGCTCCGGGACTGGGGGCACGACGTGGAGGCGGTGGGTACGCTGGCCGACGCCCGGGAGCGTCTCCAGGCCGGGCGCCACGACGTCCTGGTCGCCGACGTGGTGCTCCCCGACGCCAGTGGACTGGAGCTCCTGGACGCCGCCGGCGAGGGGGGGCGGGGCCCGGAGATCGTGGTGATCACCGCCCACGGTACCGTCGACCTGGCGGTGGAGGCGATGAAGCGCGGGGCCCGGGACTTCCTGACCAAGCCCCTGGACACCGACAAGCTGCGCTCCATCCTCCGGGCCATCTACCGGGAGCTGGAGTCCCGGGAGGCGATCCGGGAGCTGGAGTCCCGGCTGGACGAGGGCGCGGGGCTCGGTCCCATCGTCGGCGCGAGCCCCGAGATGGAGGAGATCTTCGCCACCGTGGAGCTCCTGGCGGGGAACGAGGCCTCGGCCATCCTCACCGGGGAGACGGGCACCGGGAAGGAGGTCGTGGCCCGGACCATCCACGAGCTCAGCGCCAGGAGCGAAGGGCCCTTCGTGGCCGTGAACGCCGCGGCGATCCCCGAGGGCATCATCGAGAGCGAGCTCTTCGGGCACGAGAAGGGGGCGTTCACGGGAGCCACCAGCTCGCGACCGGGGTGTTTCGAGCTGGCCGACGGCGGGACGCTCCTGCTGGACGAGATCGGCGAGATGCCGTCCTCCCTCCAGCCGAAGCTCCTCCGGATCCTGGAGGACGAGCGGGTACGCCGGGTGGGGGGAAGCCGGGAGGTGTCCTTCGACGTGAGGGTCCTGGCGGCCACCAACGCCGACCCGGAGGAGGCCATCGCCGACGGGCGCCTCCGGGAGGACCTCTTCTATCGGCTGAACGTCTTCCACCTGGAGCTCCCGACGCTGAGGGACCGCGAGAGCGACATCCCCCTCCTGGCCCAGCACTTCGTGCGTCGGTTCAACGAGAAGCACGACGTCTCGGTGGCGGGGGTGAGCGACGAAGCTCTCGACCTGCTGCGGCGGTACGGATGGCCGGGCAACGTCCGGGAGCTGAAGAACGTCATGGAGCGGGCCGTCATCGTGGCCGGCGAAGGGTTCGTCGAGCCCGGCGACCTACCCCCGTATCTCCTGGACGAGGAGACCAGGGACGACCTCCGGCTCGGGGTTCCCGAGGGGACCACCGTCGACGAGGTGGAGAAGGCCCTGATCCTCGAGACCCTCGAGCGCACCGACGGGAACAAGGCCGAGGCCGCCCGTCAGCTCGGCGTGACCCCCAAGACGATCCGGAACAAGCTGAAGCGCTGGGAGGAAGAGGAGCCCGGGGGCGACGACGGATGAGGGTCTACACCCGGCTCATCGCCGGATTCGGCCTGCTCCTCGTCCTCATGGCGGGGCTGGTCGTCTACAACGTCTCGGCTCTCTCGGACCTCCTGGAGACCAACCGGCGGGTCGTCCGTATCTCGTCGGCCCTCGAGCTGGCGGGGGGCGAGCTCCAGACCCATCTCCGGGCGATGGAGGAGTTCGCCCGGAAGTACGCGGCGACGGGCGACGCCGCCTATGCCCGGCGATTCGGGGACTACGCCGACGCCTACGGGTCGTCGCTGGAGGAGCTGGAGGGGACCACGGCGGAGCTCCAGGGGACGGCCCCGGACCAGGTGGCGCGTCTCCGGGCCCTCTGGTCCGAGGCCCGCCCGGTGGCGGAGAGCTTTCGCCGGCGTCCATCCTCGAACCCGACGGCCGTGGCCGGCGCGGCGGTCCCCGTGATGCGATGGCTGAACGCGCTGGGGACCCAGACCCTGGTGACCGGTGAGGAGCTGACCCGGGTGATGAGGACCAGCGTGGAGGCCAGCGCGGAACGGACCGGGCGCGCCGAGCGCGTGTCCTGGATCACCGCCGGCGTGGCCCTGCTGGTGGCCCTGGCCGTCTCGGTGGGGCTGGTCCGGTCCATCGGGGGAGGACTGGCGCGCCTCTCCGAGGGGACCCGGCAGGTGGCCGGCGGGAACCTGGACCAGCGCCTGGACACGAGCGGGCCCCCCGAGTTCTCCCAGGTGGCGGCCTCGTTCAACGAGATGACGCGGCGACTGCAGGAGGCCGACCGGATGAAGCGGGATTTCTTCGCCCACGTCTCCCACGACCTCAAGGGGCCCCTCTCCGGGATGCTGGACGCCCACGACCTGCTGCTGGAGGAGTCGGCGGGCCCCCTGGAGGAGGACCAGGCGCGCCTGCTGCGCCTGAGCCGGGAGAGCGGCCAGCGGCTCCGCAGGATGGTGGATCTCCTCCTGGACCTGGCGCGCCTCGACGCGGGGGTGGCGGAGCTGGAGGCGGAGGAGGTCGACCTCTCGGAGCTGGCCCGCGAGACGGTCAGGGAGTACGAGCCCCGGCTGCGCAGGGCGGAGGTCGCCTGGGACCTGGACGTGTCCGGGGAGGCGCTGACCGTCGCCGGCGACCGGTCCTATCTCCGGCGGATCCTGGACAACCTCGTGATGAACGCCCTGGACCACGTGGAGGAAGGAGGACGCATCGGGCTGGAGGTCCGGACCCTGGACGGGTCGGCCGCCGCCGGTGAGGACGGCCCGGGATGGGTGGAGATGGCCGTGACCGACGACGGGCCCGGCGTGGACCAGGAGCTGCGCGATCGGATCTTCGAGAGGTTCGTCCAGGGCGGGGGCGACGGCTCCACCGGGACGGACGGCCTCGGCCTCGGCCTGGCCTTCTGCCGGGAGGTCGTCGAGGCCCACGGCGGGGCCATCAGCGTGGAGGAGCCTCGCGGGGGAGGGAGTCGGTTCAGCGTTCGTCTTCCCGCCCGTCCGGCTGCCTGATCCGATGGGCCTCGGCGAGTGCCTCCGGCGACGGGATGATCATGGCCTCGCCGTCGGAGTCCGTCGATCCGGGACGGCCGCCGGGGTAGCCGGCGTCCAGGAGATCCTGGAGCAGGGGGACGAGTCCGGAGAGGGCGCGGCAGGCCTCGTCCGGCGTCATCTCCTCCGGGGCCATCCTGGTGCGGTAGGCCAGGGAGCCGTCGTCTCGACGAATGAGGGTGTACATCGGAGACCTCACCTCCTGTGACGGCTGCGCACTTTCCCCGGGCTCCTCTCGCGCTGGCGATGGCGGTGGCGCTCCTGGCCGGGTGCGCCTCGTCCGTCCCCTTCCACGACCACTGGGAGGCGGGGCGCTACGAGACCGCGGCGGAGGACTTCCGGGCGGACTCCACGCTCCGGGACGATCCCAGGGCCCTGCTTCGGATGGCCCTGCTGCAGCTCTCCCCGGAGCTGCCGGTCCACGACCCCAGCGCCGCCCGGACGAACCTGGAGGCGGCGCTGGAGATGGACCTGGAGCCGGCGGCCCGCCGGGAGGCCACGCTCCTCCTGCAGCTGGCCGGCCGGGTGATCGAGCTCCGGGACCAGCTGCAGGCACTGAAGGCCATCGACCTGGAGCGTGCCCCCAGGGATACCTCGCGGATACCCTGACGGCGTGGCCGTGGGCGCCGTCACTGGACGGTCACCACGGTGGCGCTCTGGATCTCGGCCTCGGAGACGGCCTGGGCGGTCACGTTCTCCTCGGTGACCCACGCCGCCGAGTTGAGGTCGAAGACCACCGTGCTGTGGCTATCGGCCGAGACGGTCACGGGCTGGATCTGCTTCTCGATGACCACCTGGCCGCTGCTCCCGCCCAGGGAGAGGTTTACCGAGGCGTCCAGGACCGTGGAGCCCAGGTCGCTGCCGGCGTCGACCGTCGCGCTGGCGTTCTCCAGCACCAGCCGGACGTGGGCGTAGGTGCCCGTGCTCACGGTGGCGTTGGAGTGGACGGTCGTGGTGTTCCCGGTGGTGTGGAGCTGCATGTTCGCGCTCTGTGGCGAACCCAGGTCCACCCACGTGCTCCCGTCCGCCGAGACCTGCACCTTCGCGTCGGCGCTCATGGAGCCGCTCATGGAGGCGTGGGTGAAGGCCACGTCCACGGCCGATCCGCTGCCGGAGGGGCTGTCCTGCATCGCGGCGCTCATCTCACCGGACTCGTTGCCGTTCCCGTCGGGCCCGGTGGCGTCGTCGCCGCAGCCGCTCAGGGGCAGGGCCAGCAGGGTGAGGCTCACGACAGCGGCACCGAAGAATCGAAAGGCGCTCGTTCTCTGGCTCATGGTTCGTGCTCCCGTTCGGGTTCGTGATGGACCGTGCCTTCTCGGTCCACAGGAAGGAGCAACGGCCATTCCCGGATGCATGCTGGATACCTATCCCGTTGCTACACAAGATCTTGAACGCCAGGAGCACGTTCCCGGTCGGGGGCGGGACGCGGGGGCGTTCGGGTAAAGATTACCGGGTGGGGGGAAAGCCCACCCGGACCGGCGGGGCGAGCCCCGGGGCCCGGCTCAGGGCTCGAGCAGGGTGGGCTCCCTCTCCAGCCGCACCCCGAAGCGATCGGCCACCGCCTCCCGGATGTCCGAGGCAAGGTCCAGGAGCTCCCGGGTGCTGCCGCCTCCGTAGTGCACCAGGGCCAGGGAGTGCTTCTCCGAGACGCCGACGCCGCCCCGCCGGAGGCCCCGCCGGAAGCCGGCTCCCTCCACCAGCCAGGCGGCGGGCACCTTGGTCCCGCCCTCGGCCGGGTAGGTGGGGGGATCGCCGAGGCCGTGCCGCCGGCATCGCTCGACCAGACGCGAGAGCTCGTCGTCGTCCAGCACGGGGTTGAGGAAGAAGGAGCCCGCCGACCGGGAGTTGGGGTCGTCGGGATCCAGGACCATGGACTTCCGGCGGCGGAGCGACAGCACCCTCTCCCTGACCAGGGCGATGGCCCGGCCCGGGGGGAGCTCCGGATACGGCGGCTCTCCCCGCTCCTCCAGCCGGGAGCGGACGGCGCGGCGGAGCTGCTCGTAGCGGAGCGCCGGCCGGACCCGTCGGCGCAGGGCGAGCTCCACCTCCAGGACGGCCCACCGGCCCCGGTCCCGGGACTTGAACCGGCTGTCCCGATAGGAGAACTCGCATGCCTCCCGGTCGAACGTCCGGGTCTCCAGCGAGCGACGGTCCAGGCACCGCACGCGGAGGAGGGTGTCCGAGAGCTCCTGGCCGTAGGCCCCCACGTTCTGCATCGGGGCGGCGCCCACGGTCCCGGGGATGCCGGAGAGGCATTCCACGCCCGAGAGCTCCCGCTCCACCGCCGCGGCCACCAGGTCGTCCCACGTCACCCCGGCGTCGGCCCGGACCCGGACCCGCTCCCCGGCCGCTCCTCCGTCGGCGTCCGGCGAGGGCGACCCGAAGGCCATCTCGCCGCCCTGGACGTGGAGCACCAGGCCCGGGAAGCCCTCGTCCGGGACGATCACGTTGCTCCCGTCCCCCAGGAGCGTCGCCGGGAGACCCCGCTCCCGGGCCCAGGCCAGCCCCCGGCGGAGGTCCTCGGCGTCCCGGCACGCCAGGAACCAGCGGGCGGGCCCGCCCAGCCGGAGCGTGGTGAGCGGCGCCAGCGGGACGTCCCGGCGGAGCCCGTCGGGACGCTCCCCGTCCATCGTCGTCGCGACCCCGCTAGTGGATGCCGGACATGAGGCTCCGGATCCACTTCACGGCGACGGCCATGAGGAGGCCGGCGGTGACGGTGATGACGCCCACCGCCAGGAAGAGCTGCGCCGGCGGGAGGGTCTCCAGGAGGCCGGCGACGCGGCCGCCGATGAAGTTCCCCACGGCGGTGGCCATGAACCAGACGCCCATCATGAGCCCCGCCACCCGGGCCGGCGCCAGCTTGGTCATGGCCGACAGGCCCACCGGACTCAGGCAGAGCTCGCCTGTGGTGTGGAGGAAGTAGGTGACGACCAGCCACATGGGGCTCGCCCCGCCCCCCGCCGCGCTGCTGGCGGCTCCCACGAAGAGCACCAGGAACCCGGCGCCCAGGAGCACCAGCCCCAGGGAGAACTTCGCCGGGCTGGACGGCTCCCTGTTCCGATCGGCCAGCCAGAGCCAGAGCCAGGAGAAGACCGGGGCCAGCAGGATGATGTACATGGGGTTCAGCGACTGGAACCAGCCGGCCGGCAGCTCGAACCCCATGAGGCCACGGGCCGTGTGCTCCTCGGCGAACAGGTTCAGCGTGGAGCCGGCCTGCTCGAAGGCCGACCAGAAGAGGGAGGCGGCCAGGAAGAGGACCACGATGGCCCAGAGCCGCTTCCGCTCGGTCTCGGTCCAGTCGCCGGCCATGAAGAGCCAGACGAAGAAGCCCACCACGATGAGGGGGAGGATGGCGCCGAAGGCGTTGGACACCTTCACGGCGGTGAGCTCCACCACGCCGGCCATATGCATGGCCGCCAGGATCGCGCCCACCACGGCCACGCCCGCCAGGCTCCACCTGAGCTGGAACCGGGCCGCGTCCTGCTCCTCGGCCGGGGCGGTGGGCTCCCGGCCCGCGTCGCCGAGGAACTTCCCGCCCCACACGTACTGGATCAGGCCCAGCACCATGCCCACGCCCGCGGCGCCGAAGCCGTAGTGCCAGTCGATCCTCTCGCCCAGGAAGGCGGTCACCAGCGGCGCCACGAAGGCGCCGATGTTGATCCCCATGTAGAAGATGGTGAAGCCCGAATCCCGCCGCTCGTCGCCCTCCTCGTAGAGGTGGCCCACCATGGTGCTGATGTTGGGCTTCAGCAGGCCGGTGCCCAGGATGATCAGCAGCAGGCCCACGTAGAAGGTGGCCACGCCGGGCACGGCGATGGTGAAGTGGCCGGCGGCGATGACGATCCCGCCCACCAGCACCGACCGGCGGTGCCCCATGATCCGGTCGGCGATCCAGCCCCCGGGCAGGTTGCTGAGGTAGACGAGCGAGGTGTAGAGCCCGTAGATGGCCCCCGCCTTGGCCACGCCCCAGCCCAGGCCCCCGTCGGCCACGGAGGCGGTCATGAAGAGGATGAGGAGGGCGCGCATCCCGTAGTAGCTGAAGCGCTCCCACATCTCGGTGAAGAAGAGGGTGGAGAGGCCCCAGGGATGCCCGAAGAAGGTGTCGAACGTGCGCCCGAAGAGCTCCACGTGCGGCGATCTCGGGCTGCCCTGCGCGCTGTCGCTCATGGTCGGCCCTGTGTCCTTCCGTCGTGTGGTGTGGGGGAGCCCTGCGGTCGCGCCAAGATCGGCCGGATCCCCGGCTTCGGGCAAGGGCCGAGTGGACACCGCGGGGACGACCTCCGAACTTTCGACCCGCGGGCACGTCCTCCGGCTCCGGGGGACGGCGAGGACGCGAACGGACGAGGCGTGGAGGGCGCGGATGACGACCACGGAGGCCGGGCCGTGAGGGTCGCCCTGGTCCAGTGCTCGGCCGGACCGGACCGGGAGGAGAACCTGGACAGGTGCCTGGAGAGCCTGGCCCAGGCGGCGGCCTCCGGTGCGGACCTGGTGGCCTTCCCCGAGCTGGCCCGGGACAGGTTCTTTCCCCGGCACGCCGACTTCCCCGGAGCCCCGGGGCTCGCCGAGCCGGTGCCGGGCCCGACCACCGACCGGCTCTCGGCGGCGGCCCGGGAGCACGGCGTGGTGGTGGTGTTCAACCTCTACGAGGAGGAGGACGGCCGGACCTACGACAGCTCCCCGGTCATCGACGCCGACGGCACGCTGCTGGGCCTCACCCGCATGGTCCACATCACCGATTACGAGGGGTTCCACGAGCAGGCCTACTACCATCCGGGGGACCGGGGGGCGCCGGTCTACGAGACCGCCGCGGGCCGGGTGGGCGTGGCCATCTGCTACGACCGTCACTATCCCGAGTACATGCGGGCGCTGGGCGCCGCCGGTGCCGAGCTGGTGGTGGTGCCCCAGGCCGGGGTGGTGGGGGAGTGGCCCGAGGGACTGTTCGAGGCGGAGATCCGGGTGGCCGCCTTCCAGAACGGCTACTGGGCCGCCCTCTGCAACCGGGTGGGCCGGGAGGGTGATCTGGAGTTCGCCGGCGGGTCGTTCGTCTCGGACCCGGAAGGGCGGGTGACGGCCCGGGGGGAGACCGGCCGGGAGGACCTGGTCCTGGCCGACGTCGACCTCTCCCGCGCGGCCGGGTCCACCGCCCGTCGCCTCTTCTGGCGCGACCGCCGGCCGGACCTCTATCCTGACTGGGTCGGCCCTTCGCCTCCCGCTCCTTCCACCCCGAGGACACCGAAGCCATGATCGCTCTCCGCACGAAGACCCTCCTCTCCGCCGCCGTCTGCCTCCTCCTGGTCGCCGGATGCGGCGAGGGCGAGGAGGCCCCGGACTCGACGGACGTCCCGGACCCCGGCGCCGAGGGCGGGGCGGACGCCGGGGCCGGGGAGACCCCCCTCCTGAAGCCGGAGGCCCCCGCCATGAACGCGACCGCCCCGGACTCCTTCCGGGTCTCCTTCGAGACCAGCGCGGGGACCTTCCTGGTGGAGGTCCGCCGGGCGTGGGCGCCCCGGGGAGCGGACCGCTTCTACAACCTGGTCCGTGCCGGCTTCTACGACGGCGTGCGGTTCTTCCGCGTGCTGGAGGGGTTCGTCGCCCAGTTCGGCATCTCGGGCGATCCCGAGGTCTCGGCCGCCTGGGAGGGGGCGGCCATCCCCGACGACCCGGTCCGTCGGGAGAACACACGGGGGACCCTGAGTTTCGCCACCTCCGGGCCGAACTCGCGGACCACCCAGGTCTTCGTCAACCTGGGCGACAACCGTCGCCTCGACGGCATGGGGTTCGCCCCCTTCGGCGAGGTGGTGGAGGGCATGGACGTGGTGGAGAGCCTGCATGCGGGCTACGGGGAGGGGGCGCCGCGGGGGAACGGACCGCGGCAGGACCGGATCCAGGAGGAGGGGAACGACTACCTGGAGGCCGAGTTCCCGGAGCTGGACCACGTGGAGCGGGCCCGGATCGTCTCGACGTCGTCGGGGGACGGACCTTGAGCGCAGGGCGGAACGGCGTCTCGTGAGCGGAGACGGGCCGGCGGTCCGGGCCGGGGTCGGGACGGAGGAGCTGGTCGGCTGGGTCCTGGACGCCCGGCGGCGGACCCTGGAGCTGGTGGCGGACCTGGACGACGACCAGCTCATGGGTCCCCACCTGGAGATCATCAACCCGCTGCTCTGGGAGATCGGCCACCTGGCGTGGTTCTACGAGCGGTGGGTGCTGCGCCACGGATGTGGCGAGGAGCCCGTCCGTCCCGACGCCGACGACCTGTGGGACTCCATCGCCGTGGCCCACGACACCAGATGGGACCTGGCGCTGCCGCGACGGGACGAGACGATGGCCTACATGAGCGAGGTGCGGGATCGGGTGATCCGGCGCCTCCGGGAGGCGGCCGCGACGGCGTCGGGAGACGAGGAGCGCCTGGCCTACCTGGTCCGCTACTGCGTCCACCACGAGGACATGCACGCGGAGGCCTTCACCTACACCCGGCAGACGCTGGGGTACCCGGCGCCTCCCCTCACCGTGGCCCCGCCCGGCGAGCCGCCCGGGGGCCCCGAGGCCGCCGGGGACGCCGCCGCCGGGGACGCCCGGATCCCCGGCGGGCCCTTCCGGCTGGGCGCCGATCCCGGGAGCGCCGGCTTCGCCTTCGACAACGAGAAGTGGGCCCACGAGGTGGAGCTGGAGCCGTTCGCCATCTCCCGGACGCCGGTGACGCAGGCCGAGTTCGCCGCCTTCGTGGAGGACGGGGGATACTCGACCGACGAGCTGTGGGGTCGGGAGGGCCTGGAGTGGAGGCGGGAGAACGACGTGAGCGGCCCCCTCTACTGGAAGCGCGAGGGCGGCCGGTGGGAGCGCCGCCGCTTCGACCGGTGGGTCCCCCTGGAGCCCGACCATCCCATGTGCCACGTGAGCTGGTACGAGGCCCGGGCGTACTGCCGGTGGGCGGGCCGGCGGCTGCCCACCGAGGCCGAGTGGGAGGCGGCGGCCTCGGCCGAGCCCGACGGGGAGGGCGGACGCTCCGCCTCCCGCCGCCGGTATCCGTGGGGCGGGTCGCTCCCCGGCCCGGAGCGGGCGAACATGGACTGGCGCCACCGGGGCACCGTGCCGGTGGGGGCGCTCCCGGCCGGCGAGAGCGCCTTCGGCTGCCGGGGGATGATCGGGAACGTCTGGGAGTGGACGGCCACCACCTTCGGACCCTATCCGGGGTTCGAGCCGGACATGTACGAGGCGTTCTCCGAGCCCTGGTTCGGCGACCGGAAGGTGCTCCGGGGCGGCGCCTGGCCCACCCGATCGCGGATGATCCGGAACACGCTGAGGAACTACTTCACCCCCGGCCGGCGCGACGTCTACGCCGGATTCCGGACCTGCGCCCTCTGAGGCGCCGGCGGACGGAGGCGCGGTCGTGCGGGTCCTGATGGTGGAGGCCAGGCCCGGAGAGCCCCGCTCCGGGAACGCGGTCACCGTGGAGCGGTGGGGGCGGATCCTGGAGTCGCTGGGGCACCGGGTGGAGCGGACGCCGGCCTTCGAGGGGCAGCGGGCCGACGTCATGGTGGCCCTCCACGCGGTGCGGAGCGCCGACTCGGTCCGCCGGTGGACGGATGAGAGGCCCGACCGCCCGTGCGTGGTGGCCCTCACCGGGACCGACCTCTATCCCTCCCTCGCCGACTCCGGGGTGGCCATGGAGTCGGCCCGGCGGGCGACCCGCCTGGTGGTCCTCCAGGAGCACGGGCGGGAGGTCGTGCCTCCCGAGCTCCGGGACCGCGTCCGGGTCATCTACCAGTCGGCCCGGTGTCCGCCCCGGCGAGGGGAGGGGGGAGACGGAGGCGGACCGCTCCCCGGCGGGCCCGGCGGGGAGGACGCCTTCACCGTGGCCTTCCTCTGTCACATGCGGGAGGTGAAGGACCCCTTCCTCCTGGCCGAGGCGGTCCGGCGGCTCCCCCCTTCCTCCCGGCTCCGGGTCGTCCACGTGGGCGCGGCCCTGGAGGAGGGCTACGCCGAGCGGGCGCGGCGGGAGACGGAGGCGAATTCCCGATACCAGTGGCGCGGGGAGGTCCCGCGGGAGGAGGCGCTCGCCCTGCTCGCCGGGTCGCGGCTCCTGGCCGTCACCTCCCGGCTCGAGGGGGCGGGGAACGTGGTCTCCGAGGCCCTGGCGTGCGGCGTCCCGGTGGTGGCCTCCGACGCGGGAGGCCTGGTGGGGATGCTGGGCTCGGGGTATCCGGGGCTCTTCCCGGCCGGCGACGCCGACGCCCTGGCCGACCGGCTGGAGCGGGCCGAGGCCGAGCCGGCCTTCTACCGGGAGCTGCGCCGCCGGTGCGAGGAGCGGGCGGTGCTGGTCCGGCCGGAGCGGGAGCGAGCGTCCTGGCGGGCGCTGCTGGGGGAGCTGGCCGAGGTGGCGGGATGACCGGCCGGGGGAGGGACGGCCTGGGCCCGGCCTCCCGGGCCGCGAGGGTCCTCCTCGCCGCCGCGGTGGCGGCCGCGCTCCCCTTCGCCGCCGCCTGCGGGGACCGGGCCGGCGAGCCCTCCCTCGAGGCCCTCACGGAGGAGGGCGTCTCCCGGACCCTGGCCGGTTGGCGGGCCGATCGGGTGGACTCGCTCCGCTACGACCTGGGCTTCCGCCTCCCGGAGGACCGCTCGGCGCCGGTGCGGGGGAGCGCGCGGATCACCTTTCTCCACAGGGCGGCCGACGGGCCGGTGATCCTGGACTTCGCGGCGCCCGACTCGGCGGTCCGGGCGGTGGAGAGCCGGGGCGAGCCGGTGGAGTGGGAGCTCCGGGGCGGCCACCTGGTGATCCCGTCGGAGGCGGTGACCGACGCCGACGGCCGGGCGTCGGTCCGGGTCGAGTTCCTGGCCGGCGACGGGGCGCTCAACCGGAACGACGAGTACCTCTACACCCTCTTCGTGCCCGCCCGGGCCCGGGAGACGTTTCCCTGCTTCGACCAGCCCGACCTGAAGGGGCGCTTCCGCCTGACCGTGGAAGCTCCCGAGGCGTGGCGGGTGGTCTCCAACACGCCGCGGGTGACGGGGGAGGCGCCGGCGTCGGGCGAGAGCGGGGCTGCCGCCTCCCACGAGAGCGCGCCCGCCGGCTCCGGCGCGTCCTCCGATCGACCCTTCGGGCCGCCGGCTCCGGACCGCCGGCTCCACCGCTTCGACGAGACGCCGCCGCTTCCCACCTACCTATTCTCCTTCGCGGCGGGGCGCTTCGAGGTGGAGACCGCCGAGCGGGACGGGCGGACCCTGCGGATGCTCCACCGGGAGACCGACGCGGCGAAGGTGCGCAGGAACCGGGAGGCGGCCTTCGACCTCCACGCCGCGGCTCTGGAGTGGCTCGAGGAGTACACGGGGATCCCCTACCCCTTCGGGAAGTTCGACTTCGTGCTGGTCCCCTCGTTCCAGTACGGGGGCATGGAGCACCCGGGGGCCGTGCTGTACCGGGCCTCCCGCGTGCTCCTGGACGAGGGGGCGTCGAAGGGCGAGGAGCTGGGCCGGGCCAGCCTCATCGCCCACGAGACGGCCCACATGTGGTTCGGCGACCTGGTGACCATGGAGTGGTTCGACGACGTCTGGATGAAGGAGGTCTTTGCCAACTTCATGGCGGCGAAGATCGTCCACCCCTCCTTCCCGGAGATGGACCACGACCTCCGGTTCCTGCTAGACCACCACCCGGCGGCGTACGGGGTGGACCGGTCCGGGGGGACCCATCCGATCCGCCAGGAGCTCCCGAACCTGGCCGACGCCGGGAGCCTCTACGGGGCGATCATCTACCGGAAGGCGCCGGCCGTCCTGCGGCAGCTCGAAGCCCTGACGGGGGAGGAGGCGTTCCGCGCCGGCGTCCGGGACTACCTGCGCGGCGCGCCGTGGGGGAACGCCGGATGGACGGACCTGGTGGCGGCCCTGGATCCCCATGCCGACCTGGACGTGGCCGCCTGGAGCCGGGTCTGGGTGGAGGAGGCGGGACGGCCCACGGTCCGGGCCCGCCTCGAGCCGGCGGAGGGGCCCGACGGGGGCGAGGGCGAGGGTGGTGGCGGGCCCCGGATCGGCTCCCTCATCGTCGAGCAGGAGGATCCCGAGGGCCGGGGGAGACGGTGGCCCCAGCGGATCCAGGTGGCCCTGGGGGAGGAGGATTCCACGGTCCTCGTGCCCGCCCGGCTGGAGGGAGCGACCGCCCCGGTCGAGGAGGCCCGGGGCCGGCCGCTCCCCGAGTTCGTCCTCCCCGGCGCCGGCGGCCTGGGCTACGGTCGCTTCGTCCCGGATTCGGCCAGCCGACGGGGCCTCCTGGACCGGTACCCGGACCTCCGGCCCGCCGTGGCCCGGGCGGCGGCCTGGCTCTCCCTCCGGGAGGCGATGCTGGAGGGGGAGGTCCCCCCGGAGCGGATGGTGCGGCTGGCCCGGGACGTCCTGCTCCAGGAGGACGAGGAGCTCCTGGTGGAGCACGTGCTCTCCGACCTCTCGGAGGACTGGTGGCGGTACCTGGACGCCGCCACGCGCCGCCGGCTGGCCCCGGAGGTGGAGGCGGCCCTCCTGGACGCGATGCGGGTGGCCGAGGCGCCGTCCCTCCGGACGACGATCTTCCGGACCTACCGGAGGGTGGCGATCACCGACGAGGGCGTCGGGAGGCTCCGGACGATCTGGGAGGAGCGCGAGCCGCCGGGGGACGTCTCCCTCTCCGAGCGCGACTACTCGGAGCTGGCACAGGAGCTGGCCGTCCGGGGCGTGCCCGGGAGCCGGGAGCTCCTGGAGGCCCAGGCGGAGCGCATCTCCAACCCGGACCGCCGGGAGCGGTTCCGGTGGGTGATGCCGGCCCTCTCGCCGGATCCCGCCGTCCGGGACTCCTTCTTCGACGCCCTCTCCCGGTCCGAGAACCGGGAGCACGAGCCGTGGGTCCTGGAGGGGGTGGGCTGGCTCCACCATCCGCTCCGTGCCGCCGGGTCCCGGCGGTACGTGGCGCCGGCCCTGGAGCTGCTGCGGGAGGTCCGGGCCACGGGGGACATCTTCTTTCCCAGGGGATGGCTCGACGCCACGCTCCGGGGGCACGGCTCCCCCGAGGTCGCCCGGACGATCCGGAGGTTCCTGGAGGAACGTCCGGACTATCCGGAGTTCCTGGAGGACAAGCTCCTGCAGGCCGCCGATCCGGTCTTCCGGGCGGCGCGGATCCGGTCCGGAGGGGACCCGTAGCGGCCTCTCCGGGGGCCGGGACCGGCCGGGGATCAGCCCGGATCCGGTCCCGCCGACGCCGATGCGACGCTCTCCCGTCGCTTCCCCACCACGAACGTCCCCGCCAGCACCAGGCCGGTGCCGGCCAGCCCCACGAGAGCCGGGAACTCGTCGAAGAAGAGGAGCCCCCAGACGGTGGCGAAGACGATCTGCACGTAGCCCACCGACATGGCGCGCCCCGCCCGCTCCTCCTTCAGCCCCAGGGTCATGAAGATCTGTCCGCCCTGGGCGGAGAGCCCCACGCCCAGCAGCGCCACCCACGCCCAGCCCGCCGGCCACGGCGAGCCCGGGAGGAAGAACGCCGAGCCGGCGGTGGAGATGAGGGCGAAGTAGAAGATGATGACCAGGGGGGGCTCGCCCCGGCCCAGGCGGCGGACCGTCACGTAGGCCGACGCGCTCAGGACCGCGCCGGCCACCGCCACCCCCACGGCCACCGGGTCCAGTCCCGAGACCTGGCCGAAGAGGGAGGCCGGTCGAGCCACCAGGACCACCCCCGCCAGGCTCAGGGCCACCCCGGCCGATTCCACCGGCCGGAGCCGCTCGCCCAGGACCACGGCGGCGATGAGGGCGGTGAAGACGGGGTTCGTGTACTGGATCACCGTCACCTCGGCCAGGGGCAGATGGGTCACCCCGTAGAAGAAGCAGGAGACGGCGGCGAACCCGAAGGTCCCGCGCAGCACGAGCAGCCCCCGCTCCTGCCCCCAGGGGGAGATCCCACGGCCGCGGAGGAGCCCCCACGTCACGGCCAGCGTCACCAGGCTCCGGGCGAAGACCACGGTCATGGTGGGGAGCTCCTGGCCCACCACCTTCACCAGCAGGCTCATGACGCTGAAGCAGAAGGCGGCGGCGACCATGTACTGGACCCCCACGGGGATCCACCGGTCCAGCCGTCCGGTCCAGCCCGTCACCCGTCTGCCTCCTCCTCTTCCAGGAGCGGCCGCAGGAGGGCCGGGACGGTCCGGGCGGCGTCGGCCCGGAGCACGGCCGCGGCGAGCCGGCTCACCGGGGTGGACTCCGGGTTCACCTCCACCACCGGGCAGCCCCGCCGGGCCACCCCGGTGGCCAGGGAGGCGGCGGGCTGGACCACGGCGCTGGTGCCCACCACGAGGCACGCGGCGGCCCGCCGGGCGGCGGAGTGCGCATCGTCCAGGACGCGTCGATCCAGGGACTCGCCGAACCACACCACGTCGGGCCGGAGGAGCTCCCGGCACCGGCGGCAACGCGGCAGCGCCTCCCGGGAGGAGGCGTCCACCGGATCCCGGTGCTCCCGGCGCCGGCCGCAGCCCGTGCAGCGGGCGCGGAAGAGGTTGCCGTGGAGCTCCACGGGGGCGGCTCGCCCCTCCGGAACGCCCGAGGCCGTCGCCTCCTCCTCCAGCGCCCGGCGGTGGAGGTCGTCCACGTTCTGGGTGACGAGATCCACGCCCGGGTGGGCCAGGCACCAGCGGGCCAGCCACCGGTGCGCCGGGTTGGGGTCGCACGCCCGGGCCCTGCGCCTGCGCCACTCGTACCATTCCCACACGAGCCGCGGGTCCCGGGCGAAGGCCTCCGGGGTGGCCAGCTCCCGGGGCCGGTGGTCCTTCCACAGGCCCTCCTCCCCCCGGAACGTGGGCATCCCCGAGGCCACGCTGATCCCCGCGCCGGTGAGGACCAGGACGTGATCGGCCGCCCGCAGCCGGTCCCGGGCCCGCACCAGGGCTTCCTCGGACGGCGGGGAGACGTCGTCCTCTTCGGAGGGATGGGGCATGGTCGACTCCTCGACGGGAGGCGGGCGCGCCGGCGGTTTCGAGGACCGTGGGCGGGCGCAATCCCCGTACCGCGGGGCGCGGGGCGGACCGCGGGGCTCGGGGCCGGTGCAGCGGCGGGCCCGGGGTCGGTCCCACGCCGTCCTCCGCTGGCAGGATCGCCGCGATCCCACGATCTTTCCCCCCTGGAGCCGGGAACCGGCGGCCCGGGTCGCCCGCGGAGGGTCCCGGCCCGACCGTGGCGCCCGGGCCTCTGACCCCAGATCCGGGAGGCAGGAGATGTGGCACACGCCGATCCTCGGGCCGTCGCCGGGCGGATCGAGCTCCTCGTGTCCGGCCGTCGCGATCCTGCTGGCGGTCGTGCTCGCGGCGGGATGCGACGCCGAGGCCCTCACCCGGCCCGAAGTGCGCCGGGCGAGCCTGGACGGGTCCTGGACGGGCAGCGGGAGACTGTACCTGGAGCTGGGCTGGACCCTCACGCAGCACGCCGGGAGCGATTCCGTCACCGGCGAGGGCTTCATGGACGCGCCCAGCTTCTTCGACGGCTTCCCGATGGGGCGGACCCCCGAGTACCGTCTGCGGGGGCTCCGGGACGGCCTGTTCGTCGAGCTCCACATGGAGCCCCTGACCGAGAACGCGATCCCCCTCGTCTTCCGTGGCGTGATGCGACGGGCGGGGGAGCTCCGGGGGGAGGTCTCCCTCCGGGAGGGGAGCCAGCTGGACGTGATCACCCTCCACCTCCGGCAGCGACGCCCGGAGAGCGGGGGAGGGTGACGTGACCGGATCCACGGCGTCCACGGGAGCGGCGGCCGGCCCCCGGAGGGTCCGGGCTCCCCGGGGGGCGGAGATCAGCTGCAAGGGCTGGCACCAGGAGGCGGCCCTCCGGATGCTCATGAACAACCTGGACCCGGAGGTGGCCGAGCGTCCCGACGACCTGGTGGTGTACGGTGGCGCCGGCAAGGCCGCCCGGAGCTGGGAGGCCTTCGAGAAGATCGTCGAGACGCTGCGCCGGCTCGAGAACGACGAGACGCTCCTGATCCAGAGCGGCAAGCCCGTGGGGGTGTTCGCGACCCACGAGGAGGCCCCGCGAGTGCTCATCGCCAACTCCCACCTGGTGCCCCGGTGGGCGGACTGGGACGAGTTCCGCCGGCTGGAGCGGATGGGGCTCACCATGTACGGCCAGATGACCGCCGGCTCCTGGATCTACATCGGCACCCAGGGCATCCTCCAGGGCACCTACGAGACCTTCGCCGAGGCGGCCCGGCAGCACTTCGGGGGCGACCTCCGGGGCCGGCTGGTGGTGACGGCGGGACTCGGGGGGATGGGGGGCGCCCAGCCCCTGGCCGCCACCATGAACGGCGGGGCCTTCCTGGGGGTGGAGGTCGACGAGGCCCGGATCCGCCGCCGCGTGGAGACCGGCTACTGCGACCGCATGAGCCGGGACCTGGACGAGGCGCTGGAGCTGGTGATGGACGCCCGGGAGCGGGAGGAGGCCCTCTCGGTGGGGCTGGTGGGGAACGCCGCCGAGGTGATCCCCGAGCTGGACCGCCGGGACGTCGTCCCGGACCTCCTCACCGACCAGACCTCCGCCCACGACCTGGACGTGGGCTACGTGCCGGTGGGGCTCGCCCCGGACGAGATCGACGAGGCCCGGGAGGCCGACCCGGAGGGCTACCGGGAGCGGGTCCTGGACTCCATGGTGGCCCACGTGGAGGCCATGCTCTCCCTCCGGGAGAAGGGGGCCGTCACCTTCGACTACGGGAACAACATCCGGGGGCAGGTGGCGGACAACCGCGGGCTCGAGGAGGCCTTCGAGATCCCCGGCTTCGTCCCGGCCTTCATCCGGCCCCTCTTCTGCAAGGGGGCCGGACCCTTCCGCTGGGCCGCGCTCTCCGGGAACCCGGAGGACATCCACGAGACCGACCGGGCCGTACTGGAGGCGTTTCCCGAGAAGGAATCGCTGGCCCGGTGGATACGGAAGGCACGGGAGCAGGTCCGCTTCCAGGGGCTCCCGGCCCGGATCTGCTGGCTCGAGTACGGGGAGCGGGCCGAGATGGGGGCCCGGTTCAACTGGCTGGTGGAGCAGGGGAAGGTCGACGCGCCCCTGGTCATCGGCCGGGATCACCTGGACGCGGGCTCGGTGGCCTCGCCGAACCGCGAGACCGAGGGGATGAAGGACGGCTCCGACGCCATCGCCGACTGGCCGCTGCTGAACGCCCTGCTGAACACGGCGTGCGGCGCGAGCTGGGTCTCCCTCCACCACGGAGGCGGCGTGGGGATCGGCTACTCCATCCACGGCGGGATGGTGTGCGTGGCCGACGGCACGGAGAGCGCCGGACGCCGGCTGGAGCGGGTGCTCACCTCCGATCCCGGATCGGGGGTGATGCGCCACGCCGACGCCGGCTACGAGACGGCGGTGGAGACGGCCCGGGACCGGGGCGTGGACCTCCCCATGGTGGAGGATGCCTGATCCCTCCGGCTCCGGCGTGACGGGATCGGATCCGGCGCCCCGAGCGTCCGACGGCGGGCCCGTGCCCGGGGACGGGGTGCACGTCCTGGGGAACATCGGCTGCCTGGTGACCTGGGCCGACGGGGCGCCCGGTCCGGACGGGGGCCCCGACGTGGTCCCGGACGGCGCCCTGGCCTGGAGCGGGTCGCGGATCCTGTGGGCGGGTCCGGAATCGGAGCTCCCTGCGCGGCTGGACGCCGGCCGCCGGTGGGACGCCGGAGGCCGCCTGGTGGTGCCGGGACTCGTGGATTGCCACACCCACCTGGCTTTCGGCGGCTGGCGGGACGACGAGTTCGAGGCCCGGCTCCGGGGGAAGACCTACGGGGAGATCGCCCGGGAGGGCGGGGGGATCCTGGCCACCGTCCGGGCCACCCGCTCCCTGGACGAGGAGGAGCTGGTCCGGAGGAGCCGGCGGTTCCTGCGGAGGATGGCCCGCTCCGGGGTGACCACCGTGGAGGCCAAGAGCGGATACGGCCTCCGCCTGGCCGACGAGCTGAAGCAGCTCCGGGTCTATCGCCGCCTGGATCGCCGGGGACCGCTCCGGGTGATCCCCACCTTCCTGGGTGCCCACGCCGTCCCTCCGGAGTATCGGGGCCGGCGGGACGACTACGTGGACCGGGTCGTGGAGGAGATGATCCCCCGGGTGGCGTCGGAGGGTCTCGCCGTGGCCTGCGACGTCTTCGTGGAGGAGGGAGCGTTCACCGTGGGCCAGGGGCGGCGGATCCTGGAGGCGGGGAAGGACCACGGGCTGGCGCCCCGGATCCACGCGGATCAGCTCGGCGACGGCGGCGGCGCCCGGCTGGCCGCCCGGGTGGGGGCCCTCTCGGCCGATCATCTGGAGCACGTCTCCGGGGCGGGCATCGAGGCGCTGGCGGAAGCCGACGTGGTGGCCGTGGGGCTCCCGCTGGCGTCCCTCTACCTGGACGCCCCCTACCTGCCCGCCCGGCGGCTCCTGGAGGCAGGGGTCCGGCTGGCGCTGGCCACCGACTTCAACCCGGGGACGGCGCCGAGCCACGATCTGCCCCTGGCCCTGCTCCTGGCGTGCACCCGCTGCCGGCTCACGCCGGCCGAGGTCCTCCGGGCGGCCACGCTGGAGGCGGCCCGGGCGTGCGGGATCGAAGACGAGACGGGCTCGCTGGTCCCGGGTCGTCGGGCGGATTTCGCGGTGATGGACGCGCCGTCGCTCCGCCACTGGCTCTATCATTTCCGCGGCGACGCCTGCGTGGCCACGGTGGCCGGGGGCCGGGTGGCGTGGCGGGCCGCGGAGCTCCCGGACGGGATGGCCCTCCCCCGGGACGAGGAGTCGGCGTGGGGATAGGGCCGAGGAGGACGGGGCCGTGACGCCGACGTGGAGCCCGCCCCGGGGTCCGGGCCCGGAGGGTCGAACGGACGACCCCCGTGTGGGGGACCTCCTGGTGCGACGCCGGGGGCCCGGGGGCCCGGTCCTCCCCGACTCCCCGGGCGGGGACGGGGGAGTCCCCCGGGTGGTGATCGTCGGCTTCCCCTCCGACGAGGGCGTGCGTCGCAACGGGGGACGACCCGGAGCCGCGGAGGCTCCCGACCGGATCCGGCGTGCCCTCTACGGCCTGACGCCCGACGGGTCGGTCGGAGAGGAGGACGGCGACCTCCCGGCGCTGCTGCGGCGGACGGAGGACCTGGGGGACCTGGAGGTGTCCGGCGAGGTGGCCCGGGACCAGGAGGTGCTGGGCGAGGCCCTGGAGCCCTATCTCCGGGGGGGTGCCTTCGTGGTGGTCCTGGGCGGCGGCCACGAGACGGCCTTCGGTCACTTCCTGGGCTACGTGGCGGCGGAGCGCCCGGTGGGGATCCTGAACCTGGACGCCCACCCGGACGTGCGGCCCCTGACGTCCGGACGCCCCCACTCCGGATCCCCGTTCCGGCAGGCGCTGCTCCATCCCTCCGGCTGCTGTCGGGGGTATACCGCGGCGGGTCTGGGGCGACACTGCACCGCCCGGGCCCACCGGGAGTTCCTGGCCGAGCACGGGGCACGGTGGGTGTGGCGGGACCGGCTGGACCGTTCGGCCCTCTCGGACTGCCTGGCCGGGCTGGAGCCCGGCCCCGCCATGGTGAGCTTCGACCTGGACGCCGTGGACCGGGCCCACGCTCCGGGGGTGAGCGCGCCGGCCACCGGGGGGCTCTCCCCCGGGCTGTGGCTCGAGGGAGCCCGCCGGGCCGGCGCGTCGCCGGCCGTGGCCTCGGCCGACGTGGTGGAGCTCAACCCCCGGTTCGACCGGGACGGTGCCACCGCGTCCCTGGCGGCCCTCACCGTGTGGCAGCTCCTCAGGGGGCTCGCCGCACGGTAGCTCCTGGCCCTGCCACACTCGGTCCGGAGGCGGGTAGGAGAGAGATGAACTGAACGGCGACCAACGGGGGTGGCTCGATGGACCTCTATCACGGAGACACGAACCCGCCGTTCGACGGAGATCCCGAGGGGGGCTTCGACGGCGACGGCGTCCTGGTGCGGACGGCCTCCAGGGTCCCCCTGGAGCTGAAGCCGATCCGTAACGACCTGGCGCCCGAGGGCTGCGCCTGCCTGGGTTCGTTCCTCCGCGGCAACCTCATCGCCCGCTGCGTGGTGCGCGAGGAGACGGCCGCCCAGTTCCTCCGGATGGATCTCCTGGAGAAGCCCGTCCATCTCGCCCTCCTGGCCCAGGAGGAGGAGCCGGGCCTCCAGGGCAAGCTCCTGGCCCTGACGCCGGTGGACGAGGCGAAGGGCCTCGGGGGGCCGGCCATCGAAGGGGGCGAGGACGAGCCGTGGAAGGACAGCGTGCCGGGCTCCGGATACGACGAGGTGGTGGAGGGCGGCCGGGGCGATTCGGACGACGAGAAGGTCGCCGCCATCTTCCTGGGCAAGATCATACGGTTCCAGGAGGACCGGAAGCACCCGGACGACCTTGCCATGGAGGCGGCCGACGTCCTGCGGACCGCGGTGAAGGGGAGCGTGAGCGACGTGGTGGATCGGCTCCTCCGGGACGTGGCGGGCATGGACGTGGACCTGCCGGAGCTCTAGCCGTTCCCGAGCCCGCGGCCTCCCGCCTGACGGCCCTCGCCGCGGGGGCTCTGCTGGCCGCCGCGGGGTGCGGCGACCCCCCCGACGGGTCCGCGGGGTCCGCCGCCCCCGCGGGCGACTCCGTCTCCCCCGCTTCCGCCGCCTCCACGGGCGATTCTCCTCCCCCGGGGGCATCCCGTGCGGCCGGGGAGACGTGGCCCACCTACGGGGGCGAGCCCGGCGCCGGCCGCTACTCCTCCCTCCGGGAGATCGACACCGTCTCGGTGGATCGGCTCCGGCTCGCCTGGACCCACCGGACGGGCCTCCCGGGAACCCACGAATCCACCCCCGTGGTGGTCGACGGCGGCCTCTTCGTCACGACCCCCGTCCGCGACGGGCGCCAGGGCGTCCTCCGCCTGGATCCCGCCACCGGCCGGCGGGTCTGGGCCGAGTGGATCCAGCTCCGCTCCGCCCAGACCCATCCGGTCCCCGCCCATCGCGGGGTGGCGGTCCGGGACGGCGTGGTCTACCTGGCCACGGCCGACGCCCGGCTGGTGGCCCTGGACGCCGGGACGGGCGAGCGGCGCTGGGAGGTCCGGACGGCGCCGGGGGGCGCCGGCTACGGCCACAAGCAGGCTCCCCTGGTCCACGGGGGCCGGGTCTACCTGGGCATCTCGGGCGGGCCGTTCGGGATCCGGGGATGGGTGAAGGCCTTCGACGCCGACGACGGTTCCCTCCTCTGGACGTGGCACAGCATTCCGTCCCCCGATGAGGGCGGCTGGTGGGGTGAGTGGAGCCCGGCCGTCCCCGCCCCGCCGGACGGGCGTCCCATCCCCCTGCCGCGGGACCTGGAGCGGGAGAGGGCCGACTCGGCCCGGTACGCCGACGCGTGGCGGTCCGGGGGAGGGGCGGTGTGGATGACCCCGTCGCTGGACCCGGAGCGGGGACTCCTGTTCGTGGGCGTGGGGAACCCGGCGCCGGAGCTCAACGGATGGGCCCGGCCCGGCGACAACCGGTGGACCGTGTCGGTCTGCGCCCTCCGGGCCGAGGACGGGACGACCGCCTGGTGCTCCCAGTACCTGCCCCACGACCTGTGGGGGCTGGACGCGGCGAGCCCCCCGTTCCTGCTCACGCTGCCCACGGGCTCGGGGGAGGACGTGCCGGCGGTGGCCCATTTCTCGAAGCTGGGCATGCTGTTCGTGTGGCACCGGGAGACCGGGGAGCTCCTGGTGCGCTCGGAGAGCTACGTCCCCCGGGAGAACTTCCTGGCCCGCCCCACCGCGGAAGGGGTGCGCATGGCTCCGGGCATCTACGGCGGCACGGAGTGGTCGCCCGGGGCCTTCCACCCCGGCACGGGCCTGACGTACGCCGCCAACGTCCATCTCCCCGGACGGTACTTCCTCCGGGGGGTCTCCGGGCCGGGCGACCGCCCCTCGTCGGTGGGCTTCGAGACCGACTTCTCCGCGGCGGCCGGCAACGTGGCCGCGGTGGACCCGGCCAGCGGCGAGGTACGCTGGCGCCATGCCACCGGACGGCCCATGGTGGGGGGGACGCTGGCCACGGCGGGGGGGCTGGTGTTCACGGGGACGCTGGACGGGGAGCTGCTGGCCCTGGACGCCCGGACGGGCGAGCCCCTGTGGAGCGGCGAGACCGGGGCCGGCTGCGCCTCGGCGCCCGCCACCTATCGGGCCGGAGGACGCCAGTACGTGGTCCTCACCTGCGGGGGGCACTTCCTGGGGGGCGGCGGGAGCGGAGACTTCGTCCACGCCTTCGCCCTCGACGGCGGCTAGGCCCGGCCGGGGCCGGTCCGGCACCGCGGGCCGTCGCTGGCGTATGAGCATCGGGAGTCAGTCCACGACACCTTCAGGGAGAGACGACATGGAGAGCATGGAATCGACCGCCCGGGGCCTTCGCCGTCTCGCCGTGGCAGCCCTTGCCGTAATGGCGACGGGCGTCCTGACGGGGTGCCTGGTGGATTCCCCCACCGGCGGCTCCCAGAGCCAGGAGACGCCGGTGGGCGTCTCGGTGACCCTCCCCCGCTCCATCGCCGGGCCCCAGTCGCCGGGGGGCTCGGCCTTCTCGGTGGTGATGACCGAGGGGGAGAACGAGCTCGTCATGGAGCGGATCGAGCTGGTGATCCGCGACCTGCACCTGAAGCCGGACGACGTCTCGAGCTGCGGGACCGGCGAGTGCGTGGAATACGTCGGCGAGCCCGTCCTCCTCCCCCTGCCCACCGACGGGACCGCCGTCCTGCTGGCCACGCGCTCCGTGCCGGCGGAGCGGTTCGACCGGCTGGACCTGTCCCTCCATCCCCCCGGAGGCGACGAGGCGGTGGTCGACGACGACCCCGAGCTCGAGGGCGTGAGCGTCCGCGTCGAGGGCACCTACAACGAGGAGCCCTTCACCTACACCGGCGACGTGGCGATGGACGCGCGGATGAGCCTGTCCCCCGCCCTGGTCCTGGGCGAGGGCGTGACCAACGCCAACGTGACGTTCCTGGTGGGCGTGACGGCCTGGTTCCGGTCGTCTACGGGACTCATCGATCCCCGGACCGCCAACGAGGGGGGCGAGAACGAGGACGTGGTGGACGCCAACATCCGGGAGTCCTTCGAGGCGTTCCGGGACGATGACCGGGACGGCTCACGCGGAGCCGGCGGAGGCTGACGGGACCGCTGGCTCCCGTCGGAGACCCGGAGGAGGGAGGCGGGGCCGTCCGCCGGCGGGCGGGGCTGCTCCTGGGCGGGGCGGCGCTGGCCGCCGTCCTGCTGCTCCCCCCTCCCGGCGGCATGCCGGTGGCGGCGTGGCAGACGGCGGGCGTCGGGCTCCTCATGGCCGTCTGGTGGGTGACCGAGGCCCTTCCCATCCCGGCCACGTCGCTCCTGCCGCTGGCCGTCTTCCCGCTCCTGGACGTGGTCTCCTTCGAGGCCGCGGCCCGTCCCTACGCCCATCCCCTCATCTTCCTCTTCATGGGAGGGTTCCTCCTGGCCGTGGCCATGGGCCGCTGGGGGCTCCCGCGCCGGCTCTCCCTCCGGATCGTCGGGGCCATGGGCACGCGACCGCGGCGGCTGGTGGCCGGATTCATGGTGAGCACGGCCCTGTTCAGCATGTGGGTGAGCAACACGGCGACGGCCCTGATGATGCTCCCCATCGGCCTCTCCCTCGTGGAGCTCGTCCAGGAGGAGGGCGAGGGGTCGGGGGAGTTCGCCGTCCCGCTGATGCTGGGGATCGCCTACGGCGCGAGCATCGGCGGGGTGGGGACCCTCATCGGCACGCCCCCCAACGCCTTCCTGGCGGCGTTCATGGCGGAGAGCCACGGGATCGAGATCGGCTTCGCCCGGTGGATGCTCCTGGGGATCCCCCTGGTGGCGCTGGCGCTCCCGCTGACGTACTGGCTCCTGACCCGGGTCCTCCATCCGGTCCGTACGGGGCGGATCCCGGGCGGTGGGGAGCTCGTCCGGCGGGAGCTGGAGGCCATGGGCCCGGCGGGCCCGGCGGAGCGGCGGGTGGCCGCCGTGTTCGTCCTCACCGCCGCCCTCTGGATCTTCCGCCCGCTCCTGGACGACGTCGTGCCCGGCCTCACCGACGCCGGCGTGGCCATGCTCTCCGGCCTGCTCCTGTTCCTGGTCCCGGCGGGAGAGCCGCCGCCCGGGGACGGGGCCGGGCCGTCTCCGGCCCTCCTGGACTGGGACTCGGCCCGGGAGCTCCCGTGGGGCGTGCTGATCCTGTTCGGCGGCGGCCTCAGCCTGGCGGCGGCCATCTCCTCCAGCGGGCTCACCGACTGGATCGGCGGGGCGGTGGAGGGGCTCGCCGGCTGGCCGCTCCTCGGGCTGGTGGCGGCGGTGACGGCCGTGGTGGTCCTCCTCACCGAGCTGACCAGCAACACGGCCACCACCGCGGCCTTCCTCCCCGTGGTGGCCTCGGTGGCGGTGGGGCTCGGGTACGACCCGCTGGTCCTGGCGGCGCCCGCCGCCCTGGCCGCGAGCTGCGCCTTCATGCTGCCGGTGGCCACCCCGCCGAACGCCATCGTCTACGGGAGCGGGCGCCTGACCGTGGCGCAGATGGCCCGGGCGGGCGTCTGGCTCAACCTCCTCCTGACGGCCATGATCACCGGGTTCGCCGTGCTCCTGGTCCCGCTGATCTTCGGCGGAGGCTGAGGTCGGCCCGGCGGCCGGCTTGTCTCGGCCGCCCTCGCACCAGAGCTTTCGGCTCCTCCTGGCCGTGCCGCCGTCGCCGAGGCGACCGCGGCCGGCCGCCGCGCGCACCCGAGCCCGTCCGTCACGTCCATGAGCCGTCGCGATCCCATCCGGTCGCCCCGCCTGGCCCTGGGGGCGGGCCTCCTGTCGTTCCTCCTGGCCGCCGTCGCGGCGCCGCCGGCCGCCGCGGGCCAGGAGACCGGCACGCGGACCGCCGTCACCGCGGAGGGAGAGGCCGGCGAGGCCGGGCCGGACCGGGGATCGGCCGTCCGGTGGACCGTGGACGACCTGCTGCTGCAGGAGACCGCCGGGGGGTTCCGCTTCTCCCCCGACGGGGAGTGGCTCGCCTGGGTCCGGTCGGCCATGGACCCCACGGAGGGGCGCCGGGACTCTGACCTCTGGCTCACCCGCGTGGCCGACGGGGAGAGCTGGCGGCTCACCCGGTCCGCCGACCGGGACTGGTCCCCCCGGTGGTCGCCCGACGGGACGCGAATCGCGTTCATGTCGGACCGCGAGCTCCCCGGCGCAGGTGAGGGGGAGGCCGGGGAGGGCGGGGACTCCGGACCCCAGGTGTGGATGCTCCGCCTCCGGGGCGGGGAGCCGTGGCCCGCCACCCGCGACCTCCGGGGGATCCGGGACGTCTCGTGGCAGGGCACCAGGGACTCCCTGGTGGTGGTCGCCCGGGAGCGGCGGAGCCGGTACGAGCGGGAGATGGACCGGCGGGAGGACGACGCCCGCGTGGTGGAGGACACCCTCTCGGAGCTCCCGGTCCGGCTCTGGCGGGTCCCGGGAGGCGACGGCGAGCCCGAGCGGATCACCCGTAACGACGACTGGATCCAGTCGGTGGCCGTCTCCCCGTCCGGCGATCGGGCGGTGGTGGTGGCCGGCCGGGACCTCTCCCACGGGTTCGACGGGCTCCATCCTCCCCACACCTACCTGGTGGACCTGGCCACCGGCGAGCGGGAGCGGCTCCTGGAGGGGGAGGACGTGCGGCCCTATTCGGTCCAGTGGGCCCGGGACGGGAGCGGCGTCTATCTCTCCTATCCGTACTCCACCCACCCCGTCTACGTGACGGCCTCGGTCACCCGGATGGGCTTCTACGACCTCTCCGGGGGCGAGGACGGGCGGGGCTTCCGGCGGGTGGACCTGGACTGGAGCCGTGAGCTCGGCGCCGGGTTCCAGGTGGTGCCGGGCGGCTTCGTGGCGCTCCTGGCCGACGGCGTCCACTACCGGCCGGCCCGGTACGAGCGGACCGGCGACGGCTGGCGCCGGACGAACCTGGACGGGGAGCACGTCCCCCACCTCTACGAGTGGCGTGTCGCCCCCGACGGGCGTCGGGTCTCCTACCGGACCTCCACCGCCGGGCGCCCGCCCCGGCCGTACGTGGCGGACCTGGAGGACGGCCGGATCCAGGGGGCCCGGCCCGTCGCCACCCTGAACCCGGCCCTCCGGGAGAGGCCCATGCCCCGGGCGGAGATCGTCCGGTGGGCCGGGGCCCGGGGGGACACCGTGGAGGGGATCCTCTACCACCCGCTGGACGGCGAGACCGGTCGGCCGCGGCCCCTGATCCTGAACATCCACGGGGGCCCCGCCTCGCAGGACATGGACCGGTGGACGCAGAGCTGGTCCGATCCCCTGGTCCTCTTCCTCCAGCGGGGCGCCTACGTCCTCCAGGTGAACTACCACGGCAGCGGCAACTACGGCCTCCAGTGGGTCGAGTCCATCGGGGACGGCCGGTACTACGACCTGGAGGTCCCGGACATCGAGGCCGGGGTGGACCGGCTCGTGGATCGGGGGCTGGTCCATCCCGACAGCGTGGCGACGCAGGGATGGTCGAACGGGGCGATCCTCTCCAACGCCCTGACCGTGGAGAATCCCGATCGCTACCGGGCGTCGCTGGCCGGGGCCGGCGACGTGGAGTGGATCTCCGACTGGGGGAACATCGACTTCGGCGCCACGTTCGACAACTACTACTTCGGGGGTCCCCCCTACGAGATGCCCGAGGTCTACGTCCGGAAGAGCCCCTTCTTCGAGCTGGACCAGGTGACCACCCCGACGCTGATCTTCTTCGGGACCGAGGACCGCAACGTCCCCACCAGCCAGGGATGGAGCCACTTCCGCGCGCTGCAGCAGATCGGCGAGGCCCCGGTGAGGTTCGTGCTGTTCCCCGGGGAGGCCCACGGGCTGGACCGTCTCGAGCATCAGCGACGGAAGGTGGCCGAGGAGCTGGCGTGGCTGGACCGGCACCTGTGGGGCCGGAGCGTGGCGGAGGACCTCTCGCTGGACGGATCCTCGCCCCTGGCCCGGGAGCTCGGGCTGGCGGGCGCCGCCCGCACCGACGGCCACTACGGCCGGCGCGTGGCGGGGACCCTGGTCCCGGAGACGGTGCCTGCCGAAGGGCTGGAGCCCGGGGTGGAGGTGGGACGGTTCGAGGTCACCCGCGCCCAGTGGGCGGCCTTCGATCCCGACCACCAGGTCCCGCCCGGCACGGGAGACCATCCGGCCAGCGGCATGGGCCGGGAGGGGGCGGAGACCTACCTCCGCTGGCTCTCCGAACGGACGGGCGAGGCGTACCGGCTGCCCACACGGGAGGAGCTGGAGGCGCTCTCGGAGCGGGCCCCGGACGGGAACACCCTGGACCACTGGGCCGGGTACCCGCCGAACCCCTCCGACGCCGCCCGGCTGCGGGAGCTGTCCCGCCGGCTGGACGGAGGGGAGGCTCCCCTCCTGCTTCCCGTGGGCTCCTTTCCGGGGGCGCCGGCGCTGCGCCCCGTGGCCGACTGGCCTCCGGAGGAGGAACCGGCTTCCGGGGCCGGCCGGATCTTCGGTCTCGCCGGGGGCGTGGCCGAGTGGGTCCGTCCGGCCGCCGGCGGGGAGGCCGGCGGCGGAGCGCCCGAGGCGGTACCGTACGGCCCCAGCGCGGACCGGCCCCGTGAGGCGGAGGGCGTCACGGACGATCCCTCCTACGTGGGCCTGCGGGTGATACGGGTCCGGGAGGACGGCCGGGCCGACGAGTCGACCGTGGAGACCGGAGACGGAGACCTTCAGCGACCCCGAGACGGAGCGGACCTGGACAGATGACCGAGAACGACGACAGCATCCACGTCAACCTGTGGTGGGACCGGGACCTCCGATTCCGCTGCCAGACGGGGCGCTACGTGACGGAGATCGACGGGAACTCACGGTGGGCGGGTTCGCCCATGGAGGTGATGCTGGGCGCCGTGGGGAGCTGTGCCGCCGCCGACGTGGTGGACATCCTGAGGAAGGGGCGGCAGGACCTGCGGGAGCTCACCGTGCAGGTCTCGGGCGACCGTCGTCCCGACCCGCCCCGGCGCTACACCGCCCTCACCGTCACCTTCCACGTCGTCGGCGACGTGGACCCGGAGAAGGCCGAGCGGGCGGTGGAGCTGTCGTTCGAGACGTACTGCAGCTGTTTCCATTCCCTCGCCGAGGACATCGAGCTCGACTACCGGGTGAAGGTGGACAGGGAGGGAGTCCCCGGCGAGCGCGAAGGGGATCGGTGAAGAGGGAAGAGGGAGGGGACGACGCCCTCCCGCAGGGACCCGCGCTCAGCCGCCTCCGCGCCCCTCGCCCCGCTGTCCGGGGCCGCGGCGGGTCCAGATGACGATGGTCCCGCACTGGCCGGAGGTGGTCCGCTCGAACTCCGGCGGCGTCTCGGAGGGCCGCCGGTACACCTCCACGGCCAGGAGATCGGTGGCGGCCACGTTGTCGACGAAGTACCGCTCGGCGAAGGCGCCGTCGACCCATATGTTGGGCCGGCATCGTACCTGGGGGCCGTGGCCGAAGTAGACGATCCCCCGGCCCTGGATGTTGTTGGTCCGGACGTAGATGCTGGGGACGCTCCGGAGGAGGTCGCTGGTCCGGCGCGGGTTCCTCTCCTCGATGTCTTCCGGCCCGAAGTGAAAGCCGAAGCCGCGCTCCTCCCGATAGCGGAAGTCCTCCAGGTAGTCGCTCCCGGGCGGCCGCTTCACCTCCACCTCGAGCTCGGCCACCTCGAGGACGTTCTCGTCCAGCATGAACGTGACCCGGGTGATGCTCCCCGGCTCGAGGCGGACGGGCCGCTGGTTGGTGGAGAAGCCGAAGTACTCCACCCGCGCCTCGTAGACGCCCGGCGGCAGGTCCTCGATGGTGAACCGGCCGTCGGCGTCGCTGATGGCTCCGCGACCCAGCTCGGGCAGGAGGACCCGCGCCGTGGAGATGGTCCCGCCGGTCTGTCCGGAGGCCACCGTTCCCGTGAGTCGGGCCGTGGTGTCGGATCCGGTCTGGGGAGCGATGGTCCGCGCGCTGTCGGCCTCCGCCTCCTGGCCGAGGGCGCTCCCGGAGGCCGCGAGGCTCAGGACGGCGCACGTCCCCAGCGAGGCGGCCAGGCGCCGGACGGAAGCTCCGATGTGAGGATGACGGCTCATGCGCCCGCTGTGGTGATGAGGGGTCCTGGGAGGATCGGCGTCGGCGGCCCGGGGGGACCGTCGCACCGTGGCCCTGCCTCTACCTACCGCTGCGCCGTGGCCGGTGTTCCTGCCCGGGGGCGGGGGAGAGGTCGGAGGTCGGTCCCCGGATGAGGGCCCAGGACGGCGGCCGGGGCCGGGCCTCCCGGCGATGGCTCCGGCGCCTGGACCCGGCGGGATGGCTGGGACCCGGCCTCGTCATGGCGGCCACCGCCATCGGGGCCAGCCATCTGGTCCTGGCCCCCACGGCGGGCGCCTCCTTCGGGTACGTCCTCCTCTGGGTCCTCCTGCTGAGCCACCTCTTCAAGTATCCCGGCTTCGAGTTCGGGCCCCGGTTCGCGGTGGCCACGGGCCGGTCCCTGCTGGACGGCTACCGGCGGGTCCCCGGCCCGCGGAACTGGGCCCTCTGGATCTTCCTGGCGGGCACCGTGGTGCAGGGCGTCACGGTCCTGGCGGGGGTGCTGGGCGTGGCCGCCTCGGTGGCGGCGGCGGCGCTGCCCGGCCTCCTCCCGCTGGCGGCCTGGAGCGCCCTGCTGGGGGGGATCTGCGCGCTCCTGCTGGCCGCCGGAGGCTTCGACGGGCTCTCCGCCCTGAGCAAGTGGATGCTCCTGGTCCTGGCCGCCATGACGGCGGTGGCCTTCGCGGCCACGCCCCCGCCGCTGGAGGCGTGGCAGCACCTGGCCGTTCCGCGCCTGCCCGGGGAGGCCGTGGTCCTGGTGGCGGCCATCCTCGGGTGGATGCCCACCGGCCTGGACGTGTCGGTCTGGCACTCGCTCTGGGCCCTGGAGCGCAGGGAGGCCTGGCTGGAGAGGGCGGCCGACGGCGCCCCGGAGCCGGCCGCGGTGGGCGAGCGGGAGGCCCTGGGCGTGGGCCTCCTGGACATGCGCCTCGGGTACGGGCTCTCCCTGGCGCTCTCGGTGATGTTCCTGGCCCTCGGCGCCGAGGTCCTGGCGCCCGCCGGCCAGGTTCCCGGCGGGGCCGAGGTGGCGATCACCCTGGCGCACCTCTACACCGACGTCCTGGGCGGGTGGATCCTCCCCCTGTTCCTGCTGGCGGCGTTCTTCGGAATGTTCTCCAGCGCCTACGGCGTGCTGGACGGATTCCCCCGGGCGTTCCAGGAGACGCTCCGTGCCATGGACGGGGAGGTCCGCGCCCCCGGCCCGTTCCGGCCGGCCCTCCCGTACTGGGCCTTCCTGGGCGGGACCCTGGTCCTGGCGGTGGTGGAGAGCGTGCTGATCCCGGACCCCGTGGTGCTGGTCACGGTGGCCGCGGTGGCCTCGTTCCTCCTGGCGCCGGTGACCTTCGCCCTGAACTACTACTGCGTCACCCGCCTGGTGGACGATCCGGCGCTCCGGCCGGGCCGGGTGCTCCGAGGATGGGCGGTCGTCGGGATCGGCTTCATGGGCCTCTGCACGGGTCTCTACCTCTGGCTCCAGGCGGGCGGATGACGGGGGCCCGGCCCGGGGAGCGGGACCTGTCCCGTCGGCGGACGACCCCGTACGATGGCCCCGACGCCCTCTTCGTCTACGGCACCCTGCGCCGCGGGGCCGGGGGACCCGACGGGCCTCGCCGGCGTCTGGAGCACGGGGCCGAGCTCGCCGGAGAGGGGACGATCGGGGCTCGCCTCTACGACGCCGGCGGGTTCCCGGCGGCGGTGCCGGATCCCTCCGGCCGGGTTCGGGGGGAGGTCTACGAGCTCTCGGATCCCGCGAGCCTCCTGGCGGCGCTGGACCGGTACGAGGGGTGCCGTCCCGACGGGACGGGCCTCTTCCGTCGGGAGGTGGTCACGGTGAGGATGGACACGGGCCAGGAGCGGGAGGCATGGGTCTACCTCTTCGGCCGGGAGATCGGCGGGATGCCGGAGATCCCCTCGGGGGACTACCTGGCGTACGCGGGAGAGCCGGACGAGGAGGGCGGCGAACGAGCGGGGGGCGGCGAATGAACGGCGGCGGCGAATTCGGAGACAAAAAAAGGCCGGCCCGGGGTCGCCGGACCGGCCTTCGGATCACCGCCGGGTCACGACGGTGAGGGGACGGGTCAGACCTTGGTCACGTTCTCCGCGGCCGGGCCCTTCTGGCCGTCGACCATGTCGAACTCGACCTGGTCTCCCTCGGCCAGGCTCTTGAAGCCCGCCGCCTGGATGGCGCTGTAGTGGACGAAGCAGTCCTTGCCGCCCTCCTCCAGGGTGATGAATCCGAAACCCTTGTTCTCGTCGAACCACTTGACGGTACCGGTGGTGCGCATCAGTTCTTACCTCTTTACTGATTGTTGGAAATTCGAGCACAAAAAAAGGGCCCGACCAGGTCGGGCCTCTCCGGCGCTCGCGACTCTGTGACGGCCGCGCGTTCGCGGACCGTGACCGCAAATGTAGCTCAGGGGGGCCGGGCCGTCAATACCCACGCGGGGGAGCGAACGTCATGACCCGATTCGAGAGCCTGGACACCACGGCCGTCCACGCCGGGGAGCCGCGTCCCCGGATCGAGGGAGCAGTGGTGCCCCCCATCTTCCAGAGCGCCACCTACGAGTACCGGGGCGGGGCGGGCGAGGAAGTCCGGTACGCCCGGTACGGGAACGCGCCGAACCAGCGCTCGGCGGCGGCCCGCGTCGCGGCCCTGGCAGGGGCCGAGGCGGGGACCGTGACCTCCAGCGGCATGACGGCCATCAGCACGGCGGTGGGATCGCTCCTGCGCCCCGGGGAGCACGTGCTGGCCCAGCCGGGCCTCTACGGGGGGACCCATCATTACTTCACCGGTCCGGCCCGACGCATGGAGATCGAGGTGGAGTTCCTCCAGGGGGACGGTCCCGAGGCCTGGGCGCGGCAGGTCCGCCCGGAGACCGTGGTCCTCTACGCGGAGACCCTCACCAATCCCACCCTGGAGATGGCGGACCTGGAGGCGATGGCGGACTTCGCCGACGAGCGCGGCCTCGTCTCCGTCATCGACAACACGTTCGCCTCGCCGGTGAACTTCCGTCCCCTGGAGCACGGGTTCGACCTGGTCGTCCACAGCGCCACCAAGTACCTGAACGGCCACTCCGACCTGGTGGCCGGCGCCGTGGTCGGCTCGGCGGAGATGGTGGGACGGGTGGAGTCGACGCTCCGGGCCGCCGGCGGGACGCTGGATCCCCACGGCTGCTTCCTCCTGGAGCGGGGGATCAAGACTCTGCCCCTGCGCATGCGGCGCCACAACGAGAGCGCGGAGGTCCTGGCCCGGGCCCTGGCCGGGCACCCGGGGGTGGCCCGGGTGGACTACCCGGGCCTCGCCGACCATCCGGACCACCGGCGGGCCTCGCGGCTCCTGGACGGCTTCGGCGGCATGCTCAGCTTCGAGCCCGAGGGGGGACGGGAGGCGGCCGACCGGCTGATGGAGGAGCTGACGATCCCGGCCGTGGCGCCGAGCCTGGGGGGCGTGGAGTCGCTGGTGACCCGGCCGGCGGCCACCTCCCATCGGGGCATGGACCCCGGGGAGCGCCGGGCGCTGGGGATCACCGACGGCCTGGTGAGGGTCTCGGTGGGCATCGAGGATCCGGCGGAGCTGCGCGACGACTTCCTGCGGTCGCTGGACCGGATCTGAGCTCGCGGTGAGCGACGTCGTCCGGACCCGGGGGCTGAGGAAGCGCTACCCCGACGGCACCGAGGCCCTCCGCGGCGTGGACCTCTCGGTGACCTCGGGCGCGGTGGTGGGGCTCCTGGGGCCCAACGGCGCCGGGAAGACCACCCTGGCGGAGATCCTGGAAGGGCTCCGGCGTCCCACCGGGGGCTCGGTGTCGGTGCTGGGGATGGATCCGACGGACCGCTCCCGGGCCCTCCAGGCCCGGATCGGCGTCCAGCTCCAGGAGACGGCCTTCCCCGAGGCCCTCACGGTGCGGGAGGTGATCCGTCTCTTCGGGGCGTTCTACGTCGATCCGGAGCCGGTGGAAACCATCCTCTCGCGTGTGGGGCTGGAGGAGAAGGCCACGTCCCGGACGCCGACGCTCTCCGGGGGGGAGCGGCAGCGCCTGGCCCTGGGGCTGGCCCTGGTGAACCGGCCGGACCTGCTGATCCTGGACGAGCCCACGGCCGGCCTGGATCCGGCGGCCCGGCGGCGCCTCCACGCCCTGGTACGGGAGCTGAGCGGGGAGGGTCGAACCATCCTCCTCACCACCCATTACGTGGAGGAGGCGGAGTCGCTGTGCGACCGCGTCCTCATGCTGAGGGGGGGGCGGATCGTGGCCGACGGCACCCCCTTCGAGCTGGTCTCCCGGGCCCGGGGCAGCTCCCTCCTGTGGCTCTCGGTGGAGGGCCCGTTCCGCCCGGAGGTCCTGTCGGGGGACGACACCTCCTACCAGGGCAGGGAGGGGGAGTACCATCGCTACACCACGGCCAGCCCGGCCCGGGCCATCAGCCGGCTGGGGGGGCTGCTGGAGAACGGCGATCTCGCCCTCACCGACCTCCGGGTGAAGCGGCCCACCCTGGAGGACGTGTACCTGGAGACCATGGGCGACGGGGAGCTCGTCCGGGAGGGTGCGGGCTCAGCGGCTCCGGCGGACCGGGCGCCCGGGGAGGACCGATGATCACGGCGCCCCGCGGCACCCGGGAGCTCACCAGGAGCTACCTCCTCCGGGCCTTCCGGTCCCGGACCTCCCTGTTCTGGAACTTCGCCTTTCCCCTCTTCTGGCTCTTCCTCTTCGCCTTCGTCTTCGGGACCGGAGGCGCGGCGCCCGTGGGAGCGGCGGAGGAGATGGGGGAGGGGATCACCTACCTCATGCCCGGCCTGTTCGCCATCACCACCCTGGCCATCAGCTTCGCCGGCGTCTCCTACCGGCTCATCTCGGAGCGGGAGCAGGGGATCCTGCGGCGCTACAGGGCCACGCCGGTCTCGGCCCTCTCGGTGGTGGTGGCCAACGGCGCCGGCGCGCTGGTGATCCTGGCGGTGGCTCTGGCCCTTCTCGGCGTCGTGGCGTGGGCGGTCTTCGGGGTGAGCCTGGCGGGGAGCCCCTGGCAGCTGCTCCTGGTGCTTGCGGCCGGCGCCGTGGCCTTCACCCCCCTGGGCCTGTTCCTGGGCAGCGTGGTGCCGAACCAGCAGGCCGCGCCGGCGGTGGCCAACGCCATCTTCTTCCCCATCATCTTCATCTCGGGTGCCGCCCTCCCCCTGTCGGCCCTCCCCGGCTGGCTCCAGGAGGTGAGCCGCCTCATTCCCCTCACCTATCTGGTGGAGGCCCTCCACGCGGTCATGCTCCGGGGAGTGGAGACGGCCGACCTGTCGGCACACCTCTGGATCCTCGGGGCCACCGGCGCCGTGGGAGCCGCCCTGGACACCCTCCTGTTCCGCTGGGAACAGCGGGAGCCGGTCCGTCCGTGGCGGCTGGCCGTCTCCCTGGCGGTCGTGGGAGCCCTCTGCGCCGCTCTCTGGGCCCTGGGCCCCGAGCTCCAGACCCGGGAGACCGGGTGGGCCGCGCCGGCCGCCACCTCGGCGGAGGCCGCTCCGCCGCCTCCCGCGGGCGACGCGGCACGGGTGAGCTCCCGCGGACCCGGACCCGGGCCACGGGTATATCAAGGGGCCGCGACGGGAATCACCGGACGGGAGGAGCCATGGCCGCTGACGTGACACACCAGGAGGACCGGGGACGGTTCGTGGTGGAGCTGGGCGACGGGGAGGAGGCGTACCTGGACTACCGGGAGCGTGACGACGGCACGCTGGACTACGCCCACACCTTCGTCCCGGAGAGCCACCGGGGGGAGGGCCTGGCGGAGCGCATCGTGGTGGAGGCCCTGGAGCACGCCCGGGACCGGGGGCTCCTGATCGTGCCGTCCTGCCCGTACGTCCGGCACGTGGTGGAGGAGGAGCATCCGGAGTTCCTGGAGCTGGTGGCACCCGACGCGGAGGTGGAGGATGAGGACGATCATGCGTAGCGATGGACGGAGGGCGGGGCGCGGGATCCTGGCCGCCGGCCTGGCGGCGCTGGTGGCGGCCTGCGGCGCCGCCGGAGATGGGGAGTCCCCCGACGCCCCGTCGGAGGACGGCGCCTCCTGGACCGAGGTCGCTCCGCTGCCGGACGCCCGGACCGAGGTGAGCGTCACCACCGACGGGCGGCGGATCCTGCTGTTCGGCGGCTTCGGGCCGCCGTCGGCCTCGGGCGACGGGGAGGGTCCCACCTCGCCCCGGGCCCTCCGGGCCTACGACCCGGCCGAGGACGCCTGGACCGCCCTGGATTCCATCCCCGAGGGCCTGAACCACTCCCGGGGGACGGTGCTGGACGGGAAGCTCTACGTGGTCGGCGGCTACCGTGAGGCCACCTTCACCCCCACCGGCGCCGTGCGCATCTACGACCTGGAGACCGGCCAGTGGAGCGAGGGCGCCTCCATGCCCACGCCCCGGGGCGCCCTGGCGGTGGCCGTGGTGGACGGCCGGATCCACACCTTCGGCGGGACGGTGGCCGAGGGGAGCGAGTCCCCCGAGGGCGAGGGCGTGGAGGTGGCGTCGGACGGGTCGGTGAACGTCCACGAGGTCTACGATCCCGCCTCGGACACCTGGAGCTCGGCGCCCCCCATGCCCACGCCCCGGAACCACCACGCCGCCGTGACCCTTGGCTCCCGGGTCCACGTGGTGGCCGGGCGGGCCGAGGGGGACTACCGCCTCCGGGTCCACGAGATCTACGATCCGGCGTCCGGGACCTGGTCGGACGGCCCGCCCATCCCCACCGGCCGCAGCGGCATCGGCATCGCCGACCTGGACGGGAAGGCCTACGTCTTCGGCGGCGAGGACATCGACGGCGGCCGGACCTTCGACGCCGCCGAGCGCTACGACCCGGCGGCGGGGGCGTGGGAGACGCTGCCCCCCATGCCCACGGCCCGGCACGGGCTGGGTGCGGCGACCGTGGACGGGGCCGTCTACGTGGTCTCCGGCGGGCCGGAGCCCGGCTTCTCCTACGGCACGGCCAACGAGCGGCTCGAGGTCGAGCCCCGGCCCTGACGGACGCCGGGAGGCCGGGAGGCCCGGGCCGCCGACGATCCACGGAGGGGTGGCAGAACGGCTAATGCACCGGTCTTGAAAACCGGCGCGGGGCGACCCGCTTGTGGGTTCGAATCCCACCCCCTCCGCTGTTGACCGCCAGGGAGTTATGACCCAGCAGGTTGAGCGGCATCCCCGCCCGGGCGAGGTGGACCGCGGCCGTGTGGCGGTGGTCGTGGAGCCTGTGGTTGGGCCGCCCGATCCGTCTCCGGGTCCGGTTGTGCTCCTGCTGGACGGTCCGCCGGGGAAGCTGGAAGATCGGGTCCGTACTCGCTCGGGGGCCTGTCGGGGGCTGGATCTCCGCGGGCTGCTTGACGGAGTCGGTCCGGATGAAAAATGTTCTGATCGATCTATATCGGACTTGCCGTCGCGGCGGTCACCGCCGCCGCACCATGTCCCGCCGGGGGAGGAACGCATGACGAAGGTGACGGTGCGCGCAGGGCTGGCCCTGGCCCTCCTCGTCGGGGCCCCCGCTCCCGTCCAGGCCCAACAGCAACAGGGGGACCTGGAGTTCCGGTTCTCCGGGTCGGTCTTCTCGACGGTGGGGCAGGAGGGAGGATCTTTCACCGCGGGTATCGTGCAGGCGAGCGGCAGCTACTTCGTCTCCGATCGCGTCCAGGTTGGGGCCTTTCCGAGTCTGGTGTTCAGCCGGACGGAGGTGGAGCTGCCCGGCGGCGAGGACGTCACCTCCGACACCCGGCTGGGTCTCGGGCTGTTCGGCAAGTACTCCTTTCTGGCCGAGGATGCCACTACGGTCCCCTACGTTGGGGCCCAGTTGTACCGAATCGACCTGACGAACGAAAACGAGACGGGCTGGGCGGGGCTCACCGGCGGGGTGAAACTCTACCTCGACCGCACCACCGCCCTGGATCTGGGGGCGAACGTCCTGGCGGGCATCGGCCAGTCGGACGGAACCCTCGTCCTCTTCGAGTTTGGACTGAATTTCCTGCTCTGACCTGGCCGGTGGACCGACGCGTCAGAGGCCGGGAACCCGGCGTCCGGAGCGTCGACGAGACCCACGACGAATGGGAGCGGTCAGAACGATGACCCCGCCGAGATCCGTCCTCTGCTCGGCCGCGGCGACGGTCCTGCTCCTCTCGGCGAGCAGCTCGGCAGCAGGCCAGGACGTCACCCTCACCCCCGCTTCGAAGCTCGAGGCTGCCGACGACGAGGCAGTCACCGCGCTGGACATCACCCGGGACGGCGACCGGCTGCTGGTGGGTCGGGCGGACGGCGGGTTCGCCGTCCACGACTTGACGGCGGACAGTGTCCTCCGTGCGGGCTCTGGCGGCGAGGTCGGAGTCGTCTTCGGGGCGTTCCTGGCGGACGACACGGCGGTGGTCACCGTGGACGGGGCCGGGGCGATCCGGATTCAGCGCTTCGGAGAGCAGGAGGATGCCGGATCCACGCCGACATGGCTCGAAGCCGGAGGCCGCCCGACCCGGGTGGCCCTGGACGCCGGTCGGCGCTACCTGGCGGTGGCCACGGAGGCGTCAGAGATCGAGATTTTCGACCTCCCCACGCGGCAGCGGATGGGTGTCCTCGAGGACGACGACGCACTGGAGGACCTGCTGTATCTGGGATTCGACCGGAAGGGGCAGCAGCTCGCCGCCGTGACCGCCGGAGGCCGGACTACAGCCTGGAACCCGGCCACGCTGGAACCGCTCCGGCGGGTAACGCTCCGGGGAGAGACCCTCCATGGCTCCCGCTCGAAGGTGCACGCCGCCGACGCGGACCGGTCGGCCAATGTCCTCGTGGTGGCGCTCCAGGAGGTCGCGCTTCCCCGTGGCGGGGTCCGGGGACGGGCGCAGGCCGGCGAGTTGACGCGGCGGGACGAACTCCTGGTCTACGACTGGCACAGCGGGGTGCGCATCACGGGCGTCTCGTATCCCAACGGGGTCGTCGACGAGCTGGCCGTCGGCCCCGGGAACGACCACGCCGCGGTGGCGCGGGGCGCCGAGGTGGCGGTGATGAACCTGCGGGACGGGGGGCGGACGGCCGGGTTCTCGGCGACGGCAGAGGTGAGCGGGTTGGTCGTCTCCCCCGACGACGACCAGCTGGTGGCAGGCACGGAGGACGGCACGGTGAGCGTCTGGTCCATGGAGTACCGGGAGCCGGCCTCCGTGGGCGATCTCGCCGGAGGTGACCCGGGCCTTTCCGGTCGGCTACGGGTCCTGGGCGACGACTCTCCCGCCATCGACCCGGATTCCACCGTCGTCGTGGCCGTGCTCCCGTTCGACGACCGCACGGGTGGGGAGCGGATGTCGCGGCTGGTGCCGGAACTGCTCAGCACCCAGCTCGCCAACCTGGAACACCTGACGCTCGTGGAGCGCCTGCGCATCGTGGACCTCCTGGAGGAGCTGGAGCTCCGTGCCCGCGGGATCACCGAGTCCCGGGGGCTCGAGCTGGGACGGATGCTCAACGCCGATCTCGTGGTGGTCGGTAGCATCGGCGGCTTCGGGGCGTCCGTCACGCTGAGTGCCCGGGTCCTGCGCGTGGAGACCGGCGAGGTAGTAAGCGGGCGGCAGGTGCTGTGCGAGCAGTGCCGGGGCCCGGATCTCTTCGAGGCGGTCCACCTGCTCGGCACGGCCATCGCCCGATAGAGCTGCCGCCCGGCCAGCTCCGATGGGGGCTCCGCCGGGCGGACCTGGAGTGCGCGGGCCACCCCGGGCCCGTATATGGATGTGGTGGGGAATGTGGTGTGACTGGACGGAGGTAGCGGGACCAGGACGGACATCCTCGCCCCGTCTCGAGAACCGGCGCCGGCTACTGCTCGTCTCCCTTCCGGCTGGCCGGGGGCATCTCGGCCTGGTCCCGGTACAGCTCCGCGAAGGCGTCGGCCGGGACGGCCCGCGAGAACAGCCAGCCCTGGCCGTACGGGCAGCCGAACCCCCGCAGGATCTCGAGCTGTTCCTCGGTCTCGATGCCCTCGGCGGTCACCGTCATTCCGATGTTGTCCGCCACCTGGAGGATGCCCTCGACCAGCGGAGGGGTCTGGTCCGGCGCGGCCAGGTTGGCGATGAACGAGCGGTCCAGCTTCAGCACGTCGGCGTTGAAGTGCCGGAGGTACTCCAGGCTGGAGTAGCCCGTGCCGAAGTCGTCGATGCCCACGGCCAGGCCCTCCTCCCGCAGCGGCTGGAAGGTGTCGGCCCCGGTCATGGCGACCGTCTCGGTGATCTCGAGCATCAGGTCGGACAGTGACGCGCCGGCCTCTCGCGCGGCCTCCCGGATCTTCTCGTTCAGCCCGCCGGCCTCGTGCTGGCGGGGAGACAGGTTGACGCTGACCCGGAAGCGCTCGTCGGTGACGACACCGCTTTCCCGCCACTTCCGGTGCTGGCGGAGGCTCTCCTCCAGGACCCACTGTCCGAGTGGGACGATCAGCCCCGTCTCCTCGGCCAGGGGGATGAACTCCTCCGGACGGACGAGCCCCTGTTCGGGGTGCTGCCAGCGGACCAGCGCCTCGACCCCCGCGATCTCGCCGGTCCCCAGCCGAACGACCGGTTGGTAGTGGAGGACGAACTGCTCCTCCTCGACCGCCCGCTCGAGGGCCGCCTCGCGCTGGAGCTGCTCGGTGACCTCCCAATCCCGGGAGGGGTCGAACACGTGGAAATCGGTCCTGCCCGGTTGCTTGATCCGATACATGGCGGCGTCGGCCAGCCGGATGAGATCGTCGGGGCTCCCGATCTCGATGCCGCTGTGGGCGACCCCGATCGAGGCCGTCAGCGAGAAGGCGGTGTCCTCCACTTCGAACGGAACCTCGAAGGCCTGTCGGAGGCGGGTCACGGCACGATCGATGTCCTCGGTGGAGGCGACCGTCTCGAGCAGGACGGCGAACTCGTCGCCGCCGACCCGAGCGACGGTGTCCTCGGAGCGAAGCACGTTCGCGAGCCGGCTGGCCACCATGCGGAGCACCCGGTCGCCGGCGGCGTGGCCCAGCGAGTCGTTGACCGCCTTGAACCGGTCGAGGTCCAGAAAGAGGACCGCGACCACGTTCCCTTCCCGCTCGACCCGCTCCACGGCGTGCCGCAGCCGGTCGTGGAACAGGGTACGGTTCGGCAGCTCCGTCAGCTGGTCGTGGAGCGTCCGGTGCTCCAGGGCCTTCTCGAACGCCTTGCGCTGGGTGATGTCCTGGGCCACGCCGACCAGGTAGCGATCCCCGCCGAGCTCCAGGATGACGCCCGAGAACAGCACGTCGATCAGGTTGCCCTCGACGTCCTGGAACTGGGCCTCGAGGTTGTGGACCGAGCCGGTCTCCCGGAGTCGGCTCACGATCTGATCCCGCTGCTCCGGTTGGGCCCAGACGCCCAGCTCATGGGCGGTCGCGCCGAGGACCTCCTCGCGGGCGTGTCCGAGCAGCTCCAGGAAGGCGGAGTTGACCTCGACGAACTCGCCCGTCTCGAGCGTCGCCAGGCCGATCGCCGAGGGGTTCGTCTCGAAGATGGCCCGGAACTTCTGTTCGGCCTCGATCCGGCCGGTGATGTCGCGGGTGACGACCACGGGGCCGAGCGTCTCGTCGTCGGGCACCACGCTGGTCGACTCGACCTGACGCCAGGAGCCGTCGGCGTGGCGGAACCGGTACTGGACGGTCCGCTCCGGGACTCCTCGACCTTTCACGCTCGCAAAGAAGGCCTCCGCCACCGTGTCGAGATCGTCCGGGTGGATCAGGTCGGAGGCCGGCCGGCCGACCAGCTCTTCGGGCCTGTAGCCGAAGACCTTCTCGATCGAGGGGCTCTCGTAGCGGATCGTCCCGTCCTCGTGTAGGACGGACACCACGTCGGAGATCTCCGTCAGGATCCGACCGTACTGCTCTTCCCGCCTGCGGATCTCCTCCTCCAGCCCGTGTTGTTCGGTGATGTCCCGGAAGGAGATGACCGCGCTCCATTCGCCCGGATCGTGTCCCTCCAGAGGCACCGCGTTGACGGAGAGGACCACCGGATCGGCCCCGGGGCGCTGGACGACGATCCGCTCGTTTCGGACCGACACCCCCTCCTCGATCGCCCGGGCCGCCGGCAGATCGGAAGGTGCGAGCGGCCGGCCGTCGACGGTCGTGATGTCCCAGGCCGGGGAGGTGTAGCTACGGGCGAGGAGCTCGGATTCCTCCAGGTGGAGGATCTCCCGGGCGGCGCGGTTCGCGACGACGATCTCTCCGTCCGCATCGTGGATCGTGATGCCCTCTCCGAGAGCATCGAGGATCTCCACGGCCCGCGTCTGGAGATGCCTGCTCTCGGTCATGGGAGCCTCTTCCCCACTGAGGGGAGGAGCTGAATCCTGACGGCTACGCCGGTCCATAGTAGGTCATGATAATACACTTCTCACTGTCCATTCCCCAGTGGCAGCCCGGAGGGCCGACGTCCGACGCACCGGCATGCCCCCGGGCCTTCCCACAGGGCGTTGGTCCCGTTACCGTGACGTCCTGATACGCTGGACCGCGTCGTACGGCGCCCCGTTCCCGGACCGCGAGCCCCTCCATGGAGAGCAATCCCCAGCGTCAGGCCGGGCGAATCGCCCTCCTCTACCTCGTCTTCGGGGTGGTCTGGATCTTCACCTCCGACCTGATCGCCGAGCAGCTCGTGTCCGATCCCTCCCTCATGCGCCGCGTCCAGACGATGAAGGGCTGGCTCTTCGTGGCGCTCGGCACGGGGCTCTTCTACCTGCTGGTCTATCGGTACGCGTCGCGGCAGGAGGCGGCGGTCCGCCGGGTGCGCCGGAGCGAGGACCGTCTCAAGCGGGCCCAGGAGATCGCCCGTCTCGGCAGCTGGGAGTACGACCTGAGGACCGACGAACTCTACTGGTCCGAGGAGATCTACCACATCCTGGGCATCGAGCCGGAGGACGTGGAGGTGAGCAGGGAGGCGTACCACCGGTTCGTCCATCCCGAGGACCTGGAGCAGCAGAAGGAGGCCGAGGACGCGGCCTTCCGGGGTGAGGACCGGTTGGACAACGACCACCGGATCGTCCGCCCCGACGGGGAGGTCCGGTACGTCCACGAGCGGGCCGCCGTCGACCGCGACGAGGAGGGCGAGCCGATCCGGCTCCTGGCCACGGTGCAGGACTTCACCGACCGGAAGCGGCTGGAGATCGCCCTGGAGCGCTCCAGGAATCTGCTCCGCGACTACGCCCGCAGGCTCGTGGGCGAGCGGGAGCGGGAGCGCGCCGACCTGGCCCGGGAGATCCACGACCACCTGGGGCAGCTCCTCACGGCGGTGAAGATCCAGCTCGACCGGCAGCTGGCGGGTGGAGAGGAGCCGGACGTGGAGGGGATTCGCGAGAGCGTCGGCCTGGTGCAGGAAGGGATCGAGGAGGTCCGGGACATCGCCCGCTCCCTCCGCCCCCCGGAGCTGGATCAGCTCGGCCTGGTGGACGCGCTCTCCTCGTACGTCTCGCGCTTCGAGGAGCGCACGGGCGTGCCCACCTCCTTCGGGTCCGAGCTGGGGGAGGTCCCCCTGGACCGGAGCATCTCCATCCACGTCTACCGGATCGTCCAGGAGGCGCTGACCAACGTGGCCCGGCACGCCGGGGCGGACCGGGCCGCCGTACGGGTCGAATCCGCCGGGGTCGGAATCCGCGTGCGCGTCCTGGACGACGGCGTCGGCTTCGGCGACCGGGTCCGGGAGGTGGAGGGATCCCACGGGGTGGTGGGGATGCGGGAGAGGGCCAGGATCTTCCGCGGGGACTTCGAGATCCGCAACAGGGAGGAAGGGGGGACGGAGGTCCGGGTGCAGGTCCCCCTCGAGGAAGGGGGCGAACGATGAAGAGCCGTGTCCTCATCGCCGACGACCACGACATCGTCCGGAGGGGCATCCGCTCCCTCATCCAGGAGCAGGGGGACCTGGAGGTGGGGGGCGAGGCGGCCACCGCGCCCGAGGTCCTGGACAGGGTCCGGGAGGAGTCCTGGGACCTCCTGATCCTGGATCTGGGCATGCCGGGGGGGGAGGGCCTGGAGACCCTGACCCGGATCCGGACGGCGGCGCCGGAGCTCCCGGTCATCATCCTCAGCGTCCATCCGGAGGACCAGCTGGCCGCCCGGCTCCTCAAGGCGGGGGCCAGGGGATACGTGCAGAAGGAGGCGGCGAACCGGGAGCTCATCGTGGCCGCCCGGCGCGTGCTCGACGGCGAGCGGTACGTGAGCCCCGATCTGGCCTCCCGCCTGGCGTCCAGCCTGGCGGGGGAGGCCACGGCCGATCCCCACGAGGCGCTCTCCGACCGCGAGTTCCAGGTGCTCCGGCTGCTGGGGGAGGGCCTCTCCGTCGGCGACATCGCCGACGAGCTCTCGCTCAGCGTGAAGACGGTGAGCACCTACAAGAGCCGTCTCCTGTCCAAGATGGAGATGGAGACCACCGCAGAGCTGATCCGCTACGCCATGGAGCACGACCTGGTCCAGTGACCGGTCCTCCATCCCCCGTGCCCCCCTCCCGGTCTCCGTAGGACGGCTCCTACACGCGGCGAGGTAGGATCCCTACTCCCCGCGTCCATCTTCTCCGGTACTCGCCGGGTCCCCCTGCGCCCATCTTCGTGGTGACGCTGGAGGAACTTCCTCCGGGAGGACCGAACCGCCCCTACACATAGCTGGTGAAACGTGAACGTGCTCCTGGTGGAGGATTCGGAGGTCGTGCGGCGTGAGGTCGCCCGGATGCTCGGCGAGAGCCGGACGGTGGAGGAGGTCACGCAGGCCGCCGGGGTGGCCGAGGCCCGGCAGAGGCTGACGGAGCGGGACTTCGACGCCTGGATCCTCGATTTCGAGCTGGGCGACGGCACCGCACTGGAGCTCCTCGACGACCTCGTCGCAGGGGAGTTCGACGATCCGCCCGTGGTGGCGGTGCTCACCAACCACGCCTCTCCGCTGCTGCGCGAGCGGTGTCTCGAGGCCGGCGCCGACCTCTTCTTTCCCAAGTCCACCGGCCTGACCGAGCTGGTCGAGACCCTGGAGGTCGGGCACGGCCCGGCCGGGGGGGGCTGACCGGTGCCGGCGGTAGGAGAGGTCCTACGGAAGGCATCGACGGAGTCCGGGACGGGCGCACGGCGTCGTCCGATATCGGGCGGTCCACCGGACGGCGATCTTCCCGGTGGATCGCGGTGGGAGGGGCGTTCCCGCCGTGGAGGCCCGAACCACGATCGCCCGATGGACCGACTCACGGAGAAGGATGATCCCATGAAGGTAATCGAGAGCGACCTGGAGAGGACGAACCCGCTGGATATCCTCCTGGTGGAGGACAACCCGGGCGACGCGCGCCTGGTGACCACCTACCTCCGGCGGAGCCTGGACCGGGACGTCCGGATCACCCACATCCGCACCCTGGGTGAGGCCAGCGAGCGGGTCCGGGCCCGCCACCCCGACCTGGTGCTCCTGGACCTGGGGCTCCCCGACTCGAGTGGGGTCGACGCCGTGCGGGGGATCCAGTCCGTGAACGGCACGGCGCCGATCGTGGTCCTCACCGGACACGAGGACGAGCGGATGGCGCTGGCGGCCCTGCAGGAGGGGGCCCAGGACTACCTGCTGAAGGACGAGCTGGATCCGGAGGTCCTGAAGCGGAGCATCCGCTACAGCCTGGAGCGGCACCGGGTGAGCCACCAGCTGGAGCGTGCCCGGCGGGCGGCGGAGTCCGAGCGGGCCCTGAGCCGGTCCATCCTCCGGTCGCTGCCCGAGCACGTCGCGGTCCTCGACGAGGAGGGGACGATCGTCGCCGCCAACGAGGCGTGGACGGCGTTCGCCCGGGAGAATGGCGGCGACCTGCACGGCCACCGGGGCGAGAACTACCTCCGGACGGTGGAGGCCGCCGACGACGAGAGGGCCCGGGAGATGCTCCGGGGGATGAAGGCGGTGCTGGCCGGCGAGCGGGAGGGGTTCGCCCTGGAGTATCCCTGCCACGGCCCCGACCTGGAGCGCTGGTTCCTGGCGTCGGTGGCTTCCCTCAAGGGGTCCGCCGGGGGCGTGGTGGTCTCCCACGTGGACATCAGCGACCGGATCCGGGCCGAGGAGGAGGTCCGGGTCGAGCGGGAGCGCTTCGCCGAGGTCTTCCGGACGGCCCCGGCGTCGGTGGCCACCCTCAGGGGACCCGACCACGTCTTCGAGATGATGAACCCCGCCTGCAGGGAGCTGGTGGGCGACCGCGATCTGGAGGGCCGGACGGTCCGCCAGGCCCTCCCCGAGCTCGAGGGACAGGGCTTCCTGGAGATCCTGGACCGGGTCTACCGGACCGGCGAGGCCGAGGAGATCGAGGAGGCGCCCCTGGTCCTGGAGCCCGAGGACGAAGGACCGGCCGAGAGGAAGTACGTATCCTTCGTCTATCATCCCCGATGGGAGGGGGACCGGGTCGTGGGTGTCTTCGCCCACGGGCTGGACGTCACCGAGCAGGTCGTGGCCCGGAAGCGGATCGAGGAGGCCGAGGCCCGCTGGTCCACGGTCCTGGAGACCATGACCGAGGCGGTGGTGATCCTGGACCGCGAAGGGAGCCTGGAGTTCGCCAATCCGGCGGCCGAGGAGATCCTCGGCCTGGAGACCTGCGCCCTGGAGGGGCGGGCGTACACCGACCCGGACTGGAATATCACCGGTCCCGAGGGCCAGGACTTCCCCGACGAGCTGCTCCCCTTCCGGCGGGTCATGGAGACGGGCGAGCCGGTGAACGGTGTGGAGCACGCCGTGGAGCGGGGCGACGGCGAGCGGATCGTCCTCTCGGTGAACGCGGCCCCCATCTCCGACGGCACCGGCCGCCCCGGGAGCGTGGTGGCCTCCTTCCGCGACGTGACGGAGCGGCGGCGGATGGAGAAGGACCTGCGGCACCGGGCCCTCCACGACAACCTCACCGGGCTCCCCAACCGGACCCTGGGGATCGAGCGGCTCCAGCAGGCGGTGGGGCAGGCCCGGCGCCGCGGGGAAGCGCTCGGCGTGATGATCGTCGACGTGGACCGCTTCAAGCGGATCAACGACAGCCTGGGGCACACCGCCGGCGACCGGGTCCTCCAGTCGGTGGCCCGGCGGCTCACCGGCGCCGTCCGGGAGGGCGACACGGTGGCGCGCTGGGGCGGCGACGAGTTCCTCCTGGTCCTGCCCGACGTGGGCTCCCGGGACGGGATGGAGCGCATCGGGGAGAGGGTCCGGCGGGAGCTCGGCGAGCCCTGTCCCGTGTCCGGGGAGAGCCTGACGCTGGAGGGGAGCATGGGGGGCGTCCTGGTATGCACCGGAGAGCCCGGGTGGTCGGTGGGAGCGGAGTCGCCGGAGGAGCTGGTCCGGTACGCCGACGCCGCGCTCCTGGATGCGAAGCGGGACGGGGGGGCGGGCTACGCCCTGTTCGATCCCGCCGGGAAGAGCAGGGTCGGGGGCGTCCTCCAGCGGGAGCAGGAGCTTCGGAGGGGCCTGGAGGCGGACGAGTTCGAGCCGTTCTTCCAGCCCCTCGTGAGCCTGGAGGACGGGAGGATCTGGGGCCTGGAGCCGCTGGCCCGGTGGCGCCGCCCTGACGGCGAGGTGGTCGGCCCGGCCGACTTCATCCCGCTGGCCGAGGAGACGGGCATGATCGGCGAGCTGGGCCGGTCCATCGTCCACCAGTCGCTGGAGCAGCTTGCGGCCTGGACCCGGGACGGGCTGGGCCCGGAGCTCCGGATCACGCCCAACGTGTCCGGACGGCAGTTCGAGGACGAGGGCATCATCCGGGACCTCCAGGAGGGGCTCGCGTCCACCGGGCTGAGCGCCTCCCGGGTGCACCTGGAGGTGACCGAGACCTCCATCATGAAGGCCACCGATCGGATCGCGGAGCTCCGGTCCCTGGGCGCGAGGGTCTGGATCGACGACTTCGGCACCGGTTACTCCTCGTTCGTCTACCTGCGGGACCTGGAGGTGGACGGCCTCAAGATCGACATGTCCTTCGTCCAGGGCCTCGGCCGGGCCACGGGGAACCGCGCCATCATCGAGTCCATCCTCACCCTGGGCGGCGAGATGGGGCTCCACGTGATCGCCGAGGGGATCGAGACCCGCGCCCAGCTCGACACGCTCCGGCGGATGGGCTGCGGCCTGGGCCAGGGCTACCTGTTCGGCCGACCCCTTCCCGCCCGGGAGATGACGGAGCTCCTGGAGGAGGGCGGGGGGACGTTGGACCTCGCCCGCCCGTAGGACCTCCGGCCGGCGGCCCGAACGCCCGCTCGTTTGCCCGGGCGACGCGGGGGCTCTACCCTGACGCTCCGCCTCCCCTCGGGGCCGTGAGGCCAGAGGGGGCCGTCCGTTCCTCCACGCGGAGAGCGCCCGTCATGTCCCCCTCGCACCCCGCCGTCGCGTCGCCTCTCCTGGCCCTCCTCTCCCTCGCTCTGGGGGCGGGGACGGCCCTCGGCCAGCGGGCCCCCGACCGGGAGGCCCGTCCTCCGGAGGCCGTGGGTCCGACCCTGGAGGTGGAGGCCCTCCAGTCCCTCCTGCCCGACTCGACCGACGGATGGGCACGGGTGGAGCTGGGAGGTCAGAACACGCCCTTCGGGCCGGTGGCCCAGGCCACCTACGCCCTGGGGGAGAGGCGGATGATGCTGGCCGTGGTCGACCTGGCCGGCGCCGCTCCCGATGCGCTGGAGGCGTATCTCCTGTCCCGGGAACAGCAGGCCGAGGAGGGCGAAGCCCGTCCGATACGACTGGGCGACGGGGTGCGCGGCTACGAGGGGACCGGCGTCTCCGACGACGTGGCTCCGCCCCACGGCGCCATGGCCCTCCCGGGCGACCGGCTCGAGGTCATGGCCATGGAGATGGTCGAGGGGCTGAGCTCCGTTGGGCAGGTGAAGGAGCTCCCGTCGGACAGCGTGGAGGTCCTGGTCTCGGGCGCCCGGGAGTTCCTGGACTCCCTGGACCTCCGGGGCATGGCGGAGCGGGCGGAGGAGCTGGACGCCGGCCAGGAGGACTAGCCTCAGTCCTCCTCTTCGTCCTCCGCTCCGTCCTCCACGGCGAAGTCGGCCACGTGGAGGTTCAGGCGGTGGTTCACCCGCCAGCCCACCTGGCCGTCCACCGGGAGGTCGCGCCGGGGCAGCGCCTCCACCTCCCGGCCGTTCACCAGGAAACGCAGGGCGTCGGCCGAGGCCCGGATGGAGAGCGTGTTCTCCACCGATCCCTCCGTGTCCTCGTCGTAGGGGACCACCGCGTCGTGGGGGGTCCAGTCCGTCAGGACCCGGGTGTCGGACCCGTCGCGGAGCTTCACCAGGAACTCGCCGGAGCGCCGGACGAGGAAGTAGAGGTACTCCTGGCCCGCGGACTGGAGGTCCTGTCCGCCGACGAACAGCCCGAACGCCTCGTTCCGGGAGCCCGGATCGAACAGGTGGAAGGTGGCCGACGTCCGGAAGCTCCCCTCGGCCCGGGCGGCGGGGTGGTAGAGGATGACCCGCGGGCCGGTGGTCACGTGCCAGCCGGGCGTCATGTTCACGAACCGGATCTCCCCCGGCCCGGGGTCCTCGTGGGCCACCAGCTCCACCTCCGGGTCCGGGCTGTCCAGACGATACTCCCAGCCCTCGGGGACCTGGAGGTTCTCCCCCTGGGGCTCCGACGGGTCGGGCATGGCGGTCCGCTCATCGGCCTCCTGGGCGGGCGAAGCTCCCGGCGCGGCCAGCAGGAGAAGGGACAGGCCGGCCACGGCGGTCAGGGCGGGACGGAGTCGCATGGTTCCTCCTCGGCTGCGGGTACCCGGCTGCGAACGGAGCTGCCACCCGGAAAACTGGGGGTCGCTCCGCTCGTCCGCTACCGTGCCCCGGAGACTCACCTCCCGGAAGGCGCCGCTCGGACCCGAACCCCGGCGTCGGCGGACGGCGCCGAGGGGCGCCAGCACCCCCTCGCGGCGGCCGACGCCCGGTTACGTTCGAACGGAGGACGGGCGCGGCCCGGACGGGCGTCCGGCCCCGCGCCGGCGGGCCCGGAAGCTTACCTTTGATGTCGTCGGACGGACGGCGGGTCTCGCCAGCGGAGCGAGGCGGCCGGCCGGGCACGTGGTCGTGACCTCACAGCACCCGAGGCCGGATGGTCCAGCTACTCCTAACCACCGCAGCGCTCCTGGGCGGAGCGCTCCACGGGGCGATGATCCCGGGTGGTCCGGCGCCGGATGACGTCGCGTTCGGGCCCCCGGAGGACGGAGCAGCGTCCCCGGCCCTCGTTTCCTCCCCGGCGGTCCACGCCGCCCAGGACACCTCCGAGGCTACCGGGCCCACGGTCACCGTGATCCGGGTGGACGGGGCCATCGGGCCCACGACCACCAACTACGTCGGCCGGGGCCTGGAGGCGGCCTCCGAGGCGGGAGCGGTGGCTCTGCTGGTGGAGATGGACACCCCCGGGGGGCTGCTGGAGTCGACCAAGGACATCGTCCAGGCGTTCCTCAACGCGCCGGTGCCCGTGATCGTCTACGTCGCGCCCGACGGCGCCCGGGCCGCCAGCGCCGGGACCTTCATCACCATGGCCGCCCACGTGGCCGCCATGGCGCCCTCCACCACCATCGGCGCCGCCTCGCCGGTGTCCGTGTCCCCCGGTGGCGGGTCCCAGCCCGACACGGTGATGCAGAAGAAGGTGTTCGAGTACTCCGAGAGCTTCATCGAGAGCATCGCCGACCGGAGGGGACGGAACGCGGAGTGGGCGATCTCGGCGGTCCGCGACGGGGAGGCGGTCACGGCCGGCGAAGCGCTGGACCTGAACGTCATCGACCTGGTGGCGGCGGATCGGGCCGAGCTCCTGGAGCTGGTGGACGGCCGGGTGGTGGAGGGCGACACCCTCCGGACGGCCGGGGCGACCGTGCGGGAGCTGCCCACCAACCTGGCCGAGCGGTTCCTGAGCTTCATCATGCGTCCCGAAGTCATGCTGATCCTCACCATGGTGGCCATCTACGGGATCGTGGGCGAGGTCACCAATCCGGGGGCCATCGTCCCCGGCGTGGCCGGCGTCATCGCCCTCGTGCTGGTCCTCTACGCCAGCGCCTCCATGCCCATCAACGTGGCCGGCTTCGCGCTGCTGGCGCTGGCCATCGTCCTGTTCGTGGCCGAGGCGTTCACCCCCGCGTTCGGGCTCCTGATCACCGGCGGCGCGGTGGCGTTCTTCCTGGGGGCCCTCATGCTCTTCCAGGACCTCCCGGAGGCCATGCAGGTGTCCTGGGCCTGGCTCGTCCCGGCCACGGTCCTCACCACCCTCTTCTTCCTGTGGATCGTGACGGCCGGCCTCAAGGCCCAGTTCGCCGGGACCCGCACGGGCATGGAATCCATGATCGGGAAGCGGGCCGAAGTGGTGGACCCGGTGGACGGCCGCGGCGGCCGGGTCTTCGTGGACGGCGAGTACTGGAACGCGGTTAGCGAGAGAGAGATAGGGCAGGGGGAGGCGTGTGAGATCGTGTCGGTTGACGGTCTCACCATGCGGGTGAAGCCCGCCTCCGATCCGTGAGGTCGGCCCCTCCTCCCGTCACTGAACCGAATCCTCCAGAAGGAGTCTCCCCATGCCGATGACCGACGGATTCTCGGACACCCTGGCCTGGCTGGTCACGCTGGTGGTCCTCCTCCTGTTCCTCCTCCCCCAGATCGTCAAGATCATGCGGGAGTACGAGCGGGCGGTGGTCTTCCGGCTCGGGAAGTTCCACAAGGTGAAGGGGCCGGGGCTGATCCTCCTGATCCCGTTCATCGACAAGATCGAGCGGGTGGACATGCGGGTGCTCACCATCAACGTGGAGCGCCAGGAGGTCATCACCAAGGACAACGTGACGGTGAACGTCGACGCCATCGTCTTCTTCCGGGTGGTGGACGCCGAGAAGTCCATCATCCAGGTGGAGCGGTACATGGAGGCCACCACGTGGCTGGCCCAGACCACCCTCCGGAGCATCGTGGGCCAGGTGGAGCTCGACGAGCTGCTGGCCGAGCGGGAGAAGATCAACAAGAAGATCCAGGGGATCATCGACCGGCAGACCGACCCGTGGGGCATCAAGGTGGTGTCGGTGGAGGTCCGGGACGTGGTGCTGCCCGAGAACATGAAGCGGGCCATGGCCCGGCAGGCGGAGACCGAGCGGGACCGGCGGGCGAAGGTCATCAACGCCCTGGGCGAGTACCAGGCCGCCGAGCGGCTGGTGCAGGCCGCCCGGATGATGCAGCAGACGCCCATGGCCCTCCAGCTGCGCTACCTCCAGACCATGAGCGAGGTGAGCGAGGAGAACGCCACCTTCGCCCTCCTGCCCCTGCCCATGGACATCCTGGAGGCGTTCAAGTCCTTCGGCGGGATGCAGCTGGACGACCTGCCCGTGCCCGAGGCCGAAGGCGGGATGGACGACGTGGACCCGGAGGACTTCATGCCGGACGACCTGACGTCCGGCGAGGGATCGGCGGACGTGGAATCCGGCGAGCTCGACCCGGACGACCTGGAGCCGCCGGAGGACCTGGGGCCCCCGGGTGAGGGGTCGAACCAGTGAGCCTGAACGCACGAGGAGGAGCCATGCGAACGCTGACGCTGACGATGGTCGCGCTGGTGGCCCTGGCCCTGGCGCCGGGGACCGCCGGCGCGCAGCTGCTGGAGGTCACCCCCAAGATCGGGGGATACTTCCAGTCGGAGAGCGTCCACGAGATCGACGACGGGGCGAGGACGGTGGCCCGGACGGGCGAGACCTCCTTCGCCTTCGGCGCCAACGTGAACGTGGGTGTCCCCGGCTCTCCCCTGGATCTCCGGGGCGACGTGATGGTGGCCACCGGCGCCACGGTGAGCGAGGAAGGGGTGCAGGGCGACGAGACCGACGCCAGCCTGGTGGGCCTCGCGGCCTCGCTGGTGCTCCGGCCCCTCTCCTTCGTGCCCGTGGTGGATCCCTACCTCCTGGGCGGAGGGGGCTTCACCAGCACCAGCTACAGCGGGGGATTCGACGCCGACGAGCGGGACTTCGCCCTCCACGCGGGGATCGGCACCGACGTGGCCCTCGGGCCGGTGGACCTGCAGGTGGAGGCCACCGACTACGTGTCCGACCTGGGCGGGGACACCCTCCACAACGTGTTCGGAACGGTGGGACTGAACCTCCCGCTCTTCTGACCGTGGACTGGAACGTGGTGGTCACGGTCCACGAGGAGGGCTTCGAGCAGGCGGAGCAGGTCCTGGCTCCCCTGGGCGAGCTCGGCCGGACCGGATACCACAACGTCCTGGTCCTCCGTGTGGACGACCTGGAGGCGTTCCTGGAGGGCCTGGACGACCTGTGCGCGGTGAACCCGGACCTGGCCGAGCACCATCTGTCCAAGGTGGTGCCGCTGCGGCACAGCTTCGACTTCGCCTCGGCGGAGGACTTCGAGGAGAAGGCGGCGGAGGCGGTCCGGGAGCTGGCGCCGGAGCTCGCCGGCCGCAGCTTCCACGTCCGGGTGGACCGGCGGGGCATGCGGGAGCGCATCGACTCCCAGGAGGAGGAGCGGGCGCTGGGGGACGAGATCTTCACCGCCCTGGAGGAGCGGGGCGAGTCCGCCGAGGTCACCTTCGACGATCCCGACGCGGTGGTGGTCGTGGAGACGATCTCCGACCGGGGCGGCGTCGGGCTCCTGTGGCGGGACGACCGGGAGGCGCGGCCCTACCTCTGGTCCCAGTAAGGGTGTCGCGGCCCGGAGCGGGCATCGCTCCGCCGCGGGGGAACGCTCGTCAGTGGCCGGCCGCCTCGCCCCAGATCTCCCGGAGCCGGTCGTCCCGTCCGCACTGCCAGCGGTACACCTTGTACCGGGCCGGATTCTTCCGGTAGTAGTCCTGGTGGTAGTCCTCGGCCCGGTAGAACGTCTCGGCGGCGACCACCGGCGTGGCCACGGGCCCCTCCAGGAGCCCGGACCGCTCCAGCCGATCACGGGAGGCCCGCGCCAGGGCCTCCTGCTCCCCGTTGTGGACGAAGACGGCCGTCGTGTACTGTCCGCCTCGATCGCAGAACTGACCGCCGGCGTCGGCCGGATCGACGTTGTGCCAGAAGACCTGCAGGAGCCGTGTGTAGCTGATCCGCGACGGATCGTAGGTCACCCGGACTGCCTCCCGGTGTCCGGTGCCCCCGGAGGAGACCTCCTCGTAGGAGGGCTCGGCCACGTGCCCGCCGGTGTAGCCGACCACGGTGGAGAGCACGCCCGGGAGCTCGTCGAACGGCCCCTCCATGCACCAGAAGCATCCGCCGGCGAAGGTCGCCCCGGCACGCGCCGGACGGGAGCCGTCGGCCCGACGCTCCACGCCGTCGGTGGAGTCCGTGACCTGGACGGTTTCGACGAGCCGGACGGTGTCCGGCCCCGCGCCGTGCCGAAGATCCACGTCGTCCCGGGCAGCGGAGGGCCCGTCGGCGGGGTCGTCCGGAGCCGCCACGAAGGCCACGGCGAGGGCGAGGCCGAGATATACAGCGCGTCGGACGGAGGTCATGGTCCTCCCGGGATTCCGGTGTGCGTTTCCGGGCTTCGTACCCCGCCCGGGGGTCAGCGTGTCCGCGCCGCCGGCCGGCGGTTAGGGTAGGCGGTGACGAGGAACCCGCGGAAAGGGGACGGGATGGACGAGGGGAGAGAAGTGGCGTCGCTGCGTCGCCGGAACCGGTGGAGCCTGGGGATCGCGTGTCTCGCGCTCGCCGCCGCCGGGCTCGCCGTGGCCGGTGTGGTGGGGAGCGACGGGGAGCGGGTCTCCGCCCGACGGTTCGTCCTTGTGGACAGCGCCGGAGAGGCCAGGGGCGAGTTCTCCCTGCGGGCCGACGGGCCGGTACTGGAGCTGGGCGGAGGGGAAGGGGGCCGGCTCGCGCTGGCCGCCGGCGCCTCGGGTCCCGCGGTCTACCTCCAGGGGTCCGACGGGACCACCCGGTTCCAGCTCAGCCTCCGGGACGGGCAGCCCGCGGTGAGCCTGCTGGACGGCTCGGGGCGCCCGCGGTGGATCGGCGCGGTGACCGACGGGGGGAACGGGGTCGTCCGGTGGATGGACTCCACGGGCACCGTCCGGCTGGCCGCCGGCGCCGACGGCGAGGCGGGATACTCCGTCCAGCTCTACGACGACGAGGGCCGGAACCGTGCCACCCTGGCGGTGGACCCGGGGGGAGCGGGGTTCGGGCTCTTCGGGCCGGGCGGGCGGCTCCTGTTTCCCTGACTCAGCGCATCATCAGCATCGCATCCGGGAGGAGACCATGGCCGAACACGTCGCCGAGAGCTTCGTCTTCCACGTCTCCACCGAGGGACGCGGGCACATCCTCGATCTGTCCGACGAGGTGGAGCGCTGCCTCCGGGAGAGCGGCGTCGGCACCGGCCAGCTCACGGCCATGGTGAGCCACTCCACCGCCGCGCTCTCCACGCTGGAGTTCGAGCCGGGGCTGGTGGACCACGACATCGTGGCGGCCATGGAGCGGCTGGCGCCGGCCGACGGCACCTACCGGCACGAGGAGACGTGGAACGACGACAACGGCCACAGCCACGTCCGGGCCACCCTCATCGGTCCGTCGCTCACGGTGCCCGTGGTCGATGGCCAGCTCCCCTTCGGCACCTGGCAGCAGCCGGTGCTCCTGGACTTCGACACCCGGCCGCGGGAGCGGCAGGTGGCCGTGACGATCATGGGGACGACGGGGTGAGCACCCCCCGTCCGCGCCATTCCTCGGGCGGCGTCCCGAAGGGATACATGGCGTCGATGGGGGCGTACCGGTAGTCCAGGGAGTCGAGGCGCGTGGTGCCCACCCAGGGGCCCGGCGCGTCCACCACGATCATCCGGCCGGCGTAGCCCGTCTCGTCGAAGCCCCGGCGGAAGTGGACCCGGCTCTTGAGGACGAAGACGTCGTAGGCGTCGGGATCCACCGGGCCGAACCGGAGCTGGTCGGGGTGGATGACCTGCTCGTAGGCGGGGGTGAGGAGGAGCATGCTCCCGTCGCCGTACTCCACCGCCGCCACCCGGTCGTAGCCGAAGCGGGGACCGAGGAACCGGAGGGTGCCCCGGATGCGCACCGGCTCGCCGGCCTGGGGTCCGGTGAAGCCGCCCACGGTCAGGCCCACCTCGTCTCCGACCTCGGCGCCGGCGTCGGCGAGGGAGTCCAGGGCGTTCTCGTCCCTCAGCGCCGCGTAGAGCACGCCGCCCACGTCCCCCTCCAGGAGCTCCCGCAGGATCCACGTGGCGTCGCCGGGCCGGTCGCTGTAATCGGCCAGCACCACAGGCGTGTTCCCCGCGGCGACGGCCTCCCGGGCCTCCGCCACCGCCTCGCCGGGCATGGGGTAGTCGCCGTAGGCGAAGTCGGCCCGGACCCGCCAGATGTACTCCTCCATGTCGTCGGCGATCTCGTCGGCCAGCTCCCGGTCGCCGTCGGTGATGACGTGGACCGTCGTGCCCACGTCGGGCACGTCGGACCAGGGATAGCCGAAGAAGACGCTCACGTAGGCGTCGTCCTCCCGGGCCTCCCACCGGCGGGCCCGCTCCATGATGTCCATGGCCGGCGACTGGCCCGTCCACTGGAGCACCGTGGCCGTGAGGACCGGCGGCTTCCGGGTGGCGGTCACCGGCTCGTAGTCGCCCCGCATGGCCAGCACCAGGAACCGCGCCGCCCGCTGGCCCTGCAGGTAGGAGTCGTAGTGGGGATAGCGCTTCGTGACGAAGGCGCCGTCGGCCCAGCGCAGGAACTCGCCGTCCTCGTTCCCGTGGAGGTCGAAGGTGCCGACGATGGGCACGTCGGGGCCCACGGCGTCCCGTACCCGACGGGCCAGCTCGGCCTCGGGCCGCGGCACGCCGTCCACGGCCATGGCCCCGTGGAGGGCCAGGTAGACGCCGTCCACGGGCATCCGGGACCGGAGGTCCGAGACGATCATGTCGGCGAAGTGGACGAAGGTCTCCCGGGTGTTCCAGCTCCGGGAGCTCCCGCCGAACACCTCGTAGGGGGACCGGAGCCCGACGAGCTCCATCCCGCCGTACTCGCCGATCCGGTCCACGAAGCCCCGGATGTAGCTCCCGGCGTCCAGGACCTCCTCCCCCTCCAGGGGCGGTCGGAGCCGGGTCCAGTCCTCCACCGTGGTGGGCCCGCCGGGGCAGAAGGTGCAGGTCTCGTGCTGGAAGCGGGCCACGGCCACCCGGAGCGTGTCCCCGCCCTGACGGGCCCCGTCGCTCCCGACGGCGGGGCGATCCCCGGCGATCCCGGCGGCGAGCGCCTCGGGGGCGCCGGCGATCCCGTCGGGGGCGGCACCGGCGAGCCCGGCGCCGGCCGCCACGGCCAGGGCCGCGGCCAGGGAGAGGGGGCGGAGAGAGGAGGTGGAGTGGAAGGGAGGCGTCACGGGATCCGGTCTCATGGTTCCTCCGGCGGGGATCGGTTCGGCTGGCGGGCTCGCTCCACCGAAGATAGGCGAAAGGTTCCGCGGGCCCCAGCCCGGGGCCCACGGGATCCTATTGTGGGGGGGTGCGGGGGGTGCTAGGATGATCGCCGTTCCGTCCCGGACCGCCGGCCCTCGGCCGGTCCGTGGATCCCCCTCACAGGAGAGCGTGCCGTGTCCAAGGACGTCCGCCGTCTCGGTATTCCCGTCTTCGCCCTGATCCTCGCCGCGTCCCTTCCGGTCGTCGCCTGTGGCGGTGACGGTGAGGGAGCGGACCCGGCGCCCGAGACCGCCGGGACGCTGGCGGCCGAGGCCGCGTCTCCGAGGGTCGTGGAGATCAGCGGCCGGGATTTCGCCTATGACGCTCCCGCCGAGCTCCCGGCGGGATGGACCACCTTCCGGTTCGTGAACGAGGGCCGGGAGCCCCATCACGTGACCATCGTCCGCCTCGCCGACGGCGTCACGGCCGGGGACATCGTCGAGACCTACGGGGCGGGGGAGCCCATGGCCGACGGCGTGACGGCGCTGGGCGGTCCGAACGCCGTGGTGGGGCCGACGGTCGCCACCACCACCGTGGAGCTCGCGCCGGGCCGCTACGCCATCGTCTGCTTCATCCCCTCCCCCGACGGGGTCCCGCATCTCTCGAAGGGCATGATCCAGGAGCTCCTGGTGACCGAGGCGACGGCCGAGACGGCGCCGCCCACCGCGGAGGCGGAGCTGGAGATGATGGACTACACGTTCCGGCAGTCGGCGGCGCTGGAGGCCGGGCGACGCACCATCCGCGTGACCAACATCGCCGAGGACCGGATCCACGAGGTGGCCCTGGCCCGGCTGGCCGAGGGGTCGACGGCCGACGACATGGTGGCCTGGATCCAGGCGTACGAGGCGGGAGAGGCCGGCGGGCCGCCGCCGGGGGAGTTCCTGGGGGGCGTGTCGGCCCTGGGGTCCGGCGAGGAGAGCTACATGACCGTGGACCTGGAGCCCGGCCGGTACGTGTGGCTGTGCCCGCTCACCGAGGAGATGGGCCAGCCCTCCCACCTGGAGCACGGGATGTACATGCCGTTCCGGGTGGGGTGATCCCGCGGGCCGGGGTGATCCCGCGGGCTGGCGGGCCAGGGTGATCCCGCGACCCCCTCGCGCGCGGTGCGGGTAGGATATAATGTCAGAGGGACGTGAGGCGTGGTGACCGGCCCTCCCTCCGACCCGACGAGGAGGCCTCATGAGCGATGCGACGTCGCACCCCGTCCGCTCGGCGGTCCTCCGCGTGGCCCTGGCCCTGACCGCCGTCTCCCTCGTGGTCTACGTCCCCTTCCGGTACGTGACCCGGCCGCCGGAGTTCGGCGGGTTCCTGGGCACTACCTACGCCGTCCTCTTCCCCCTGTCGCTCCTGCTGGCCGGCGCCGCCATCTGGGCCGCCTGGCGCCCCGGACTCCTGACGGAGCTGGGGGGTGCCCGTGGATCCACGGGCCGGTGGATCCTGGGCGTCTACGGAGGGAGCTGGATGCTCATGGGGCTCATGTGCCTGCCCTCTCTCACGTCGCTGGCGGCCCACTCGCCGGTGGAGGGACTCTTCGCCTCGGTCCACATGACGGCGCAGCACGTCTTCCTCGGGTTCGCAGCGGTGGCGACGGCCGCCGATCCGGCAGTGGCCCGGACCGTCCTCGAGGGACGGAGCGCGACGGCGGCGTCGGAGACCGAGGCACCCGGAGCCGCGGCCGAACCTCGGGCCTGACGTGACGGCCGGAGGGCCCGGCAGGTGCGGGTGCGCCCCGGCGGAGACCGAGGCGGCCGACACCTGCTACTGCACCGTCGACGAGCTGGTGGAGGTCATCAGCCGGAAACACTCCCTGTCGGTCCTGAACTACGTGGGCGCGGGGGGGTCGGTCCGGTTCGGCGAGCTGGAAGAGGGGCTCTCCGGGATCAGCAGCTCCACGCTCTCGGAGACGCTCCGGCTGCTCACCGGCGTCGGCCTCCTGGAGCGGACGGCCTACGCCGAGGCGCCCCCCAGGGTGGAGTACCGCACGACCGAGGCGGGCGAGACCCTCCGGCGACGCTTCCACGACCTGCTGGATCGGGTCCGGGAGGGAGGGGGGGCGATCCGGGACTGAAGGACACCGGGGTCCGAGATCGGCCCCCGCCGCGGAAAGCTTCGCTCCGCCGAAGCGTCGGAGCCGGACCGGCCCTGGTTGACGGGGGCGGTCCGAGATGTTGGATTCAGAATGCGAGGCTCCTCTGGGGCCGGAGTTCGGACAGGATCCATCGCGGGTCTCCGTCCCGCGGCGGCTCCTCACCGCAGCTCCGGCGGGAGGTTCGGGCCATGCCCGAACGGCGTGCCGTCATCGTTCGAGGGATCGTCCAGGGCGTGGGGTTCCGGCCCTTCGTGCACGAGGCGGCCCGCGACCGGGAGCTGACGGGCTTCGTGCGGAACGAGAGCCGGGGAGTCGCCATCGAGGTGGAGGGCGAGCCCGCTGCCGTCGACTCCTTCCTCCGTGCCCTGAGCGAGGAGCCGCCCGCCCTCGCCCGGGTGCGAGAGATGGAGGTCTCCCGTCGCGCCCCCCGGGGTGATGCCGGCTTCCGCATCGAGGAGAGCCGGTCGTCGGATCTCCGGATCGCGTACCTGCCCCCCGACACCGCCACCTGTCCGGACTGTATCCGGGAGCTCCGGGACCCCTCCGATCGGCGGTACCGCTACCCGTTCCTGAACTGCACCCGGTGCGGTCCCCGCTTCACCATCGTCGAAGACCTGCCGTACGACCGGCCGCGGACCACCATGGCGGCGTTCGACATGTGTCGGGCGTGCCGGAGCGAGTACGAGGATCCCACGGACCGCCGGTTCCACGCCCAGCCCACGGCGTGTCCCGCCTGCGGCCCGGAGCTCCGGCTCGAGGAACCGGGTCCACGACCGGGCGGCGGGACGGGGGGGCGGGGCGAGCCGTGGGAGGGGGCCGACGGGGATCCCCTCCGGACCGCCGCCCGTGCGCTGGTGGAGGGCGCGGTGGTCGCCGTGAAGGGACTGGGGGGATATCACCTGGCGTGCGACGCGTCCGACGGTGGCGCCGTCCGCCGACTCCGCGAACGGAAGCACCGGGAGACGAAGCCCCTGGCGCTCATGGTCCCCGACCTGGATGCGGCCCGCGGCCTCTGCCGGTTGGACGCCCGGGAGGAGGAAGTCCTGACCTCCCCCCGCCGACCCATCGTCCTGCTGCGCCGCCGTCACCCTGCCGCCGCCGGAGGGGCTTCCGTGGCGCCGGAGGTGGCGCCGGGCTGTGCCGACCTGGGGGTGATGCTCCCCTATACCCCGCTCCACGAACTCCTGCTCGGCGAGATCGACGGGCCGCTGGTCATGACCAGCGGAAACCGCACCGACGAACCCATCGCCTACCGGGACGAGGACGCCCGGGAGCGCCTGGTGGGCATCGCCGACCTCCTTCTGACCCACGACCGGCCCATCCGGGCCCGCTGCGACGACAGCGTGGTGCGGGTGATGTGCGGGAGCGAGACGCCCATCCGCCGCTCCCGGGGATACGTACCCGAGCCGGTCCCGCTGCCCGACGGGTTCGACGGATCCCCGCCGGTCCTGGCCGTGGGCGGACACCTGAAGAACACCTTCTGCCTGACCCGGGGCCCGGAGGCCTTCCCCGGCCCCCACGTGGGCGACCTCGAGGACCTGGCGGCCTACGAGGCGCTGCGTGAGGGGGTCTCCCACTTCGGCCGGCTCTTCGACGTCCGGCCCGAGGTCGTCGCCCACGACCTCCACCCGGACTACCTCTCCACCCGCTTCGCGCGGGAGCTGGCCCATGAGATCGGCACCAGGACGGAGGGCGTCCAGCACCATCACGCCCACGTCGCGGCGTGCGCGGCCGAGCACGGGGCCACGGGGCCGGTGATCGGCGTGGCCTTCGACGGCACCGGCCACGGGACCGACGGGGCCGTCTGGGGCGGGGAGGTCCTGGTGGCCGACCTGCGGGAGTTCCGTCGCGTGGCCCACCTCGGGTACGTGCCGCTCCCCGGCGGCGAGGCCGCGGTCCGGCAGCCGTGGCGGATGGCGCTGGCCCACGTGGCGGTCGCGGGACGGGAGGGCGGTGAGCGGCTCCTGGAGACCGGCGTCGCCCGCCGGCTGGCCCGGGGCGTCGGCCAGGAGCGGTGGCGGCTGGTGGAGGAGATGGTCCGCGGGGAGGTGGAATCGCCCCCCACCTCCAGCGTGGGACGTCTCTTCGACGCCGTGGCCGCCCTGGCGGGAGTCCGGTCGGAGGTGGATTTCCAGGCGCAGGCCGCCATGGAGCTCGAGGCCCGGTCCGTCGCCGCGGCGGGTGCTCGTGCGACCGGCGTGTCCGGGGCGGGCGGGTCGCGAGCGAGCGCGGCGCGGCTCGGAGGCGGGGGGACCTATCCCACGGGCGTGTCCCGGGGCGCGGATGGACGGCTCCGGTGGGATGCCGCGCCCATGATCCACGCTGTGGTCGCCGATCTGGAGAGGGGCGTCCAGCCGGGTCGGGTGGCCGCCCGCTTCCACCGAGCGGTGGCCTCCTCGGTGGTGGAGCTCTGCCGGGCCGTCCGAGAGGAGGAGGGGCTCGTCCGGGTCGCCCTCACCGGTGGCGTGTTCCAGAACGCGCTGCTCACGGGGTGGACCGTCCCGGCACTGGAGGACGAGGGCTTCGACGTGCTGCTCCACAGGGAGGTCCCGCCGAACGACGGGGGGCTGAGCTACGGGCAGGCGGCGGTGGCCCTGGCCCGGACCGGAAGCCCCGACCGGCGCACGGAGCGGGAGTCCCCGGTGCGCCGCGAGGGGACGGAGTCCGGGGAGCGGCGGACCGTATCCGGGGGGGCGCCATGTGCCTAGGGATCCCGGCGAAGGTCGTGGAGTTCGTGGAGGGATCCGACCGCCAGCTCGCCGAGGTGGACGTGGAGGGTGTGAAGCGGACGGTGAACGTGGGCCTCGTGGAGGAGGACGGCCTGGAGCCCGGCGACTGGATCCTCCTCCACGTGGGCTTCGCCATCAGCACCATCGACGAGGAGGAGGCGCGGAGGACCTACGAGTTCCTCTCCAGCCTCGAGGAGCAGTACGAGGAGGAGCTGGAGGACTTCAGCTCCTCGGACATCGGGCCGGGCCCGTGAGCGACCGGAACGCCCTCGCGGATCCCGCGCTCCGGGTCCCGGAGGAGCCCGGCGCTCCGAGCGACGAGGAGCTCCGGGCCGTCGGGGGAGCCCACTTCCGGGCGACACGGGGGGTCTCGGACCGCTTCTTCGCCGAGCGGTCGGACGACGTCTCCCGGGCGTGCCTGGCCATGGCGAAGCGGTTCCACCGGGGCGGACGCCTCCTGGTCTTCGGCGGTCCGGGGCCCGTGCGGAGCGACGCCTACCACGTGTCCGTGGAGTTCGTCCACCCGGTCCTGGTGGGGAAGCGGGCCCTCCCGGCGACGGTGCTGGACGACCCGCCCGGGGAGCGGATCCGGGTCCTGGGCCGGCCCGAGGACATCGCCCTGGGCATCTCCTCCGACGGCGATCACGGAGGGACCGTCGAGGGGCTCCGGGCCGCCGCCGGAGGCGAGCTGCTCACCTTGGGACTGGCCGGGGGCGAGGGAGGGCGGCTGGCCGGACTGGCGCTCGATCACCTCTTCGTGGTCCCCGAGGAGGATCCGGCGGTCGTCCAGGAGGTGCAGGAGACCCTGTATCACGTGCTCTGGGAGCTGGTCCATGTGTTCTTCGAGCACCGGAGGCTGCTGTGAGCGGGCCGGGCGCGGCGCGAACCGGGCACGCGGGAGACCCGGACGGACGGGGCGCGCCGGCCGATCTCCCGCCGGCCTGCGTTCCGGAGGACGAGGGCGGCCGCTGCTCCATCTGCGGCGACGAGGGGCTGGAGGCCGAGGTCGTGGAGGCTCCGGACGGCCCCGGCGCGGGCTGGGTGAGGATCTCCCGGCGGGACGGCTCCTCCGAGGAGCGGCGGGTCGCCTTCGACCTCCTGCCCGGCGTCGAGGCCGGCGACCGGGTGGTGGTCCACATGGGGTTCGCCATCGCCCGGCTTCGCGAGGACGGAGGAGGGATCTGAGCCCATGGAGGAGCCGGGGGAGGGGCCCGTGGACGAACCGATGGGGGAGCCCGTGGACGAGCGGTGGGAAGGCGAGCTCTACCCCTTCCTCGCCGACGACGAGGGGGAGACGGGGGCGGCGGATCCCACGGCCGTCCTGGAGGAGGTCGGCGGGTCCACCCGGCAGAAGGCCGGGGACGTGACGGAGCTCCGGACGGCGCTGTGGGACCGTCACGCCGACGCCCTGGTCCGCATGGCGCGGATCCTGGCCGCCTCCTTCGCCGGGGGCGGGAAGGTCCTGACCTTCGGCAACGGCGGCAGCGCCACCGACGCCCGGGACCTGGCCGCCGACCTCACGAGCCCGCAGGCGGAGGACCGGCGCCGGCTGCCGGCCATCGACCTGACCCGTGACCAGGGGGTGCTCACGGCGGTGGCCAACGACGTGGCCTTCGAGAACGTGTTCGTCCGACAGATCATCGCCTACGGCGAGGAGGGGGACGTGGCGATGGGCTTCTCCACCAGCGGCCAGAGCCAGAACGTGATCTCGGCCTTCGACCAGGCCCGGGATCGGGGCATGCGGACCCTGGGCTTCGCCGGGTTCGACGGGGGTCGGATGGGGTCGGACGGATTCCTGGACGTCTGCGTGGTGGCGCCGTCCAGTTACGTCCCCCGTATCCAGGAGGCCCACGCCACCGCCTACCACTCGGTGCTCACCATGACCCATGCCATCCTGGGAGGCGGGAGGGAGGCATGAAGTTCGTCGACGAGTTCCGGGATCCCGAGATCGCCGAGAAGCTCGTGGAGCGGATCCACGAGCTGGTGGACGGCGACGAGTTCACCTTCATGGAGGTGTGCGGGGGCCACACCCACACCATCTACCAGCACGGCATCCAGGAGCTCCTGCCCGAGACGGTGGAGCTGGTCCACGGCCCGGGCTGCCCGGTCTGCGTCATGCCCATGGGCCGCGTGGACGACGCGCTGTCCATCGCCGGGCGTGACGGGGTGATCTTCGCCACCTACGGGGACATGATGCGGGTGCCGGGGAGCGAGGAGAGCCTCCTGGACGCCAGGGCCGGCGGCGCGGACGTCCGCTTCGTGTACTCGGCGCTGGACGCGCTGAAGATCGCCCGGGAGGACCCCGACCGGGAGGTCGTCTTCTTCGCCATCGGCTTCGAGACCACCGCCCCGTCCACCGCGGTGACCCTCCGCCGGGCGAAGGAGGAGGGGACCGAGAACTTCTCGGTCTTCTGCAACCACGTTCTCATCCTCCCGGCCATCAAGGCGATCCTGGACTCGCCCGACATGCGGCTGGAGGGATTCGTGGGACCGGGCCACGTCTCCACCATCATCGGGACGCGGCCGTACCGGTGGATCGCCGAGGACTACGGGAAGCCGGTGGCCATCTCCGGCTTCGAGCCCCTGGACGTCCTCCAGTCGGTGATGATGCTGGTGGAGCAGCACCGGGACGGCCGGTGCGAGATCGAGAACCAGTACGGCCGTGCCGTCCGGCCCGAGGGCAACCCCCGGGCGCTGCAGGCCATGCGGGAGACCATGGAGGTCCGGTCCCAGTACGAGTGGCGGGGCCTGGGCTTCATCGGCCAGAGCGCCCTGAAGGTCCGGGAGGAGTACGCCGACTGGGACGCCGAGCGGATCTACGACGTGCCGGGGATCCGCGTGGCCGACCCGAAGGGCACCCAGTGCGGCGAGGTGCTGAAGGGCGTCATCAAGCCGTGGGAGTGCCGGCTGTTCGGGACTGCCTGCACCCCGGAGACGCCGCAGGGCAGCCCCATGGTCTCCTCGGAGGGCGCCTGCGCCGCCGCCTTCAAGTACGGACGCTTCGCCCTCAGGGAGAAGGCGGCGAGAGAGGAGGCGGCGAAGGTGGAGGCCGCCCGTGAGGAAGCGGCCGGCGGAGCGGCGAAGGCCGCGGGAGGCGACCGGTGAGCTCGGAGGAACGGAGCCTCCAGAAGGCCCTGGACCAGATCGAGAAGGTCCGCGAGCAGCGGCAGGGGGAGTTCTACCTCCGGGAGGACCACATCACCCTGAGCCACGGCTCCGGGGGGAAGGCCTCCCGCAACCTGGTGGAGGGGGTGTTCGCCCGGGAGTTCTCCAACCCGATCCTGGACATGCTGGGGGACTCGGCGGTCTTCCCGGTGGACGGCACCGGCCGGCGGCTGGCCTTCACCACCGATTCCTTCGTGGTGAGCCCCATCTTCTTCGCCGGCGGCGACATCGGGGAGCTGGCCGTGAACGGCACGGTGAACGACCTGGCGGTGTCCGGGGCCCGGCCCCGGTACCTCTCGGCCGCCGTGATCCTGGAGGAGGGCTTCCCCATCGACGACCTTGAGCGGATCGTGGTCTCCATGAAGGAGGCCGCCGATGCCGCCGGCGTGGAGATCGTCACCGGCGACACGAAAGTGGTGGAGCAGGGGAAGGGCGACGGCCTGTACGTGAACACCGCCGGGGTGGGCCTGGTGCGGGAGGACGCGGACCTCTCGGTGGCGGGCGTCCGGCCGGGGGACAGGATCCTGGTCTCCGGCCGGATCGGCGAGCACGGCACCGCCATCATGACGGCCCGGGAGGAGCTGGCCCTCTCCTCGGACCTGGAGAGCGACACGGCGCCGCTCAACGGGCTCGTGGAGGTCCTCCTGGACGCGGTCCCGGGCGAGACCGTCCGCTGCCTGCGGGACGCGACCCGGGGGGGCGTGGCCGCCGTGCTCAACGAGATCGCCGTGGCCTCCGGCGCGGGGGTGGAGCTGAGGGAGCGGGACGTTCCGGTCCCGCGGAGCGTCCGGGGCGCCTGCGAGATCCTGGGCATCGACCCCCTCCACATGGCGAACGAGGGGAAGCTGGTGGCCGCCGTCGCCCCGGAGGCGGCCGAGGACGCCCTGGAGGCGCTCCGCTCCCATCCGCTGGGGGAGGAGGCCGCCGTGGTGGGCGAGGTCCACGAGGAGCCGGAGGCCATGGTCTGGGTCCGGACCGGGATCGGCGGGCGCCGGGTGCTGGACATGCTGGTGGGCGACGCCCTGCCGAGGATCTGCTGAGCGAGGGCGACGAGCCGGAGTAGCGGGAGGAGCTCCTGAACGGGGGGACGCGATGAGCCCGATCACGAGACCGGAGACCGACCGAGCCGCGGAGCGGGAGGACGGAGCGATCCCGCCGGAGGGGAGCCTGAACTCCACCGCCGCGGAGATGCGGCGCCAGCGGGCGGAGTCGCCCCGGGCCGAGGAGCTCCACGAGGGGCCCATCAAGACGCTCCACGTGTTCTGGCTCGCCGGTATGAGCTGCGACGGGTGCACCATCGCCGCGTCCGGCGCCACCAACCCGAGCGTGGAGGACCTGCTGGAGGGGAACCTGCCCGGCCTGCCCAAGATGGTCCTGCACCACCCGGTGCTCTCGGTGGAGGCGGGCGAGGAGTTCGTCCACAACTTCGAGATGGCCTGGCAGGGCGAGCTGGACGCTCCCTACGCCATCGTCTACGAGGGCTCCATCGCCGACGAGGAGATCGCCGCTCGGAGCGGAGGCTACTGGGCCGGGCTCGGGGTGGAGGAGGGCGCGGCCGGGTTCCAGCCCGTCTCCACCGCGAAGTGGGTCGAGCGCCTGGCGCCCGGGGCGGCGGCGACCATCGCCATCGGCACCTGCGCGACCTGGGGCGGGATCCCCGCCGCCGCGGGCAACCCCACCGGGGCCATGAGCCTCATGGACTTCCTGGGCGAGGACTACCGGAGCGCCTACGGCCTGCCCGTGGTGAACGTCCCCGGCTGCTCCCCGGTGGGCGACAACTTCACCGAGACCGTGGCCGCGGTGCTCTACTACCTCCAGGGCATCGGGCCCATCCCCGAGCTGGACGAGCTGGGCCGGCCGGCCTGGCTCTTCGAGGAGACCGTCCACCGGGGCTGCACCCGGGCCGGATACTACGAGGAGGGAGTCTTCGCCGAGGAGTACGGCGACCGGGAGTGCCTGGTGGAGGTGGGCTGCTGGGGCCCCGTGGTGAACTGCAACATCGTGAAGCGGGGCGCCATCAACCACCACGGCGGCTGCATGGAGGCCGGCGGGATCTGCATCGGCTGCACCATGCCCGGCTTCCCGGACAAGTTCGCGCCCTTCTACAAGACGCCGCCGGGATCGGTCTTCTCCACGGCGGGCTCCCGGACCCTGGGATCGGTGGTCCGCCGGCTCCGGCGGCTCTCCATGGACAACCTGGACCGGGAGCCCCGGTGGGACGCCGAGGGCCGGGTGCCCAGCGGATGGGGCCACGTGGAGGAGCCTTCGCTCTTCGACCGGATCACCACCTTCTTCTACAAGCTCTGGCAGTTCTGGGGCTCGGAGGAGCCGGGCAAGGAGGGGAAGGACGTGGACTGGCCCAGCAGCCGGCCCGGACGGCCGGACGACTACCCGGGCGCGTGAGGGAGGTCCGTCATGCCTGAGCTGTTCCTGAGCTGGGGGTTCTGGTACGCCGTGGGCGGCGCGGTGGTGGTCATCGCGGCGACGCTCCTGGTCGTCATCCTGATGACGGCCCGCGGCATCGAGGAGGAGGCCACGCGAGCGCTGGAGGCGGCCCGTCGGGTGGAGGAGAACACCGAAGCCATCCCCGCCCTTTCGGGCGCCCGGGACACGCTGGAGCGGATCCGCGGCCACGTGGACGCCATCGGCGAGAAGACCGGCGCCCTGGGCGGCGCCGTCGGCGGGGACGCCGACGCCCCGGACCGGGCTCCACGGGAGTGGGAGCGATGAGCGGGGCGGGCGTGAACGCCGGGATGTGGTGGCTCACCCTGGGGATCGGCGCGGCCGTGGTGGCCGTGGTGGCCCTGCTGCTAGGCCTGGTGCTGGCCAGCGCCCGGAGGATCCGCCGGGTGGTCTCGGAGATCTGGGTGGTGGGACCGGCCATCGCCCGGAACACGGCCCACGTGGATCTGCTCCGGCGGATCAACCTCATCGGCGGGGACATCCTGGAGGGCGCCGGAACCATCGGGGAGAACGTCTCCGGGCTGCAGCAGCACGCCGACGGATGCGCCGGGTGTCCCCGCTGCGTCACGGGCTGGAGCTGAGGAGGGCCCATGATCCTGCTCACGGTGCTCACGATCGTGCTGATCCTCGCGCTGGTGGCCGTGCTGGTGGGCTACCTGGTGGCCATCATCGACGAGCTGGAGGCCATCGGCGGCCATCCGGACAGCCTCCTGGCCAGGGTCCGCTGGGGCGTCCGGGCCATCGAGCGGCAGACCGACGCCCTCGAGCCGCAGGTGAGGGAGCTGAACGGGGCGCTGGAGGCCCTGGACGGCGGCCTCGGCGACGTGGCCGGCCACGTGAGTGGCCTCCTGGAGGCCCTGGAGCGACAGGGGGGAGGGGGACCATGAACGGAGCCAACGTGGTCATCGACGCTCCCGCTGCGGTGCTCGCGCTGTGGTGGATCGCGCTGGGGCTCACCGTCCTGGTCATCGTGCCGGCCGCAATCTACCTGCTGCACCGTACGTGGCAGGCGGCGCGGAACATCCGTCGCTATACGGCCGAGGCCCTGGAGGCAGGCGGCGGGATCGCCGACAACGTGACGGCGGTGGCGGCGCTGGAGGAGACCATCGAGCGGGCCGGGCCCCTGGTGGAGAAGGCCGGGGCCCTGGAAGCCGCCGCCGAGGAGCTCGCCGGGATCCTCTCCCGGCGGGCCGGCTGAACCGGAAGGGGGAGGAGGAGGCCACCGATGCTCCTGTACTGGCTCACACTGGCCGTGACCGCCGCGGTGATCCTGGTCCTGGCCGGCTACCTCGTCGCCATCGCGTACATGCTGGTCCGGGCCCGGCGGAACGTGGCCCGGATCGCCGACGCCCTGGAGGAGATCGCCGAGCTCACCGACCCGCTGGAGGGCGGGGTGGGAGCGGTCGCCGGGGCGCTGGAGACCATGGAGGAGAGCTTCGCGTCGGTGGATTCGAGGATGGACGACGCCGCCCGGGCGTTCGGCCTCTGAGGCTCGTTCCGCTCACGAACGAGGGGAGGCAGGGAGATGTGCTTCAAGAACCTACCCATCGAGTTCGACGAAGCGGGGCGCGCCACGCTCCGTGAGGAGATCCGGGACCCCTACGACCAGGAGGTCCACGCCACGGCGCCTCCCCAGCTCGACCGGGGGAAGATCGAGGAGCTCCTGAAGCGGAACGGCCACCTGCAGGACGTGGACTTCGACCCGGTCACCCGGGTGGCCGGGGCCCTGGCCTTCCACACCGTGGTGGATCCGGAGGAGCGGACGGTGAAGGAGGCGCGCTCCATGGCCACCCTCTTCCGGGGCTACGAGGTGATCGCCCAGGGTCGGGACCCCCGGGACGCCATCTTCATCACCAGCCGCGCCTGCGGCGTGTGCGGAGGCGTCCACTCGGTCACCTCGGCCATGGCCATCGAGATGGCCCTCGGGCTCACCCCGCCGCCCCTGGGCATCGCGGTCCGCAACATGGCCCTGGCCTTCGAGTTCCTCTACGACCACCCCCTCCACCTCTTCCTCCTGGCCGGGCCGGACTACTCCGAGCAGGTGGTGAGGCAGACGAACCCCGAGCACTGGGAGGCGGCGAAGTCGTGGCGCTGCCCCCACGCCGACGTCCACGGCTTCGACACGATGGCCGACCTGATGAGGGCCATGAACCCGCTCAGCGGGGAGCTCTACAAGGAAGCCCTGCAGATGACGCGGACCATCCGGGAGGCCTACGCCCTCCTCTGCGGGAAGTACCCCCACCCGGAGACCATCGTCCCGGGCGGCATGAGCACCACGGTCACGCCGAGCGTGATGAACGAGACGTTCCAGCGCTTCCAGCAGTTCTTCGACTACTCGAAGAAGACCGTGGGGATCTGGGAGGACATCACCCGGTTCTTCTACGGCCGGGACGACCGGTACCGTCAGGTGGGTCGGCGGGACAAGAACATGCTGGACACGGGCATCTTCGATCACCCGGAACACTACGACGCGAGCTACGAGAACGCCGGCCGGTGGGGCGAGGAGCGGTGGGCCACCCCCGGCGCCATCGTGGACGGCGAGCTGGTGACCACGGACCTCCACCAGATCAACATGGGCGTGGAGGAGTTCGTGGATCACTCCTACTACGAGGAGTGGGGCTCGGAGCGGCACCCCACCGACATGATGGGCAACCCCCTGAGCCGGTACCATCCGTGGAACCAGGAGACCCGGCCCAAGCCCACCGGACAGAACTGGAAGGAGAAGTACTCGTGGGCCAAGGCGCCCCGCTGGGACCGGCGGGCCATGGAGGCCGGCGCCTACGCCCGGATGTGGAACGCCGCGGTGGCCCGGGAGATGCCGGAGAGCGAGTACCTGGAGGCCACCGGCGAGTCCATGCGGATGCGGGTCCCCCGGGGCGAGCTCCCCGAGATGGAGATCGAGTGGGAGGTCCCCGACGACTGGAACGCCTTCGAGCGGAACCTGGGCCGGGCCTACTGCATCCCCTACACGGCGCTCATCGCCATGGAGAACTGGGAGTACGCCATGCGCCGCCTGGAGGCGGGCGACCGGAAGGTCTCGGTGGACTTCGAGGTCCCGAAGAAGGGCCGGCAGATGGGCGTCGGCTTCTGGGGGGCGGGCCGGGGCTGGCTCACCCACCACCTGGAGCTCCAGGACGGGGTCATCGCCAACTACCAGATCCTCACTCCCTCCACCTGGAACGCGGCGCCCCAGGACCCCTGGGGCAACCCGGGCCCCTACGAGGAGGCGGTGCTGAACACCCCCCTGCTGGAGCGGATCGAGGACGGCGAGGACGTCAGGGGCGTGGACATCCTCCGGACCATCCGGAGCTTCGACCCGTGCATGCCGTGCACCACCCACACCCACGTGGAGGGCACGGACCGGGTGGTGAGCACCGAGGTGAACACCTGCGCCTGCGGGATCGACGAGCACGGATGAGCTCGCCGGCCGAGGATTCCCGGCGAGAGCCCCCCGGCGAAGCCGATCGACCGTCGGAGGGGGCAGGAGCGCTCCCCCCGACCCTGGTGGGGGGCGTGGGCTACCACGACCTCCGGGACTTCTCCGTGGGGCCGGCCGTCGCCGGATGGCTCCAGCAGGAGTCGTGGCCCGAGGTCGTCTCCGTCCAGGACCTGAGCATCGGACCGGTGGACGTCGTCCACCGGCTGAGCTGGGCCGATCCGCCGTTCCGGCGCTGGATCGTGGTGGGCTCCGTCCGGCGGGGCCGGGAGCCGGGGACGGTCGCCGCCTACCGCTGGGACGGGAGCCTCCCCCCGGACGAGGAGATCCAGGCGCGGGTGGCCGAGGCGGTCACCGGGGTGGTGGGCCTGGACAACCTGGTGATCGTCGTGGCCGGCCTGGAGGCGGCGCCGCCGGAGACCTGCGTGGTGGAGGTGGAGCCCGAGGTCGAGGAGCTGGGCCATACGTTCACCGAGGCGGTGGAGCGGGGCGCCCGGGAGGCCGCCCGCCGCGCCCGGTCCCTGGCGCTCGATCCCGGGGAGGCGGCCCGGCTCCCCGAGGCTCCGCTCGGCGGCTTCGCCGGGTCGAACGGACACCCGGGCGCCGGCGACGCCCCGGCCGACGAGGCCCCGGCCGCCGGCACCCCGGAGACGGACGCCGCGGAGACGGACGCCCCACGGGGGCCTCACTGAGCGGGTCGCCATGGACGCCGAGGAGCTGAACCAGCTCACCGCCCGGTTGGACCGGATCCTGGAGTCGGTGGCCGAGGACGCCGACCCGGCGGTGGCCCGGGCCGTCGCCGAGCTCCTGGACGGGATCCAGCGCGTCCACGCCGAGGGGCTCCGGCGGGTCACGCAGCTCCTGGCCCGTGACCCGGAGACCCTGGAGCGGGCGCTGGACGACCCGGTGATCTCCAACCTCTTCTACCTCTACGACCTGGCGGTGGTGGACGCCGAGGACCGGGTCGAGGAGGCCCTCACGTCGGCCCGGGTCATGGCCCGGTCCCACGGCGGCGAGCTGGAGCTCCTCGGCGTGGAGGAGGGCCGGGTCCGGCTCCGGATCCGCTGGTCCCACGACTCGGTGTCCCGGGAGCCCGAGACGCTCCGGGAGGGGATCGAGTGGGCGCTCCGGGAGCGGCTGCCGGGCTTCCGGGAGGTGGAGGTGGAGGGGCTCGAGCTGGACGAGGAACCAGCGGGCGAGGCGGACGGTGGCGAGCCGGTCCTCGGCGACGGCCCCATCGGGCCGGATGGTGAACCGAAGGGCGCCGCTTCCGGCGCGGTGGTGGGAGGGGAGTCCGGGGGCCGGTCGCTCCCGGTCATGGGGCAGCGGTCGGTGGTCCCCGACGAGAAGGTGTCCCGGCTCCGGGAGCGCCTGGAGGACGCCAAGCGGGACGCCGGCTCTGCCGGGGCCCGGGCCGAGCCCGCGCCCCGGAGGGTCAACCTCCTCCCCTCGGGGGAGGTGGGCCGGGAGGACCTCCACGGGGAGCTGGTCGAGGGATTCCCGGTGCTGGTGGTGGGCACGGACGACGGGCCCCGGGCCTACCGGAACACCTGCCCCGGCACGATGCTGCCGCTCCACTTCGGCGAGCTCGAGGAGGGGGAGATCGTATGCCGGTGGCACGGCTGCCGGTTCGACGACGCCACCGGACGGCGGCTGGACGAGGACGCTCCCGGCCTGGAGCGGCTGGAGGCCGGCATCGACGGCGGGCACCTGTGGGTGGAGGTCCCGGCGTCCGGCGACGCCGGCGGCGGACGGCGCTCCGGATGATGGCGCCGGGAGAGGGCGCCCCCTCCGGGTCCCGGGCCACGCCGTCGGAGCCCGACGCGGCCCGGCCGCGGGTGCTGGTGGCCGGGATGGGGAACGTCCTCCACGAGGACGACGGCTTCGGCGTTCGCGTGGCCGAAGCGCTGGCGCGGGAGAGTGAGGCCGGCGGCCCGGGGAGCCTGCCCCCGGAGGTGGACGTCGTGGAGGTGGGGATCGGCGGCCTGCACCTCGTCCAGCAGCTCATGGACGGATACGAGGCGCTGATCATCGTGGACGCGGTGGACGGCGGTCGACCGCCGGGCACGGTCTCGGTGCTCCGTCCCGAGCTCCCCGACGACGCCGAGTTCAGCGACGAGGAGCGCCGGGAGATCCTGCGGGACACCCATCACACCGTTCCCGCCAAGGTCCTGCTGGTGGCCCGGGCCATGGGCGTCCTTCCGACCCACACCTACATTGTGGGATGTGAGCCCGAGCGGGCGGAGCTGGGCATCGGCATGAGCGACGTCGCCTCCGGAGCCGTGGAGGAGGCGTGCGGCCGGATCCGGTCGCTCGCCGGGCGGATCCTCGAGCAGGGGGAGGACGGAGCATGAGCGTCCCGTCGAGCGACGGCCGGGAGGACCGGGGAGGGGAGAGCACGGCGGCGGACCTCCGGAAGCAGGACGAAGTCCTCCAGCTCCTGTTCTGGATGCGCGGCGAGGGGCTGGGCGAGGTGGTCCGTCCCCCGGACCTGCGGGTCTTCCTGGCTCCCGAGGACGAGCTCCCGGACCTCACGCCCGTGTTCCGGCGGCTCGTGGAGCGGGGGCTCCTGGAGACGCTGGACGACGACGGCCCGTCGGGACCGGGGTTCCGGCTCACCGAGGAAGGGATCCTGGAGGGCGGCCGGCGCTTCGCGGACGAGTTCTCCGACATCGCCGGGCAGGCCCACGGCCAGTGCGACGACCCCGACTGCGACTGCCACGACGACCCGGGCGCGGCGCTGGAGTGCCACGAGGAACGGCACGTCCACGGGCCGGCCTGACGGGCCGGGCGGTTCCCGACCAGGATTCGACACGATTCACCCTGCAGGGAAGGAGCGGAACGATGAGGATCGCCATCGCGGGGAAGGGCGGCACCGGCAAGACCACCATCTCGGGCACGATGGCCCGGTCACTGGCCCAGGCGGATCGCCGGGTGGTGGCGGTGGACGGCGACAGCAACCCGAACCTGTCGGCCATCCTGGGCGGCAGCGGACGGGGCGGCGAGCCGGCGGAGGTGACGACCCTGCCCGCCGATCTGCTGAAGACGGTGGAGGAGCCCGACGGTACGTCCCACACCGTACTCGCCCGGCCGCCGTCCTGGATCGTGGACGAGTACGGTTCCACGGCGCCGGACGGCGTGAAGCTCCTGATCATGGGACGGATCGGCCACGCCGGCGCCGGGTGAATGTGCCGGGCTCACGCCACCGTGCGTGGCGTCCTCGGTCAGATCATGGGAGAGGAGGCGGCGGAGATCACCGACGTGGTCGTGGACATGGAGGCGGGGTTGGAGCACCTGAGCAGGGGGACCAGCCGCCACGTGGATGCCATGCTGGCCGTGGTGGAGCCGTACTACCGCGCGCTGGAGACGGGTGACCGGGTGGTGGAGCTGAGCCGGGAGCTGGGGATCGACCGGTTGGCCGTGGTCGCCAACAAGGTCCGCGACGAGGGCGACCGCGAGGCGATCCGCGAGTACTGCGCGAGCCGCGATCTCGAGGTGGTGGCGGAGATTCCCTACGACCGGACCCTGGTGGACGCGGAGCGGGCCGGGACGGCGCCCATCGACTTCGATCCCGCTGCCCCCGCCGTTTCGGCGATCCGCGAGCTGGTGGACCGGCTGGTGAACTCAGACCGGGAGGACCGGCCATGACGAACCTCTTCACCCCGGGGCGATCCGCGCTGGCGGGGGTGGCCGTCCTCATGGCGTGTGCGTGCGGCGTGGCCACCGAGGGCGCGACGCTGGTCTCCGCGGCCGGACCGACGGCGACCACCACCATGGTCCATCCGGTCTTCATCGCCGGTGCCGTAGTCCTGATCCTGTACGGCCTGTGGCTCCGTCGGCCCGCGGCGGCGTGGATCGCCGCCGGGGCCTTCGCGCTCCTCGCCGTCGGGGCCGCCCTCACGCCGCCCTCGGTGATGACCGCCTCGGCCATCCCGTGGAGCGGCGTACAGCTCGCCGGTGCCGGCTTCTACCTGCTGGCGGCGGCGGGTCTCGCCTACGCGTTCTGGCGGGCGTGGCCCTCGCCGGACCCCCGTGCCTCGGCCGCTGCCATGGGCGGCGTGGCCCTGGCCACAGGGTGCGGCTGCTGCCTGGTGACCGGCGCGGTGGCGGGGATCGCCACCACGGCCGGGGCCAGCCCGAGCTTCATCCAGCCGGGTACCGCCCTCTTCTGGTCGGGCATGTCCCTGGCGGCCGCCGGAATCTACGCGCTGGGCGGCTGGCGGGCTCTGGTCTGGGTGCCGCTGGGAGCCGTCGTCATCCGGTTCGGACCGGACCTGCTCCGGATGGCGGGCGACCTGATGGTGGCGGGCGCCAACCTCCGGGCGTTCGGGGCGTACCTGATCACCATCGCCGGCGCCGGGATCGTGATGGGTGCCTTCGCCGTGGCCTACCGCCGGGCGACGGTCGGGGCCGAGCTACGCGGTCCGCGTCCGGGGGCGGAGCGGCCGGCGCCGGCGGCCGGACATGGTTGAAGGGGCACGAGGGCCGGGATCGGCCTGAAGCCGGATCGCCACCTGGTGGAGGTCCGCGTCCCGGGGGCTGACCGGGACGCCCACCGGCTTCAGCCCACGAACAGGTCGGTGCCGTCCAGCTCCTCTCGCAGGAGGCCGGGGCCCTCGGGCGCGCTGGGGGCCCGGACGGTCGTGACCTGGTCCTCGGAGATCGAGGGGGCCCGGACCTCGGCGCCCTCCGCGGAATCCTCCGAGTCGCCCTTCCCGGTGAAGACCAGCGCCAGCAGGCCGAAGCCGGCGGCGGCGCCGGTCAGGATCTTGGTGAGTCGGTTCACGGTCCCTTCCCGTAGGAGCGGTTCTTCCCCCTCTTCTACCATATAAACGAGTCGGGCCGGTGATTCGTTACAGGGGGCGAAAGCAAAAAAGGGCGAGGCGCGCGCCTCGCCCTGAGGTCGGCGCGCCCGTGACAGGGGAGGGCGCGCCGTCGGGTGCCGCGTCCGAGGTCAGTCGCTCTTGACCTCGATGCGGCGCGGACGCGCCTCGGCGGCCTTGGGCAGCTCCACGGTGAGGACGCCGTCCTGCAGGCTCGCCTCGACGTCGTCCTGGTTCACCGAGCGCGGCAGCATGAAGCTCCGCCGGAACTGCCGGGAGCCACGCTCGCGCAGGTGATAGTCCACGTCCTCCCGCTCCTCGGCGGACCGCTGGCCCGAGACCGTCAGGACTCCGTCGTCCACGGTGATCTCGATCTCGGAGCGGCGGAAGCCGGGGACCTCCATCTGGAGGACGAACTTATCCTCCGTCTCGGCCAGGTCGGCCGACGGAGCCCAGCCCTGCCACTCCCCGAAGGGTCGACCGAAGAAGCCGCTGAGCACGTCGTCGATCTCGGGCAGGACCCGGGACCGATGACCGGTCGGGAGGCTGCTGCTGTTGCGGGTGATCGTGGGAAGCATGGTTCTCACCTCCTCCTTTCAGAAGTACATACCCGTGCCGCCGCCCCCCGTGGGCGACGGCGACGACCAGGCACTCCTGGTGCGTCTCCGCCCGTACGAACAGGCAACCCGTGTGCCCGCGGCGAGGCCGCATATTCTGCCAATCGGGCAAGCGCGGACCGGCCCGCGAAGGGGACCGACCAGGCGGAGTCGGTCACGGTTGCAGGCCGTCCGCCGGGGCTGTCGCGGTGACAGTCAGCGCCGCCAGGGTACCAGGCGCTCGGGTCCCCCGGTCCGGTCCACCGCCGCTCCCGGGCCGGTCCGGGTCACGATCGGCGGCGGATGGGGCGCCAGCAGTGCCCGGCCCGACGGATCCCGGAATCCCCGCGTCTCCGCCTCCTCCTCGGACAGCGCTCGGAAACGGTCGTCGGGGCGCCCCCGGAGGGCCGATCGGAGGGCCGTCAGGTAGTCGTCGTGGGACCCCTCGAGCCAGGAGGCGATCTGCTCCAGCTCCCGCCCCAGCTCGTCGGGAACCCACGCCGACTCCGGGAGCCCCCGGATCGTAGGGTCGAGCCCCCCCTCCTTCCGAAGGAACGCCCGGGGGATCGCCCACCGCGGGTCGCCGCGTCCCAGGAGCCCGCTGGCCTCGTCCAGATAGGCCACCGCCAGGAGCCGGGCCACGTTCGCCGGCTCGGCGTGGCTCCCGGCGAGCACCAGCATCCAGTGATAGCTCCGGGAGGAGGCGTGCTTGGCGATCACCCCCACCGTCTCGGGGTTCGGCGGACGGAGACGCAGGAGCACCAGCTCGAAGCGCCGCCCGGTGCCTGCTGTGCGGGGTTCTCCCATGTCGGAACGTCCGCGAAGTCACGAGGTTCGTGGTGGTCCGGCTCGTGTGGGACAAGGTACCCGGGAGGCGGACGATCGAACCACCGCCGGGGCCACCTGCGAACCACCGCCGGGGTCTCCGGGACGCGCAGGTGAAGAACGTGCCGGCTCACCTCGTTGGGGAGATGTGAGCGAAGACGAATGGGAGCTGATCCGGCGATGCCGTGACGGGTCCACCGAGGCCTTCGGGCCCCTGGTGCGTCGCCACCAGGGGTCGGCCCTGGCGTACGCGGCGGCCCTCCTGGACGATCCCGCCGACGCGGAGGACGCCGTCCAGGAGGCCTTCGTCCGGGCGTACCGGAGCCTGGACGGCCTGGAGCCGGGGAGCGCCTTCGGCGGATGGTTCCGGACCATCCTGCGGAACGAGTGCCTGGACCGGCTCCGATCGGCACGGCGGTGGAGGGAGCGATCCTGGCCGGAGGAAGGCCCGGAGCCCGCCTCCCGGTCGGCCGACGGCCCGGCCCGGATGGAACGGCGGGAGCTGGCGGGGGAGATCCGTTCCGCCCTGGCCGCTCTGGACCCGGCGCACAGGGCGGTGCTGGTGCTACGGGAGCTGGACGGGCTCAGCTACGCGGAGATCGCTCGGGAGCTGGAGATCTCCGAGGGAACGGTGGCGAGCCGGCTGCACCACGGCCGGTCGCGGCTGAAGGGAATTCTGACGCAGCGGGGGATCACCCCCGAGGAGATCATCCGATGAACGGGACGGAGGAATCGCGCGGCCGGGACCACCGGGGCGGAGCGGGCCATCCGACCGAGGAGCTGGACGCGTACGCCGACGGCGAGCTGGAGGGCGAGGCCGAGCGGCGTGTGGTCCGTCACCTGGAGGAGTGCTCGGAATGCCGCAGGGAGCTGGCGCTGATCCGAACGATGGGAGATGCCATGAGGGACATGATGACGGCCTCCGACGGGGGCGTGTGGGATTCGGTGCACCGGCGCCTGACCCGGCCCGCCGGGTGGACGCTGGTGGTGACGGGGACGGTGATCCTGACCATCCTGGCCGGAGTCGAGTGGTTCCGGGCCGGTAGCCTGACCCTGGAATGGATCGCCACCACCGCCATCGGCGTGGGGGTGGCCCTGCTCCTGGTCTCCATCGGCCGCGAACAGTACCGGGAGTGGAAGAGCTCGCCGTATCGGGACCTGGAGCGGTGACGCTCCTCCCGCCGGGCGGGCCTGCCCGTTCGGGAACTCCGTGCGGGATGGGGCGCGGCGGTCGCCGTCGAGAGATGTATCGTCGAGAGTCGCATCCACAGCGCGCATACGAGACGTGAGAGGAGATCGGACATGATCGTATCGACCACGGGAGAGGTGCCGGGCCGCCGGATCGTCCGGGTCCACGGGCTGGTGCGGGGGAACGTGATCCGAGCCCGGCACCTGGGACGTGACATCGGGGCGGCGATCCGCAACCTCATGGGCGGGGAGATCCGCGAGTACACGAAACTCATGGCCGAGGCCCGTGAGCAGTCGGTGGACCGGATGGTCCAGGAGGCCGAGGCCATGGGTGCCAACGCGGTGGTGGAGGTACGCTTCACCACCTCGATGATCATGAACAGCGCGGCGGAGATCCTCTGCTACGGGACGGCGGTGACGGTGGAGCAAGCCGCCTGACGGCCGAGTCCAGCCGCCGGACCGGTGCTCACCGGTCCCGTCCCGCCTGGCTCCGGCAGGGATCGTCCTCTATCGTTGTCGTATCGAACTGCGGACCGGGACGCCGGGTCTTCGGCTTCCGATCCTCTCGTCCCACCCTCGTTTGGAGCTGGCCATGTCCGGATCCCTCCGTCTCGTCGTATCCCTCGCCGCCCTTCTGTACGTCCTGGCCCCCGCCCCCGCCCACGGGATGGCCCCGGCGGCCGGCGCCGTCGACGGACCCCGGGTCCCGCCCGGACCCGCGGAGGCCGCAGCGGACACCACGGAGTCGGAGGAGGAGGACGAAGAGAAGGGCCTCCCCCTCGAGCCGGACCGGACGCTGGAGTTCACGGCCACCGAGGGCTCGTGGATGAGCGTGGACGTGAGCCCCGACGGCGAGACGCTGGTCTTCGACCTCCTGGGCGACCTGTACACGATGCCCGCGGGAGGCGGCGAGGCCACGCGGCTCACCTCCGGCATGGGCTTCGACGCCCAGCCGAGGTTCAGCCCCGACGGCGAGCGGGTGGTCTTCGTGAGCGACCGGAGCGGAGGCCAGAACGTGTGGATCATGTCCCTGGACGGAACGGACACGGTCCAGGTCACGAAGGGCAAGACCTCCCGCTACCAGTCCCCGGAGTGGACGCCGGACGGCGACTACGTGGTGGCCTCGAAGGCACCGCTCAGAGGCGGCGTCCACAAGCTCCACATCTATCACGTGGAGGGCGGCACGGGCACCGCGCTGGTGGACGAGCCGGAGCGGCTGAAGACCATCGGCGCCGCCTTCGGCCCCGACGGCCGCTACCTGTGGCACTCCCGGCGCATGGGCGACTGGGAGTACAACGCCGACCTGCCCCAGTACCAGCTCGCCGTCTACGACCGGGAGACCGGCGAGAGCTACACCCGGAGCTACCGCTACGGCTCGGGGTTCACCCCGGCGCTCTCCCCCGACGGCCGGTGGCTGGTCTACGGCACCCGGTACGAGACGGAGACGGGGCTCCGGATCCGGGACCTGGAGTCCGGTGAGGAGCGCTGGCTGGCCTATCCGGTGCAGCACGACGACCAGGAGAGCCGGGCCACGCTCGGGGTGCTCCCGGGGATGAGCTTCACCCCGGACTCCCGGGCGCTGGTGGCCACGTGGGGCGGCGGGATCTGGCGGATCCCGGTGGACGGCGGGGAGCCGGAGGCAATCCCCTTCGAGGCCGACGTGGCGCTGGGGGTGGGGCCGGAGCTGGACTTCGACTATCCGATTGCGAGCGAGCCGGACTTCACCGCGGCGCAGATCCGCGACGCCGTGCCGTCGCCCGGCGGCGAGCGGCTGGCCTTCACGGCGCTGGACCGGCTCTACGTGATGGAGTATCCGGACGGCGAGCCGACCCGTCTCACCGACGCGGCAGCAACCGTCGAGGCGCAGCCCGCGTGGAGCCCGGACGGCCGCTGGCTCGTCTATGCCACGTGGAGCGCGAGGGAGAGGGCCGGCGGGCCCGACGTGGGCGGACATCTCATGAAGGTGCGGGCCGACGGGAGCGGCGATCCCGTGCGGCTCACCCGGGTGCCGGCGGTCTACCGGCAGCCCGCCTGGAGCCCCGACGGCGAGCGGGTGGTGGCGCTCCGGGGCCCGGCCCGGGCGTACCTGGAGAGCGGGGGTCCCTTCGCTCCGGGCTCGGTGGATGATCTGATCTGGGTCCCCGCCGAGCCGCAGGAGGGCGCCGGGGGCGGGGCGCGGCGGATCGCACCCGTGGGTGGCCGGACCCATCCCCACTTCGTGGACGACGAGCCCGGCCGGATCTACCTGTATCACGGGGAACGGGGACTCGTCTCCCTCCGGTACGACGGTACCGACGAGAAGGCCCACGTGAAGGTCCACGGGAAGAAGATCCCGGGCTCCGATTCGCCCAACCGGGCGGACCTGGTGGTCATGGCCCCCGAGGGCGACCTGGCCCTGGCCGAGGTGGACTGGAACCTCTACACGGTGACCGTCCCGTACGTGGGAGGGGAGACCCCGACCATCAACGTCGGCGATCCCGACCGCGCCGAGTTCCCGGCCCGGAGGCTGACACGGATGGGCGGCGAGTTCCCGGCGTGGGCCGATGACGGCCGGGCCGTGCACTGGTCGCTGGGCAACGCCCACTTCGTCTACGACCTGGACCGGGCCGAGGCCGTGGAGGACAGCGTGGAGGCCGCCCGGTCGGCCGGGGGAGCGGCGGACGTTGCGGCCGGAGAGGGCGACGAGGTCGAGGAAACGGAGACCGGCGAGGCCGCCGCCGGGAAGGAGAGCCGGCAGGAGGAGGGTTCGCAGGAGGACGAGGACGAACCGGCGTATACGGCCGAGGAGCACCGCGTCCGGATCGGCGTGACCCGCGACCGTCCCGAGGGCTCGGTCGTCCTCCGTGGTGCCCGTGTCGTGACCATGGCCGGGGACCGGGACGAGAACGACGCCGGCGCCGACGTCATCGAGGACGCCGACGTGGTGATCTCCGGCAGCCGGATCGCGGCCGTGGGTCGTCGGGGCGAGGTGGGGGTGCCCGAAGGGGCCGACGTGCGGGACGTCTCCGGCCACACCATCGTGCCGGGGTTCGTGGACACCCATGCTCACATCTGGCCCGCGTGGGGGATCCACAAGACCCAGGTGGCCGGGTACCTGGCGAACCTGGCCTACGGCGTGACCACCACCCGCGATCCCCAGACCGCCACCACCGACGTCCTCACCTACGCCGACAAGGTCGAGGCCGGCCTGATCCCCGGCCCGCGGATCTATCACACGGGCCCCGGTGTGTTCTGGAGCGAGCAGATCGAGGACCTGGATCACGCCCGGGACGTGGCGCGCCGCTACAGCGAGTACTTCGACACCAAGACGGTCAAGATGTACGTGGCCGGGAACCGGGAGCAGCGTCAGTGGATCCTCATGGCCTCCCGGGAGCACGAGCTCATGCCCACCACCGAGGGGTCGCTCAACTTCAAGCTGAACCTCACGCAGATCCAGGACGGATACCCGGGACACGAGCACAGCCTGCCCATCTACCCGCTGTTCAGCGACGTGGACCGGCTCATGGCCGAGGCCCGGACCGTCTACACCCCGACCTTCCTGGTGGACTACGGCGGGCCGTGGCTGGAGAACCACTTCTTCGCCACCGAGCGCCCCTACGAATCGGAGAAGCTGCGGCGGTTCACCCCGTATCCGGAGTTGGCGGACAGGACCCGGCGGGTGAGCGCCGGCTGGTTCATGCCCGAGGAGTACGCCGTGGAGGAGCAGGCCCGGGAGCTCGTGGACATCTACCGGGCCGGCGGCAGAGCCGGGGTGGGGAGCCACGGCCAGCTCCAGGGTCTCGGGTACCACTGGGAGCTGTGGGCGTTGGCCTCCGGCGGCCTCACCAATGCCGAGGCCCTTCGTGTGGCCACCCTCATGGGAGCCGACGCCATCGGGCTGGACGGCGACCTGGGTTCCATCGAGGCCGGCAAGCTCGCCGACCTGGTGATCCTGGAGGGCGACCCCCTGGAGGACCTGCGGAACACGAACACGGTGGTCCAGGTGATGAAGAACGGCCGGCTCTACGACGGCGACACGCTCCGGGAGCTGTGGCCGCGCCAGCGCGAGCTGGAGGGGCTGTACTGGCTGGGGCAGGCCCCCCCGACCTCCGCCGGGGAGGACGCCGGAACGCCGTGAGCTCGGGTCCCGCTCCCGGTGGCGCGCCGACCTTCCCCGAAGCGCTGACCGCCTTCGTCGATCTGGTGAACCGGGGCGAGTACTGGGAGAGCCACGAGGCGCTGGAGGACGCCTGGCGGACCTCGGGGAGCGAGCTCTACCACGGGCTGATCCTGTATGCCAGCGCCTTCGTCCACGCCCGACGGGGCACGCCCCACGGGATCGTGGCCCAGCTCGAGAAGGCCGAGGCGGCCCTGTCGGACGTCCCGGACGCCTACCTGGGCCTCGACGTGGCCGCGATCCGCGCTCACGCCCGGGCCTGTCGGGAGAGGGTGGCGGCCCGGCGCGGGGACCGGACGGCGGAGGCCGACGTGGACTGGTGGGGACTGGTGAGCGCGCCTGCCCTGGAGCTGCGCCCGGACCGGGTCCGGGGGGACGAGCCGGAGCTGGAGGGGACCGGATGAGATCGGGATCGACCGCCACGGACCACGGGAGCCGGGGGCTCCGGCGGCGCACCTGGGAGATCGTCGAGGTGGCCCGGCCGGGCGATCGGCCGAGCTGGTGGTTCGACGTGGGGATCCGGCTCCTCATCGCCCTGAACGTGGCGGTGGTCGTGGTGGAGACCGTCCCCGAGGTCGCGGCCGTGGGCGGCTCCTTCTTCCGGTGGTTCGAGATCGTCTCGGTGGCGGTCTTCACCGCCGAGTACATCGCGAGGGTCTGGAGCGCGGTGGAGGATCCGCGCTACCGGAGGCCCGTGCGCGGCCGGCTCCGGTTCGCCGCCACGCCCCTGGCCCTGGTGGACCTGCTTGCGGTGCTCCCGGCGCTGCTCCCGCTGGTGGGGTTCGACCTCCGGATCCTCCGGGGCGTCCGCCTCTTCCGCCTCTTCCGGATCCTGAAGCTGGGTCGCTACTCCCGCTCCCTCCGCACCGTGGGCCGGGTCTTCCGGCGCCGGAGGGGGCAGCTCACCATCGTCCTCACCGCGCTGGGGCTCCTCCTCCTCGTGGCGTCGTCGCTCATGTACCTGGCCGAGCACGAGGTCCAGCCGGAGAAGTTCCGCAGCATCCCGGCGACCATGTGGTGGGGGGTGGTCACCCTGACGACTCTGGGGTACGGCGACGTGTATCCGGTGACCGTCCTCGGCCGGTTCATGGCCGGGATCTTCGCGCTGTCCGGCGTCCTGATGGTGGCCCTGCCCACGGCCATCCTCGGCGCCGGGTTCATGGAGGTGGCCGGCGAGGAGGCGGGTGACGGCATGCGGGACCCGGGTCGGACGACCGACGAGCCCGGCGGGGGCACCGACACGAGTCGGCGGCGCTGTCCACACTGTGGTGAGGAGCTATGAGAGCACCTGGCCGGACGAGCATGGGAGGGAGCGCCTTCGTGACGCTCGCCGTGGCCGCGGTCCTGGTGATCCCGGCTCCGGCCGGGGCAGCCACGTCGGTCGCGGGCGGTCCGCTCGCGGCCGCTCCGGCGACGCCCCCCGGGGACGCCGGCGGTGCTCTCGGGGACGGCCTCGGGTCCCCGCCGCCCCCACCCGAACGGCTGCAGGAGCTCCTGCGCGCCCGTATCGAGGTGGCGGGGGTGCCCATGGAGATGGACGTCCTCGGCGAGCGGATCCACGCCGGGGGGCTGATCCCCGGCCTCTACGAGACCCGGGGCTACGAGCCGGCCTGGGTCACGCCGGACGGGCCCCGGGTCGCCGCCGATTCCCTGGTGGCCGTCCTGGCGTCGGCCGACCGGCACGGCCTGGATCCGGACGACTACCACCTGGAGGCGATCCGCTCGCTGCGGGATCGTCTGACCTCGGCCGACGGGGACGCCCCGGGCGGCGACTCCGCCGCGGTCCCCGGCGCCTGGGTCGACCTGGAGCTCCTGCTCACCGACGCCTTTCTCACCTACGGAGCACACCTCTCCGACGGCCGGGTGGATCCGGTGGCGCTGTCACCCGACTGGGTCCCCACACGGAGCGGCACCGACCTGGTGGCCCTCCTGGAGCACGGGCTGGCGGCGGGACGGGTCGCCGGCGCGCTCCGGGGGCTCCAGCCGCCTCACGAGGCGTATCGCCGGCTGGTGGAGACCTACGAGGAGTACCGCCGGATCGCGGCCCGTGGCGGCTGGCCCACGGTGCCCGAGGGCGAACGGCTGAGCCCGGGCGACACCGCCGATCGCGTGGAGGACCTGCGCCGGCGCCTGGCGGCCACGGCGGAGCTCACCGAGGGGCCCGTGGGCTCGCCCGTGGTCTACGATTCCGTGCTGGCGGCGGCGACCCGGGCCTTCCAGCGGCGCCACGGCCTGGAGGAGGACGGCGTGGTGGGCCCGGCGACGCTCGCCGCCCTGAACGCGCCGGCCTCGGAGCGGGTCCGGCAGATCCGGCTGAACCTGGAGCGGTGGCGATGGCTCCCCGACGAGCTGGGGGTCCGGCACGTCCGGGTGAACGCCGCCGATTTCGAACTGGAGGTCGTGGAGGAGGGCCGGACGGTGCTCTCCATGCGGGCCATCGTGGGACGGCCGTTCCGGAAGACCCCCGCCTTCAGCGACCGGATCTCCTACCTGGTGTTCAATCCCTACTGGCACGTGCCCCACAATCTGGCCGTCCAGGACCAGCTCCCGCTCATCAAAGGGGATCCCGGGTATCTGGAGCGGATGGGGTTCAGCGTCTTCCAGGGATGGGGGGCGGACGCCCGCCCCCTGGATCCGGCGACCATCGACTGGCAGGAGCTCTCCGCCCGGAACTTCCCCTACCGCCTCCGCCAGGACCCCGGTCCCCGGAACGCCCTGGGCCGGGTCAAGTTCATGTTCCCGAACCGGTTCAGCGTCTACCTGCACGACACGCCGGCCCGGGAGCTCTTCGCGAAGCGGTCCCGGGGGTTCAGCTCCGGGTGCATCCGGCTGGAGGACGCCGGCGCCCTGGCCCGGTACCTCCTGGAGGGAGATCCCCGCTGGAGCCCGGAGGCGGTGGATCGGGTCATGAAGGGGGCGGCGGAGGAAGAGACCGTACGGCTCCCGGAGCCGGTGCCGGTGCACCTCTACTACATGACCGCGTGGGCCGGGCCGGACGGGACGGTCCACTTCCGCACGGACATCTACGACCGCGATCCCGCGGTGGACCGGGCGCTGGGCCGGGCGCCTCCCGGACCCGGAGACGAGGGGTCGGAGGGCGCCCGGTGACCGGAGCCCACGGGGGAGCGACGGCGGCCCTCGTCTTCCTGGCGATCGTCGGGCTCGTCCACGGCACCGGCACCCCCGGAGCGGTCCCGGGTGACCCCGTCGCCTCCGGAGATGGTGCCTTCCGGAACGGGGACGATGCCCGCCGGGACGAGGGGGAGATCTTCCGTCCGAGCCGCGCCTCCTTCTCCCTGGTGATCCGGGGCCTGGAGATGCCCTTCCGCCGGTTCTTCGTGTCCGCCCTGCCGGGCGAGGCCGTGGAGATCCGTGTGGCGGGAGCCACGGACACGGGGACGGGCGAGGGGACCGCCGCGGGGACGGCCGCGGGCGGACGCGAGCTCCGGCGCTTCGGCGCCACCGCCGACGGGAGGTCGCTGGAGCCCCTCGGGCCCGGCACCTGGCGGTGGACGGCACCCGACCGCTCGGGCCGCCAGCGCATCGTGATCCGGCGGCGGGCGGGGGAGGGCGCGGGCCCCGACTCCGTCGTGCTGCAGGCGTTCGTCCTGGTGCCGCGCTCCCGGCTGGAGGACGGTTCCCTGGACGGCTACCGGATGGGGACCTTTCCCACTCCCGCCTACCGGGGCCTTGAGCAGTACGGGCCGCCGCCGGGCTACATCCGGTTGACCCGGGAGAACGCGTCCGTGCGGGTGAGCCCCCACTTCCGACTGGGCCAGTTCCCGGTGAAGCGCCCGCGAGGGTGGCCGAAGTACCTCCCCCTGGGACCGGAGCTGGTCCTGAAGCTGGAGATCATTCTGGAGGAGGCGAACCGCCGCGGCATCCGGGCCTCGGGATTCACGGTGATGAGTGCTTACCGCTCGCCGTGGTACAACACGGAGCTCCTGGGCCGGCCCCGTTACAGCCGTCACATCTACGGCGACGCCGCCGACGTCTTCGTGGACGAGAACGGAGACGGCGCCATGGACGACCTGAACGGCGACGGCCGGATCACCGTGGCCGACGCCGACCTCCTCTACCGGATGGTGGACGAGATGGACCGGACGCCCGCCACGCGACATCTCCGGGGCGGCCTGTGGAAGTACCGGCGGACCGCCAGCCATCCGCCGTTCATTCACGTGGACACCCGGGGATTCATCGCACGGTGAGGTTCCCGATCCGTTGAGCCGGGGCCCCGGACGCCGGGAGGCACCCGGTCCCCTCGGCGCGGTCCGCTCCGCCTGGCGGCGGGTCCTCCGCCTCTGGCGACCCATGGCCGGGTGGACGGTCCTGGTATGGGCCGCCGGCGCCGTGATCTTCGTGCCCTTCACGTCGGCGCTCCTGGGATGGAGCGCCGTTCCCGGAGCCGGCGACGTCGTGGGCAACCAGGATCTGGTGGCCTGGGTGCTGAGCGCGCCCGGCCTCTTCTGGATCGTGGCGGCGGGGATCCTGGTCCTGGCCGGTACCGCCGTTCGCTATGCCGGCCTGTTCTGGATCGTGAGCGAAGATCTGGAGGGCCGCCGCCCGACCGTCCCGGGGGCGCTCCTGGGGCTGGCTCCCCGCCTCGTCGATCTCCTCCGGCTGTGCGGGGCGGTGGTCCTGGGGGGCGTCCTCCTGTCGGCGCCGCTGGCGGCCGGCCTCTGGGGGATCCGGGAGGTCTTCCTCGGCGCCCACGACATCAACTACTACCTGGAGGTCCGCCCCCCGGCCTGGTCGTACGCCGTGGGGGCCGCCGTGGCATGGGCGCTGGCCTGGCTGTCCACCGTGGCGTGGCTCGTGGGACGGAGTCTGCTGGCCGTTCCCGCGTGGATGGACGGTCATCGTCCCCTCGGCCGCGCCCTGCGAGGGTCCTGGCGGCACACGGCGGGAGGGGGCGGCGCCCGGGTGCTCTGGAGCCTGGCTCTCGCGGTGGGGCTGTGGATCGCGGCGCGGGCGTTCCTCGACGGAGGGCTGATGGCTGCGGCCTGGACGAGCGTGCAGCGGCTGGCGGGTGCCACGGGATCCCTCAGGGTGCTGGCCTCGGTCACGGCGGTGGTCGTCGGCCTCACCGTGGTGGCCGACGCCGTCGTCGATTTCCTCGGCTTCTCCACCGCCGCCACGGTCCTGAGCAAGGCCTACTACGACGAGACGGACCTCCGGGCGAAGGCCCGGGGGGAGCTGCCGGGCGTGGTGGAGCAGGGGGGTGCGGCGCTGGAGCGCATCGCCCCGTGGTTGACCACCTGGCGGATCGGCGTCGTCATGGGGGGACTGGTGATCGCCAGCCTCCTCGGGGGAGGGGTGCTCCTCGAGCGCCTGGCCGAGCCGGTTCCGGTGGCGGTGGTGGCGCACCGCGGCGGACCTCCGCCCGCTCCCGAGAACACCCTGGCCGCACTGGAGCGGGCCGTGGCGGAGGGAGCGGATCATGCGGAGATCGACGTGCAGCTCACCGGGGACGGCGTGCCGGTGGTGGCCCACGACGTCGACCTGATGCGGGTGGCCGGGGATCCGCGACGGATCGGAGAACACGACTGGTCGGAGCTCCGCGACGTGCTGAAGGAGCCCCGGGGTGGAGCGGGCGCCGCCGGTGCCGCGGAGGACCGGAGGATCGCGACTCTGGGCGAGTTCCTGGACCGGGCCCGCGGCCGGATCGGGCTGGAGATCGAGCTCAAGTACTACGGGAGGGACACGGCGCTCGTCTCGGCGGTGATCCGTGAGGTCCGCCGCCGGGACATGACTCGGGAGGTGGCCATCATGTCCCTGGACCTCGGGGCCGTCCGGCAGGTCCACCGACTGGCTCCCGAGATCCGGACCGGCTACGCCGCGGCGGTGGCGGTGGGGGACCTGAGCCTCCTCTCGGTGGATTTCCTGACCGTGGCCCGCTCCCGGGCGACGCCCGAGCTCCTCCGGGTGGCCCGCGACCGGGGCATCGCGGTCCACGTCTGGACGGTGAACCGGGCCCCGGAGATGGCCGAGCTCATCCGGAGGGGCGTGGACGGGCTGGTGACCGATCGACCGGCGACGGCCGTCCAGGTGAGGAGCGAGCTGAACGATCTCCCCGCCGCCGCCCGTCTCCTCCTCCGGTTCCAGCCGTTCCGCCTGGACGAGGGACTCGGCGAAGGATAGGGCCGCGAGGCCGAGGCGACGCCGGGGATCCACCCCCTCCTTGACGGATCGCGGCCGGTATATATAGATTCTCTATACAAAGAGGAGCGATACATATGACTCCGGCCTCCGGCGAACCATGTCCGTAGACACCAAGACCCTCGGGAAGCAGGTGAACGAGCTCCTGGTCCTGGCCACGCTCCGGGAGGGGCCGAAGCACGGCTATCAGATCGCCCTGGACGTGGAGGAGCGGAGCGACGGGACGTTCGAGCTCCAGCACGGCACCCTCTATCCCATCCTCCACCGGCTGGAGGACGACGGCTTCGTGAAGGGGAGCTGGAGCGAGGAGGGCCGGCGGCGGAAGGAGTACCGGCTCACCCGGAGGGGGCGGAAGCGCCTGGGTGAGGGTGCGGGCCGGGTGGAGGCGCTCTTCACGACGCTCATCGAGATCCTCGAGGAGGCGGGCGGTGACCAGATTCACCCCAGTCCTGCGACAGGCTGAAGAGGCGCTGGACCTCCCCGAGCCGGCCCGCTCCCGCGTGCTCGGCGAGATGGCCTCGGACCTGGAGGACCTGTACGAGGTCTACCGCCGGCGGGGCATGGAGGAGGAGGCGGCGGAGCGCCGGGCTCGTGCCCTCCTGGGTGTGTCCCGGGAGGTGGCCGGCGAGCTCCGAAAGCTCCATGAGCCCCTGGCTACGCGCATCCTGCGCCGCTACTCGCGGCCCGGCGGGGCCGGCGTGGAGACCGCCCTCATCACGATCCTGGCGGCGGCGGCCGTCCTGGCGGGCGGAGCCACGCTGGTGGGGGCGGGGCTCCTGTCCGCGCCGTCTCCCGCGTCGCTCCTGGTGGCCGCCGTGGGGGCGCTGGGAGGAGTGGCCGCCGCCCGCTCCGCCGTGGGGCTGTACCTGCGACCGGACGTCCTGGGCGATCCGGTGGAGCGGGCGGCGATGCCCGTCTTCTTCCTCGCCGGCGCGTGCGGGGTGGTGGGGATCGGGACGGCGCTCGTGGTGCTCCAGGCCGCTCCGATCCCCGGAGCCGAAGGCGGAGGGACGGCCGCGGCCTGGGCTGTCGTCCGCGACGCGGCCGTCACCGCCTCCCTCGGGCTCACGCTGACGCTGGCGCTGGCCCTCGCCGGACTCCACCTGCACCGGCGAGCCCGTGAGATCGCGTGGGCCAGGGAAGGGAGGCCGGGAATCGCGGGGGACGAGGGAGCCCCGGCGGCGGACGCCGGCTCCCTCCACGAACCGACGTCTGAACATGAATCGAAGGGGGTAGACCCATGATCGACTGGTTCCAGTCCGGCGGATTTCTCATGTGGCCCGTCCTGGCGGCGGGCATCGCGGTGGCGGTTCAGACGATCCGGGCGTGGAGGGCGCGGCGAGGCGCCGGCACCCGGGCTCGGGCTCCCGCCAGCACCGTGGATTCGATCCTCTTCTGGGGCGCCTTCGCCACGGTCGTGGGGCTCATCGGCACCCTGGGAGGGGTCGGCCAGATGGCCCGCTATATGGTGGGCGCCTCCGGCGTCCCGGCCTCGGTGGTCTGGGGTGGCCTGAAGGTGACGCTGCCCCCCACCGTCCTGGGCCTGGCGGTCCTGACGGTGGCGCTGTGCGGGTGGGCGTCGCTGCGGCTCACCGCCTCGTCGGACCAGGAGGGGGCGGCCGCCTGAGCCGTCCGATCCGGTGAAGCGCCGGCTCAGCCCTCGTCCCCGCCGTTCACGACGAGGCTCGCCTCCAGGGCGCGGTCGATACGGGCCTTCGACTCGGCCAGGTGGGCCCGAGTCTCGCGGCTCAGGCTGGCTTCCGACGCCAGGACGGCGTCCAGGCGCTCGGACAGCTCGGAGAGCTCCAGCCGGGCCAGCGACCGGGCGTCCTCGGGCACCGAGACCGTTCCCCCGAAGCCCGGGACCTCGTCCATCAGCAGCAGGTCCTCGAGCTGGGAGAGATGGGCGCGCTGGAGGTTCCGGCGGAACGAGTCCATCTCCCGGGGACTCCCGGACCCGGTGACCTCCGACCAGATGGCGCCGGTCAGGGTCCCGAAGAGCTCGCCCATGGTGTAGACCTCCTCGCCCTCGGCCCGGGCCGGGGCGTCCACCATCCGGTGGAGGCGCTCGGGGTGGAGCAGGTCGGAGAGCAGGAAGCCCTGCAGGGACGCCACCTGTCGGTGGACGGGGAAGTCGGTGGGGACCATGTCGGTGAAGCCCGCGGACCAGTCGAACCACCGCTCGGGGGAGAGCCGGTTCAGGAGCTCCGCGTCCACCCCGAAGGCCCCGGGAGCGAACGCCCGCTCCGCCAGCGTCTCCACCGCCGCCCGCTGGCGCTCGGCCTCGACGGGCCGGAACGGCGTGCGCCCCCCGGGCTGACCCCGGTGGTCCCGGACGAAGTAGAGGCCGCCCACCATCTTCGGGAGATGGGAGAGGGCGGAGTATTCCTCGTAGAGGAGGGCCGTGACGCCGCCCCGGAGCCGGTCCCAGTAGTCGCCCTCGGCCACCAGCCGCGCCTCCAGATCGGGCATGACGTCGGCCACCAGCCGGCCCCGGTCCCGGGCGTAACGGAGGGGGTCGGACCCCAGGTCGTTCCGGTTGGTGAGGGGATCCACGCCGAAGGGACCGAAGCTGGCGTCCTCGTCGGTGCCGTAGGCGCGGAGTCCGTCGTCGGAGAGGGCCGCGATCCGGTCCAGGGCCTCTCGCTCGGCGAAGGGATCGGAGACCGGCGTCCCGGTGGACGGGAGCTCGCCCTCGGTTGCACCAGCCCCGCCGGCCGCTGCTGCGCCGGCCGCCCCGCCGGCCCCCTCGTAGACCGGCGTGTAGGCGTACCGGATGGCCCATGCGTCGTACGATCCGACCTCACGGTTGAAGTAGTGGCCCTGCTCGCCGTCCACGGCGACGTTCACCGGCACGTAGTCCATGACCGACAGGCTCACCCCGTGCTCGTCGGTGAAGTCCTCGTCGTGGAGCCGGTCGTACGGGATGTCGGAGCTGGCCCTGAAGTTGTGACGGAGCCCGAGGGTGTGCCCCACCTCGTGCATCACCAGGTCCTTGATGGCCGCGCCCAGGTACTCCTCGGGCATGGGCTCTCCGGGAGCCACCTCGCCCCGGGCGACCAGGACGGCGTACTGAATGGCGAGCTGCTGGAGCCGGTGGAGCTCGGCCACGCAGAGATGGCGCGCCGCCCCGGGGCGGGACTCGAAGAGCGACGCCTGGAGCCGCCGGGCGCTCCGGATCAGGCCCGCCGGACCCGCCCGATCGGCGGCCGACGGGGATCGGGCGAAGGTGCCCCAGCCCGTTCCGGGTGCGGCGGACTCGCCCGTGGCGGACGGTGCGTCCGCTCCCGAGGTGCCGCCGGGAAGCGCGAGGGCGCCGACGTTCCCGTCGGCCACCATCTCCTGCCATTCGTTCATCCAGCCCCGGACGAAGATCCACGAGATGAGGATGTCGGCGTTCAGGATCTCGCCGGTCCGGGGGTCCGTCTGGGAGGGCCCGATGGCGTAGCCCATGCTGTGGGCCGCCGTCCAGCGGACGGTGGAATAGCGGACGTCCTCGGCGCTCCACGACGGGTCCTCCTCCGCCGACGGGGCGTCGCGGGCCACCACGGCACCGTCGAATCCCGCGGCACGGAAGGCCTTGTTCCACGCCTCGATGCCGTCGTGCACGTAGGGCCGGTATCGGTCGGGGACGCTGCGATCCACGTAGAAGACGATGGGCTCGGCCGGCTCCGAGACCGGCTGGGAATGGTCCGCCTTCTCCAGCCGCCATCGGTTCACCCACCGGAGGTAGGTGCTCTTCTCCCGGTCGCGGGAGAAGTCGCGGCGGGCCGTGATGAAGTGCCCCACCCGGAGGTCGGCGAGCCGTGGGGGCATGGGGTCCGACGGAAGGGCGAAGAGCGAGTACCGGACCCCCACGGGGATGGAGCGGACGTCCGAGAGCCCGGGCCCGCCGAAGGACGGCGCCCCCTCCGCCGAGTAGGTCAGGAAGGCGTCGATCTCCACGTTCTCGGGGAAGCCCATGACGCGCTCCACGTGGCTCCGGGCGTCGTCCAGACGTACCGGCCCGCCGCCGTAGATCCCCTGGAGTGCCTGGCCCACGTAGGCGTAGTCGCTGACGAAGAAGTCGGTGACCTCCACCAGCAGGTTCCCCGTGGAATCGTGCCGGCTCTCGATGTCCCAGGCCGCCAGGACCGAGTGGCCCACGTTCTCCTCCAGGGAGCGCTCCATGCCGGTGCCCGGCTCCGCGGTGAAGCGGTGGTTCTTCCGGACGAAGTAGATCCGGTCGCCCCGGCGCTGCAGCTCCATGAGCTGGGTGCCGCCGTAGGCCGGCAGCCCCTCCTGGATGCCCAGGTCGCCGAGCCCGCGGCTGAAGTGGGTGAGCATCCCGAACTCCCGGCCCAGCCGGTCCTCGGGGATCTCGAGATAGAGGCTCTGGTCCCGCTTCAGGTGGAAGGTGAGATACCCGGAGATCTCCTCGGTCTCCTCCAGGACCTCGTCCCAGTCCTCGAAGGGGTCGTCCTCCGCATCCTCGGCTCCCGCTCTCGGGCCCTCGCCCTCGGTCCCGGCCTCGCCCGGCTCCTCCGCGGCTCCGGCCGCCGGCGAGGGGCCTTCCTCGGGGGGGACGTGGACCTGGAGGCAGCCGGTGGTGAGGAGGAGGGCCAGGGCGGCGGACACCACGACCGGGAGCGGACGGTGTCCGGACGGCAGGCGCAAGGAAGCGAAGGGATGTCTCATGGGGTCCTCGATCGATGCGCGAGGCGAGCGCGTGGGCCTCGGGAAGCCCGGAGCCCTCGCTCTGTGGGAAACCGAACCGTGCGAAACCAGCCTCACGTTACGCGGAGGTTCGAGGGCAGACAAATGACGTTCCCGCGGCGGAGCGGTATCCGTTTTCCCGAGTCGGCCCGGACGCTAGTTTGAACTCGATCCACGCGGGCATCCCGAGAGGAGGTTCCATGTTCCTGAGAGAGATCAAGCAGGCGGTCGGTGGAGAGACGGCCGGATCGACGCCCGGCGAGCCCGGCGAGCCCGGCGGCCCCGGAGGCGCCCGGGGTACCGGGGAGGAGGTTCAGATGCCGGAGATCTCGGACCTCTTCGCTTTCCGGCCCGAGAAGACGGAGCACCTGGCGCGCTTCACCCAGGCGGTGATGCGAGGGCCGTCGGAGCTGTCACCCGGTCAGCGGGAGCTCATCGCGGCCTTCACGTCGGACCGGAATGGCTGCCCCTTCTGAAAGGGCAGCCACGCCGCGGTCGCGGCGGAACTCCTGGACGACAGAGAGCTGGTGGACGCGGTGCTCGCCGATTACCGGAGCGCCCCCATCTCCGAGAAGGAGGGAGCCCTGTTCGCCGTGGTGGAGAAGGCGAACGAGACGCCGTGCGGGATCGCCGAGGAGGACCTGGAGCGGGCCAAGGAGGCCGGATGGACGGAGCCGGCCCTCTACGACGCCCTCACGGTCTGCGCCCTGTTCAACTTCTACAACCTCTGGGTCGACGCCACCGGCGTGGCCGAACTCTCCGAGGAGGGCTATGCCGCCTCGGGCCGGCGCCTGGCCTCGCAGGGGTACCTGGGTTCGGTGCCGAGGGAGTCCGCGCCCGAGGTCTGCTGAGGGGGCCGGCAGGCGTTCGTGCGGGCCGCCGCCCTCCGATGCAGGCTCCCCCGGGCCGGATTCCCGTCCTGGCGACCCATCCTGGCGACCCATCCTGGCGGCGCATCCTGGCGGCGCATCCTGGGGGCTCGTCCTGGGCCGCCGAATCCCCGACCCGGCTCAGGCCAGGCCGTGCTCCTCCTTGAAGCTGGACCAGGTGCGTTTCAGCTCCAGGAACTCGGTGAAGTCCTCGCAGAGAAGGAACGGGTTCGTCGCCTTCTCCAGGGCGATGGTGGAGGAGGGCCGGCAGCCGAAGTCGTGGCCCGGCCAGATCGTGGTCTCCTCCGGCAGGGTCGAGACCGCGTGCTCCACGCTCCGGTACTCCTCCCGGGCGTCCTCCTCGCCGGCCGTGCCGCCGATCTTCCCCACGAAGAGCAGGTCCCCGGTGAGCGCCACGGCGTGGTCCGGCACGTGGAAGAGGAGATGATCGTCGGCGTGGCCCGGCACGTGATGAACGTCCACCCTGAGCGAGCCCACGGTGATGGAGATCCCGTCCTCCAGGGGCACCTCGGGGCCGATGGGCCCGTTCCTGTGGGCGGCCACCGGGGCGCCGGTCAGCTCCCGGGCGCGCTCGTTCCCGTTGGTGTGGTCGTCGTGGCCGTGGGTGTTCAGGATCAGCTCGACCTCGAGCCCCTGGGCCCAGGCCCTGTCCACCAGGGATTTCGGGTCGAAGGACGGATCCACCAGGGCCCCGGCACCCGCCGATCGGTCGCCCAGGAGGTAGCCCAGGTTCCGGTTTCCCCCGGTGCGGAACTGCTCGAAGATGAAATCCATCAGCACGCCTCCGTCACGATGAGCCGGGAGACCCGGCAGTTCTCCTTGAGCCGGCAGCCCGCCTCCCCCACCCGGAGCAGGGTCTCCAGGCGATGGCGTCGACCCCGAACGAGAAAGGCCTCGTGGGACGCGCCGGCCTGTCGGAGCCGGTCCAGCGGGAAGACCAGGCCGGTCTCGTCCTCCTCCAGGGCAGGCGCCTCGTTGTACCGGATGAGATAACTCCCGCCGGAGAGCTCCCACCAGCCGTAGTCGTCGTCGGCGTGGGCGAGCTCGGGCTCGAGGGGCTGGCGCTCCGCGGGCTCGAACTCGCTCTCGCCGAAGTCCAGGGCCCCGGGGCCGGTGGGCCGGTGGACCTCGTCCACCGTCAGATCCAGGCCCCCGTCGGCCCGCTGGGTGTCCAGGTGGACGAGCCCGTCCACACGATCCGCGACGTCGTCGGTCTCGAGTGTCCTCATCTCATCGTCCTCCGGATGACGCGCGCTCGAAGGTCACATGTCGCATGGCTCTCGTATACGGACGTTGGTATCGGAGGCGCCGGCCACGACCGGCGGCGTTTCCTGGACCCTGTCAAGCCTTGCAAATGGCCCGCCGGGGCACGGCGGTTGCGCGCGGATCGACAGGGGGGAACGGATCGGGAGATCACCTGCGGGAGGACGGACCGAGGGATGAGACCGCGTGCTCGAGCTGACCGTCTGGGGGCCACGGCCGCTGTGGGGGCCAGGGCCGCTCTGGCGGCGATTCTGATGGCGGCGTGCGGCGGCGGAGCGGACGAAGGCGCGGCTCCATCGGCGGACGATACTCTCGTCGCCCGGGACACGTCAGCGGACGCTGCGGCCCCGGCGACGGAGGGAGACCGGCCGGAGGCGGAGCCGGACACGGTGAACGTCCGTCTGACCGAATACAGGATCCATATGCCCCGGAGCCTCCCGCCGGGCCCCACCGCCTTTCGTGTCACCAACTCGGGGGCCGTCGAGCACAACTTCGAGATCGAGGGTGAGGGAGCTGCCGGGATGCGGGAAAAGTTCGGCCGGAACCTCCATCCGACCCAGACCCGGATCCTCACGGTCACCCTCGAGCCCGGCAAATACAAGATCTTCTGTCCCGTGGGGACGCATCTCCGCCGGGGAGGCGTGCTGATCCTGGAGGTGGGCGGGCCCTCGACGTCCGGTTCGGAGGAAGGGTGATCCGCCCGGCCGCCCCTGCAGGAGGCCTCCGGTGCCGGTGGGTGTCTTCGCGGGGCAGCGGATCGTGATCAACCGGCGCCGCGACCGGTGAGCCCCGGAACGGGGTGAGCGTCGTTATCTGATCCGCTGCGGGCCGACGGTCGAACGATCCTCACCCGGTCCCCGAGGGATTCCCCGGGCCCGACTTGTGGCTGTACATCCACAAGCGCTGCTCCCCCCTTGTGGCTGTACATCCACAAGCGTGGGAGCGGCGGACGTCTTCCTACTCTCCGCTCCCGTTTCCTTCCTCGGCTCCGGCGGTGAGCACCGGAGCCATCATGACGCCTCGGGCGCTGAGGTTCACGTTCTGGACCGACGCGGCGGGGTCGAACTCCACCACCACGGTACCGGTGGCGTCCTCCTCCACCGTGAACTCGGCCCCGGGGATCTTCACGCCCGTCTGATCACCGCTCGGGATGATGAGGGCGTGCGCCTCGCCCGCGGCGTACGTCTCCGCGTTCGGGCCGCCGCCGAAGGTCACCTCTTCGCTGAAGGTGATGGTGGCGTCCTCGAAGAAGAACCGGACGCCCCGGTAGTCTCCGGCCGAGATCTCGCCGGCGGCGATCTCCACGCCCGACGCGCCCAGGTCCATGAGGTCCACCGTCTGGGTGGTGACCGAGACCGAGACCCACGGGCCCCCGTCGGTGGTGTCGGTGCCGGCGGGGAGGACCTCCACCCGGTTCACGTCCACGCTGATGGAGGAGACCTGGTCCAGCGTCACCTGCGCGGCAGTCACCGGTTCGGAACTCGAGGAGCTGGCCACCATCGAGGCGGAGCCGTCGGTCGAACTCATGACGACCCGGGCCTCGCCGGTCCCCTCCGGGCCCGTCCCGTCCCCGCAGGCCGCCAGGACCACCATGGCGGCCAGAGCGACTGCGCCACTCACGATACCTCGACTATGTTCGCTGTGCTGCGTCATGTGGATCCTCCTGCCTGATGCTCCATGGCGTCTCATCCTGCTATCCGGCGATTCGCTCTCATCCGCTCTCTGCAGTGAAACGTGCGTCGTGCGTCGCATGAGTCGCGATGGGATAGGTATGATTCGCGACCGGTGGAGTCGACGATCTCCTGTTCGTCGAGCCCCGGAGGTTCGGGGAACCGTAGCTCTCAACCGGGGATCGACAGCGGGCCCGGAGGGTCCCCGCCCCTCCGCCGGGATGAGGCCGGAGGGGCCGGGAGCGGCTCGCCGATGTCGGGCGGTCTTCCGCCGTTCGTCGGGGCTCCCGCTCTCCACGAATGCCGGGCTTGCGGGTACCACGAAGGCGCAAGGCCGGTACCAGGTGGGAGGAATACCTGTAGTGCTATGTAGAGAAAGGGCTTGGACGATTCAATGTAGGGCCCGTCGCCGGCCGGGAGGATCGGGGGATGGGGAAGTTTTTTCCGGTCGGAACTCCTCGATTTCCCGATCTCCTGTCAGCATGATCTGCGATCGGGCGGTGAGGGTCGTCGGCTGCCGGGCGGGGGGAGGAGCGCGTACCTCCTGTGCGGAGACCCGGCGATCCTTCCGTTCACGGCCCGCGTCCCGCCGACGTCCGGATCCATGGGCCAGGTGGTCCGGGGGGTTCCCCCGGGGAGTCGAGACGGGGAAGGAGGTGGAACGTTGAATCGAGGGAGTCGGGAGATCGTCTGGGAGGAGGGAAGCAGCCACCTCGCCGACGACTCTGCCTTCAGTCGCGTGGTCCGGCGTATCGGTCCGGTCCGCCTCCGTCCCCCCGACGACGATCCGTTCGCCCAGCTGTGTCGCAGCATCGTCTATCAGCAGCTCGCCGGGGACGCCGCCCGGGCGATCCACGGCCGGCTCGTCGATGCCCTGGACGGCTCGGTCACCCCGGGCGGCGTCCTCGGGGCGTCCGACGAGGATCTCCGGAGTGCGGGCGTCTCCAGGAGCAAGGTGAGGGCGCTCCGGGACCTCGCGGGCAAGGTGGACGACGGAACCCTCGAGCTGGACGAGCTCTACGCGGTGGAGAACGACGAGGTGGTGCGCCGGCTCACCGCGGTGTGGGGGATCGGCGAGTGGACGGCCCGCATGTTCCTGCTCTTCCAGCTCCGCAGGCCCGACGTGTGGCCGGTGGGGGACCTGGGGGTGCGGAAGGGCTGGGCCCGGCTGCACGGCCTGGAGGAGATCCCCTCCGCGGCGGAGTTGGAGCCCCGCGGAGATCCCTACCGCCCCTGGCGCAGCGCGGCGGCGTGGTACTGCTGGCGAGCCGTTGAGGTCCTGGCGCCCGGGGACTGAGGTTCACCTTCTCCCGCGGGCGATTTCTCTCCCTCTCACTCACGTTCTCCCACGCGCGCGATGCCGGCGACCTTCTTCGTGGTGCCGGGCTTCAGCGGGGACACGCTCCCCCACGCGAACGGTGCCGGTCCCGGTCTTGCATAAATTTACTCAATAGCGTATAACTATGCGCACCGGCGGGGAACGCGCCCCGCCGGCCGCCGTGAGCCTGGCGACGACGCCGAACCCAGCGAGGCCGACATTCGGATGGACCCGGTGACTGACCAGAAGACCCGCGATCCCCACGAGAAGCATCCCGCACCCGAGACCCGCGTCTCACACCCGATCCCGGATCCTACTCCGAAGGGCACCGTCGACCGCGTGGCGCTCGCCTATTCCGGCGGGCTGGACACGTCGGTGATGATCCCGTGGCTCATCGAGAACCACGGCTGCGAGGTGGTGGCCGTGGTGGCCGACGTCGGCCAGCGCGAGGACCTGGACGCCGCCCGGGAGAAGGCGCTGCAGACCGGGGCGGCGGCGTGCAGGGTGGTGGACCTGAAGGAGGAGTTCGCGGAGGAGTGTCTCCTCCCGGCGCTCCGGGCGGGAGCCGTCTACGAGGGGCGCTACCTGCTGGGGACGGCGCTGGCCCGACCCGTCATCGCCCGGGCCCAGGTGCGGGTGGCGCGGGAGACGGGATGCGACGCCCTGGCGCACGGCTGCACGGGGAAGGGGAACGACCAGGTCCGCTTCGAGACCACCTACCGGGTGCTGGCCCCGGAGCTTTCGGTCCTGGCGCCGTGGCGGGAGTGGGAGATCGCCTCCCGGGAGGACGCCATCGCCTACGCCGAGGCCCGGGGGATCCCGGTCCCCGCCACCCGGGAGGAGCCGTACAGCGTGGACCGGAACCTCTGGCACACCTCCTTCGAGGGCGGCGTCCTGGAGGATCCGGCCTCGCCGGCGCCCCGGGGGACACACGATCTCACGGTCCCGGTGGCCGAGGCCCTCCCGACGCCCCGACGGGTGGAGCTCTCCTTCGAGGGCGCCCGGCCCGTGGCGGTGGACGGGGAGTCCATGGGGCCGGTGGAGCTGATCCGCTACCTCAACGAGCTGGCCGGGGAGCACGGGGTGGGACGGGAGGACCTGGTGGAGAACCGACTCGTGGGGATGAAGAGCCGCGGCGTCTACGAGACCCCCGCCGGCACCGTCCTCACGGCGGCCCTGGAGGACCTGGAGGCGGTGACCCTGGACCGGGACACCGCGCGGTTCAAGCGGACGGTGTCCGAGCGCTACGCCGAGCTGGCCTACGGGGGGCTGTGGTACACGCCGCTCCGGGCCGCCCTCGACGCCTTCCTCGAGGAGTCGCACCGACGGGTGTCCGGATCGGTGACGGTGGAGCTCTTCCGGGGGAGCTGCCGGCCCGTTGCCCGGAGCTCGCCAGAGAGCCTGTACCGCCAGGACCTGGCCACCTTCGGGGAGGACGGGGTCTACGATCAGGCCGACGCCGGCGGCTTCACCCGGCTCTGGTCCCTCCCCGCCCGGGTCTGGGCCGGCGTGCGGCGGGAGGAGGGGGCTGGCGGTGCGGGGGAGGATGGCGGTGCGGAGGAGTCCAGAGGTGCGGAGGAGTCCGGGGGGGCGGGCGATCCGGATCCGCCGGGACCGGACGTCCGGGGGGAGCGTGACCGGCCCGTCCGCCACGCCCGGGCGTGAGACGGTGAGCGGGACGCTCTGGGGAGGCCGGTTCCGGGGCGAGCTCGCCCCGGAGATCCGTTCCTTCACCGGCTCCCTCGCCTTCGACCGGCGGCTGGCCCGGCACGACCTGGTGGCGAGCCTCGCCCACGTGCGGATGCTGGTGGAGTGCGGCGTGCTGGCTCCGGAGGAAGGACGGCCCGTCCTGGAGGGCCTTGCCCGTATCCTGGACGAGCTGGAGAAGGGGGAGATCGCGGTCGAGGGCGACGACGAGGACGTCCACTCGTGGATCGAGCGGACCCTCCGGGAGCGGATCGGCGAGGCTGCGGGCCGGGTCCACACCGCGCGCAGCCGGAACGATCAGACCGCGGTGGCCCTCCGCCTCTACCTGCGGGGACGGCTGGAGGACCTGGTCCGGGCGGCGACCGGGCTGGCGGAGGCCCTGATGGACGGGGCCGAGGACCACCTGGAGAGCTGGATGCCCGGCTACACCCACCTGCAACGGGCCCAGCCGGTGAGCCTGGCCCACCACCTCCTGGCCCACGCCCGCTCGCTCCTCGACGACGCCGGACGGTTCCGGCGGGTCCACCGGACGGCGGGCCGCTCGCCCCTGGGCGCCGGGGCCCTCGCGGGGACCTCCCACGGCATCGATCCGGAGCTGACCGCGGAGCTCCTGGGCCTGGAGGCTCCGTACGACAACAGCCTCCTGGCCGTGGCCGACCGGGACCACGTGGCCGAGGCCGTCTTCGCCTGCGCCCTCCTCATGACCCACCTATCGCGGTGGGCCGAAGAGCTGATCCTGTGGACCTCGCCGGAGTTCGGCTTCGCGGAGCTGTCCGACGAGGTGGCCCAGGGGAGCAGCCTCATGCCCCAGAAGCGGAATCCCGAGGCCGCGGAGCTGATCAGGGGGAAGACGGGGCGCGTCTCGGGCGACCTGACCGCCGTGCTCACCGTCCTCAAGGGCCTCCCCCTGGCCTACGACAGCGACCTGCAGGAGGACAAGGAGGCGCTGTTCGACGCCCTGGACACCGCCCACGGCAGCCTGCGGGCGGCGGAGAGGGTGGTCCGCGGCACCCGCTATCGGACGGAGCGGATGCGGGAGGCCCTGTCGGCGGGACACCTCACCGCCACGGACCTGGCCGACCACCTGGTCCGCCGGGGCGTCCCCTTCCGGACGGCCCACGAGCAGGCCGGGCGTGCGGTCCGGACCGCCGAGGACCGGGGCTGCCAGCTGTGGGAGCTGCCCCTGGAGGAGCTCCGGACGTGCTGTCCCGACGTCGGCGACGGCGTCCGGTCCGAGCTCGAGCCCGAGGCCGCCGGGCGCCGACACGCCGCCGGGGGAGGGCCGGCTCCCGAGTCGGTCGGGCGACAGCTCCGCCGTGCCCGGCGGGACCTCCGAGACCTCCGGGAATGGGCGGCTTCCCGCCCGGCGCCGCCGATCTCCCGGGCCCACCTCGACGGGACGCTGTTGCCGTGAGCCGGACCGCGCGCGAGCGTGCGATCCGGGAGATCGTCGCCGGGCGGGTCGTCCGGACCCAGTCGGAGCTGGTGGAGGCGCTGGCCGAGCGGGGCATCCAGGTGACCCAGGCCACCGTGTCCCGGGACATCCGCCGGCTGGGACTGGTCAAGACCTCCACCGGCGACGGGCGCGTGCGGTACGCCCATCCCGACGATCTGGAGACGCCCCCCGCCGCCGGGGACCGGCTCCGCTCCGCGTTCCGGGAGTTCGTGACCTCGGTGGACGGGGGAGAGGCCCTCCTGGCCGTCCGGACGCCACCCGGCGGGGCCCACGTGGTGGGGTCGGCGCTGGACGCCGCCGACGTCGACGGGGTGGTGGCCACGGTGGCCGGCGACGACACGGTCCTGGTGTTGCTCGAGAGCGAGGAGGACCGGGACCGGGTGCGAGAGCTCTTCCGGGGATGGATCGCTTGAGGCCGCGCGCGGATCGGGGCGGGTCCGAGCGCGGGGATCGGCCCGGGTCGGGGCGCGGAGAGCGGCGGGCCCTCCGGCCGGCGAGGGAGCGCGCTCGTCCGGCCGGCGGCTACCGCCCTCCCGGTTCGGCCAGCACGGCCCGCACCGAGTCCAGGCTCCCGTCGTTCGGCGCCGGCTCCAGCTCCAGCAGATGGGCCATCAGCTCGTAGAGATGGACGCTGGAGAAGGCCGGCACCGTGGCGTCCCGCCGGAAGGAGGGCCCCCTGGCCAGGAAGACGGAGCGCATGGAGGGGGCGGTGGGGTCGTAGCCGTGCATGCCCCGGTGGATCCGCTCCTGCCATCCGTCCTCCTCCGGTAGCCCGGCCAGGAGGAGCCAGCCCGGATCGACGAGGGCGACGACGGGCGGGATCCGGGGGTGCTCGCCGAAGTGCAGGTGCTCGGGGAGCCCCTCCTTCCGGTGGACCTCCACCCGGGGATGGGCCCCCCGAAGGGCCGCGAGGAGCCGCCGGACCGTCTCCGGTCGCCCGCTGCGGGCGTCCAGCATGGCCACCGGTCCGTGGGTCACCACCCGGATCGAGTCCATGGGCAGCCCCTCCGGGAGGTGGTCCTCCAGGCGGACCACCCGGCGGGGCGAGGAGGCGGCGATCCCGTGGTCCGAGATCACCAGCAGGTCCACCCGGTCCAGCTGCCCCCTCTCCTCCAGTCCGTCCAGGAGCCATCCCAGGGCCGTGTCGACCCGTGCCGCGGCGGCCATCGTCTCGGGAGCCCGGGGCCCGTGGTCGTGGGCCGTCCCGTCGGGCTCCTCGAAATAGAGGGTGACGAAGTCGGGCCGGCGATCGTCGGGAAGGGCGAGCCACGAGAGGACCGAGTCCACCCGCGCGCGGTAGGAGAGCGACTCGTCGTATCGCAGCCACCGGTTCGGCCGGATCCCCCGTACGGGGGCCTCGGAACCCGGCCAGAAGAGGGTGTGGGCGGTCAGGCCCTGCTCCCGGGCCGTCACCCAGATGGGCTCGCCGCCCCACCACCGGGGATCCTCCACCGCGTCCCGGTCGTCCAGCCTGAACCACCCGCCGGCCTCGGGATCGTACATGGTGTTGGCGACGATCCCGTGGTGGTCCGGATGGAGGCCGGTGACCACGGTGTAGTGATTCGGGAAGGTGTGGGTCGGGAACACCGGCTCCAGGTACCGGGCCCGGACGCCCTCGGCGGCCATCCGGTCCAGGACGGGGGTGGGCGCCCGGTCCAGGAGGTCCGTCCCGAGGCCGTCCAGGGAGACGAGGAGGACCGGGGCGGGCCGTGCCTCCCCCCCGCCGCAGGCTCCCGCCAGGAGGACCAGCGCCGCCGCGAGGAGGCGGCGCGCCGACGCCGCGCCCCCGACGCGCTGATGTGGGTCGGGTCTCACGGAAGGAGCCTCACCCCGACCTTGAGCACCAGCGACCACCGAAAGTCCTGGAAGGGGAGGGTCGAGCCGATGGCCACCGCCGACGTCCGGGGGATGGGGAGGGGCACGACGGTGGAGCTCACCAGCATGGAATTGGCACGGTAGCCGCCGTCCTCGATCCACAGGAGGCCGGCACCCAGGCCCGTGGTCGAGGCGGGCGTCCGGAGGACCGTGGCCTCGGCCGCCGTGATGGCGGTCGGATGGAGGTCCTCGTCCGTCCAGGAGAGTGTGAGGTACGGCCGGATCCCGGCGAGCGGAGGCGCGGCGGCGTGGAGCTCGGCCACCGGAACGGCCGGCCGGTCGCTCAGCAGGACCCCGGCGCCCCCGGTCACCACCTGGGCCGGGAGGGGGACCGCCAGGAGGAGGGCGGCGCGTGCGCCGGACACCAGCGTCCACCCGGCCCGCCGCTCGCTCCGCCCGCCCGGTCTTCGGGGCGCCCGCCGGCCGTCCCGGCGCCCCCCGGTGTCCCCCGCGGGAGGGTGCGTCCCGCCGCCGGGCGTTCGGGCTCGCGGCACGGTCAGCTCAGTACCAGCCGAGCTTGAAGCCCCAGCGCCCGATGTCCAGCAGGAAGGAGAGGCCCCAGTAGAAGATGAAGTAGGAGCCGCCCGCCAGCAGGGCGGAGCCGCTCACCGCCCGGACCCGGCCCGGGTCCCCGGAGGCCAGGCGGGAGATCCGGTCGCCGGCGGCCCAGACCAGGATCAGGAAGAGGCCCACCATGACCGCGATCTGTCCGAGGCCCTGGACGGCCATCACCGTGGCGCCGTACAGGGGGCTCTGGGCGTTGGCGGCGTAGGTGAGGAAGTCCCGGAAGACCGGGAAGGGGCGCCCCACCGCGAAGAAACCCACCATCAGGCCCAGGAGCGTGGCCTTGGTCCCCGTCGAGGCGAAGAACGCGCGGGTCACCGGCGATACCCGCTTCCGGACCCAGGCCAGGTATCCCATCTCCAGGGCCCCCCAGACCAGCATGGCCAGGCCCAGCACCGAGAACACCGCCTGGGCCTGGGCCAGACGCACGGGCCTGCTGTTCACGGCCTCGACGCCTTCCGGTCCCAGCAGGCCCACGAAGATCCCGTAGGCGGCCCCCACGGCCATCACTCCCGCGGTGAAGAGTCCGAGCGCACCGAGGGGGGAGACCTCCGATTCGACGCTCTCGGCCGAGCACGCCAGGCCGGGCATCATGGCGAAGACCACGCAGTTGCAGGCGGTGAACGTCGCGGCGAGGCCCGCGATGGCGGCGAAGACGTAGCCGAAGCCGCTCCCGTGCTCTCCCCAGCTCCCCGCCAGGGCGCCCGTGTCGCCGAGGGTGCCTCCCGCCACCACGTTCCGGCCGAAGCCGTCCACCAGGTGGTAGTTCCAGAACCCGGCCACGATCACCCCGAGGGCGACCGCGCCCAGCGTCAGCCAGAGGCGGTTCTCCGGGAAGCTGGCTTCCCCGGTGACGGGAACTCCATCGGCGGGCCTGACGGTGGAAGACTCCATGGCTCTCGTATGTGGGGACCGTCGAGGGCGAGTGAGGCGTCCAGGACGCCGGCGGCGTCTCCAGACGCGCTCTGCCCAGAGTGATACCGATCAGTTCGAGAACGGTTCTGCTGGATCGGGAGCGGCGGCCGCCCCCGGTGTGGCCCTCACCCGGGACGCACCGGGAGATCGTAGGTGCGGCGGATGCTCGATCCGAGTCGGGCGATGTCCGCGCCGTACACGTGCAGGGAGATGGCCTTCTCGGGGCCGGGGTTCCTCACCCGGTGGATGTCCCCGGGCGGGGTGAGGGAGACCACGGTGCCGGTTCCGTTGACCACCGTACCGGCCTCCTCGAGGTATGGCCCCTCCCCACCGGTTCCCGCCGCGCGGTCCTCCCGGTGCCCCTCGAGATCCCGTTCACCGACGGCCACCTGTGCTCGACGGGCGCCCACCAGGCGGTAGCGCGTCTCTTCCTCCCGGCCCCTGTACACGCCGGGGACGCACCACGCCACGTGGTCGTGGACGGGCGTCTCCTGGCCGGCGAGCCATACCAGGCACACGATCGAAAAGCTCCCGTCTGGCTCCACGTGGAGGACGTGCTGGCGGTAGTCGTCCTCGGAGGGCTCCCGGTGCCCCGGGTCCAGCAGGTCGGGCTCGGTCAGGAATTCCTCCAGATGTCCCGCCACGGCCCGGGCGCTGTCGGCGGGGGTCCGGTCCGGATCGATCTCCCGCCGGACCGTCGCCACGAGCTCCTGGAGGGCGGGGGTGAGACGGGTGGCCGACGCTCCTTCCATGACGACCTCCTCGAGCCTGATGGACCTCGTGCGGTGTGGGGAGAATCGGTCTCCCGCCGCCGACCGCAGGACCTGTCACGTCACGCAGCGAACTTCGGAAGTTCCGGCGCCGCGGGCAACGCGCGGGCCGCCGGGAGGCCGAATCGCCGGCTCAGGGCGCTCCCGAGCCCGCCGGCCGTCCCACGGCTTCCAGGATCTCGCCCACCAGCCGGTCGAAGTACTCCATGTAGCCGCCGGCGCTCGGGCCCTGCCGCACCACCACCATCTCCCGGCTGGGGATCACCAGGGCGAGCTGGCCCATGTAGCCCGCAGCCCAGTAGGCGTCGCGGGGGACACGGTCCAGCGCTCCCGACCGGTTGAGCCAGAAGAGCCCCCCGTAGCCCTCGCTCGGGTCGCCCGGGGCCGGCGTGGAGACGAACTCCGTCCAGCCCTCGGGCAGGATGCGCTCGCCCTCCCAGAGGCCGTCGTTCAGGTGCAGGAGCCCGAAGCGGGCCCAGTCGCGGGTGCTGGCGTAGTCGAACCCGGTGAGGATGAAGTTCCCCCAGGCGTCGGTCTCCAGCACCGCGCTCCGCATGCCGATGCGGTCGAACAGTGCCTCCCGGGGAAAGCGGAGCCAGCTCCGGCCCTCCCGGGCCAGCGCCTCGCGGGCCACGTGCATGAGGGAGAGGGGGTCGGAGTTCCGGTAGCGCCAGGTGGAGCCCGGCTCGAAGCGCAGCGGCTGGTGGACGGCGTGGCGGCGCACGTTGAGCGCGTCGAAGTAGATGCGCATGTGCTCGTTCGCCGTCGTGTACGACTCCTCGGGGCCCAGGCCGAAGTTGTCGAAGTCGAGTCCGCTGGACATCCGGAGCAGGTCCCGGATCCGGATCTCCCGCCGGGGGTCCTCCGGGCCTCGCCAGGCCTCCACGGGCGCCGGATCGTCCAGGCCGTAATAGCCCCGCTCCACCATGACGCCGGTGAGGGCCGAGGCGATGCTCTTGCCCATGGACCAGGAGATCTGCGGGGTGCGGGGGCCCCAGCCCGGGGCGTAGCGCTCGGCCAGGATCTTTCCCCGGTAGAGCACCACCACGCCCCGGGTGTTCTGGTCCGGGTCCAGCCTCGAGTCGTCGAAGGCCCAGTCCAGGGTGGCCTCGAGGGCCTCCCGGTCCACGTCGACGTCGGGATAGGTGCCCCGGGCGTCCCGGTCGCCGGTGGGCCAGTCCTGCTCCGGGGCCGGGGGCAGCTCCGAGGCCACCTCGACCGGCTCGAAGTGGACGTCCTCGGCCCCCGCCGGGAGGATCGTGCACCCCTGGTCGCCGTTGTACTCGGCCGTCCGGCTCCCGACGCCGGGGGAGCTCACCGTGGCTTCCCGCTCCTGCCGGTCGACCTCGTATCGGTGCGAGTCCCTCCAGCGGAAGGAGGGGAAGGGCGCGATGTCCCGGGCCACCACCTCCTCGGGCGACCGCTCGTGGTCGCGGCCCACGACCCACAGGCCGGCGCACAGGTGGTGCGCGCCCATCCCCAGGGCGTACCACCGGGCCAGGCTGTCGGCCAGGGGGAGGTCGGCGGAGGATCGGGCTCCGTCTCCCGTCGGCGCCCGGACCGCCCGTCCGGGGCGGACGCCGTCCACCAGCTCCCCGTCCTCCACCACGGGCACTCCGGCCACGATCACGTAGGGGATCCCCTGGGGCGGACGCAGCGGCTCCGTGTAGGTGGCCCGGTCGCGGACCGTCGCCGCGTCGAAGAGGGTGAGATCGGCGTCGGCTCCCTCCGCGATGCGGCCCTTGCGGGCCATGGCCGGGACCCGGGCCTCCAGGCGCCTGGCCGGCCGGACCGTCATCTTCCGGAGGGCCTCCATGAGGGTGAGCGCGCCCTCCTCCCGCACGTAGCGCCCCAGGACCTTCGAGTAGGTGCCGGCGATCCGGGGGTGGGCCTGGCCGTCCTCCACGAAGCCGTCGCTGGCGATCATGGTGAGGGGGCTCGTGACGGCCGTCCGCGTCTGGTCCTCGGTCCGGCTGTGGATGATGACCGCGCCCCCCTCCCGCCGGGCCTCGGCGAACCGCTCCCGGGTGAGCCGCTCTCCGGTGGCGACCCACTGGTAGCGCCGGAAGGCCGAGTCGGGCCAGCTCTCCCAGTCGTCGAAGAGAGCCGACTCGATGCGGGTCATCCCGGCGCCGTAGGGATAGGTCTCGGTGGTCACGTCCCGGCCGGCCTCGCGCGCCTCCCGGATCTCCCGCAGGAAGGCCTGGAGGGAGTCGCCGCCGGTGGAGTTCACGTGGACCACGTGGAGGGGGACGTCGGCCTCGCCGGCGGCGGAGAGGGTGGAGTCCAGGCCGGCCACCCCGCTCCGGAGGTGGACGTGGACCGAGGCGCCGGAGTCCGACGCCGCCCGGAACATGCGGGTCACCTCGGACATGGGCGCTCCGGGGGTGTAGGCGGTGCCGAAGCCCACGGCCACCGCCCCCTGGCCGAGTCCCCGGCGGATCCGGGCCTCGATCTCGTCGAGCTCGGACTCGGTCGCCCTGTCGTGGGCGGCGGACCCGGAGGGGAGGAATTCGCCGGGGTCGTCCATGACGGCCATGCGCACCGGAATGTGTCCGACGCTCACCCCGTGGTTCACCAGTCGGCCGTCGGCCCGCTCCCGGTACCAGGCCTCCACGTCGTCGGTGCCCACCTCCAGCTCCAGGGCCGTGGTCACCCCGTCCCGGACCATGAGCCGGTACGCCTCGGGGGTGGCACCGTGCTCGTGGAGGTCCACGAAGCCGGGGGCCACCACCAGCCCCGAGGCGTCGATGACACGCTCCCCGTCCAGGGGCTCGGCGGTGACGGCGACGATACGCCCGTCCCGGATCCCCACGTTCCGCACCGCGTCCAGGCCCGAGGCGGGATCCATCACCCGCCCGCCCTCGACCACCACGTCGTGGGAGGGCGGGGCGGCGCCGTCCGTCGGGAGCCCTCCCGCCAGGGAGAGCGCCCCGGCCAGGGCCAGGGGGACCAGGGCGGTGAGGACGGTCCGCGGCCATGTGGCGACGGCCGGGAAGGAGGTTCCGTGGGCCCGTGGATCGGATGGCATCGCGCGTTCGCCTCCCCGGCCGCGCCGGCGGCCGTGCTGAAGGTGCTGGGCTCCGTCGGCTCCCGGGTGGATCCCCGGGACTGTCCACGCCAACATGCCGGCACCCCCCGCCCACGGTCCAGGCGCCCGCGGGAGGACGGCCCGGAGGCGCCGGGGCCCGCGTGGACCGGAGGCGCCGGAGCCCCCGTGCTGGACCGTCCGCCGGGCCGCCCTCATCTTCCGCCGAACGTGAGGGGACGACGCACCCGCTCCATCCCGGAGGAGATCCGTTGATCGCCGCCAAGTTCGTGTTCCGGCAGCATACCGAGGACGCCGATTTCCACCGCCTGAACGACGAGGTCCGCGAGATCGCCGAGTCGAGCCCGGGCTACCTGGGCAGGGAATGGTGGCGAAACCCGGAGGGCGACCAGGCCGTCATCTATTACTGGGAGTCGCTGGAGGCCCTGGAGGCGTTCGCCCGGGACCCGGTGCACCGGCGCGCCAAGGCGCGGGTCGGCGAGTGGTACGAGGGCTACCGGGTGGAGATCAGCCGGGTGCTCCGGACCTACGGCGACGGAACCTACGACTCGATGGGTGAGAACGGAGAGGAGGGAGACGAGGGGTGAGCCGCGGGCCCTCCGGCTAGTCGCTCCCGGCGAGCCGGGGACCTTCGGGCTCGGGCGGGCCAGACGGGGGCGGCGGCCGGCGGCCGCCCTCCTCCCCCTCCTCCCCCTTCCGGTAGAAGCGGACCGTGGGATAGGCGAACTCCAGGTTCGGCTCCCGGGCCACCGCCTCCATCATGGCCCGGGTGATCCGGTCCCGGGCGCCCCGCCGCTCCCGCAGCGGCGTGAGGTGGCGGAGGGTGAGCTTCACCCCAGAATCCTCGGCCGTGACGTAGACGATGGGCGTCAGGGGCCCGACCTTGAACGCGTAGCGCCGCTCCAGCTCGTGGAAGGCCCGGTCCGCCTCCCTCCCCAGGTCCTCGTCCTCGCGGCGCCCGATCTCCTCCAGGATCTCCACGCCCCGCTCCCAGTCGCTCTCGTAGGTGATGATGAACTGGAGCTCCTGCCAGCTGTACGGCGCGTAGGTGGGCGTGATGAACGCCTTGTCGTTCAGGAAGAGGGAGTTGGGCACGGTGGCCAGCCGCCCGCTGGACTGGAGCCCGTGGACCCGGTTTCCCACCTCCAGGAGGGTGGTCTTGAGGATGCCGATGTCGATGATCTCCCCCTCGACGCCGCCCACCTCCGCCCGGGCGCCCGGGCCGAAGCCCCCGCGGGTGGAGAGGTAGATCCAGCCCGCCACGCTCTTTCCCAGGTCCTGGAGGGCGATGGCCAGGCCGGCGCCGACGAGCCCGATGACCGTGGCGAGCTGGCCGATCCGCCCCACCAGCAGGGAGAGGGCGGCCGCGATGAGGATCAGCCCCCCCGTGTACTGGACCCACTTCCGGAGGGTGTGGCGGCGGTTCACGTCCTCCACCTCCCGGTCGACCCACCGGCGGCCCAGGTGCACCAGCAGGAGGACGACCAGGAGCAGGCCCAGCCAGCCGACCAGGTCCGTCCAGCCCAGGGAGCGGACCGCGTCCCGGAGGGTGCCCAGGAACTGTCCGATCTGTTCGGAGCCCACGGCGTCCCCCCGCTGCGGATGGGGAAGGGAAGTCAACGACCGGTGAAAAGCTAGGGGAAGTCCTCCCCGAGAGGAACCGGCGCCGGGCGGGGTCCTGGATCCCGCGGTCCGGGGACACGATGTTGGTCTCCCGTCCCCGACGCGAGACTCCACCCGGGAGGAGCCCGTGGACCGTCGACGCAGCCGGCCGGTGCCCGCCCTGATCCCCGCCCTGACCCTCGCCGTGATCCTCGCCGTGTCCCTCCCGGGGCTCGGGGTCGGGGCCTGCAGCCCCGAGCCGGCCGCCGACAGGGGGACGGACGGCGCCGCCGACCCGGGACAGGCGGCCCGCGCGGTCTTCGAGGGCGAGGGCCTCCGCTGGGTGGACCTGACCCATCCGCTGGACGAGGAGAACGTCTACTGGCCCACGGCGGAGGGCTTCGAGCTGGAGGTGGTGGCCGCCGACTCCACCGACGCCGGCTACTGGTATGCGGCGAACCGGTTCTCGGCGGCCGAGCACGGAGGGACCCACCTGGACGCCCCCTACCACTTCGCCCGGGAGGGATGGAGCGCGGAGGAGATTCCCCTGGAGGCCCTCCGGGGGCCGGCGGCGGTGATCGACGTCCGGGACTCCGCCCGGGCGAACCCGGACTATCAGGTTCGGGTCGCGGACCTGGAGGCGTGGGAGGAGGAGCACGGGCGGCTCCCGGAGGGCGCCGCCGTCCTCGTCAACTCGGGCTGGGCCGAGCGCTGGCCCGACGAGGAGCGGGTCCTGGGCACCGCCGAGCGGGGCCCGGAGGCCACCGACGACCTCCACTTTCCGGGGCTCCACCCCGAGGCGGCGCGCTGGCTCGTGGAGCGGCGGGACGTGGACCTGGTGGGCCTGGACACGCCGAGCATCGACCACGGACCGTCCACGGAGTTCCCGAGCCACCGGATCCTGTACGAGGCGAACGTGGTGGGCCTCGAGAACCTGGCCCGTCTGGGGCAGCTCCCGGCGGCGGGCGCCTACGTCGTGGCCCTGCCCGTGAAGATCCGCGGGGGCTCGGGCGGCCCGGCCCGGGTGGTGGCCGTCGTGCCCGGGCGCGGCGGGTAGCGGAGAGGACGGGAAGCCTCCCGCGCCTCGCCGGCTGATCGGCCGCTCCAGCCTTCAGGGTTCCATCCGCTCCGCCCGCACGTTGGATCTCCGACGTCATTCCTCCCGCCGGGCCTCGTGGTCGGAGGGACGGTCCTCGATCTCCCGGCCGATCTGTCTCGCCACTTCCTCCCGGACGCGCTCCCGGATCTCTTCGGCGAGCTCCTCGGTCACCTGGCGCTCCACCTCGGCCGTGACCTCCTGGGGAAGCTGCTCGCCGATCTCGGAGGTTACCTCGTCGGGAAGCTGCTCCCCGATCTCGGCGGTCACCTCCTCGGCCACGTGCTCGTCGATCTCCCGGGTCACGGCGTCGTGGGCCTCGTCGGCCACGGCCTGCTCCGCCTGGTCGGCCACGGCGGATTCGGCCTCGTCGGCCACGGCCTGTTCCGCCTCGGCGGCCACCGCGCTCTCGGCCTCGGCGGCCACGGCGGACTCGGCTTCGGCGGCCACCGCCTGCTGGGCCTCGGCGGCCACCTCCTCCCGGAGGATCCGCTCGTAGACGCTCATGTTCTCCCAGACCCGGAGGAAGTAGCCCAGGACGAGCCCGCCCATGAAGGCGGCGATCCGTGCGTCCATGCCGCCGAAGAGCAGGACGGCGAAGCCGCCGGCGAAGAGCGCGCCGTAGAGGATGTCGATGTAGAACTGTGTCTGACGTCCGCGAAGTCGTTCCATGACGGGATCAGCTTTCGGTCGTGAACGGTCGTTCGCCGGGCATTCGTCGAGGATCGGTCATCCCACGAAGGGGACGGCGAGGAAGAACAGGTAGGAGAGGGCCAGCGAGAGCGAGGCGCTGATGATCCACATGGACACGTAGCGGGCCAGGGCTCGCCGGTCGAACAGGTCGCTGGCCTGCTCCACGACCTCCCGCGGCTCCCGCTCTCCGATGGCCCCCACCGGGGCCTCGGGGGAGGCGGTCAGCGCCCCCAGCTCCAGCTCCGCCTCCAGCCCCCGGCGGAGCTCGCCCCGGACGGCGTCCTCCAGGGTGATGGGACGGGTGGCGCGGCCCCAGCCCAGGCCGGCGATGGTCATCACCATGACGATGGTCACGGTGATGGGCACGCCCATCCACGAGAGCCCGGTGGTGATGGTCGCCGAGGTGACCAGGACGATGAGGGCCGCGAAGAGGGAGATGTCGGTGAGCTCGGTGCCCACCGACTCCATGGTCCTCCGGGCGATGGTGAACGCTCCCACCCCGATGGCCACTGTGGCGATGACGATGGCGGCGTCGGTGCCGATGGCGTCGCCGCTCACCAGGGGCGCCACGGCGTTGGGCACGTTGCTGGCCCCGGCGCTGAAGGCCATGTAGCAGCCGATGGCCATCACCGCGGCGTTGCCGCCCAGCTCCCGCGGCGTGGTGTTCGGTCCCAGCTCCAGCCGGGGGAGGCCTCCGTCCCGCTCGAGGCGCAGGAGCGGCCCTTCCGTGGAGACGATCCGAAGGCGCCGTGCGAGCCACGGATAGAAGTGCCGGCCGATGATCAGCCCGACGAAGAAGCCGATGAACGGCGCCAGGATCCACCAGGAGACGATCCAGCCTACCACCTCGTAGTTCAGCGTGTCGGTGGCCAGGCCCAGCCCGGCCAGCCCGCCCACGGTGGTCATGGTGGTGGAGATGGGCACGCTCAGGAGGTTCCCCGCCAGCATGCCCAGGCCGATGAAGAAGAGGACGGCCACGCCCGCCTCCAGGGGGACCTGCACGGTCACCAGGTCCCGGGCCAGCGTGTCGATGACGTTGCGGCCCACCGTCCAGCCCCCGAGGAAGACGAAGACCGTCATGAGACCGGCCGCCGACGTCTTTCGGATCAGACGGGCGCCCACGGCCGGCCCCCAGGAGATGCCCGTCGAAGCCCCCCCGATGTTGAACCCGACGAAGGCCGAGGCGGCGATCCCCACCAGGAGCAGCGTCGACATCACGGCTCACTCGAAGACGGAAGCCAGCGCCCGGTCGAAGGTCTTCATCCGCGAGACGTCCCGCCGACGGCAACACGCGAGATGGACCACGTCCCGACCGTCCAGGGCGGGGAACTCCTCGGCCAGCATCCGGGCCAGGCCGATGTCCTCCTTCTCCACCGGCCAGACCCTGGCGATCCGGCCCTCGGCCAGCCTGAGTGCCGCGTCCAGGGTCCCGGACCGGTCGGAGCTCACGTAGGCGTGGAGGAGCTCCTGGAGGACCTTGGACGAGGTCACCAGGGTGAGGTCGTCCCGGATGGACCGCCGAAAGAACTCCCGGGCTTCGCCGCGGAGCGGGTGCTCGGCCCCCACGGCGTAGATCAGGACGCTCGTGTCGACGAAGATCATCGATGGCTCCCGCTCAGCCTCCGGCCGGCGGGGCGTCCGCCCCGGTCGCGCCTCCCTCGATGCGTCCCTCGTGCCGCTCCCAGTCCGGTTCCGCTCCCGACGCCCGTCGGTCGCACTCCCGGAAGAACTCCCCCAGCGCCTGGAGGCTGTCCAGCCTCGCCCCCCGGCCCTCGGCGAGCTTCTCCCGGGCGGCCTCCCGGATCCAGGCGCTGAGAGAGAGTCCCCGCCGGGACGCCTCCCGGCGGAACCGCTCCTTCTCGGCCTCGTCGACCACGATGTGGATCCGCGTGCTCATCCTCGTCCTCCGATTCGCTCCGCTGGAGCCGGCGTCGGCCCCGGGCTGGGGCGGCCAATCGCACACACCTGCGGTACACATCGACTCGATCCATGTGTCACGGGTCCGAGAGGTAAGGACATGGTTCAGACTATATACTAATGGTTTATCGAGCCTTATATAATGTAACACATGAGATATGTGCCGTGGTCGGAGAAGGGAAGGGCGAACGATACGATTGACAATGATAGTTTTTTGTATTAGAGGGGCCGGGCGCAGGTGCGTCCGGCCCCTTCGGCAATTCTTGTTCAGCGTGCCGGAGACCGGTATCCTCCGGTCACGTCAGCCGAGAGGTCCCCCCAGCCGGAGAAGCCACCATGATCAGGGTGAGCGCGATGTATCCGAACGAGACCGACGGACGCTTCGACCACGACTACTACGAGACCGACCACCGCGAGCTGGTGCGCGATCGGCTGGGCTCTCACGGCCTCGTGCGGGTCGAGATGGATCGGGGTCTCGCGGGGATGGAGGGCGCGCCCGCGCCGTACGTGGCGGCCGGCCACCTCTACTTCGAGACGGTGGAGGACTTCGAGGCGGGCCTCGCCGCCCACGGCGAGGAGATCCTGGGCGACATCCCGAACTTCACGAACCTGGAGCCGGTGCTCCAGGTGTCGCGGGTTAGCCGGGGGTAGCGGCCGGGACCGGATGTGCGCCAGCGGTCGTACGACCTGGGGCCGGTCCCGTCGAACGGGACGCCCTCACGACGGAGGCGCTCCATGACCGCCGAGAAGCACGAGAAGATCCCCCGGAGCCAGTGTCCCCATACGGACCTGCTGGACGAAGAGACCTCCTCGGACGCCGCCGCGTGCGAGGTCTGCGGGGGCGGTGACCACCTGCGGCTCTGCCTCACCTGCGGGTTCGTGGGGTGCTGCGAGTCGGAGGAGGCCCACGACCACGAGCACTACGAGGAGACGGGCCATCCCTTCATCACCCCCCACCGCCAGGACTACGACTTCCTGTGGTGCTACGACTGCGGGGCCTACCTGATGTGACGAGCGTCGGCACCCGTGCAGGACCACGCCGGCCACCCATCGGCAGGTGCCGCAGGCGCCCCCGGTGCGTCCGGGCCACTCCCGGGTATGAGATGACGAAACCCGGAGGCCCGAACCGGAGGGGAACGATGACGGTGCAGAGAAGAGGGAGAGGGCGGCGTGGGCGCGGGGTCGCCGCGGCGCTCCTGGTGGCGGCGGGGGCCGCCGCGCTCTCTGCGTGTGAGCTCCTCACCGAGCCGCTGGGCCGGAGCTATCGCGCCTGCGGCGTCTATCCCGCCGTGCCCCTGGACGCCCACGGTTCCTCCCATCGGGCCGCCGACTACTTCGACGAGGTGCTGCTGCCCGAGATTACGAGTCGGGCCGACCGGCGGGAGCTCCGGCGGCGGGCCCACCGCTCCCGCCGGTTCACCTTCTTCCGGCGGGGCGAGTCCCTCACCTTCCGCGGCCGCTCCGTCGAGCACCGCTACCTGGTTCGCGTCGAGGACGGCTTCGACGAGTTCTGGACCCACGAGAACGAGCTCTCGGGGCTGCGGAGCTCCTGCCCGTCGGGCTAGCCGGGCCCGGGCCCGGCCGGCCCCGGTGGAGCGGCCACGCCTAGAGTGACTCCCCCTCCGGGAAGAGATGCTCCAGCCGCTCCCGCCACTCACGCTCCAGACGCTCGGTGCCGCCGCCGGAGTCTCCCCAGGCGCTGTGGAAGACGGTGACGTCCACCGCGTCCACGCCCGGGCCGCACGGTTCGGTGGAGATCCTGAGCAGCCCCCGGGCGGGACCGGTCGTCTCGGTCGTGTACTGCCGCGGGTCCTCGCGGTGGATCGTGCCTCGGTCCGGGGCCTCCGGGTCGAACCCCTCGGGGCCGAAGAGGCGGTCCCAGGCTTCGCGGCGGGAGAGGTCCACGCGCCGCCGGAGATAGACCACCCGACGGTCCTCCCCCTCGTGGCGCTCCAGGTAGAGCTTCAGCGACGTGAGCTCGAAGAGCCATCCCAGGCGTGTTCCCTCCACCCAGTCATCCCAGCTCGCGTCCTCGGGGAACCCGGAGGTCACCACCCGGAGCCGAGTGGTCCCGCCGCCTCCCTCGATGTAATAGTCCGTGACCTGCCCGCTTCCCTCTGCCGGTGCGCCCCAGGAGACCCGCAGGTGCGTGGGCGGCTCCCAGGTGAGGATCTGCGACGTCCCCTCGAACTCGTTCTTCCAGGACATGAAGACCTCTCCGCCTTCGCCCGGCTCGACCCGTGCCTCCAGGGGGAACCAGCGCTCGAGCTCCCGGGCCTCGGTGAGGGCACGCCAGACGCGCTCGGGAGAGGCCTCGACCTCGATCTCCTGCACCACGTGCCGGCTGGGGCCCGTGTCTCCGGTGTCCTGCGTTTCTGCGGTCATGATTCCTCCTCTTCGGGGGACGGCTCCGGCGCCGGGTATGCTCCTGCCAGGACGCGGAAGGGACGGGACCCGGCGTCCTCGTCGTGGTGCCGGGCCACCACGACGGCGACCGCCCGGGTGAGATCCTCGACGAAGGCCTCGAAGTCGGCAGGGCGGGCGATCCCCACCCGGGTGCTGAGAGACGCCGTGGCCAGGCGTTTTTCCTCGGCCTCGGCCCGTTCCCGGAGGTCGGCCAGCTCCCGGATCGTCCGGGCCGCCAGCGCCACCAGGGTGGCGGCCGAAAACCGGTCGCCGGCCTCGCCGGGATCCGCCGCGAGCTCACCCAGGGCCGCCGGGTCCAGCACGAAACGTCGGGCCACCACCTGGAGGACCCGTTCCACGCAGTTCCCCCGCCGGCGCTCCCCGACGGGCCCGAGTCCACCTACGGGCGGCGGTAGGTCTTCTCGCGGCTCGAGCGGAGCACGCTCTCGGCGGAGATCCGGGCCGACTACGCCTTCAGCCCGGGGCTGAGCCTGGAGCTGTTCGCCCAGCCCTTCGCCGCCGGGGGCGACTACCACGGCTTCGGGGAGCTCCGGGAGCCCGACTTCCGGCGGGTCTCCTTCCGGAGCACCGCCGTCCTCCGGTGGCAGTGGCGTCCCGGGAGCACCCTCTTCCTGGCCTGGCAGCAGAACCGGGCCCGGGGCCTGACGCCCGGCGGGCCGCCTCCCGTCAGGGCTTCGACACCGTGATCGTGGTGCCGTCGCTGTCGCCGTCCGGGTCGTGGTTGTCGGTGGACTCGTAGGTGAGGTCGGCGTGGTCCAGACCGTCCACGGTGAAGGTGACGCTTCCGTTGTTCTTCCGGATGCCGCTGGCGCTCACCGTGCACTGGCCCGCCGAGTCGGTGGTGCAGGCGCTCGAGTCGGCGCTTCCGCTGCCGAGCCCGCTCCAGGAGCCGCTCACCGTGGCGTCGGCCACCGCGTCATGGCTCCCGTCGTGGACGGTGATGGTGACCTCGGCCGTCCAGGTCCGGCCGTTGTTGATGCTGTTCGAGTCCAGGTCGCCCACGTGCATGGTCGACGAGGAGGTCGTGTTGTCCACGGTGACGCTGATCTGGTCGCTGGCCGTCTGGCCGGCGTCGTCGGTGGCCTCGGCCGTCACCGTGTGGTCGCCGTCGGCGTAGTTCTCGGTGTTCCAGTCGACGCTCCAGCCGTCGGAGCCGTCGGAGTCGGTGCCGATGGAGCTTCCGTCCACCAGGAAGTCCACCTGCGAGACCGAGCCGTCGTCGGAGGCGTCGGCGGTCACCGTCACCGTCCCGGAGACCGTCTCTCCGTCACTGGGATTGGTGATCGTCACCGACGGCGGGTCGTCGGTGTTGTCCACCGTCACGCTGATCTGGTCGCTGGCCGTCTGGCCGGCGTCGTCGGTGGCCTCGGCCGTCACCGTGTGGTCGCCGTCGGCGTAGTTCTCGGTGTTCCAGTCGACGCTCCAGCCGTCGGAGCCGTCGGAGTCGGTGCCGATGGAGCCACCGTCCACGAAGAACTCCACCTGGGTGACGGAGCCGTCGTCGGTGGCGTCGGCCTCGATGCTCACCTGGCCGGAGACCGTCGCGCCGTCGCTCGGGCTGGTGATGGAGACCGACGGCGGGCTGTCCGTGTCGCCGAACAGCGCCCACAGGAGCCGCTCCGGGTTGCTGTCCGGGTCCCGGGTGTCGCCGCTCTGCCAGTCGCTCTGGGGCTGGCCGGCGTCGATGAGCGCCTGACGGATGGAGGCGACCCCGGAGGCGTCGCTGGCCCGACCGTTCTCGGCCACGTAGAGCGCCGCCACCCCGGCCACGTGGGGCGAGGCCATGCTGGTCCCGGTCATGGTGGTGGTGCCGCCGCCGCTCTGGGTGGAGAGGACGGAGACGCCGGGGGCCGCCACGTCGATGGCCGCGCCGGGCGAGCTGACCGGATTGTCGGAGACGACGTTGGTGGAGAAGTTCGTGAAGCAGTCCGCGAGCGCGTCGTCGTAGATCCAGCCGCAGCCGGGGAAGAGCTGGCGGCCGCCCTCCGCGCCGCTCGTCCCGTCGTAGTCGGCCATGGCGCTCACCGCCGCCGCTTCGGGATAGGAGGCGGGGATGAAGTCGTCGCTCGTGCCGAAGGTGTTGTCGGAGCCGTAGACGTCCTGGCCGTCGTTTCCGGCGGCCACGGCGTAGAAGACGCCCGCGTCCACGCTGTTCTGGATCGAGGTGCGCATGGTGCTGCTCGTGCCCTGGGCCCCCAGGCTCATGTTCGCCACCGCGATGGTCCCGGCGTTGTCGGTCACCCAGTCGATGCCGCAGACCACGCTGGAGATGGAACCGCTCCCGCCGGAATCCAGGACCTTCACGGCGTGGACCCGGGCCCCGGGCGCGGCGCCGACCACGTCGCTGCCGTCGTCGATGGCGGCGGCGCTGCCGGCCACGTGGGTGCCGTGACCGTTGTCGTCGTCGGCCGTGGCGTCCGGATCGATGCAGTTCACGCCGTCCACCGCGTTCAGGTCGCCGTGGTCCAGGTCGATCCCGGTATCGATGATGCCGATGTCCACGTCCACGCCGGTGGGCGATCCGTCGATGGCGGCGGTGGAGCTCTGGTCGGCCTCGATGCGGTCGATCCCCGCCGGGAGGGTCTGCTCGATGGCGTGGACCGGGAAGTCCCGCTCGACCAGGATCACCCGGGGGTCCTTCTCCAGGGCGCCGATCCGGCCCTCGGACACGGCACCGGCGAAGCCGAAGAGCGCCGTCCCGTAGGTGAAGCGGGGCTCGACGCCGAGCTCGCCGGCGATCTCACCGGCCCGGGCCTTGTTGCTGGCGTGGGCGCCAGGGGAGAACTCCCGGTCGAGCTGGACGATGACGTCCACCGTCCCCGCCGCGGAGCTGGCGGCGGCCACGTCGGTGGAGGCGGTCCCGTCGTCCGGGCCGGCGGGGGAGGGGGCCTGGTCCTCACAGGCGACCAGGCCGAGGAGGGCGACGGCGAGGAGGGGGGAAGCGAGACGACGCATTGTGATGCTCCTGTCGGAGGCTCTGCGCACGTTCCGGGGAGTGAGCGCTCACCGGAAGGATACAGACCGTGACACCCGAAAATAAGCTGGCGGCAGTTCATGTGCCACCGACCCGGAGCCGGTGAGGTCCGTGGCCCGCCGCTCCCTACGGAGGCGTAGCTCGCTCGATTATCCTTCGGCGTCAGCGTAGTGTGGTCGCGCAGGACACGTTCGACCGAGGAGAGGCGCGGGAATCGTTCACCACGGACGGAGTGACATCATGGATCTGTCCACGGCCGGAGCACTCGTCACCGGTGGGAGCAGGGGGATCGGTCGCGAAATCGCCCGGACCCTGCGCGAGCGGGGCGCGGAGGTCGTCATCTGCGGACGGGACCTGGAGTCGCTGGAGGAGGCCGCCGCTGACATCGGGGCCCATCCGGTCCGCGCCGACGTGAGCCGCGAGGAGGACGTGGAGCGGCTCGTCCGGACGGCCATCGACGAGACGGAGGGCTACGATCTCCTGGTCAACAACGCCGGGATCGGATCTCACGCGAGACTCGTCGACACGACCGCCGACGACATGCGACGGGTGTGGGAGACGAACGTGCTGGGGGCGATGCTCGTGGCCAGGGCCTCCGCCCGTCACTTCGTGGAGTGCGAGACGGGCAACATCGTGAACATCGGCTCCACGGCCGGCCGGAGCGGCTACTCCGGCGGGACCGCCTACGCCTCCTCCAAGTTCGCCCTCCGGGGGATGTCCGAGTGCTGGCGGTCGGAGCTCCGCTCCGCGAACATCCGCGTGATGCACGTGGATCCCAGCGAGGTGCAGACGGGCTTCGGCAGCGGGTCGGACGAGGCGTCTCGGTCCGTGAACGAGACGAAGCTCCGGCCGGTGGAGATCGCCCATGCCGTGGTCAGCATGCTGGAGATGGACGACCGGGGATTCATCCCGCACCTGAGCGTGTGGGCCACCAACCCCCGGTGAGGCGGGACGCCAGCCGTGCCGGTCCGCCGTGACGAGCTCCACCCCGCGGTCCATCCGATGCAGGTGTACGGGGGAAGCGATGAACCATTCGCGACGCGGGACCGGGGCTGCGGACGACGGCACCGGGGTCGGCTACGGGATCACCCCGGAAGGACATCGCCTGCCGGCAGAGACCCGGCTCGGTCCGGTCCGGCTCCAGGTGGCCGATCTGGATCGCTCGCTGGGCTACTACCGGAGGATTCTCGGCCTCGACCTGATGGCTACCGAGGACGGGAGCGCGGCGCTGGGAGCGCACGGGGAGGACCGACCGCTGGTCGTCCTCCGTGAGCACCCGGGTGCTGCGCCGATCCCGCCGGGCGGGCGCCTCGGCCTCTTCCACTTCGCCATCCTCCTGCCGACGCGGGCCGACCTCGGCCGGTTCCTGCGGCACCTGTCGAAAGCCGGCGAACGCCCCGGTACCTCGGATCATCACGTGAGCGAGGCCCTCTACCTCCGGGACCCGGACGGACTCGGGATCGAGGTCTACGCGGACCGTCCGCGCTCCGCCTGGGAGACGAACGGCCGCGAGCTTCGGATGGAGACCGCCCCGCTGAACTCGGCGGACATCCTCCGCGCGGCGGGGGATGCACCGTGGTCCGGACTCCCGGCCGGCACCACGATGGGCCACGTGCACCTGCACGTCGGCGATCTCGACCAGGGGGAGGCGTTCTATCACCAGGGTCTCGGACTGGACAAGGTGGTGTGGAGCTACCCGGGCGCACTGTTCCTGTCGGCCGGGGGCTACCACCATCACCTGGGCCTGAACACCTGGGCGGCCGGGGCCGCCCCGGCCGCCGACGCCGACGCGAAGCTGTTGGAATGGACCCTCGAGCTGCCGGAGGCGGAGCACGTCACCTCCGCGGCGGAGAGCCTGGAAGCAGCCGGGTATCCGGCCGAGCGGTCAGCAGACGGGGAGATCGAGACGCGGGATCCCTGGGGAACGCGGTTGCGGATGCGCGTCTCGCCGTCCCCGGGCAGGGAGAGCCGACGGGGGCGGCGAATCCCGCCCGGGTCCACTCGCGATCTCGAGCGGAGCGCCACCGAGCCGAGGCCCGGGGCAGGGTCCCGTGGCCAGACCCTCCGGCGGTACGCATATTTTGGAAACACCTCACCGGCGGGAGGACGGAATCGCCGGAGCTCAGGATTTCCTCAGACGGGAGGACGTGCCATGGGCCGGATACCTTCTCTGCCGATCGTTTCCACCGCGGCACTGTTGTCCCTGGCGCTGGCGACCCCGCTCGCGGCCCAGCAGGCGGACGGGGCCGGCCACGCTGTCTCGGGGGAGGAGATCGACCGGGCGGTGGCCGAGCGGGCCGAGCGCCACGCCGCCGACCGGGCCGCGATCCAACGCCTCCTGGATCGGACCGAGGTCCGTAACCTGGCGGCAGGGATGGGCGTCGAGCTCGAGCGAGTCGAGGTGGCCGCGGCGACCCTCGAGGGAGGGGAGCTGGCCCGGGCCGCGTCGCTGGCCCGAGGGGCCGAGGCGGCGCTGGTCGGGGGCGACACCATCGTCATCTCCGCCACGACCCTCATCATCGCGCTGCTCGTCCTGATCATCCTCCTGGTCGCCTGAGGCGTTGAAGCGTCTCCGCCGCCTGGCCGCGGCGGGGATCCTGGCCGGGCTGCTGCCGGGGCTCCCGGCCGGACACCCGACGGGGCCGGCACCGGGCCCCCTGGCGGGCCCCCTCCCGGCCGCGGCCGCCGGGGTACAGGAGGCGCGGGAGCAGGTGGTGGTCCTGGACGTGCCCTACCTCCCCCAGGCGCCCGCGCTGTGCGGTGGGGCGGCCGCCGCCATGGTGATCCGCTACTGGCTCGGTGACGGTCCGGAGCCCGAAGCCTTCTCGCCTCTGGTGGAGGAGACGGCCGGCGGCATCCGCACGACCCGCCTGGTGGATGATCTCCGTCGGCGTGGCTACCGGGTTCGCCCGCTCCCGGGGGGGCTCGCCGACCTCCGGACCCACGTCGACTCGGGCCGACCCGTCGTGGCCCTCCTGGAGGTGGCCCCGGACCGCTTCCACTACGTGGTCGTGGTCTCCGTGGTGCCCGAAGGGATCCTCCTCCACGACCCGGCCCGGGCCCCGTACCGGTTCCTCCCCGCCGAGGAGTTCGTGCGGCGCTGGTCCGCCGCCGACTCCTGGGCGATGCTGCTCCTGCCGGAGGGAGACGAAGGCGACGCGACGCCGGGAGCCGCGCCGGACACCGTGGCGGAAGCGAGGAGAGACACGGCGCCCCGGCGCCGGGGGGAGGAGGCTCCTGGCCGCAGACCCCGGTCCGGGGGGCCCGACCGGGGAGTCTGCTCGGGAATGGTGGATCGGGGGGTCGACTGGGCCGGCGAGGGGCGACTGAGGGAGGCCGAAGGGGTGCTCGAGGCGGCCGCGGCCCGGTGCCCGCGGGAGCCGGCGCCCTGGCGGGAGCTCGCCGGCGTCCGGTTCCGGCTAGAGCGGTGGGAGGAGGCCGGGGAAGCCGCCCGACGGGCGCTGGCCCTCGCCCCGGAGGACGCCCACGCCCTCCGGATCCTCGCCGGGAGCCGCTATCTCCTGGACGATCTGGACGGAGCGCTGAGGGCGTGGAACCGGCTGGGTGAGCCGGCGGTGGGAAGCCCCCGGGTGTTCGGGCTCCAGCGCATCGGGTACCGGTCGCTCATGGGGCACCTGGGACTCCCCGCCCGGGGTCTCCTCACCCCGGAGCTCCTGCGCCGGAGCCGCCGCCGGGCGGAATCCATGCCCGGCCTCTCGGCCAGCCGCCTATGGTATCGTCCCCCGCCGGGCGACCCGCGGGCGGGGCTCCGGGTGGCGGTGGTGGAACGACCGAGATTTCCGCCCTCGGCCGCCGGGATCCTCGGCTGGGGCCTCCGCTCGCTGGGCGCCCGCCGGATCGAGCTGGACGCGGCGGGCCCCGCGGAGCTGGCGTGGAGCGCGGCCGCCCGACCGTGGGGGCCGCGGCCCGAGGCCGCGCTGGAGGTCTCGGTGCCCGGCCTGTTCGGCGTTCCCGGAGCGTGGAGCGTGGGCGGGAGCTGGGAGCGGGAGCGGTACGCGGCGGGTCCGACGGACGCCGCGGCTGCCATCCACGAGGAGCGCTTCGCGGCCCGCCTCGGATGGAGCCGCTGGGCGGGGGCGGACGTCCGGGTCGGCCTCGGGGCGGGTCTCTACCGGTGGCCCGGCCGGGGCCGCAGCGGAGCCCTGGACGGGAGCCTCGAGTGGAGGGCCCCGACGGATCGCGTCAGCGTGTCGGCACGGACCACCGGTTGGACGGGGCCTGGGGAGGGCCCGTCCTTCGCCCGCTGGGGCGCGGCCCTGGCGGCCCGGAGCTCGGCCGGAAGGCAGGGGCTGGTGGCCCGCGGCCGGCTGACCTACGAGGCGACCATGCCGGAGGCCCCACCCAGCGAATGGCCCGGGGCCGGCGCGGGCGTGGCGCGGCCGACCCTGCTCCGGGCCCATCCGCTGCTGACGGACGGGACCGTCCGGGGGGAGGCCTTCGGCCGGCGCCTGGCGTCGGCCGGCGTGGGGGTGGACCTGTGGCGCACCGGGCCGGGCCCCCTCCGGGTCGGACTGGGCGGGTTCGCCGACGTGGCGAAGGCCTGGAGCCGGCCGGGCGGGGCGGGCCCCTCGGCGCTGCACGTGGACGTGGGACTGGGCCTCCGGGCGTCCGTCGGCGAGGGCGGCGGCACCGTCCGGCTCAACCTGGCCCGGGGCCTCCGGGACGGTGAGACCGCCGTCACCGTGGGATGGAGCCGACCCTGGCCGGCTACGGGCGCCTGCTGCGGGTTTCCGTGAGCCCTGACGCGTCTCGGTTCCGGAGGGGGGGAGGGCGAGGGATCTTGCGCTCGGTGTCTCCCGGCTGAAGGGGCGTGCCGGGACCTCAGGAGGCGGTGGAGGGCAGCCGGCGCCGGGCCTCCTCGGCCGAGATCCCCGATACCTCCACCACCTTCCGCGGGGAAGAGCGTCCCGAGACGATCCGCACGCTCCGGGGCGGGACTCCGAGGGTGCCGGCCAGGAGCTCCTCGATGGCCTCGTTCGCCATCCCGTCCTCGGCGGGGGCCGTGATCCGGAGCTTCAGGGCGTCCCCGAGCCAGCCGGCGATTTCCTCCCGCGAGGCGCCGGGGACCGCCTTCACCTTCAGCCGGATCCCATGTCCCTCCACGTCCGCTCCCCCCCGTTCGTCGGCTCCGATCGAGAGTCCACAATGTAGAGCCGGCCGGGACCTCGGCCACGACTCCCTCGGGACATCCGGACCCGACGCGGTCGTCGCCCGGGAGGAGGCATCCCTCGCCGGAGATCCTTCACGAGAACACCGACGGCCAGCGCAGGGGAGCGCTACCGGACGAACTCGCCGAGCTTGCGCAGGCGGAGGGTGGGATCGGCCGCTACGTTCGCCCGCAGCCAGCCCAGGTGGCCGGCGCCGAAGATCACCAGGATCCGCTCCTCGGGCGATTCGACGAGATCGACGACGTTGCTGTGGATCCGGATGTTCCGCTCGAACCAGGAGGTGAGCAGGTCCGCGCCGGCCCAGTTCCACGGCTCGCCGAAATGGACTCCGCGGTAGTAGAGGCCGACGTCCTCGGCTACGCGCTCGTCGGCGTTCATGGCCAGCAGGGCCTCGAGGACGGTGTGGGAGGCGAGATGGGCGCTCTGGGCCTCGACCCGCGCCTCCGTCTCTGCCAGCAGCGCCTGGAACTCGTCGTCCAGCCCGTGGGCCCTGGCGTAGTCGACGAGCCGGGGCCACGGGAACTCGCCGTCGACGTCCACGGGATGGATGGTCTCGTGGCCCAGCTCGCCGGCCAGGCGGAAGCCGATCTGCTGGGACTCGTTACGCCCGAGCTCCCACTCGCCGTCGAGGTACTCCCGGTACCGCCGGGCCACGGCGTCGTTGGAGAACTCCGCCTCGACGGCGACCTTCGTGGGCCGGAACCGCCTGAGCACCTCGACCACCTCGGCGATCTCCGCCTGGCGCTTCGGCGCCAGCACGTCGTCGGCCTCGGTGTTGAACACGTCCTGCCCCGGGTTGGCCATGTGGTAGGTGCCGAGGACCAGGACCTGGGCCCGGGCCGGGGGTTCGGCGTCGTCGCCGGCGTCCTGGGCGAGGAGAGGCGTCGTCCAGGCGACGCATGCGAGGATCAGGGAAGTGGCGGCTCTGCGGGCTGCGGATATCATCGGGTCTCCGTTGGCTCGGGTGTCGTGTTCGCACACCCGCGACTACGGAGCCCCGGCGGCGGGGGTTTCAGGACCGGCTACGTCACCCAGGTGTTCTCGTCGTCCAGGTCCACGCAGCCACAGAAGATCAGCTGCCCCCCACACCGGGGGCAGTGCTCGACGTCGCAGCCCAGCACATGGAACTGTCCCTTCCGGACCCGGCAGTCGCCGCAGGGCCCCCGGTCGGCGCCCCATTCGTCCCGCTCGGAGCCGAACGGGATCCGGGCGAACTCGCGACCACCGATGAGGAGCGCCCGCACCCGCTGGGAGGCGGCCATCTCATCGGCGTAGGTCCGGCGTCCGTTTCCGTTTCCTCTCATCATCCGGCCTCCCGGTAGAATGTCGCTGCGCGGCGCCCGGAGGGCGATCCCTCCCGCCGGGGGCCCGGTGGCCACGACGGCGTCGGCCCCGGAGCGTCGTCCCCGGAGCATCATCCCCTCCCTCACCGGAGCCTCAACGCCGCGCCGGACGAACCAGGCGTACGGGGCGTCCCTGGGCGGGTGGCCCTCGGGCGAGTAGCTTGCGGAGCGGCGACCGTCTGCTCCGGTCAGCCGGAATCCGATCTCACCACCTGCTCCGAACCGTTCACCGGGGGGTCCCCATCCGTCCCGACCGTCTCGCCACCGCTTCCATCGCCGCCTTCCTCGCCGCCGCCCTCATGGCCTGCGGGGGCGAGCGGGACGCCGGCGACGAGGGCCCTCGAATCGTCCGGGACACGGCCGGCGACACGGCCGTCGTCCGCACGGTCTCCGGAAGCGCCTGGGGCGAGGACGCCCGGCTGGTGGAGGAGATGCGGATCGGCCGGCTGGAGGGACCGGACCACGACACCTTCGGTGACATCGAGGGCATCGCCGTGGCTGCCGACGGCCACGTCTACGTGGTGGACGGGCAGGGTCCCTTCCTCCGCAAGTACGGTCCCGAGGGGCGGTTCGTGGCCACGGTGGCGGGGCCCGGCGAAGGCCCGGGCGAGCTGGGCCGGGTGGACGGGGGCATCGCGGTGCTCGGAGACGGCCGGGTCGCGGTCCGCGACCCCGGGAACGCACGGATCAGACTCTTCTCGCCGGAGGGGGAGTTCCTGGAGGCGTGGCGCGTACGGGGCGGCATGCTCTCGAGCACCCCGCTCGTCGTTGGCCCGGCGGACACCCTCTATCACCGGGTCTTCGAGTTCGGCGAGTCGGAATCGACGGACCGCCTCGTCTCCTTCGGGCCGGACGGGGAGGCCGGAGAGGCGATCCCCTATCCCGACCTGGGCTTCGAGAGCCCCGTCCTCGAGGCGGAGCGCGCCAGCGACGGTGGCCGGGTCCTGAGCCTGAGCGGCGTGCCCTTCTCCGGCGGGGAGAGCTGGGCGTTCAGCCCCCGGGGCTACTTCGTGGGAGGCGTCTCCACCTCGTACCGGGTGCTCCTGCTGCGTCCCGAGGGCCCGCTCGCGATCGAAAAGGCCCACCAGCCAGTCCAGGTGAAGCCGGGGGAGCGGGAGAACGCCCGGGAGCGGACCATCTGGGACATGCGCCGGACGGAGCCGGGCTGGGAGTGGGACGGCCCGGCCATCCCCGAGACCAAGCCCGCCTATCGCCGGGCCTGGGCGGACGAGGAGGGCCGCCTCTGGGTCCAGCTCCACACGGAGGGCGAGCGGATCCCGGAGGGCCAGATGGAGGAGCGGGACGGGCCGGATGAGGAGCCGCCGGATCGCTGGCGGGAGCCCCTGGTCTTCGACCTCTTCGAGCCCGACGGGACCTACCTGGGCGCCGTGCGCGCGCCCCGCGGGCTGCAGGTCTCCCCCCGACCCGTGGCCCGGGGTGAGGTGGTCTGGGCGGTGGTCCGGGACGAGCTGGACGTTCCCTACGTCGCGCGGTTCCGGCTGCTGCGGGGAGCCACGGCCGCGGAGTAGCCGGGACGCTAGAGGGCTCCCGGCGTCCTCGTCATCGAGTACGGCGAGGCGGGCGATGAGGTCGTCCAAGCTTTCGGCTTGCTCCGGGTCCTGGGCGCCCTTCAGGGCCTGGGTGAAGATCCGACCGGGGCGTCAGTCCGGGGCCGTGGCGAAGTACTGCTGGAACAGCTCCTCGGCCCGCTCGACGCCCTCCTCATAGACCACGACCGACTTCGCCTTGCTCTTCGGGTTCCCGATGAAGCCCTTCTCGTGCAGGCGGTCCAGGATGTCCCAGTCGAGGCCCTTCCAGGCCCGGGTCATCCCGCTCCGGGTGTGCATGGTGAGCCAGAGGAGCGCGAGGGCCACCTCGTCCACCTTGTCCTCGTCGTATTCCATGGTGCCAGGGTGCGCGGAGGCTCGGCTGTCGCGGACGAATACCCGAAAGATATGCATCGGTCGAGGCGCCGCTACCCTAATGCCCCGAAGCGTGCTCGGAGGAGGCTCGGGTCTGGTCCGTCCCCCCTGTCGGCTTCTTCCGACCTCGTCCGCGTACTGCTCCTGACTGCCGCTCAGGATGTGCTGGAGGGCCACGAACCATGGTCTGTGGTTGGGGGGGGCACTTCGGGGGGGAGGCCGTACAGCTTCAGATCGATCATATCTGGGCCGACGGGATGAGTTCTCGACCGGCCCCCTGCGCCTGGGGTATCATATTCATGGGTATGCCATACCCTTATGGGGTAATGGCTGTCGTGTCCGGCCCTTTCCATCTCGCAACCGGGACAGGACGATGACTTTACCGTCCGAGTGCCGTCGCTTCTTCTGGGATTATGCCCCGGACCAGCTGTCCTGGCCGGAAAGTCGGGATACCATCGTCCGACGGTTGCTGAAAGTAGGGGATCTCGAGTCCCTGTCCTGGCTTCGGAGCCGCATGACCGACGCAGAGCTGCGCAACTTCATCCGGCAGCGACAGGGTTTTGGGCTGGAGCCGCGCCACCTGCGGTTTTGGGCCGTGGTCCTGGACATTCCTCGCGATGAGGTCGACGCGTGGATCGCCGATGCCCAGGGGAATCCGTGGTTTCGGAGGACTCACTGATGCTTCATGCCGATGTGATGCCGGAGGTCCAGCAACAGGTCCTGAGAACCCTGGGTCCATACACCGCCACCCATGGCTTCTATCTGGCAGGTGGGACCGCCGTCGCCCTCCATCTCGGGCATCGTCGATCGGTCGATCTGGATTGGTTCACCCGGGCGGATATCGACGACCCCCAGAGACTGGCGACGGACGTGCAGGAGGTGGCCCCGGACTTTTCAATCGACGCCATCGCGAAGGGTACCCTGCACGGCTCTACCCAGGAGGTCAGGGTGAGCTTTCTCGAGTACAAGTATCCGATGCTGGAAGAACCAGTGGAGTGGTCGGAGTTTGGCTGTCGATTGGCAGGGCCCGAGGACCTCGCGTGCATGAAGCTGTCGGCGATCAGTAGTCGGGCCGAGAAGAAGGATTTCATCGACATTTATGCCCTCGGCCAGGAGGGCTTGTCGCTCGCCGACATGCTGGCCTGGTATCGGAAGAAGTTCCCCGCCACCGAAAACGTGGTGCACGTTCTGAAGAGCCTGACGTATTTCGACGATGCGGAGCAAGCTGAGATGCCTCACATGTACCGGGAGCTCCAGTGGGGGCAGGTGAAGCGGACCCTCGAGAAGTGGGTTGAAGATTACACGCGCCGTCATACCTGACGGGGTGGGCACGGGCCGATCCCGTAGTCCACGAGGGTACGGTTGGACCATGCCCAGCGTTGCCCTCAACGCCAGCGACGATCCCGGGATTTCGCACCCGAACCTCGTGTAGCACGAGCTGAGTGTGATCACCTGGACTCGGGGGAGGGGGAGCGATGGCCAAGCGGAACGTGACGATCACCCTCAATGAAGATACGGCCGAATGGGCTCGGATCGAGGCTGCCCGGCGGGACACGAGCATGTCGCGGTTTGTAGGGTCCCTCCTGCACGAGCAGATGCTGAGAGAACGCAACTACGCCTCGGCGAAGCGCGAATTCCTCGAAGGCCAGCCCAGGGAGCTCAAGCGCACGGGGGGCTATCCCGGGCGCGACGAAGTACATGACCGTGGCGGGGACTGAGCCGTCATGCCTTCCAGACGGTGAGCGGCAAGCTCGACCCGGGACTCCCGGTTCGGGAGGCTCGCTCCGAGGTCCGAGCCCTGGGCGCCTGGGATCCCCTGGCGACCGACCACTCTCTCCTGCCCGCGGCATGGGAGATCGAAGACCGGTACGGATTCAGCTTCTGGGACTCGCTGATCCTCGCGGCTGCGCGGAGAATGGAACTGTAGTGTTCTCCTCACCGAGGATCTGCAGGACGGTCAGGAGGTGGAGGGGATCCAGATCGTGGATCCCTTCGACCGACTGCCGTCGGAAGTGCTGTCGTAGAGGCCAGGTTTCGCTGGCCCGCTTCCGCGGTAAACATTGAGCTTCCGATTTGTGGCACACATAGTCCCAAGCCGAAACCTGAGTCGTTACCGCCAGGCAGGGGGGGACGACGGCCGATCGACTAATCATTCCAACATGAGTTCCTGTAAGTCACCGAGGAACTCCTCGACCGGATACACTGAGAGGTCGACGCCCGACTGCCGGACGTGTTCTCGAAGTCGAAGCGAGCCCACGGTCTCGGGACCCGAAAAAAGCTCTCGGACCAGCCGGCGGGCTCGGCGTACGACCTCATGGTCCCCGTAGCGGGTCCGCAGCTCCGAGACCTCTCTCCACTCCTCCGAAGTCAACATCGACACTACGCGGTAGAGGTCGAAGGCGTGATGTCGTCCCCGGTCGACATCAGGGTCGTCTTTCCGATCAGCGAGCGCGAAGAGCTTCAGCAGGAGAAAGTTGAAGGGGTGAGGGAGCGCGACCGTCGCGGCAGGGGGCCGGGGACAAACGTCGACGAGCGTCGTATGCTCGTGAGCGAACGCCGCCTCCACGACGGGATGTGCGTGGAGTCCCCGGAAGTCATGAGGACGGATACGCCGTTCGGTGATCTTCACCTCGGACCGGTCTTCCGGTATCTGGCCGAGCAGATCGATCCGTACACGTGACGCCGGCTCGTCCTCCGCTTCGAGCGCTCGGGACCACTGGTAGTATTCTCCTCCGGCTACCGGCTCGTATCCGTGGTGCCGCAAGGCGTCGCGGACGGCCTCCATACGATTGATGTCGGCCACGACCTGAGCAGTAAGCAGTACATCCAGGTCGTCGGTGGCCCGTGGGAAATGCGTAGGGGCGACCGTCTCGATGTCATTGGCTCTGAGGTATTCCGCTTTGAGGATGAGACCGTAGCCTCCGACGAGCATGAGGCGGATGTCTTCAGGGGATAGACGACGGGCCAGCCGACACAGGTCCGCGCGCAGAGCATCCATCGATCAGTCGAAGGCATGGGAGAGGAGAGGGTCGCGAAGCTGCTCGGCGACCTCCTGCTCTCGTTTCCCCCCGGTGGCGAGCTGAAGATAGGTTTCGACCGGAGAGGTCCAGAGGAACCTGTCACGCCGCCGCGCGTCGAAGTAGACGCTCTCCTCGTCCGTCTCGACGAGCTCGAAATTCGGGAAGCGACGGGTCTCCTCCATCCCGATGGCCGGGAGGAGAGCATCGATGTCGTCCGTGAAGAGCGTGACGGATTCCTCCGATCCGGGGAAGGACGCGTACACGCCCTCGGCTTTGCCCACCACGGCCACCTCCTCCCGCTCGGCCGCCTCGAGGGCACGCCGAAGGGCCGCCTTGCGATCCGGGACCCGGCCGGCTGTGCGCCGCCGAACCTCCGGCCCTCGGTAGCCGTCCACGAGCCGATCGAGGAGCTGGGCGGGCTGGATCAGCTCCACCCCGTCCTCCCGGCTGATCAGGAGCTCCTCCTCGAGCCGGCTGAGCACCTTGGAGACGGTCGAAAGACTGATCTCACCGCCTCGCCGGACGATTTCCTCGCGGACCTCGGTCACCTGATCGAATCCGTGACGGACGATCAGCACCCGGGGGACGAAGGAACTCCGCCCGCGGTAGATGTCCTGGATATACTTGCTGCTGGGGAAGGCGTTGGGCCGGCCGGTCCGGTAGACGAACCAGCGCCCCGGCACCACCACCACACCGTTTCCGGAGAAGTCGAGGCCGCTGATCCCTTCGTTCGCCAATCGCTCCAGCCAGTTCTCATCGAGGTAGGGAGCCATCACCATCGGCCGTCCATCCTCTCCCTCGTAGCTGCGGGCGAGGGCGAGCGCCTCCTCTAGCCGTCGAGGCGTCGCCACGCTCCTGTACTCGACGAGGAACCTCTCCGTCTGCTTCTCCCACCTGAACTCCAGCAACAGGTCCGGACGTCCCCCCGGGATTCCGCCTGGTTCCGGTTCCGTTGCCACGAGCTCCAATGGTGGAAACTCGAAACGTCCGGTGGTTACACGCTTCAGAGCCTCGGACTCTGTCAGCATCGCCCCGTCCTTTCGTAATATAGCATGTTTTCTTGAATAAGAAATTATATGTCAACGTGAAAATACCTGTCCCTGGTTTTCGCGCAAGTGGGGTGTCTCTTGATCAAGAAAATCTGGGTGCGAGGGAACCTCACCGGGGGGTGGCCTATCCCCCGGAGCGACCCACTGATTCCGAGCCGAGCGATCCGGCCGTTCCGAGCCTGCTGATCCGGCCGTTCCGACAGAGTGGATCCACGAGGTCGCCGAAGGATTGAACTGGAAGGGAAGCCGGTTATCCTTATTCCACGTTATTCGTACCTGGGTAATACCGTGGAATAAATGGCATCCGTCCTGTGGGCCTTTGGGCAGAAGGTGGAAGGAGCGGTTACCTTAGAGTTGACGCCAGACTTCAAGAGGTCCCCATGGCACAGCTAGCCGACCGGATCACGGTGGATCCCCAGCAGTGCGGGGGGCGTCCGTGTATCCGCGGAATTCGGATCCGGGTGAGCGATGTCCTGGATCTCCTCGCCTCCGGGCTTTCTCCTGATCAAGTGCTTGAAGAGTTGTCGGACCTGGAGCGTGAGGACATCGAAGCCTGCCTCCGCTTCGCCAGCCAAAGGCTCGATCATCCGATCGTAGCTGCGTGAAGATCTGGATCGACGCTCAGCTCTCTCCTGCGCTTGCGACTTGGCTGAAGGAGGAGTTCGAGGTCGAAGCCACGGCGGTTCGCGACGTGGGATTGGAGGTCCACCTTCGACGACGCCCTGAACTTGCTTCGCGAGGGTGAGATCAGGGTAGAGATCAGTGGAAGCCAGTAGAAGTGCACGCCGTCTAACACGACTGTTGGCCCTGCTGCGGGGACACTTGAAAGGGTATGCGAAGGTAGGACTCCAGATGAGAGGGGTCACGCAAGTCAGGACACTAGACGACTATCGAATCTGGCTCCGGTACGAGGATGGTACCGAAGGAGAGATTGACCTGTCAGATCTCGTGGGGAAGGGCGTATTCAAACGTTGGAACGACCCTGAGGAATTCGAATGGGCCTTCGTCGATCCTGAGACCCGTACGGTGGCATGGCCCGGCAGAATCGCCCTCTGTCCTGATGCGCTCTACAAAGATCTCCTCGGCGCCCCCAAGGCCTGACTACGTGCCCGGCCTCCTGACCCTGTCATCCAGCTTTCGATGGACGCCAGAATTCAGCCGTCCGGTTGTCCAGGGGGTTCCTGCCGATGGCGGTGGGCCTGACCGTACGTGAATGGTACGGCGCACTTCATCGCTCGGGGAGGATCCAGCTCGCGTAGTGGTCGTTCCCATCGTTCGTCGTCAGGCGCCGGAGCCCGGTTCCGTCGTCCCGTACCACCCAGAGCTCCCCGTTGTCCCGGAGCGTCGAGACGAACAGGATCTTCGTGCCGTCGGGCGACCAGATCGGTGACTGGTTGGAGGCACGAGTGTGTGTGAGACGCCGGAGGCCGGAGCCGTCGACCCCCACCAGGTAGATCTCCCAGTTCCCATCCCGCTGGGACTGGAAAGCGAGCCGGGTGCCGTCGGGGGACCAGCTGGGACGCCAGTCCCGGGCGGAGTGGTCGGTGATTCGACGCACCCCGGACCCGTCGATACGCATGAGGTAGATCTCGTCGTTTCCGTCGCGACCGGAGTAGAAGGCGATGCGCTCGCCGTCGGGCGACCAGTTGCCGGGGTGGTTCCGGTCGTCTGCCGGGTGTCGGGTCAGGTTCTCCGGCTCTCCGCCCTGCGGGGAGACGAGGTAGATCTCCTGGTTCCCGTCCCGGTCGGAATGGAAGGCGATACGGTCGCCGGCCGGTGACCAGAAGGGATAGCCGTCGGTGGCCGGATGGTCAGTGAGCCTCCGGAGCGGAGAACCGTCCAGCCCGGTCACGTAGATCTCCCAGTTCCCGTCCCGACGGGTGTCGAAGACGACCCTCGAGCCGTCGGGCGAGAAGTCGGGAGTCCAGTCGGGTGCCGGGTGGTTCGTGAGGTTCCGAGGGTCGGATCCGTCGGCCTCCATGACGTAAATCTCGCGGTCGCCGTCCCGATCTGTGTCGAAGACGATTCGGCCACGCAGCTCCCCGTTCGGAACGGCGAGGTCGTCCGGGGAGGTGGCGACCCACGTCGGTCCGTATTCCAGTGAGCCGTTCCGGGTCACCCGCTCGGGATTCCCTCCGTCGGCATCCATCACCCAGATCTCGAAGTTGTCCCGCAGCGAGGACTCGAATGCGATCCGTCCGCCGTCGGGCGACCAAACCGGCATTCGGTCCGTAGCCCGGTTCCGAGTCAGCCGGGTGAGGCCCGCCCCGTCAGTAGCGATCCGATAGATTTCCCAGTTTCCGTCTCGGTCCGATGCGAAGGCGAGGGTGGTTCCGTCTGGCGACCATGCGGGAAATACGTCCTCGCCGGGATGGTCCGTGAGGCGGGTCAACTCGCCTCCCGCCAGGTCCATGACGTAGACGTCGCGGCTTCCCTCTCGAGTGCTGTAGAAGGCGAGCAGTGAGCCGTCGGGCGAAAAGGAAGGTCCGTATTCGTCCACCTCGGGCGTACGGGTGAGGTTGTCGGGCTCGCCGCCGCCGGTCCCCACCACGAAGACATCGAACTGGCCCCCGCGGCGGCCGTGGAAGGCGACCTTCGAACCGTCGGGCGAGAAGTCGGGATACTGGTCGAAGGCCTCGTTGTCGGTGAGCTGCCGGAGGTTCGTGCCGTCGGCGTCGATCAGGTAGATCTCGTCGTCGCCGTCGCGGTCGGAGTGGAAGGCGAGGAGCTCACCGTCGGGGGACCAGGCCGGGTAGCCGTCGGTCGCGCTCCCGGCGGTCACCTGCCGTGGCGCGAGGCCGGGAGGCTCTATCGCGTACAGGTGCGCCTCGGCGTGGTGGGGAGAGGGAACGGACATGAAGGCCAGTTTTGATTCCGGGAGCAGCTCCGGGAACTCTCGGTCGGCGCCCGCCGGCTGACAGGCCGTCACGAGGGTAAGCGCCACCACGAGCGTCGGAGTCGCCCTCATTCTTGCTCCCTCAATAATCCCGACGGGACGGTGGCTCGCGGTGGCCGGCGGTGGCCGCGGGACCGGCTCAACAATCTCATGGAGGATCCGGGATCATTCCTCACCACCCAGGGTCTCCTGGAAGAACCCGATCATCGCTCGCATGGCGGGCCTGCGCCAGCGCTCCCGGAGCCAGAAGTCATGCTCTCCTTCGTCGGCGCTGAAGACCTCCGCCCGCACGCCCACCGAGCGGAGCCGCTCGGCCATCGCCACCACCTCCGCATGGCTCGTCAGCTGGTCCTCGGTCCCGTGGAGGAAGAGGAACGGGGCCGCGTCCGACCCGATGTGTTCGACGGGAGAGGCCTCCCGCCAGAGCTCCGGGTCCTGGGCCAGGGGAACGCCCAGGAAGTCCGTGGGCGCCCCCCGGTTCCGGTTGATGTGAGCTGGCATGTTCACGACCGCGCTGATCGGTGCCACCGCCTGCACGGATGCGGACGGCTCCATCGGGCCGCTCGGTTCCCCGAAGTACTTCCGATCGGGGGTGACGCCCAGCAGGGAAGCCAGATGTGCCCCCGCCGAGCTGCCCACGACTCCGATCCGGTCGGGATCGACCCCCAGTTCTCCGGCGTGCGCGCGGAGCCAGCGGGCGGCCGCCTTGGCGTCATCCACCGCGGCTGGATAAATACGCTCGTCCGCTTCACGATACTCGACCGATGCGGTGACGAAACCGTGGGACGCCAGCTCCGCCGCTCCTTTCTCCATGTCCCGTTTGTCCCCGAAGAACCAGCCTCCGCCGTGGAGGAAGAGGACGGCGGGAACCGGTTCGCCGGTCTGTCGCGGAGTGTAGAGATCCAGGTGGAGATCCCGCCCCTCGGGGCTCGCGTAGACGTTATCGCGGCGGAGGACCACGCTGGAGGGGGGATGCCAGAGGGCGTCCTCGAAGAAGCGAACGAGCTCCCCGACGGCCCGGTCTCGCCCGGCCTCGTCCTCGACGAGGGCGTTGCTCTCGAAACCCTCCACCGTGGCCGCCCGCACCCGTCCGCTCCCATCCTGCAGCGCGTCTGCCATCTCTTCCGACTGGCCGATCAGCGCCGGATCGTCCGCCGCTCCGTTCAGCAGCAGAAACGACGGCGATCGAAAAGCAGCGCTCTCGTCGTGGGGGTTCGGGTTACGTGCCGTGTGCGAGAGTGGAGACGCCTCTTTCCAGAGATCCGGTCGCTGCGCCTCGGGGAAACCCAGGAAGGCGTGATAGTCGAACGGGTACCGCCAGGGGGCCCAGGGGGCATCGCCGCTGGCGGGGTCCATGGGAGCGCCAATTGCCGTTACGCCCTGTATCTCTCCGGGAGCCGACAGCCCGACCAGGGCCGCGAGATAGCCGCCGAACCCCTCGCCCGCCACGGCGACCGGGCCGGCATCGAGCCCGTACGTCTCCCGATTGGAGCGAAGCCAGTGAGTCGCCGCCAGGACGTCCTCGAGCGCGGCCGGATAGAGGCGCTCATACGGGCCGCGATATTCGATCGTCGCCGCCGCCAGGCCGGCCGACGCAAGCGCTGAGGCCATACACGCGAGAGGTCCCTTCCTGTCCTGTCGAAGGTCGTGGACGAGCAGGACCGAACGGGCGGGCTGGGCCGTGTCCGCAGGAACGTGGAGATCGAGCCGGAGTGGACCTCCTTCGGGTCGAGCGTAGACGAGATCCTCGTGAACGAGGATGTCGTCGAACGAGCGTGGGCAATCGAGCCTGACCCGGGAGTCCGCCAGCTGGGGTCGAGCGGATGCCGATGCGGCGACCATCGTAAGGACGCCGAGCGACAGGAGGACTCTTACACGGGCTCCGGTTGAATAAAGCGACATGGACCCGGTCCCCGGCTAGAGGAGTCGGTGGACGAGGCGGGTGCCCTTCTACCCGAGCAGTATAGGAACCGGAGGCCGTGAAGAAAACGCGGCGTGACCCGGTCGATCCCGGCCGTCACCGGCATCCTCTCGTGGGGGGTCTCCTGTACCGTATCGACCCGCAAGACTGCGACTCCATTTCATTGGGGATGGGTGAGACATGAGCGGCGATTCGCAGATCGAAATGCGGGTCAAGAGTGCGTTGGGATACGTGCTAAGGCAGTTGCTACGGTGCTGGCGCTAACCTCGTTGGCTAGGTGCGCTGACTCATCTGGGGACGGGTTGGCGTAGATCAAAATTTAGCGCCTGTCTGATGGCCCTTGTGCTATGCGAACGTTGGAGCAGTACTTGTGCGTACGGACAGGAACATATCTATTGGAAAAAATATAGTCTGGGCGGGGTTTGTTCCTGGCGCGTGAATCCGAGGAGGGAATTCATGTCCCGTATCCATTCGATCCGCAGTGGGATTGTTCCAATGCTCGCCGCAATGGCTGTAATGGGCGTGTCCGCCGAGAGTCAGGCTCAGACGCGTGCTCTTGATGTGTCTGCCCGCGGTGGAATCGCGATCCCAGTAGGAAACCTCGGGCGGGTAGCCGATGTCGGATACGGTTTCGGGGCTGGGTTGGCCCACCCCCTCGGTGACCGATTTCGTTTGCGCACTGATGTCGAGTTCCTCTTCCATCCCGGTAGGGACCACAGCACCAGAGGTGTCGACGTGGACCAGTGGTTCTTCTTCCTGGGAGCTGACGCCGACCTCGGACCCGCAAGCAGCCCATGGGGGATCCGGGCGGAGTTCGGCACCGGACTCTCCCTGCTGGGTTCCGACCCTTTTCCCGAACCGATTGGGTCTCGCTTTGTCCGGTTGGATGAGCAACGGTTCGCGTGGCACGCGGGACTGGAAGCGCGTTATGCCGTAACCGACGCATTTACGCCGTACCTCCGGGCGCGGGGGCTTTTCACGCATGCCGGGAACAATGCTACCCTCTTCCGTACAGTCGATGAGAGCGTCGGGGAGAGCGGGCTATTTGTGAGTATCCCCCTCAAGGTAGGCGTCTGTCTGACCTTCTAACAGATGGAGTGCCAAGAATACCCCCCCGGGGGGGCGGCGTCCGGAGGATCGTGATCGGGGAGCGGGGCTTGTGGCGGTCGCGGCTGGAAACGACTCGCTCGCTCCTCCAGGAGTGTTTACAGGGAACAACTCTGTCGCCGAGCTTCTGATGGGCGACCGTCAAGTGTCAGTCATGGGCTACGCAGGTGACGGATCCCAAAATCACGAACCCCCTCTTTCTTGGTGTACGAGTGCTTCCGGCGCCTTAACCACTTTAGAGTGGCTGACTGATTCTAAAGCCCTCATCGCTCGACGACGGGAGCCCTCATCTCCGAGCAAGATCCATTTGATTATAGGCTGAAGAAAGGTATGTACATACTCAATGCTCTTGAAGGATGATTTTACTGTAGGCGTTTCAATACAAGCACTAATATCCACGACCAGATCATATTTCTTTCCATTCGGACTAAGGTCAACACCAAACCTTTCATGAAAATCACTTCGTATTGCGCCGTCCTTGCTCGCTAGCAATTCCCTCGCGTCATCGTAATTGATATTACCTCCATGGCTAACAATTGTCTTCTTAATCCGAGACTCTAGATCGGACGAAAGCCAAATCGAAAAACAGGAATCTAGATCTTGTAGCGGCAGGCTCAAGCAATCGAATACTACCGGGAAATCCGATTCGTTATGAAGATGCACCAATCCGTCGTCGACCTTCGCAGCAAGCTCCTGATCTGCCCATAGTTTCTGCGCATCCTCGGTGCCCCAAAACGCCCGATTCTTTATCGCAGCAGTCGAGTCGAGGCTACTTGGTCGTTGTTTTGCTGCTTCATTGAGTAGCAGCTGAGATGCGGAAATATACCCTATACCAAACTGACCTGCGATAAGGTGAGAGTGTGTAGTCTTACCGGCGCTTGTTAAGCCAGAGACGGATATATTCATTCTTTTATTTTAGGTGTTGAAGTTCTCGGTAACTGTACAGATGAGCGCATAATAAGAGCTCGTCCAGCTAAAGTTCGACGGTTTATTGGCGAGACCATATTGAACTAAAGAATTGATGTAGAGCGCCTCGCTCTTCTGAAGGATCAACAATCCGCAGTTTAGTCTTTTTGGATACATGCCCCCCTTCCGAACTTCGAGCGGAAAGCCAGATATTGTAGGTACCAGTTTTTTGAGGAGCGCCAACAACGAGTTCGAGACTTTCACCGGGCTCCTCGTAAAAGAGGATAATGCCTGAAGCGTGCAGATACTTGCTGGGCCCGACACCCCGCCTCACATTTCTTGTTTCTCGTTCTAAGTCGGAGCCGTACCGTAATACCTTTGGCTCCAAATCGGGTTCAACATTAACGAATACATCAATGCTAGTCGCCGGAGGAGATCCGTACCAATGGCCGATATTGTTAAGGTGAAATGTGAGAAGAGTATCGTCACCAGGGGCCACTCGTCTGTTGCCATCGACGGTTGCTTTTAAGTTTGGCTTGGCCGTATGACGAAGTATAATTATCGTGAGAGTGACGGTAATTATTGTAAGGAGCAGCGTGGTTAGTGAGGTTGCTGCTTCAATTAGTAATTGAAGATTGTTTCGTGAAAGGTCAGTTAGCTCAATCAACCGTATTTCTTATGTTAATGTTATAGTTTTCGCGCCCACTCGGATGAGTGGTAACAATAATTACCTTGCCGGATAGATGCAATGATCGGGTAGTTTAAACGAAGGAAGTCGATGTGTCGGCTTGACCCCAAGACTGAATCTCCGATTGCAAGTAGCCGACTCAAGTCGTCTCTTGCCTGACAGTATTTAGCTGGACACTGAAGCGAAATATCCTAGAAGCTGGCATAATGCTCAATTTCGTGGCTCGGAGATCTGAGGCTGCTCAATTCAAATCGTGCCGTCCATACGTGCTCTGGTGAGGATGAGTGACTTAGATGTTGATATGGTTCGATGATGATCGTTCAAAGGCTGGAAGAGTTGGTTTTGTGTATATCTAGGCACTGTTGTGGCTCCGGTATTCGGTGACTAAATTTGGTAAGCGCGGTTGATGATTTTCTAAGGAAACGCGGGGGTGACTGATGACTTCATGGGATGATCGCTTCGAAGGCCACGAAGTTTGGGGGGAACTGGACGCTCTCAGAGAGACTCTAGACGATGCGGCACATGCAGCCCATGAGGCTAAGGATGCCGAAGCGGTTGAAGCGTTAGAGCGCTTAAAAGCGGTCGCTCAATATGTTAAAGGTAGCCTAGATCAGGCTGATCCGTTTCTAGTATCCGGCCAGACCCTTGACCAAATTCAAGGTACGGCGTCCAACGCTACCCAGTCTGTCCAGCAGTACGTAGAGACGGGTGAGCTGAGCCACATATCCCCTGCGCCAGCCACCAAAAACGCTGCATTCTACGGTGACCGTATGCTCCGCTTTGCGGCTGAAGTGCCGGGTCCAGGACCACGTGAAGAGATTGGTAGCCTTCAGCGCGACGCGACTAGTTTTCGTCAGTCTGTTGGTCAGCTAATCCACAATCTACAGTCTGAGGTTGAGGCGGTGAACTCGCAGGCTGCTTCTTCTCTCGAGGAATTACAGGAGGAGGTGGAGGAACTAGAAGGAACGATCTCATCTCGGATCAAGGCGGTAGAGAATGCGACTCGGGAGAAACAGGACACCCTGACGTCAGAGATCTCGGACGAGCTTCAGCAATTAGAGAAGGATGTCAATCATCAGCAGCAGCGTATTAGCGATGCACTCGATCGGTTTGAGAACAGCTTTGAGACCAGCGAAGAAGAGCGTCGCGAAGATTTCAACCAACTCAAAAGTGAACTTAATAACGATACTGATAAACTAATTAAAGAAATTCGGAACCGAGGAGAAGAATTTATTGACGAGATGGAGCAAAGTCGGGATAAGGTGAATAATATGATGAATCTTATCGCCGCGTCTGGAAGGGCGCGTGGCTTTGAAAAACAAGCGGACTATGAAAGATATGCTGGATATGGTTGGCGGGGAATTGCAGTTCTTGCAATGTGTGGCCTTATTTGGGCCTCTTATTGGCTAGTAACGGAAGACGTATTTGCTCGGCAGTTTGAATGGCAAGGATTTCTTGGTAAACTCACGCTGTTGGGTACCATAGGTGTCCTTGCTGCGTATGCGGTACGGCAAGGGCGTGAGCATCTCCGCCGCGAGCGGATTAATAGGCAGCTGCAACTCGAGCTTACCAGCATTGATCCTTATCTGGCCGAACTACCTTCAGAGACGCGCCACGAGATTATGGAGAGAATGGTTGACAGATGGTACGGCAATCTTCCCGTGGACGGTGCATTGGCCGACGAAGCAGATAGCGAGTCTCGGGAGTCTCTGGCCGATGACCTTCGACAGCTTCTTGAAGATCGGAGAGAGTTGGTTACTGGGGATGACGAATCAGCATAGTGTAGGTGCTTCAAATCCCTGAGAAGGGTATTCTGCTCCTACTTCACGATATCGCCGGAGGTCAGGTTAGATGCTACGGTTTGATCAACCCGATCATAAATATCGGGCAGACAGCCACTGGCTGTTGGACGACCCCTCGTCGGGGAGTGTCCCCTGATCTCCGGGCTGCCGAGGCTGTCCCCAGCCCCAACTCCGCGCCCACGTGGTCGAAGTAATCGGCCACCTCTCCGTAGCTCGGGCTGAAGGTGGCGTAGTGCATAGTCATCGGCTCCAGCGCCGCTCCCAGGGCCGTGTCCGTCTTCCGGCGACCGACGTTTCGCTGGGGTGAGTTGCGGATCTTCTCCTCGTTCTGCTGAACGAGCCCCTGGCGGCGGAACTCGGCCTCGTGTGCGCGAAGCAGTGTTACTGCCCCCGCCCCGAGGGGCAGTAACACTCGGCGTCTCCTGGATGGGGGGAGGGGGGCGGATCAGGCCAATTGTCGCCCTGCGAGGCCATCCGTCAGGTCACACACCGCTCAGGATCTCGGTGGCGCCGCGCTTTGTGCCGGTTTCTAGAACCGGCCGGACTGTCCAGTTTGGTGCTTGAGCCCCCACGTGAGGAAGTAGCCAGCCCCTTCGATACGTGGTGAGCGGTGACCTACGGAGTGGACTTTTCCTTCCGCTTCGGGCTAATCTAATCGACGATATGGATAGTTCTCTGTCCTCTGGCCCGTCGATCCTCTCGATAGGACCTCGTGCGGTTGCACAGTTGATTACCGGCGTGGCCGCACTGGCTGTAGGAGTGCTATTCTTTGCCCTATTCTTGGATCGGACCTTTCCTGGCGTTGATTCGCTTTGGCAGCATTTGCCTATGAACCTCGCTGCTCGCGGCGTTGAGCCTCGCGGCACCCTCGCTACGGCGGTTCTACTTTTACTTGGGGCGTATGTGGTAGGCGTGGTTATGGACGGGGTTGCAACCCTCCTGTGGACGGCCGTTGCCCGGAAGGACGATGATCGAGACCCGCTTCGTGACTGGATGAAGGCGAGGACTGAATACGAACAGCTTGAGATGCTACAGGAGCAAGGAGAGACCCCGTGGCTTGATGCACAGAGGTGGATCTGGAAGTCCCCCCGGGCCCATAGTGAGTTTGGAGACCTGCGATTGCGACTGATGCTCGGGAAGGATCTGGCCTTGGTCAGCGTGTTGGGCTCCGCCGTCTGCTTGGCAGGAGTTGTCTCAATGGGCTTTGGAGTACCAGCTAGCGTCGTCGATCCGCTGTACGGGGAAGCATTGGGGATCCCCGCTCTTGTTGTAGCAGGTCTTTCATTCGTTGTACTGGTGCTCGAGGCGACTGCGCTTACACGTGGCCTCATAGCCCCCCCAGAGAGAGATCCCAAGCCGGCGACGTACTTCGCCTTTCTCTTGGCTACGGCCTCTCTCGTTACGCTGGTTTGGGGAATCCATGGTCCGGCAAAGCCTATTTCGACTGACGGCTGGTGGCTCGTGATAGGTGTTATCCTGTCCCCATTCATAGTCTTCGCATTTGTGCACGTCCGATTGGAGGCCCAACGCCTGTATAACGGCTTGGTTGCCGATACCTGTTGTCTTGGGCCTCCCGAGTAGCGGGGAATGAGACCTGAATCCCCACAGCGGAGAGGGTAATGGGCTTTTTCGATAGCCTTTTTGGCTCCAAGAGAACCGAGGTGAGCCCAGATGAGATGGCTCATCTGATAGTTAACGCCGCGGTAGAGCTTGCGGTTAGCGGGGACGACGCCGTTCAGGATATGCTCGGATCGACGGGTGTAGTGCTGACTGACGTTCAGGAGCAAGCCGAACTCGTTGCCTACCAGCTGTTCCTCTTTGATGTCATTGTGAATCAGGTAGTTCCCGAGTACTCACACGCTGTTCAAGAGCGCATGCGAGAGCGGTTTGCTGATCTCATGACTCGTGTCTCGCAGGAGGCGGGTTTGTCGGGGGACCGACGGGAGGAGTACCTCGGGTTTCTCGAGGATCGTTTTCGGGCTTACACTCCCGCTCTTCGGGAGTCGATGGAAAGTGAGGGAAAGCCAGAGCAGGGTGCGCTTGCACTCGCCGATGAGGTTCTCGCGCACCTCGGTGAGGAAGAGGATGCTCCCCTGCAAGCCCTTCTGACCATCCACGCCCAGTGGATGGAAGTGTTCAAGAACTACCCGGAGGAACTGCAGGAGTACACCGTCGTGGCTGAGGATTAGCTGGCGTTCTTTTTTAGCCCCGTAGGGTGTGCCCTGAACTGTGTCCCGCGGAGAGGGATTTACGCCGACGCGGGGGTATGCAGACGGAAAGCCAGATCGAAAATGTCTCGGAGCGACGGGCTCTCTCGGATGTAGACGGACACAGACGGATAAGCGCGGGAGATCTTGAAAACCGGCGCAACGCCGTGTCTTCCAATGTCTCCTGGGCGACGGAGAAGTCCACGTCGGGCCGCCTGCCAAATGTTCGGCGTATCCCTGCTTGAGTTGAGCTGTCCTCGAGAAGCACATCTCGGCGTATCTTCGCCGTATCTCGACGACCCAGGTCGTTAACACTATCTTACTCTCATAGAGCTGAAGGGCGGCAATGTAGACTTCTTCGTTTCTTGTGCTCGGTGGCAGCTAGCTTTGGGAGATCGTCATAGATTTAGGCGCACCTCGATTGATGAATGTGTTGCTTCTGGCCCGGGGGAGGGAGCTTATGCACATTCACACAGTGTTGGCAATCCTTGCCGTCCGGCCTGATTTCTGGAGTGCACAGCGGAGGTGGTCCCGTGCCCCATCATAGGCTTGATGACCCGTGGGAACTGGAGCATGAAGAATTAGAAGAGTTTGAACCACTCATACGGGAGATACATCATGATCTTCACGCTGCAGGTGTCGAAGCGTTCCGGCGTGAGGGCGGGTCACTCAAACTCATCAAGCGAAGCAAGAAGGCCCGGAAGAGGTTTGTGAAGCTCTGCCACCGGGGCCATGCTAGGGGTCAAAACAAGATTCTCGAGAAGATGATCGAGACGAGTGATCTGCAAGATCAAACTGAGACTGACCTAAAAGATGCGCGAAGAACCCTCAACAATGAGAACGAGAAACGGTATCTGGAAAAACTGAACATCCTCAAAAATCGAGAATGGGCCTTGCGGTCGCTGGCGGACACCCTTGCGCTCCAAGCATTCCGAGATGAAAAGTGGGCGATCCGGCGGCTCATGTATCGGCGGCACCAACCGTCCGTTTCTGAGGCAGCTCTACGTTCGGCGCAACGGTATGTAGAGCGGGAGAACCGGCGGAATCCTTACTCATTTTCTCTCATCACGGATCTTACCACTAGCATTGCCGCGGGAGATGTTTTGCGGACGGCTCCCCTGGGTCCTCCCCCTAATCTTGTCTCGATTGAACTCAAACAGGGTAAGGTAAACAGAAGAATCCTCGATGTGCTAGGTTCTACCGGCGAACCCGATCCAAAGCAACTCAGGGACTTTAAAGCGGAGTACGGCCAGAGTGGCATCAACCAACTGGAGCGTATTCAGCGACAGGAGGATCGCCTGAAACGTAGTTGGGAGGTGATACGCACCGAAAAGGGAGAAGATGTCCGAACTGGAGAACCAATCAAAATATCAAGGGAGGAGGCAGACACCGACTTCTGGGGAAAGGATTTTCTAAAGGTGGTGGAGGAGGCACAGAAATCCAATGGTTATGTGAAGGGTCTTGATGGAACACTCTTCGTGGTCGCTTACCGTTCAGATACGGGGCTTCCAGATATTGCGGTACTTGATTTAATTTACCGGATGCTAGAGCCAGATGAGCCAAGCTTTCTAGAGGAGGGGCCGAAAGGCTTGGAGAAGATTCAAGACCGTGTCCAGCCCATCGTTGACTTTCGAGACTCTTTATTCTGTGGCGCCTACCTTGCACCTTGGCTGTTGGCGGCTGACCTAGAAACTCGGATGGACATCGTATTTGGCCGGCTTAGAGTCTTTGTCTATTTAGATCCCGAAGGCCTGATCTCCCTCTCAGAAAGGATGGATTTACCAATTCGGTGGTCGAAGAAGTCTGAGCGGGCCAAGTATGCAGAGCGAGACAAGGCAGCTAGTCCAATGCAATTCTCTGACAACTTTTTGGTGACCGACACCGAAGACTGGCGTATCACGCTTGGGCCGGGCATGTGGCAACGAGCCGTCTTCGATTTTGTAACTCCTCGTTCGGTTGTGAGGATGATGTATCACGAAATGGACGAAGCGACCGAATGGATTGAGAACCGTCAATCGAAGCCGAAGTGAAGAGTCGGGGCGCAAGCAGTGGGGTGGAAATTCGGCGGTCCTTAGATCTCAAACAGCCGATTCACGTCTCGCACCACGCTCTCTAACAGGCCCAGAGCCATGGCCTGGTTGATGATGCGCTGCTTCTTTGGGTGAGAGGCAGAATTTCTCAGCTGCCGCAGGCTGTGCCACCGCGCCTCCTCTTCCTCCGAGAGGTGCCCGCGGGCTCGGAGCCAGTCCACCCGCGCTCCGAAGGTGACAGTTTCCTCGGGGGCGTCGAGCCGGTCCCATTTGAAGGCTACCGCAGCCTCACCGACCCGGGTGAGCTGCTCCGTCCCGAGCATATAGAGGGGGTAGAAGAACCACCCGTAGACCATGGCTCCACGCGCCACCTCGAACAGGACCTGCACTTCCTCCGGCACGGAATCGGCCAACTCGAGGTACAGGATTTCCTCCAGCCAGTGCTGTCACCAACGGTCTAATCTTGGACAAAAGCAACGGTTGAAACGTGGACA